>NZ_JAYRDA010000007.1:137284-252262 GCF_041909655.1 Dongia sp. | reverse complement strand
GTCATCATTCGCCTTGGGGCCGTCATCGTCGATGACGATGTCGATCTTGGCAGTGACGGTGTCGTTGTCGCCGTCCTTGGCCTCGACGCCGAACGAGAAGTTGAGGTTGTCCTCGTAGCGGATTTCGGTCTGGCCGGTGCTGGGATCGTTGGTGAGCGTGTGCTCCAGCGCCTGCTTCAGATAGAAGGTGAAGTCGCCGCTGCCGTTCATCGACATCGAGAAGACGTTGTCGCTGCCGGGCGAGGTGCCGCCCTTGATCACGCCGTCGGTGATGGTGATGTAGACCAGCTGACCGGCCGAGGTGTAGAGGCCGTCCAGCGGAATGACCTGGCCCGACTGGGTCGTGATGGTGAGACCGGTGAACTTGGGACCGGTGCCGCCATCGGCGCCGAAGTCGACATTGACCTCGCCATCGACCTTCTGCCACGAGCCGCCCGGCCCGGCAGATTCACCTTCCGGACCGTCGCCGTTCGACGACGAATTGTCGTTGTCGTCCGGGTTGGTGTCGGAATCCTGGTTGCCGTTGACGAGCTTGTCCTCGTCGACCCGGCCCTTGCCATCCTTGGAATCGCCGTCATGGCCGAACTTCACTTCGATGGTGGGCACGTCGTCCTTGATGTTGATGACGACATCGGCCGATTGCTTGTCGCCGTCGCTGTCCTCGACAGTGACACCGATGGTCACGGCCTTGGTATCGTTGCCCGGCTGGGTGTGCTTGATCGGCTGGTTGAGGTCGAACTCATAGCCGCCGTTCTCGGGACGGATCACGAAGTAGACGGTGTTGCTGCCATCGACCTTGCCGTGCCATTCGTTGCCGACCTTGACGAGTTCGATCGGCTGGCCGGCGAGGTTGCAGATATCCGTCTTCAGCACGAAGCTGACAGTGCCGTTCTGGTCGGCGCCGACGCCGCCCTTCGAGCCGAAGTCGAGGTAGAAATCGGCTTCGTCGTCGCCGTCATTGATGCCCTCTTCCTTCACCAGGTTGTCGCTGTTGTGCGGGAACTTGATGGTGAAGCTGTCGGGGGCGTCGTCATCGACCACGAACTTCAGCGTGACCGGGATCTTGTCGCCGTCACGATCGGCGGCGGTCAGGCCGAACTGCAGCAGCAGGTTGTTGTATTCGGTCCAGCTGCTGCCGGTGCCCTGGTTGCTGTGCTCGAGGGCTTCCTTCAGATCGAAGGTGAACTCGCCATTGGGCTTCACCGTCAGGGTGAAGGCGGTACGGTCGTTGTAGAGACCCGGGACCGACACATAGCCGGTGATGACCAGGTCGCTGCCGACATATTCGCTCTTCAGCAGGATCGGGTTGTTGTCCTTCGAGGCCGACACGCCGGCCGGCGTGTCATTCGCAAAGGCGACCGCGAAGGGATTGCCCGTGGCCGGACCGTCGGCGCCGTAATTGATGTCGATATTGCCGCTGACCTTGTTGCTGCCGTTGTCGTCGCCGGGGGCGCCATCGGCGTCCTGGTTGCCGACATAGGGGATGTAATCTTCATCCACCAGGCCGCCGGTATGGCCGTTGGCATAACCGGTCTTGGTGTAGCAGATCTCGTCGAGCTGCGGCTTGTCGTCGTCGATGGTGACGCAGACATCGACCTTGGCCGTGTCGCAATCCTTGTCGGCGATGGTCACCGTGAACACGAAGTCCAGATTGTCTTCGTAATCGTTGGTCGGGTGATCCAGCGGCTCCTTCAGCGTGACCTTATAGTCGAGGCCGTTATCGCCGACATTGGTGAGCTCGACGGTGAGGACGACGCGGTCGGTATCCGGGGCCGCGTAGCCGATCAGGGTGTTGGTGGCCGGATCCCAGGCGAACTGGACCGACTTGCCGTCGACCGTGGTGAGGGTCGAGATCGAGCTCAGCGACACCATGCCGAGGCCGTCGGCATAGGTGAGATAAGTGATATGGCCGCCGACGGTGTTCTCGCGACCGTCCTGATCGAACGGACCCCAATTACCGCCGACATTGTCGGCACCGTCGCCGTCCTTGTTCCAGACGTTGTTGTCGTTGCCGTTCGGCAGGCCGTCTTCGTCGATGGTGACCGAGGTCGTGCTGAGGTGATGCTTGACCAGCGGTTCGCCGTCGAGCACGTCGATCTCAAGCTTGGCCCAGTCGTAATCGCCGTCCACGTCCTCGAGGGCGTAGTGCAGCTTCTCTTCGATGCACAGCTCTTCGCAGGT
Source organism: Dongia sp. (assembly GCF_041909655.1). GTDB lineage: Bacteria > Pseudomonadota > Alphaproteobacteria > Dongiales > Dongiaceae > Dongia. The sequence continues at coordinate 250,081 of NZ_JAYRDA010000007.1, read as the reverse complement.
CTTCACGCCGACCAGCATGAAATCCGAATTGTCGGAACCGTTCTGGCCGTTATTGACCGCATGCAGTTCGACGGTGTCGAACTCGACGCCGAGGTTGATGTAGAAATCGACCAGGCCGTCGGCATCGCCGAAGATCTTGCCGCGGCCGACTTCGACGCCGTTGTCGAAGGCAACCCATTCCAGCACTTCGGCGTTGTTGTTGTCGAAGTTCTCGATGCCGTCGCCGTCAACCGAGTTGAACAGCGTGCCGACCGTGATCTTGGCCGCCTGGGTATCGCCCGGCAGCTTGATGGTGAGCACTTCGCCACCGTCGACCTCGGCGCCGACCTGGCCGCCGCCGATGCCGATGCCGGCATAGGTCTTGCCGCCGACGGTGATTTCCTTGGTGCTGAACGAACCGCCCGACGCTTGCAGATCAAGGCCGTTCACTTCGAACTTGGCAAGGACCGCATTGAGGCTGCCCGGCAATTCGGTGCCGTTGGCATCCTGCTTAAGGCCGTAATATTCCTTCTCCGAGTTGTTGCCCGGATTGGCGGTGTATTCGTAATAGCCGAGCTCGTTGGTTTCCCACGAATTGTCGCCCGGGGCCACCGGATCCGCATGATCGGCATCCACCACGACCTTGAAGTGGCCGTGCGGGGTGTCGAATTCGACCACGCCGTTCACCAGCGTGACATTGCTGACGTCGCTGGTGGCTCCGTTCGGGAACACCGTCGTCGTCGCCGTGCCGGTGTCGAAGTCGAAGGTGATGATGGTGTTGCCATACTTCAGGGCCGAGATGGTGTGGTCGTGATCGACCGACAGCTTGTCGCCCTTGTTGTCGTTGTTGATGCCGTCATTGCTCTTGCCGAGCACCAGATTGCCGGTGACGGTGTTGAGCGTGCCGTCGGGATAGTACGATTCCTCGTCGAGGACCGCCTTGTCGTCCTTGGCGTCGGGGGCGTCATCGATGACCGCGACTTCCAACTGCGCCTGCACCGAGTCACCGTCGAAATCGGTCGCCTCGAAGAACACCAGGGCCTTGCCGTTGGCATCCTTCAGGGTCAGCGGATCGTTGGCCGAATTGTCCCAATCCGGGCTGGCGGCGTTGCCGTCATTCGGGTTGTTGATCTGGTGATACTGGACAAAGGTCAGCTCGCCCGAGCTCGGGTCGAGATGCAGCACGAACACCGGAACGGCCGTGCCCGTGCCATCGAGGCAATACTCGCCTTCTTCGTTCTGGACGAAACGGGCCGTATCACCGCCGCCATTGCCCTCGTCTTCGCTCGGCGGGGTCGCCATGCCGATGATGGTGTTGGCGTCGAGCTGGTAGGCCGTGACCTGCACCTGCACCGGCTGGCCGTCCACCATGATGGTGATGAACCAGTTGGTGAGCGAGCTGTTGATCACGTCGCCCTGGTTCTCGCCCGACTGGCTCTTCATGAACAATTCGAAGGCGCGCTTGTCGGTGCCGTCCTTGGGCGCCAGCGGCGTGCCGTCGGAAGCGTTGTTCCAGTTGCTCCAATCCTTGATGTTCGGATCGTCGACGTAATTGCCGTCCTTGTCGGTCGGCGTCGAGTCATCCTGGTCGAACAGCGTGTCGCCGGCCTGGTCGTTGCCGCGGGCCTTGCCGTCGGCACCGAAGCTCACCGACAGGGTGGTCTTTGCGGCACCCAGCGGATCGGCGCAGAAATTGCCGTTCTGCATGAATTCCGGGGCCAACTGCGACAGGATATCCTGCTGGTAGCCGATGTCGACGTTCTCGCCGCTGGCATCGCCATGGCCGATACCGTCCAGCATATCGTCGACGGCGTCGGCGGCTTCGCCGGCCTCGCCATTGTCGAGATCGTCGGTGTTGTTCCAGCCGCCGATCAGGTTGCCGTTGGCATCGTAAAGGGTGTGCTGCTCGCCCTTGCTCTCGTCATGGCCGAGCGTGAGGTCGGCCTTCACGATCGCGATCGGCACGTCGAAGCCACAGAAGCTCGCGTAGCAGACTTCGCCCAGGAAGGGCTTGTCGTCGATCTGTTCGAAGGTCAGGGGCGTGGGGAAGTTGGACGGCACGGGGCCGCTATCGCTGTCCTGCAGGAAGAACGGCACGTCGATCGAGAGGATGTCTTCGCCCTCATCCGGGTGATCGACCACGCCATACATCGTGTAGGTGATGCCGATCTCGGAATTGCCCGATTCAGTCGGCTCGGCGCCCGTGAACACATCGTCGTTCACGCCGATGGTGAAGACCACCACGTTGTAGGCGCAACCGTTGAACATCACGGTGTAATAGGCGACGACCATCTGGCCCTGGCCGTCATTGGCGCCCGGCGCGCTTTCCGGCACTTCCGGCAGCAGCGCATAGGTCAGTTCATGGCCATGCGAGGTCAGGCCCTTGGCAACCAGCTGATCGATCAGCGGCACATCGCCCGGGCCGTCATTGACGCCGTTGCCATTGGCATCGAGCACCAGCTTGCCGGGCAGATCGCCGAAGAAATTGATCTCGACCACCGCGGTGACCGAAAGCGGTTCGCGGTCCTGGTCGATGCCGCCCGGGAACGGGCCATTGTTGTCGTCGGAGATGAAGGGGAACAGGCCGCTCTTGCCGTCCGCGTCGCTGCCGAACCAGGTGTCGGTCTGGCTGCCTTCTTCATGGTCCTTGGTGTCGAACGGATCGTTGCCGTCGTCATATTGCTTGCCGAGCACCCATTTGGGCTCGCCACCTTCGCCCTCGCGCGCCAGCGAGGGGAGCTGCTCGCCACCCTCTTCTTCCTTCGGATTCAGGCGATCCAGCAGATCTTCATCGCAGCGCGGACCGTGCAGGTCGTCTTCGTTGACCGGATTGGCCTGGCGAATGTTGAGAACGATCGGATCGGTATCGCCGTCTTCCTCGACTTCCTCGAAGATGATGCCTTCGCGCTCGATCAGGCGATATTCAAGGGCCGTCGGGTCGAGACCGCCGATGCCGTTGAGGCCACCGATGCCCGCCAGCGGATCGAAGGGCGAGAACACGCCGCCATTGTTGTCCGGCCCCGCGCCCTGGTCACCCGCACCCGGGCCGGCTGCCGTTTCGATATCGAGGTTGGGATCGGTCGCTGCCACCACCGCGGCGACGTCGATCGACTGGCCATTCACGTCGATGAGGTTGACATCCGCTTCACCCGTCGCCGCGACGTAACCCTGCAGGATGACGGTGATGTCACCGACCTTCACCGCGAGGTTGCCGTTGCCGTCGTCGAGGCGCGCAACCATCGCGTCCTGCGGGAACGGCAGCTGGATCGTCTCGCCAGGCGTCACCTGGATGCGAACAACGTTCTCGCCCTGGGGCAATTGGACCTGGGTCGCACCCTGGGTCAGGTTTGCCCGCTCGACCTCGCCTTCGCGCACGGTCGTGGTTTCGGTCGAAATACCGGTGGTGTCGGTGGCCATGTCTCGCTCCCCAGAAAGACGAATATCCCAAAACTGCGAGCCCGGCGGTCGCGCTGGCGGCGTCAGGGACGCAGCCGGCAATGACAGCCTCTCGTTGCATGGGATACTGCCGGGGTCCCCCTGGAGAGTCTCCGGCCTTTTTAAGGAATTAAGATAAAATGGTGTGAGTATTTTAGTTTATTTTCGAAGACTCGTCGAAAAAGTGACTTGTTGCCGCAGATTGTTCTTAATTCTGACCGATTGGTTGGGAATTTTCCGAGAAAGTGATCGAAGCGGTTCATCACACCTTTTGGTCGAGAGATTCATGGATCGTGGGTGTAGTCGTGTAGAAATGAACTCCTTAATAATTGAATATCTACCTCTCTCTTCCCATCCTGAAAATGGCTTCAGCGCCCGATGGGCGCCTTGAAATCGGCAAAGACGTCTGGGCTGGAGACGAGATAGTTTGCGCTGTTGCCGCCAAGGAATGACCATGACCCAGGAAGATCTTAGTTTCAGCGCCGCCGACGATGCCGAAGATGCGCCGGACGCGCCGCCGCCAGGCACCAAGAACTACATCACACCCGCCGGCCTCGCCCGGCTGCAGGCCGAGCGGCAGCAGCTCTGGCGCGTCGAGCGGCCGGAGATCGTGCGCGTGGTGGAATGGGCCGCCGGCAATGGCGACCGGTCCGAGAACGGCGACTACATTTACGGCAAAAGGCGGCTCCGCGAGATCGACCGTCGCCTCCGCTTCCTCGACAAGCGCATCGCCGCCGCCGAGCCGGTCGATCCCGCGCAGCAGAAGAATCGCGCTCAGGTCTTTTTCGGCGCGACCGTCACCTATGCACGCGAGGATGACCGCGAGGTAACGGTCACCATCGTCGGTATCGACGAAACCGAGAGCGGCAAGAACTGCATCTCGTGGATTTCCCCGGTGGCGCGCGCCTTGATGAAGGCGCGCGTGGGCGACGTCGTCACCCTGCGCTCGCCCACCGGCATCGAGACCCTGGAAATTCTCGCAATCAGCTATCCGCCGGTTGAATCAGTGGGGAGCTGATCAGACCCAGCCGCCATCGACAGTGAATTCCTGGGCCGTACACATCCTGGAATCATCGGCAGCCAGAAACAGAACCATGCGGGCAAGATCGACGGGCATGACGCGGCCGGCGAGGCATTGCTGGCGGTCGATCTCCGCATCGCTCTCGGCATTGACCCAAAGCTGCAACTGGCGCTCGGTCATGACCCAGCCGGGCACCACCGTGTTGACGCGGATATTGTCCTTGCCGACATCGCGCGCCATGCCGCGGGTGAGGCCGTGGGTCGCCGCCTTCGAGGTCGTATAGGCCGGCATGCCGCCCTGCTTCGCCTTCCAACTCATCGAGCCGGTATTGATGATGGAACCGGCCTTTTTCCTGATCATGCCCGGCAGCACCGCCTGCATGCAGAAGAAGTATTGCTTGATGTTGATGGCGGTGCGGTCGTCCCAGTATTCCGGTGTCACATCTTCCCATTTGTGGCGCTGGTCATGGGCGGCATTGTTCACCAGGACGTCAATATCGCCGAGGGCTGCCGCAATATCCTTGACCGCCTGCCGCAGGGCATGGGTGTCGGTGAGATCGCATTTGATGAACAGCGGTTTGACGCCATATTGCGCCTGCAGATCTTCGACCAGCTTGGTGCTGCCTTCGACATTGACGTCGACGAAGGCGACCTTGGCACCCTGATCGACAAAGGATTCGACGATCGCGGCACCGATGCCGCTGCCACCGCCGGTAACGAACACCACCTTGTCCTTGAGCGAAGGGTAGTGGCCGAGATTGCTGAGATCCATTTTATTGCCTTGTGGTCTGGAATCGGTTGAACGGAGCTTCTTTAAGCAGCCGCGACGGGGCGGCGGGTGGTGGGTCGTTTCCGGCTGGCCGCCACCAATTGCACGATTCGTCGGGTATCGCGCAACAGGCCGCGGACGGCAAGCCGCGCCGCTTCCGGCTTGCGTGCGCGGATGGCCAGCAGAATCTTGCGGTGCCCCGGCAGCGTGCGGCCGATATCGCCGCGCTGGCTGGCAGTATAAGTGAACATGCTGCCCAAAGCGGATTCAATAACGAGGCCCAGCGGCGCCAGCAATTCATTGCCGGCGGCGAGCAGGATCGCCTGATGAAACAGAACATCGGCATCGTTCCAGGCGCTGAGGGTTTTCGCCTCAGCCATCTGCTGGAAGGCCGCCTCGATTTCCATCAATTGGTCCGCCGTGCGATTGGCGGCGGCGAGCGCTGCCGTCTCCGGCTCCAGGATTTCCCGCACTTGCTGCATGTGCACGAGAAAATGCACCGGATTTGCTGCGGCGCAATACCAGCGGAGCACATCGCGATCCAGCAAATTCCATTGCGCCCGGGGCAGCACGCGCGAGCCGATTTTCGGCCGCGACTGGATCAGGCCCTTGGCCATCAGCATCTTGATCGCCTCGCGTACCGCGGTGCGGCTGACGCCGAAACTTTCGCACCATTCCGCCTCATTGGGCAGCAAGGTACCGGGCGCGAACTCGCCATTCAGAATGCGCGCGCCGATATCCTGGGCCAGGCCGCGGTGCAGGCTGCCACGCACTTGCGGCAGCGCCGCGGCGCTGCCTTTAATTTTTTTTCTGACCCCTGACATAACTCCCAGTTTCCCTTTATTCGCGGGCGTTTCTTTTTCTTTGCCCGGCCCCTGATCGATCTTGAATCACGCCTGTATAGCACGCGCCGGCGAGAGCGCCAGACAGCATCGAAAATACTCTCTACACCCCGGTTATTTATCATACAAACGAAGATTGCCGCTCCATATTTTGTATGATAAAAGCCAAAATCAAGTCGGCTTAAGCGCCCATAAAAACCGGGCGCGGCCATCCTCCGGGAGGAACCATCATGAGGTCAGTGCGCCAGCGGCGCCGGCGCGGCGCCCCGATTTTCTCGCCCCTGATTTTTTCACGGGGAGAACCTTCTTCAGCAAAATATTTCAACCGCGGCGTCGCGATCACCGGAATGTGTCGCGCGGCGCGCCTGGGTTGTCCCTAAGATCACCCAATTCTACCGGACCATAACATTCGCCTATCAACACTTGGGAGGAACAACGTGAAGAAACTGCAAACTTTCCTGGCGGCGGCCGCTGTCGGCCTGATGGCCATGACGGCACCGGCGATCGCCCAGGACAAGGGCACGATCGGCATTTCCATGCCGACCAAATCCTCGGCGCGCTGGATCGATGACGGCAACAACATGGTGAAGGTGTTCACCGACAAGGGTTACGGCACCGATCTGCAATACGCCGAAGACGACATCCCGAACCAGCTCGCCCAAATCGAGAACATGATCGCCAAGGGCGTCAAGGTCCTGGTGATCGCGGCGATCGACGGCACCACGCTCAGCCAGGCGCTGCAGCAAGCCGCCGATTCCGGCATCAAGGTGATCGCCTATGACCGCCTCATCCGCGATTCCGGCAATGTCGATTACTACGCGACCTTCGACAATTTCCAGGTCGGCGTCCTCCAGGCCACCACGCTTACCGACGCGCTGGGCCTCAAGGACGGCAAGGGCCCGTTCAACATCGAGCTTTTCGGCGGTTCGCCGGACGACAACAACGCCTTCTTCTTCTATGACGGCGCCATGTCGGTTCTGCAGCCCTATATCGACAGCGGCAAGCTGGTGGTCCAGAGCGGCCAGATGGGCATGGACAAGGTCGGCACGCTTCGTTGGGACGGCGCCGTGGCGCAGGCCCGCATGGACAATCTGCTTTCGGCCTATTACGCCGACAAGCGCGTCGATGCCGTGCTCTCGCCCTATGACGGCCTCTCGATCGGCATCCTCTCCTCGCTGAAGGGTGTCGGCTATGGCAGCGCCGATATGCCGATGCCCTATGTCTCGGGCCAGGACGCGGAAGTCCAGTCGATCAAGTCGATCCTCGCGGGCGAGCAATATTCGACGATCTTCAAGGACACCCGCGAACTCGCCAAGGTGACGGCCGAGATGGTTGACGCTTTGCTGGCCGGCAAGGAAGTCCCGGTCAACGACACCAAAACCTATAACAACGGTGTCAAGGTCGTGCCGTCCTACCTGCTGAAGCCGGTGGCCGTCGACAAGACCAATTGGGAAGAAATCCTGATCGGCAGCGGCTACTACACCAAGGATCAGGTTCAGTAACAATTCGACCAGGTGCGCTCGGCCGGCATGGCCGGGCGCACCTGTTTTCTTTGATTGAATTCTGGGGCCAGCTCTGTTGTGGTGAAAGTCGACCAGGAATATTGGCCGACTTTTTTCGTTTAGGCTGGCTGGGACAAACGCCACCAATGGACACATTCGCAGACCGCGCCGGTACGGCGCCCATCCTTGAGATGCGGGGAATCACCAAGACCTTTCCCGGCGTCAACGCTCTCGACAACGTCAATCTCAGCATCCGCGCCGGCGAAATCCATGCCGTGGTGGGCGAAAACGGGGCCGGCAAATCGACCCTGATGAAGGTCCTCTCCGGCGTCTATCCCCATGGCAGCTATTCCGGCGAAATTTATTTCGAGGGCGAGGAGCGGCGCTTCCGCGACATCGGCGACAGCGAGAAGCTCGGCATCATCATCATCCATCAGGAACTGGCTTTGGTGCCCCTGCTCTCGATCGCCGAGAACATTTTCCTCGGCAACGAGCCGGCCAGGAACGGCATCATCAACTGGCCAATTGCCTTCAAGCGCACGCAGGAGCTGCTGAAGAAGGTCGGCTTGAAGGAATCGCCCGACGAGCTCATCACCAATCTGGGTGTCGGCAAACAGCAATTGGTCGAGATTGCCAAGGCGCTGGCCAAGGAAGTGCGCCTCCTCATCCTCGACGAGCCCACGGCCAGCCTCAACGAAAGCGACAGCGACGCGCTCCTCGCTCTGCTGATGGAATTCCGCCGCCAGGGCATCTCCTCGATCCTGATCTCGCACAAGCTCAACGAGATCATGAAAGTGGCCGACCGGGTCACGGTGTTGCGCGACGGCGCCACGGTCGATCTGATGGATTGCCGCGGCGAAGAGGTGAACGAGGACCGCATCATCCGCTCGATGGTCGGCCGCGAATTGAAGGACCGCTATCCGAAGCGTGACCCCAAGATCGGCGAACCGATCCTCGAGGTGAAGAACTGGGTAGTCTATGACGCCCAGCATGCCGACCGGCAGAAGATCAAGGGCGTCGATTTCCACGTCCGCCGCGGCGAAGTCGTCGGCATCGCCGGCCTCATGGGATCCGGCCGCACGGAACTTGCCATGAGCCTCTTCGGCCGCTCCTATGGCCAGAAGATCAGCGGCGAGGTCGTCATGCACGGCAAGCCGATCGATGTCAGCACGATCGAAAAGGCGCTGAAACACGGCATCGCCTATGCGACCGAGGACCGCAAGACCTACGGCCTCATCCTCATCGACGACATCAAGCGCAACGTGACTCTGGCCAATCTCGGCGGCGTCTCCACCCGCGGTGTCATCGATGACGGGCGGGAACTCACCGTCGCCAACAAATACAAGCGCGAGCTCAATATCCGGGCACCCTCGGTGTTCCAGCAGACGGTCAACCTCTCGGGCGGCAACCAGCAGAAGGTCGTGCTCTCGAAATGGCTCTTCGCCGAGCCGGAGATCCTGATCCTGGACGAGCCCACGCGCGGCATCGATGTCGGCGCCAAATACGAGATATACACCATCATCAACCGCCTCGCCGAAGCCGGCAAAGGCGTCATCGTCGTTTCATCCGAGATGCCGGAATTGCTGGGCATTTCCGACCGCATCTATGTGATGAACGAAGGCAAAATGGTCGGCGAGATGCCAGCCAGGGAAGCGTCGCAGGAAAAGATCATGCGCGCCATCATGAAGTCTTGGGAAGATTGATATGACTCAGCAAACGGCCACCAGCGAAGACACGCGGCACGGCAGCCTCGGCGCCTTCATCAAGAGCAACATCCGCGAATACGGCCTGCTGTTGTCGCTGATCGTGATCATGGTGTTCTTCCAGGTCGCAACCAACGGCGCGCTCTTCAAACCGCTCAACCTCACCAATATCGTCCTCCAGAACAGCTACATCGTCATCATGGCGCTGGGCATGCTGCTCATTATCGTGACCGGCCATATCGATCTCTCTGTGGGCTCGGTGGCGGGCTTCATCGGTGCGGTAGCCGCGGTCCTCATGGTCCAGCAGGGCATGCATTTCGTGCCGGCGGCCATCATCTGCCTCGCCGCCGGTGCGCTCATCGGCGCAGCGCAGGGCTATTTCGTCGCCTACCAGAAAATACCGTCCTTTATCGTGACGCTGGCCGGCATGTTGGTCTTCAAGGGCCTCGCGCTCTACATCCTGGAAGGAAAGTCGGTCGGTCCCTTCCCGCCGCAATTCCAGCTCCTGAGCTCGGGCTTCATTCCGAATTTTCTGCCGACCACCTTCCACACCACGTCGATGCTGATCGGCATCGCCGTCACCCTGCTGGTACTTTATTTCAATCTCCAGGACCGGCGCGGGCAGCAGGCCCATGGCCTTGCCGAGGAACCGATGCTGTTCTTCGTCGGCCGCAACGCTTTGGTGGCCATCGGCTTCATTCTGTTTTCCTATCTGCTGTCCTCCTACAAGGGCCTGCCGAACGTGCTCATCGTCATGTTCGCCCTCATCGCCCTCTATGCCTTCATTACCTCCTCGACCACGATCGGCCGGCGCATCTATGCGCTGGGCGGCAACGAAAAGGCGGCGCGGCTGTCCGGCATCAAGACCGAACGCCTCACCTTCTACACCTTCATGAATATGGGCGTGTTGGCGGCCCTGGCCGGCCTCATCTTCGCCGCCCGCCTCAACACGGCGACACCCAAGGCCGGCCTCGGCTTCGAGCTCGACGTCATCGCCGCCGTCTTCATCGGCGGCGCCTCGGCCTCGGGCGGCGTCGGCAAGGTCATCGGCGCCGTGATCGGCGCCTTCATCATGGGCGTCATGAATAACGGCATGTCGATCCTGGGCATCGGCATTGATCTCCAGCAGCTGATCAAGGGCCTGGTGCTGCTGGCCGCCGTCTTCCTCGATGTCTATTACAAAAAGAAATCGTAAGGGTCACCGACATGCGCCTTATCCAATTCAACAAGAACGGCCGGCGCGGTGTCGCGCGCATCGAGAACGCAAATGCCATCGTGGTACCGCTGGCGGACCGGGTGATCGATCTCGCCAATGCGGCCCTGGCCGATCGCCGCGGCCTCGCCGCCGAAGTGACGGCACGGGGCGATGGCGAGACGCTTGATTACGCAGCTTTGCTCAAGGACGGCGCCGTACTCTCGCCGGTCGATCATCCCGATCCCACCCATTGCCTCGTCGCCGGCACCGGCCTTACCCATCTGGGCAGTGCCGATACACGCGACAAGATGCACCAGAAGGTGGCGGGCGCCATCGAAGACCTCACCGATTCCATGAAGATGTTCCGCATGGGCCTCGAGGGCGGCAAGCCGAAGGGCGGCAAGCCCGGCGTGCAGCCGGAATGGTTCTACAAGGGCGACGGCTCGATCGTGGCCAAGCCCGGCGCGGCGCTCGACTTTCCCTCCTTCGCCCTCGATGGCGGCGAGGAGCCGGAAGTCGCCGGCATCTATCTCAATGACATGCAGGGCAAGCCCTGGCGCCTCGGCTTTGCCATCGGCAACGAATATTCCGACCATGTGACCGAGCGGCAGAACTACCTTTATCTCGCCCATTCGAAATTGCGCGCCTGCGCCATCGGCCCGGAATTGCTGCTGGGCGATCTTCCCGACAGCGTCGAAGGCGAAAGCCGCATCTGGCGCGACGGCAAACTGCTGTGGAAGAAACCCTTCGTCAGCGGCGAACGCAACATGTCGCATACCATCGCCAATCTCGAATACCACCACTTCAAGTACAAGCAATTCCGCCGCCCGGGCGACCTTCATATCCATTTCTTCGGCACGGCGACATTGTCGGTGGGCGACGGCATCGTGACCCAGCCCGGCGATCTGTTCGAGATCGAGGCACCGGTTTTCGGTGCCCCCTTGCGCAATGCGCTGGGTGCCAAACCGAATGACGATTTCCCCCTGGGCGGGGTCGGGTCGCTCTAGCGTGTCCATCGCCTGCATCGCGGTCGATTGGGGCACCAGCAACCGCCGCGCCTGGGCGCTGGATGCCGGGGGCAATGTGCTGGAACGCCGCGCCGATGATCAGGGCCTGATCGCGATCGGTGCCAATGGCGACTTCAAGGGCTCGCTGCAGGCCTTCACCCAAGGCTGGCTCACCGGCGCCCCCGTGATCATGGCGGGCATGGTGGGCAGCCGCGCCGGCTGGCGCGAGGCACCCTATCTCGAAACCCCCGCCCGGCTCGACGATCTCGCCACCAGGCTGATCGCGGTTGACGGCATTCCGGGGACAGAGATCCGCATCGTGCCCGGGATGGCCAGACGCGATGCCGGCCAGCCCGATGTGATGCGCGGCGAGGAATGCCAATTGCTGGGCGCGAAACTGACCCGCGGCATCGAGGACGGCATCTTCCTGCTGCCCGGCACCCATGCCAAATGGGCGCGGGTGGAAGGCGGGCGCCTCACCGATTTCCGCACCTACATGACCGGCGAACTCTTCGGCCTGCTCAGCCGCCAGGGCAGTTTGTCCCAGGTGATCGGCGGCGACACGCTCGATGCCGCCGCTTTCGATCGCGGCCTTGCCCGAGCGCAGCACAGCGAGGACGGCGCCCTCACCCATCAATTGTTCGGCGTGCGCAGCCTCTCTCTGTTCGGCGAGTTGGCGCCGGGCAATGCGGGCTCCTATCTCTCAGGCCTGCTGGTCGGCACCGAAATGCAGGATGCGCTCACCTGGCTGCGCCGGCATTCCAGCATCTCCCATCTCATCGCCATCGGCTCGGCCTCGCTGCTTGCGACCTATGCCGCCGCATCGGCGAGGTTCGGAATCACCCTCGAGCGGCTCGACAGTGATACCATCCTGCCGCCCGCTTTGTTCGCGCTCGCCAAGCGCGCGAAGCTCTGTTGAGGACCATCGGAATGAAAGATCTGCGTGCCTGGTTCCAGGATTTGCCTCTGATCGCGATCCTGCGCGGCATCACCCCTCCGGAGGCCGATGCCGCTTTGGAGGCACTCGAAGAGGCGGGCTGGCGGGTGGTCGAAGTACCGCTCAACAGTCCCGACGCCCTCACCACCTTGAAGCGCATGGTGGCCAAAGGCGGCGACAGGCTGCTGGTCGGCGCCGGCACCGTGCTCACCACCGATGAGGTCTCAGCCATCGCCGATGCCGGCGCCCGATTGATGGTGGCGCCCAATTGCGATCCCGCCGTGATCAAGGCCGCCAAGGCGCGCGGCCTGTGGACCGCGCCCGGCGTCGCCACGCCGAGCGAAGCCTTCACGGCGCTCGCAGCCGGTGCCGATGCCCTGAAGATGTTTCCCGGCGAATCCATGCCGCCCCAGGTGGTGAAGGCCTGGCGCGCCGTGATGCCGAAGGGCACCTTGCTGCTGCCCGTAGGTGGTGTGAAGCCCGACAACATCACCGCCTATACCCAGGCGGGCGCCAATGGTTTCGGCATCGGCACATCGGTCTACAAGCCCGGCATGACAATCTCCGACATGGCCAGGGCCGCGCGTGATCTCGCCACCGCCTATCGCCAGGCCGTGGCTGGCCTCGACAGATGAGCGTCACCCGCTTCGGCCTCCTCGATGACGGCAGCGCGATCGAACGCGTAAGCCTTTCCGACGGTGGCCTTCAGGTAAACCTGCTCTCGCTGGGCAGCATCATCCAGGACCTCACTTTCGATGCGGGCAAGGGACCACAACGCCGCGTGCTGGGTTTCGAGCAGCTTGGCGATTACGTGGCTCATTCGCCCTATTGCGGCTGTGTCGCCGGGCGCTATGCCAACCGCATCGCCGAGGGGCGTTGCGTCATCGACGGCCAGACCTATCAATTGACGCGCAACGAAGCCGGCCGCACCCATCTCCATGGTGGCGAGATCGGGTTCAGCCACCGTGTCTGGCAGATCCTGGATCACGGCCCGCAGCATGTGACGCTGGAGCTTCTCTCGCCCGATGGCGAACAGGGTTATCCCGGGAATCTCGCCGCGCGCTGCACCTATCGCATCACGGGCGAGGGCGAACTGGCAATCGAACTCTCGGCAACCACGGATCGGGCCACCATCGTCAATCTCGCCACCCACAGCTATTTCAATCTGGATGGCACGGAAGACATCCTGGATCATGTGCTGGAGGTGCCGGCCACGCATTATCTGCCGGTGGATGCACACCGGATTCCCACCGGCGAGATCGCCCCGGTCGACGATACCGTCTTCGATTTCCGCACCGGCCATGCGCTCCGCGCGGCACCGGGCAAGATCCAGCCGGCCTATGATCACAATTTCGTCCTGGGTCGGGCGCGCAGCATGGCGCCGCGTCTGGCTGCCCGCCTCATTGGCCCCTTGAGTGCCACGCAACTGGAAATCCGCACCACCGAGCCCGGCCTCCAATTCTATGACGGTGCCCGAATCGGCCCGCTGGTGCCGGGCCATGGCGGCCGGCGCTACGGCGCCTATGCGGGACTGTGCCTGGAGCCGCAGATATTTCCGGATTCACCCAACCACGCGAACTTTCCCGATGCCGTTTTGCGGCCCGGCGAAACCTACCGGCAACTCACCCTCTATCGCTTCAGCCGCGTCTAGGCTGCGTCCCAGGCCGGGGCGAGGCCAAGCGGGCTGACGATGCGGCCCTTCGGGTTCGCCAGTTTATGGATCGCCGCCATGTCTTCGGCGGAAAGTTCGAAATCGAAGATCGCGAGATTTTCCCTGGCCCGTGCCTCGCTCACGGTCTTCGAGAGTGCAACGACACCCTTTTGCTGGATGAGCCAGCGCAAGGTCACCTGCGCGGCCGACTTTCCATACTTCTTGCCGATCGCCTGGAGAATCGCATCTTGCGGCACCTTGCCGTCGGCCATGGCGTAATAGGCCGTCACCGACATGCCGGCGGCGCGCGCGGCATCGAGCACGGGGGTCTGGTCGAGATAGGGATGATATTCGATCTGGTTGGTGACCAGCGGCGCCGCACTCAGCTTCACGGCCTCCGCGATCAAAGCGCGGTTGTAATTGCTGACACCGATATGCCGCGTCTGGCCCTTCTGCCGGACCTCGTTCAAGGCGCCGATCTGCTCGGCCAAAGGCACGTCATTGTTCGGCCAGTGAAGGAGCAGGAGATCGACGTAATCGGTCTGGAGCTTCCCGAGGCTGTCATCGACCGATTTCAGGAAATTGGCATGGCGGAAATTCTTCACCCAGACCTTGGTGGTGAGGAAGATGTCGGCGCGCGCGACGCCCGACGCCGTGATTCCTTCGCCTACATCGGCCTCGTTGTTATAGGCCTGCGCGGTATCGATATGACGATAGCCGATATCGAGGACATGCTTGACCATGCGCCGGGTGTCGCCGGCATCGACACGGAACACGCCGAAACCGAGGGCCGGAATATCCGCGCCGTTTGCGGTGACATTGAACATCGGGCAACTCCGTTCGTGAATTTATTCGGCCGGGCAGGCGGCGGCGATTCTCGCGGGGCGAAAATCGAGGCGCCAGCTAATGAGCGCCACGGCAAGACCGCCCAGACTTATCAGAGCCGCGAGCCAGAAGACAGAGGTGAGGCCGGCTCCCTGGTCGATCGCGAAGCCACCGGCCCAGGCGCCGATCGCATTCCCGAGATTGAAGGCCGCGATGTTGAGCGCCGAGGCAAGATTGGGCGCCCCACCTGCTTTGCCGAGGACTCGCATCTGCAAGGGCGGCACGGTCGCGAAGGAGGCCGCCCCCAGCAAGGCGACGCCGATGATGGCGGGGATGGTTTCATGGGCGCCCCAGACCATCGCCACCAGCACCGCGGAGAGCGCCATCAGCGTGCCGACGAGGGCCGGCATCAGCGCGCGATCGGCGAGCTTGCCGCCCAGCAGGTTGCCGGCGATGAGACCGAGGCCGAACAACAGCAGAATGGGCGCCACCCAGCTTTCGGGGAGGCCTGTGACCTGCGTCAGGATGGGGGCGATATAGGTGAAGGCGGTGAAGAGGCCGCCGAATCCCAGCACCGTCATCAGGAAGCCCAGCAGTACCTGGGGCTGCAACACGGCGCGGAGTTCGTCCTTCAAGCGTGGTGCCTGGCCGCTATCCTTGGCCGGGACCAGCAAAGCAGTCGCCGCCATGGCAACGAGGCCGATCGCGGTCACGGCCCAGAAGGTGGCGCGCCAATCCAGGGTCTGGCCCAGCCAGGTCCCGAAGGGCACGCCCAGGATGTTGGCCGCGGTGAGGCCCGTGAACATGATCGCGATGGCACTGGCTTTCTTCTCGGCCGGCACCAGCGAGGTCGCCACCACCGAGCCCACGCCGAAAAAGGCGCCATGGGCGAAGGCCGCGACCACGCGCGCTGCCATCAGCGACCAGTAATCCGGGGCGAGGGCGCAGGCGAGATTGCCGATCGTGAAAAGCGCCATCAATCCGAGGAGCACCTTCTTGCGCGGCCAGGTGCCGGTAAGAACGGTGAGAAGCGGGGCACCCACCACCACGCCAAGCGCATAGCCGGTGATGAGGAGGCCGGCGGCGGCGATGGTGACGCCGAGATCGTTCCCGACCTCGAGCAGCAGGCCCATGATGACGAATTCCGTGGTGCCGATGCCGAAGGCACCGGCGGCGAGGGCATAGAGAGCGGCTGGCATGATGCGATTCCTGACGAAAATGGCTCGACCTGCCGGGGAAGATGGACGTTCCGGCCAGTTTCGACTACAGTTCGCAAGATAAAATCACTTATGAAACAAATTCCTCAATCTTATGCTGCAGAACAAGGCCGCCGAAATGGAGATTTTCGTCCGGGTCTATGAGACCGGCGGCTTCTCGGCGGCGGCGCGTTCCCTCGGCCTCACGCCCTCGGCCATCGCCAAATCCGTGGCGCGGCTCGAGCAGCGTCTGGGCACCACCCTCTTCCAGCGCTCGACAAGGAGCCTGCGCGCGAGCGCCGAGGGCGAGATCTATTACGAGCGCGCTCGCGCCATCCTGAGTGAGATCGAAGCCGCCGATAGCAGCGTCGGCCAGCAAGCGGTGGCGGCGCGCGGCCGCATCCGCGTCAATTCCACGATCCCCTTCGGAACCCATGTGCTGCTGCCGCATCTGGGGGAATTCCTGAAAGCGCATCCGCAGGTGACGCTGGATCTCAGCTTCACCGACGATGTCGTCGATCTGCTGGCGGAACGGACCGATGTCGCGATCCGCGTCGGTGCCTTGAAGGATTCGCGACTGATGAAGCGGAAGCTCGGCTCATCGCCGCTGCTGCTCGTGGCCGCTCCGTCGTATCTGAAAAAGATGCCGCCCTTGCGCAAACCCGCCGACCTCGCGCGCCACAACTGCCTCAACTTCAATTTCCGCCGACAGGTCGGCGAGATCACGCTACTCGAGAACGGCACCCGCAACACCTATCCGGCGCCGGGCAACATCCTGGTCAATAATGGCGAGACCATGCGTCATTTGATCCTGGCCGGGATCGGCATCGGCCGCCTCGCGCATTATCATGTGGCAGCGGATCTCGCCGCGGGCCGACTGGCGCGAGTGCTGCCGGATGTCGATCCGGGCGAGCGCGAGGACATTCACGCGGTCTTTCTGGGCGCCGGTGGGCGTTTCTCGCTCCCCGTCCGCACGCGCCTCTTCATCGATTTCGTGGCCACCCAGGCACGTCTGTGCCTGGGCGGAACCACGTAACCACACTCATTTTTTCGCGGTTTCAATCCGCACCAGCACATCTGTCGGCTGCGGCTCGTGCGGGGCCAATGTCGTGCGGTTCATGTCGGCCCAGCTTGCCAGCTTGACGATGTTGCAGGTGGCGGTGCCGTCTGGGAGATCGCCAGTCTTCTCGACGATCTCGAGACCTTCTTTGTCCAGGAAATAGGTGTGATGGCCGAAAAGGGGGATAAGCTCGGCCATCATCGGATGGTCTTCGGGCAAGGCCTGGGCGCTGATCTGTTCGGTGGTGTCTTCGATCTGTCGGGCGGACAGCTTCATGCAAGATCTCCGTCGCGGGATGTGGTTGACGTTTCGGGGAAGGTGTTCCCCCATGTCGCCCGACCCCATCATCGCGCCGGACTTAGGTGTTAGGTGGAGTCCGTATCTCTTCGATCAACCCCGGGAGATGTGACTTCGGGACCGGCGCGCATCACCGCCTTGTCACCGCAAGAACATGCTCACCCATGCAGCGCGAGCCCCTTGGTCACCTTGTCGATATCCTTGCGCGCGGCATGGAAACCCAGGCCGACCAGATCGAGTGCATCCGTGATGACTCCCGCCACGGCGGCGCGGTTATCCGCATCATGGCCGGTCGTGAATAGTTCCGCCGTATAGAGCGAGCAATCGAGGCCGCGCTCGATCGCGCGCGACAAGCTACGGGTGAGTTCCGACCCGGTTGCCGCGAAGATCAGGATCGGCTGGCGCACCAGCGGCCCGTAGAGCCGTCCGGAGCCATCCCGATAGCGCTCGCCTGCCAGTTCGGGATAGGATCCGACCAGGCCACCCGCCAGGAAACTGGCGACGTTGAGCTTCTGCCAGATAGCGAGATCGTCGCGCACGATGATGGCGATCTTGGTGTCGAAACGCATTTGCTGCCCCGTGGATGACCGATGTGGATGACCGATGTCGCGAGAACCTGCCGCGCCGACAAATTCCGATCTTGAACGATCCTGCGGAAATGCGGGCAGGAGCTGGCTGCGCCTCGGCCCGTCGGCCCCCGGCATCGAGCGCATCGAGGCCTTCTTCACCGGCCATGCCTATGACGATCATCGCCACGATACCTACGCCTTCGGGCTCACGCTCTCCGGTGTGCAATGCTTCGATTATCGCGGCGCCCGGCGCGATTCCATCACCGGGCAGGTCATCGTCCTTCATCCCGACGAATCCCATAACGGCCGCGCCGGAATCGAAGAGGGCTTTCGCTACCGCATGATCTATGTGGCTCCGGATCTCATCGCCGATGCGCTGCAGGATCGCGCCCGGCATCTGCCGTTTCGGCGCGACGTGGTGAGCGATGATGCCCGGCTCTTTACTGCCTTGCGCGATGTCCTGGGCGATATCGACCAGCCGCTCGAGGAACTCGCCTGCGATCACGTCATCGCAACTCTGGCCGACGCCCTGCTTGCGACCGATCAGGCGATGCGCCGGCCGGTTCGCGGCCGGCCGCTCAAGGTGGACATCCAGGCCGTCGACCGCGCCCGGGAATTTCTCGATGCGCATCCGATTGGCTCACCGGATTCCGCCACCCTCGAACAGGTGAGCGGCCTCGACCGTTTCACTTTGGCGCGGCAATTCCGGCGCCGCCTCGGCACCAGTCCCTATCACTATCTGATCATGCGCCGCCTGGAACGCGCGCGGCACCGGCTGCAGGTGGGCGCATCTTTGGCCGATGCCGCCTTGGCCGAGGGCTTCGCGGATCAAAGCCATTTCACCCGGCATTTCAAACGTGCCTTCGGCCTGACACCCGGCGCCTGGCGCGGGCTCGCCAGGCGCGCACCCTGATCAGGCGCCCACCCAGAGCCCGCGTTAGCGCAGTGTCTTCAGATAGGCGATGATGTCGGCGCGCTGCGTGGCATTGGTGATGGCCACCGCCATGCTGGTGCCGGGTACGGCTTTCTTCGGATTGGTGAGATAGGCGTCGAGCTGCGCCTCGTCCCAGGTGATGCCGGCGGCCGGCAGGGCCTGCGAATATTTTGCGCCCTCGACGCTGCCGGCGGCGCGGCCGAGGATGGCGGAAAGATGCGGCCCCATCTTGTTCTGCCCGGCTTCGACACTGTGGCAGGCGGCGCAACGCTGCTTGAACAGGGTCTCGCCCTTGGCGGCATCCTGGGCCAAAGCCGATCCTGCGATCACTGAACCCGCACTCATCGACAAGGCGGCGGCAAGAACAAGGCGGGTAACGGGCATGCGGGCTCTCCTGCTGGCATAGGACGGCGGAAGAGCGATATGGCGGCAGCCGCCGGTACCGGCAAGGGGCCGCCATCGCAGCGTCACATGAACGGGCAAATCAAACCGAGAATCGGGCAAGACCCGGTTCAGATATTGAACCCGCCATCGATGGTCAGCGCCGTCCCCGTGATGCCGCGTGCCTCTGGTCCGGCGAGATAGGCGACGCCCCCGGCGATCTCGGCCGGTGTCGCAAAACGCGGGATGGACATCTGCCCCAACTGCCCCGCCGCCATCGGCCCATCGGCCGGATTCATGTCGGTATCGGTCGAGCCCGGCTGCACCAGATTGACCGTGATGCCGCGCGGCCCCAGATCCCGCGCCAGGCCCCTGGTAAGACCGATGAGCGCCGTCTTGCTCATCGTATAAAGCGTGAGGCCGGGAAACGGGATGCGGTCGGCAAGGTTGCTGCCGATGGTGATGATGCGGCCGCCATCGCTCATGACCTTGGATGCCGCCTGCGATGCCAGGAACACGGCCCGCACATTCACGGCCATCAGCCGGTCATATTCCGCGACCGGAATTTCGCCAAAGGGTGTCATGGTGGCGATGCCGGCGGAATTCACCAGGATGTCGAGCCGTCCCATTTCGCGGACAACCCGGTCGATGCTGCCGGTCACCGCTTCGGGTTCCCCGCTATCGGCCTGGATCGCCAGCGACCGGCGGCCGGCCTGCCCGATCTTCTCCTCCACCGTTCGCGCCCGCTCGGGCGAGGCATGATAAGTGAACGCCAGATCGGCGCCTTCCGCCGCCAGGCGTTCCACGATGGCGGCGCCGATGCCACGGCTGCCGCCGGTCACCAGGGCCACTTTTCCAACCAGACGGGACATGTCTCTCTCCTTTATGTATCGTTTGATACATAAATAGCTAGGGGCCTTGCCCAGGCTGGTCAAGTGAATTATGTATCGACAAGAACAAAAATCGGATGGATTTGAGCGAACATGGCTGAAAGAGGCCGCCCCCGGGCTTTCGACCGCGATCTCGCTCTCCGGCGCGCCATGCGGGTGTTCTGGGAAAAGGGCTATGCCGGGGCCAGCCTTGCCGATCTCAAGGAAGCCATGGGCATCAACGGCCCCAGTCTTTATGCCGCCTTCGGCTGCAAGGAAGCCCTGTTCGAGGAAGCCGTCGATCTTTATGCCGATCTCGAAGGCACCCAGCTCTGGGCGCATTTCGGAGAAGCGCCAACAGCCCGGGAGGGCATGGCCGCGCTCCTCAGGGCCTCGGCCGAAACCTATACCGACCCGGCGCGGCCCCATGGCTGCATGGTCGTGCTTGGCGCTCTTGTCGGCGGCGAGGCGGAAGCCAAGGTCGCGGCCGGCCTCGCCCGGCGGCGCCAGGACGGCATCGCCCAGATGACGGCGCGCCTCGCCGCCGATGTGGCCGCCGGTCGCTTGTCGGCCGGCATCGATTGCCGCGCGATCGCCACCTTCTACACCACGGTGCAGATGGGTATGTCCTTGCAGGCCCGCGACGGCGCCAGCCGCGAAACGCTCCTCGCGGTGGCCGATGCCGCCATGGCCGCCTGGGACAATCTCGTCCGGCCGGTCGACCCCTTCAAGCCTCGCATATTTCCCGCTTGATTTTGGGGGGCTGCGCCCCCACTTTGCGCGCCGGAATCCTTACCCCCGATAGCTGGCGAGCGAAGGCCTGACGATGAGCATCTCGGACACCAAATACTGGCTGAAGACGGCGCAGACCCTCACCGAAGCTCTGCCCTATATGCAGAAATATGCCGGCAAGCGCTTCGTCATCAAATATGGCGGCCATGCCATGGTGGACAAGGAACTGGCCCGCGTCTTCGCCCGCGATGTGACGCTTCTGCGTCAGGTCGGCATCCTGCCGGTGGTCGTCCATGGCGGCGGCCCGCAGATCGGCAACATGCTGAAGCGGCTCAACATCGAATCGCGCTTCGTCGACGGCTTGCGCGTCACCGACGCGGCGGCGATGGAAGTGGTCGAGATGGTTTTGGCCGGCTCGATCAACAAGGAAATCGTGGCCGCCATCAACGAAGCCGGCGGCAAAGCGGTCGGCATTTCCGGCAAGGACGACAATCTGCTCCTCGCCCGCAAGACCGAAATGACCAAGGACGGCGAGCGCATCGATCTCGGCCTCGTCGGCGAACCGGACAAGGTCAATCCCGGCATCATCCGCTCGCTGGAACAGGCGGGCGTCATCCCGGTCATTGCCCCGGTGGGCTTCGGTCCCGATGGCCAGACCTACAACATCAACGCCGATACCGCGGCCGGCGCCATCGCCGCAGCGATCGGTGCCGCGCGTCTCCTGATGCTGACCGATGTTCCTGGCGTGCTCGACAAATCCGGCCAGCTCGTCCAGCAGCTCACCGCCGGCGAAGTGCGCGCACTCGCGGCCGACGGAACCATCTCCGGCGGTATGATCCCGAAACTGGAAACCTGCCTCGCTGCGGTCGAGAGCGGTGTGGAAGCCGCCGTCATCCTCGACGGCCGCGTGCCGCATTCGATGCTCCTGGAAATCTTCACCCCGCAGGGCATCGGCACGCTGGTCACCCGCGGCTGAGAACGTCAATAAGGCGTGCTGGGCTGCAGACCGTAATATTCCAGCACGGCGACATAACCGCCGTCATTGCGCTTGCGGCCCAGGACAGATTCGAAATCGCCCAGCCTGTTCCGATGGGGTGACGTCTTGCCCAAGCACAGCACATATTCGAACGTATCCAGCACCAGCGGCAGCATGATGAGATCTTCCGCTAGCCCGAGTTCCTTGAGGTAATATCCACCAGAGGTCGGCGTCACCAGGGCAATATCGCCGCGACCGAGAGCCAGTCCTTTCAGATGTGACGCATAATCGTCGGCAAAGAAGACGTCGAAACCGGCCCTCGCCAGATTTTCCTTCGCCCAGCCATTGCCGAAATAGCTGATGAAGCTGTAGCGCCGCAGATCCTCAAGATTTCCGGCCGCTTCGATTGCCGCCAGTGATTTATGCCCCCGCCGCAAGAGGGGATGGAGCGGGGCGCGAAGCACTGGCAAGGTCCCGCAATCGGCATATGCACGGCGTTCCGCGGTCGAGACCGTGATGAAGCCGTCGGCCTCGCCTCGGCGCACCATCTGTTGCGCGCGTTCCCAGGGATAGGTTCCCACCTCGACCGCCAGGCCTAACTCGCGCTCGAAAATATCGGTGGCGACGTCGACCAGAATGCCGCGCGTTTCGCCATTATGGTCGAATGACAGCGGCGCGAGGCTTTCGGCAAAGACGAGACGGATCGATGTATCGGCGAGAGCCGGCCCGGTAAAATGGAACATGGCCGGAAGCAAGATCGCCAGGATCGCCAAGCGGGCGAGCAGCGAATTTGTCACAAGCGACCTTTGCCATGTCCGGGACATCGTCCACCCTAGCAAAGGCATGCCCATCGGTAAATTGACTGTGTTCAATGCGGCGCAGGGGGGCGGTCACACGATCGGGCTTTGCGGCGATGCAGCGGAGGTGGTTATAGTACGGCCACCGCCTTGCCACTGCTTCGGAGCCGCAGAGCACCTTGGAATTCATCAACCAGATCATCTTCCTGGGTGCCGTTCTCGCGGTCATCAGTATCCTGCTGGGGCAGCTCTCGTCCCGTTTGGGTGCTCCCTTGCTGCTGGTCTTCCTGCTGCTGGGCATGCTGGCAGGCGAGGACGGACTCCTAGGACTGCCCTTCGATTCCTACCGTGCCACCTATGCCGTCGGCTCGATCGCGCTTGCGATCATTCTTTTTGAAGGCGGGCTGCGGACGCCGCGCGAAGTGGTGCGCCTGGTCTTCTGGCCCAGCATCACCCTGGCCACCATCGGCGTGGTATTGACCGCCCTCTGCACGGCGGGAATCGCCGTGGCCCTTCTCGACATGACGCCGCTGGAAGGCATCCTCATGGGGGCGATCCTCGCTTCCACCGATGCCGCCGCCGTCTTCATGCTGCTCCACGGCCAGGGTGTGGCAGTTAATGCTCGCGTCGGCGGCACGCTGGAACTCGAATCCGGCATGAACGACCCGATGGCGGTGATCCTGACATTGACCGCCGTCAAACTGCTGCAGCTCGAAGCCGCGTTCAGCGGCTGGCAGGAAGCCGGCATCTTCGTTCTCCACATGGCAGGTGGCGGCCTCATCGGCGCCGTCGGTGGCTATGGCCTGCGCTGGCTGTTGCAGCGTCTCAATCTCTCCGCCGGCCTCTATCCGGTGCTGGCCACTGCCGGTGCGCTCCTCATCTTCGGCGGTGCCAACGTTGTCCATGCCAGCGGCTTCCTCGCGGTCTACGTGGCTGGCGTCATGCTGGCCCGGGCCCCCTACCGGGCGCAGCAGGTCATCATGCGTTTCCTGGATGGTCTCGCCTGGCTGGCGCAGATCGCCATGTTCCTGATGCTGGGCCTTCTGGTGACGCCCACGGATCTGCTCTCCGATCTCCTGGCAGCCCTCGTCCTCTCCGCCGGCCTCATTCTGGTGGCACGGCCGGGAGCCGTGCTCCTTTGCCTGCTGCCCTTCCGCTATAACTGGCGCGAACGCGGCTTCGTCGCCTGGGTGGGCTTGCGCGGCGCGGTACCGATCTTCCTCGCCTCGATCCCGATCCTGGCCGGTGTCGAGAATGCGCAGATTTATTTCAACGTCGCTTTCGTCGCCGTCATCACCTCGCTCCTCATCCAGGGCTGGACCGTGAGCCGCGCCGCGCGCTTCCTCGGCCTCGAAGTGCCGGCGACCTCGCCCGGCGATATGGATCTCGATATCAGCCTCGGCCATGGCGCCACGCGCGAGCTCGCCGGCTTCCGCGTCGCGGCGGGAGCCCGCGCCCTCAATCACAATTACGGCGATCTCAATCTCCCCAGCCTGGTCGAGATCGTGAGCGTCATCCGCGAATCCAATCCCATCGCCGATTTCCGCGCCACGCGGCCCAGGATCGACGATTACGTGATCGCCATCGCGCCGCCCGCCGAGATCGCGGGCCTCCATCAACATTTCGTCCACCGCGATTCGGAGGTCAGTTCCGGCATCGCCGGCTTCGGCGAATTCGTCTTCGGCGCCGAAACCCCTGCCGACGATCTCGCCCTCATGTACGGCATCGATCTCGGCCCCACCGCCAAGGGCCGCAAGATCGGCGATGTGCTGCATGACGAAATGGGCGATCAGGTCGTCGCCGGCGACCGATTGAAATTCAACGAGATCGAACTGGTCGTGCGCGAAGCCAAGGACGGCCGCATCCGCCGCATCGGCCTGGAGCTTGAAGACACCCGCATTCATCTTCCCGTCACACGGGCGCTGCGGAAGCTGAAGCATCCCCTGAAAAGCTGGCGCGCCTTCCGCCGCCTCAGCCGGATGTGACGTCAAGAGATGTGACGGTGGTCGCACCTTCGGCGTGATCGCCGATGCGTTTGTGTCCGCCGTCACTGAACCTTTTCCGAATATGCCCCAGATGGAACTGACCGGCCGCCGGTTCGGCGGTTCGCTTGTCAGGAAAATCATGTTTTCCGGCCGTATCGGCTTCGTTGCCATCCAGCAGGGTCTCGGTCTTTTCGGCCAGGCCCAAACCGAATACCAGAATGAAGATTACCGCGCCGCCGCCGAAGCGGCCAATGAGATCTTGGCGGATCCGCCGCCGGCCAAACCATCGGACCGGGCCCGCCATCTCTTCGTCAGCCTGCTCGCAGCGGTTTTCTGAGCCTCAGCCGGTGAAGAGTTCCAGCTGCCATTCCATCTCGCGCTCGGTCAGCGGGTAATCGCTGCCGCCGCGGGGATTCAAGGCCTGGTGCGGCGGAATGCCCGCGATCTTCAGCTGCAATTGCAGGGCCTGGCGCATGCTGAGCTTGGCTTTCCAGGCCAGCGCCGTCACCGCCTTGGCGCTCATCGAGCCGATGATCTTCTTGACGATCACGGCATTGAGGGCCGCATCGCGGGCCAAAGCGGCCAGCACCTGATCGCTTTTGCCGCCAGCGATGGCCGCCGACATCGCCTCGGCATCGCCGGGCGGCGGCGGCGCGCTGCTCCCGGCGGCGTCGCGCTGCTTCGCCTCGGCGGCGAGGCGCTTCTTCACTTGCTTGGCAACCGCCTTCGCCGTCGCCTTGTCGAGATCGGGCCGCGCCTGCAGCAGGTCGAAGAGCGAAGACGAGACGAAATCGGCGAGGCGCCGGATCGCATTCATCGGCAGAAAGGGCCGCCGCACCAGCGGCTCCTGCCAGACCTCGATCGCCGGTGCCCGCTCGAGGATGAGGTCCAGCGTCTCCTCCCGGATCTGGGTGCTGCCATTGTTGAGCAATGCCGTGATCGTGTCGGTTTCCTCGGGCGCCTCGATCGCCGCCGCGACGATCGCATCCGCCAGGCGGTCGCCGACATGGCGCCGTTTGGCGATGGCGGCCAGCGCGCCGTGGATCGGGCCGCTGCTGATGATTTCCAGCAAATCCTCGTCGGTGAGGATCGGCGAATATTGCAGCACCGGGCCGGCGACGCGGATCTCCAGATCCCGCGCCAGTTCCTGGATGACGTGATGGGGCGCGTTGGTGAGATCCTTCAAGGCCTCGGCAACGATGCGCCGGACTTTCACCGCCTCGTCGCGCGCCAGCTTCTCCAGCACCTCGATGGTGAGATCGCGGATCTGGGCACGCGTCTCCTGCGGCAGATTGGGGGCGAGCCGCGCGATCTTGGCGGCCAGCAATTCCCGCACGCCCTCATCCTGATCGCCGGCCAGAAGCAGATCGGCCTGGCGCGGCGTGGCATTGTTGCCGGCAATGGCGCGACGCACCTCGCGTGACTTGTCCTCGGCCAGGAAATAGAGAAGTTCCGGACGCAAATCGTTGCGGCCGGCGAGTTCCCGGCGCTCGCGTTCGTTGCCGGCGGCGGCCAGCTTCTTTGCTTCTTCGTATTCCATCATTCCACCAGCACGAAGCCGCCCTTTCCGCCATGCTTGATCCGGTACATCGCCTCGTCGGCCCGGGCCATCAACGTCTCGATATTGTCGTCCTGTCCCGCATCCTTGCGCAGCAAGGCGATGCCGATGGAAAAGCCGAGCTTCTTTTCAGCACTCGGTGCGAAGCGCCAGAGGGCCGTCGCCGCCCGCTGCAGATCGACGGCCTTGGCCTTGGCTTCCTCCGGCCCCAGACCTTCGAGCCAGGCCACGAATTCATCGCCGCCCAGGCGCCCGATCGGATCGCGGGTACGCAGGTTCTCGCGCAGGATGTCGGCCGTGGCGACCAGGGCGGCATCGCCCTGGGCATGGCCGAAGCGGTCATTGACCTGTTTGAAATTGTCGAGATCGACATACATCAAGGCCCCGGCATGACCGTCGAGCCGGGCCCGCGTCACCGCGCGCGCCAGCACGCTTTCGAAGCCGCGGCGGTTGAGAAGGCCGGTGAGGGCATCGGTGGTCGAAAGATGCCGCAGCGCCTCCTGCCCTTTCAATTGTTCGATCAGCACGGCCAATTGCTCGGCAAGCTCGCCCAGCAGGAAAAGATCGTCGGCCGCCCAGGGGCCGCGCACGGCCTTGCGCCAGAGGACGAGCAGGCCGACGCCGCGCCCTTCATACCGGCACAGGAGGGCGATGCCCAGGCGATGCCCGGCATGCCCCATGGCGAGGCCGTTATCGGATTCGAGTGCCGTGGCGATGAGGTCATCGTCGGCGGGATCCGGCTGACCGGTCAGGCATTCGGCCAGTACCCCGTCCGGCCCCACGCGGCGGACATGGCCCAGTTCGGCGCCCACGGCCTGCATCGCGGTATTGAGCGCGGTGGCGATCGCCGCCTCGGGATCGATGGTCCGGCGCAGCGAGCGCATCAGATGCAGCACCAGGCGTTCGCGGTGGCGTGCTTCGGCAAGATCCGTCTCCCGCGCCTTTTGCGCGGTGATGTCGCGGGCAAGGCCGCGCGCACCCCGGAACGGGCCGCTCCCCGTGGCGTTCCCCGGGATGTTCCCCGAGATATTCAGGGGCTGGCCCTGGACCAGCAGGCAAAGCGGCCTTTTATCCGGCCCCAGCATCCAGATTTCGCTCCCCGCCTGCGGACCGGCGCCGGAAAAGGCCGCGGCGACGTCTTCCGAGATCGCAAAATCCTGGGGCGATTGCCCGACGAGATCGGCGGCTGCGCGGCCCAGGGGCGCCTCGCCGGCAACGAAGCTGAACCGCCCCGCATCATCCACCTCCCAGGTGAAATCGGCGGCGCGGTCGATGAGATCCTTGAAGCGCTGCCGGGAATCGATGAGGGCACCCCGGAGGGCGCGTTCCAGGCTGATATCGCGCCCGAGCAGCAGGATGGCATCGCCGCTGGGCAGCAGGGAAAGATCGAGCGAGACCGGCTTGCCGCTTTCGTCCAGGCCATCGAGGGCCGCCAGGCGCCGCGGCTTGCCCCTACGCGCCTCGCCCAGGGCCTGCCCTAGTTCGGCGGGTGGCCGTGCCAGCATCAGGCGCAAGGTGCCCGCCGCTTCATTGGCGGCCAGCACCTTGCCGTCATGGGCCAGCAGCAGGGCCGGATTGGAATCGAGGGCCAGCGGCCCGTCCGGCGCAAAGAGCCGGAGCGCGGCTTTGATCGAATCCTCGGTCGTCTCTGGCGGGGTTGGAAGAGTGGGCGGGCTCATGGCGCCTGAGGGTGCCGCAGCATCCTTAATTCCATGTTAAGTTCCGAAGAGGAACACGCGCCCTCATTGGCCCCTTGCCACCCCCAGCTTCCAAGCCATAAGGTCGCCCGCGCGTTTGATCCATGCTGGAAATGACTGAATCCCGGACCCGAATATGCCCCCGAACATGCCATCGGCCGTGACATTTTCCAGGGCGCTAGCGTCTGCCGGGGCGCCTATCGGGGCGTCTGGCGGACAAAAACCGGTCGGTACCTGGATTTTCGACCTCGACAATACCCTCTATCCTGGCTCCTGCCGGCTGTTCGACCAGGTACAGGTCAAGATCCGGCAATTCATCCGGGGGCATCTGGGCTTGGACGAGGCCGGCGCCCTTGATCTGCAGAAGCGGTATTTCCGGGAACACATGACCACCTTGCGCGGCCTGATGATCAATGACGGTGTCGATCCGCACGCCTTCCTGGGTTACGTCCATGACGTCGATCTGTCCGGCGTTCAGGCCGATCCCGCCCTCGATCGCGCCATCGCCGCTTTGCCCGGCCGCAAGGTGATCTTCACCAACGGCTCGGTCCCGCATGCGACGCGCATCCTGGAAAAGGTCGGGATCGGCGATCATTTCGACGGCATCTTCGACATCGTCGCCTCGGATTTCATCCCCAAGCCGGATATGGGCGTCTATCGCCGGCTCTGCGGCGCCTATGCGATCGAACCCGAGACCGCCGTCATGATCGACGACATGCCGCGCAATCTGGTGCCGGCGCATACCCTCGGCATGACCACCGTCCTCATCCAGGACGGCGACGTCTTTGCCACCCTGGACGATGCCGCCGCGATGGCCGAGAGCATCCATCACAGCACCGGCAACCTCGCCGAATTCCTCGCCGCCTATCTCGCAACCCGACAGGTGGCAGCACGCAACACAGCGACAGTGGAGAGTTGAGACATGAGTGACCTTGTGAGCGTCATCGACGCCGCCTGGGAAAACCGCGCCGAGATCAATGCCGGCACCAAGGGCGCCGTGCGCGACGCCGTCAACATGGCGCTGGCCAAGCTGGACGAGGGCAGTCTGCGCGTGGCGGAGAAGATCGGCGGCAAGTGGCAGACCAACCAATATCTGAAGAAGGCGGTGCTGCTCTCTTTCCGCCTCAACGATTCCTATATCGTGACCGGCGGCGGTTCCTTCCCCGGCGGCGAGGCGACCTGGTTCGACAAGGTGCCCTCGAAATTCGCCGGCTGGGACCAGGCCAAGTTCAAGCAGGCCGGCTTCCGCGCCGTCCCCGGCGCCGTCGTGCGCCAGAGCGCCTATGTGGCCCCCAGCGTCGTTGTGATGCCGAGCTTCATCAATGTCGGCGCCTATGTCGACAGCGGCACCATGGTAGATACCTGGGTGACCATCGGCTCCTGCGCCCAGGTCGGCAAGAACTGTCACATCTCCGGCGGCGTGGGCCTCGGCGGCGTACTCGAGCCCCTGCAGGCCGGCCCCGTCATCATCGAGGACGATTGCTTCGTGGGTGCCCGCTCGGAAGTGGTCGAGGGCGTCGTCGTCGAGACCGGCTCGGTCATCTCCATGGGCGTCTTCATCGGCGCCTCCACCAAGATCATCGACCGCGCGACCGGCGAAGTGCATTACGGCCGCGTGCCCGCTTATTCCGTGGTGGTGCCGGGTTCGCTGCCGGGCAAGCCGCTGCCCGACGGCACGCCCGGCCCCAGCCTCTATTGCGCGGTCATCATCAAGCGGGTCGATGAAAAGACCCGTTCGAAGACCTCGATCAACGATCTGCTGCGGGATTGAGCATTTTGGATCCGGTTGAACTCGCGCGCGATCTCATCCGCCGGCCCTCGGTCACCCCGAAGGACGAAGGCGCCATCGGCGTGCTCGAAGCGGCGCTGAAGCCCCACGGCTTCGTCGCCCACCGTCTGGGCTTCGAGGCGCCGGGCACGACGCGGATCGAGAATCTCTACGCCAAGGTGGCGGGCGACCGGCCGGGGAAAAATCTCTGTTTCGCGGGACATACCGACGTCGTGCCGCCGGGCCGGGTCGATGCCTGGAAAGTCGATCCCTTCGCCGCCCAGGTGATCGATGGCGAGCTTTACGGTCGCGGTGCCGCAGATATGAAGAGCGCCATCGCCGCCTTTGCCGCGGCTGCGGCGCGTTTCGTCAAGAAACGTGACGGCAAGTTCGCTGGCGCCATCTCGCTCCTCATCACCGGCGACGAGGAAGGTCCTGCGGTCAACGGCACCAAGCCGGTGTTGAATTGGCTGAAGGAACAGGGCGAGAAGCTTGATGCCTGCATCGTCGGCGAGCCCACCAATCCGATGAAGCTCGGCGAGATGGCGAAGATCGGAAGGCGGGGCAGCTTCACCGGTCGCCTCACCGTGCACGGCATCCAGGGCCATACCGCCTATCCGCATCTGGCCGACAACCCGATCCATCGCCTGGGTAGCATGATCGCGGCTTTGACCGAGCCGCTCGATCACGGCTCGGCGCATTTCCCGGCGACGACCTTGCAATTTGCGACCGTCGATGTGGGTAACCCCGCCAACAACGTCATCCCGGCGGAAGCCAAGGCGGTCTTCAACGCCCGCTTCAACGACCATTACACGGCCGCGAGCCTGGAAGCCGAGATCCGGCGCCGCCTCGATGAAGTGGGCGGGCATTATGATCTCACCTGCGAATGCTCCGGCGAATCCTTCCTCACCCCGCCGGGCCCGCTCTCGGATCTCCTGGTGGCGGCGGTGAAGGCCGAGACCGGCCTGATGCCGGAGCTTTCCACCACCGGCGGCACCTCGGATGCGCGTTTCATCAAGGATTTTTGCCCCGTGATCGAATTCGGCCTCGCCGGTTCCACCATGCACAAGGTCGACGAGCGCGTGCCGGTCGCCGATATCGAGGCCTTATCGCGCATCTATGAGCGCGTGCTCGACAGCTATTTCGATGCCTAGCTGGCAGGAGGCGCTGGCCGCCATAGAGGGCTTGAAGCGCCTCCTCCGGTTCGATCCCGGCTTCGCGCAATGGTTCGACCGCAGCGCTACCGGCGCCAAGCGCTCCTTCGGCCTGATGCTGCCGCTCCTGCCCTGCTTCCTGATCCGCTTCTTCGTCGGTGCCGATCTGCGGCCCGAACTCGATCCACTGCATGTCTTCGGCGCCGCGGCGGTCGCCTATGTCCTCAGTTGGGTGATGTTCCCGCTCCTGCTGATCGTCATCGGCCGCGCCATCGAACGCGAGAATCAGGCAATCGGCGCGATCACCTTCTACAATTGGTTTGGCGCCGCGTTTACGCTCGTGCTGACGGCATTGCACCTCATCGCCTCGGCCGGCATTTTCAGCGAATCGTTGCTCGTCCTCACAAACATCCTGGTGCTGGCTTCGCTGGTCTTCGAAGCCTTTGCCCTGCGTGTCGTGATGGGAATCGGCTATGGCGGCGCGATCCTGCTCACCGTGCTCGACTTCATCCTCAACTGGAGCCTCTCGGTCCTGCTGCTGATGCCGCTCTATCAGCCGATAGCGACCTGAACGGTCTTACGCCGCCGCCCTTGCCTCACGCTTCGCGCGCAGCACACGGAGGCGGCTCTCGACATCTTCCTTGTTGAGATAGGCGCCGGCCAGGCGCCGGTAGCCGCTATAGGCATCGCGGGCGTGGAGCAGGCGCCAATTGTCGAAGAGGACCAGCGAGCCCGGCGCCAGGCGGCGGCGGTATTGCAGGGAGCGATCATTGGCGTGATGCGCGAAAGCCGCATAGGCGGCGGCGAACAGTTCCTGGCGGATGGGCTCCAGCGCAAAGGGTGCGCGGTCGAGATTGTTGAAGCTCACCTGCGCGAGGCGTCCGGTCGCATCGAGCCGCAGCAAGGGCCGCCGCGCCATCAGATGGATGCCGCGCTCATGGTCGATATATTGCCCCGGCACCTCGACCTCGGTCAGCACGCGGTAAAGCTCCGGCGTTTCCCGCCGCATGATCTCGGCGATGCGGAAACCGTCGACGAAGACATTCTCGCCGCCCACGCCGTCGAAGGCGAGGCAATGAAACATCTGATAGCCGGGCGCGTCGAAGCTGTAGGTGCCGTCGGTATGCGGCCCGATCGCCAGCGTCGTATAGGCCGTGTCCTTGTGCTCCATATTGGCGGTGAAATCCCAATAGCCGCCGAAGATGGTCTCGCGGATATAGGCGATGCGCTTCGCCACCGCCTGGGTCGCTTCGGGTGTCGCGGGGGTGCCCTCGACGAAGCAGAAGCCGAAGCGTTCCAGCTTGTCGAGATAGGTTTCGAGCGCGGCGTCGTCCCCGATCACCGCGTCATAGGGCATCTGCGGGAAATCCACCGCGATCTCGGCATCGTTCCAGGTGGTGATATCGCTGGCGAGAAGGCCGACCGGCGACAGGGCCGCGAAAAGATCGGCCGCCTCAAAGGCGCTGCGATGACCGTCCGACCAGGTCACGTCCAGGATTCTGCCGCCCGCGCCCAATTCGATCGCGGTGGCCAGTAGGCCAGCGGGTAGTGCAAAAGTATCGAGCAGCCGTTGCTGGGTTTCGGGGTGGCGGCACTGTGTACAGGTGCAATGATCGCGCAGCCAGGTCTGGGTGAAGACGTGAATCGTATTGCTGGCAAACGCGATCTCGATGCCGTCCCGCTGGATCGCGGCATGGGTGATGTGGATCATGACGAGCTACCCTTGTAAAAAATGTCGACACAAGGATTATTATACGTTTGTATAATACACAAGCAGATTTTATTCAGGTATGGATGAAACCGATTCACGGCATATGAAAAACTGAGGATGGGCTCCGTTGGCTGACAAGGCACCGAAATTCACCCGCGACCTGCCGGAGGCACGGCGCAGGCAATTGATCGAGGCAACCGCGCGCTCGCTGGCGCGCCATGGCCTGGAAGGCACCACCGTGCGCGTGGTGGCGGCGGAGGCCGGCGTTTCGCCCGGCCTCGTGCGGCACCATTTCGCCGGCATGCACGATCTCATCGCCGAGACCTATCGCTGGACCGGCAAGGAGCTCGACAAATCCCTGCGCGCGGCTTTGGCCGCCGCGGCGCCGACACCGGAAGGCCAGCTCCACGCCTTCGTCGATGCCAGTTTCTCGGAACCGATGCTGGACACGGATCTGCTGGGCGTCTGGCTCACCTTCTGGAGCCTCACCCGCACCGATTCCGAAATCCATGCGATCCACGGCAAGGTCTATGCCGGCTATCGGCGACGGCTGGAGGAATTGCTGGGCGCACTCGCCGCCGAGAAGAAGCTCGGTTTCGATCCCCGCCTCGCCACCCTCGCCTTCACCGCCCTGTTGGACGGCCTCTGGCTGGAGCATTGCCTCGATTCCACCACCTTCACCGCAAGGGAAGCAGCATTGATCGCCCATGACTGGCTGGATTCCCTCATCGCCGGGAACTTCATGGCCAGGGCAAGAGTGAAGGCCTAATACGTAACCCGCGTGAGGTAGAGTCCGTCGGGCGGCGCGGTCGGGCCACCTTTGGCGCGGTCGCGTGCCGCCAAAGCGGTGCTCACGTCATCGGCCGACCATTTCCCCTCGCCCACCAGGCGCAGCGTCCCCACCATGTTGCGGACCTGATGATGGAGGAACGAGCGCGCTTCGACCGCGCAGCGTATCTCGTCGCCCACGCGCGTGATGTCGAAGCAATCGAGGGTCTTCACCGGCGATTGCGCCTGGCAGAGGCTGGCGCGGAAGGTCGAAAAATCATGCTTCCCGACGAGGTGTTGCGCTGCTCTGTGCATCGCCGCCGCATCGAGTTCGGGCGCCACCCACCAGACATGGCCGCGTTCGATCACCGGCGGCGCGCGGCGGTTGACGATGCGGTAGAGATAGGCGCGCCCCGTTGCGGAAAAGCGCGCATGGAAATCATCGGCCGCGATTGCGCAGGCCGTGATTGCGACGGGGTTGGGCTTCACATGGAAATTGAGCGCCGCCATCAGACGGGCTGGCTCGATCTCCTTCAGGATATCGACATGCGCGACCTGGCCGGTGGCATGGACACCCGCATCGGTGCGCCCGGCGCCATAGACATGGGTCACTTCCTGCACCGTCGCCAGCACGGCTTCCTCCAGGCATTGCTGCACGGAAAGGCCGTTCTCCTGGCGCTGCCAGCCGACGAAGGGGCCGCCGTCATATTCAAGCGTGAGGCGGAAGCGGGTCACGCCCCACTCCTCATGACAACACGCTGCCCCGGACGAGCTTCACCCCGCGCTGGAACTCGTCGGCGCGCATCGGCTTCTTGCCGGCCTTCTGCACCAGCAGAAGACGCAAGGCGCCCGACCCGCAGGCCACACTCAGATTGTCGTCGAGCAAGGTACCCGGCGCACCGGAACCCGGCACCATCTCGGCTTCCAGCACCTTGAGCCTTTCCCCATCGGGCAGCAGGCACCAGGCACCCGGCACCGGCGCGAAGGCGCGCACCGCACGCTCCAGCATCGTCGCTGAAATCTTCCAGTCCAGCTTCGCCTCGGCGGGCGAAATCTTTGCGGCATAGGTGACGCCGTCCGCGGGCTGATCCGTGGCCGGCAAAGGCAACTCGGAAAGTGTCTCGACGATGAGCTTTGCCCCCAAACCGGCCAGCGCGTCGTGCAACGCGCCCGCATTCATCTCATGCGCGATCTTCACCACGCCGCGTTTCAGCATCGGCCCGGTATCGAGGCCCACATCCATCTGCATGATGGTGATGCCGGTCTCGGTATCGCCCGCCAGGATCGCACGCTGGATCGGCGCGGCCCCGCGCCAGCGCGGCAGAAGCGAGGCATGAATATTGAGACAGCCGAATTTCGGTGCTGCGAGAAGCACGCGCGGCAGCAGCAATCCATAGGCCGCAACCACGGCGACATCGGCCCGGTGCGCCACGAAAGCGGCCTGCGCCTCTGCGTCTTTCAGCGAGTGGGGCGTGAACACGGCCAGGCCGTGTTTCTCGGCCAATTGCTGCACGGGTGATTTGCGCAAGCTCTGGCCGCGGCCCGCCGG
Source organism: Dongia sp. (assembly GCF_041909655.1). Taxonomy (GTDB): domain Bacteria; phylum Pseudomonadota; class Alphaproteobacteria; order Dongiales; family Dongiaceae; genus Dongia. Next base: position 215,215 of record NZ_JAYRDA010000007.1, on the reverse strand, counting down.
TCGCGGCGGCTGCGCATAAACGGCGACGATTTCGTGGCCCGCCTCGATCAGCGCTGCCAGAGCGGAAGCCGCGAAATCCGGCGTGCCCATGAGGACCACGCGCATCGGCGACGTCGCCTGGGCCGTCATCAGGCCGGCACGCCGGCGCCGAGCTTCTTCGCCTTCACCAATTTCCGGAGGATGATGTTGCGTTTCAGCGAGGTGAGATGATCGATGAAGAGCACCCCGTCGAGATGGTCGATCTCGTGCTGCACGCAGGTCGCGAGCAGACCCTCGGCCGCCAACTCCTTCACCTCGTTGTGCTCGTCGAGATAGCGCACGCGGCAGGCGGCCGGTCGCACCACATCGGCGTAATGTTCAGGCACCGACAGGCAGCCTTCGTTGTAGCTGGCATCGTCATCGGAAACCCAGACGATTTCCGGGTTCGCCATCTTCAAGGGGGCGGGCGCCTCGCCCTCGGGGGCGATGTCGAGCACGATGACGCGCTTCAAGACACCGACCTGGGGGGCTGCGAGGCCGATCCCGGGCGCCTTGTACATGGTCTCCAGCATGTCGGCCATGAGCTGCTGGATCTCGGAATCCACCGCGACGACGGGTTCCGATTTTTTCAGCAGCCGCGGGTCCGGTGCCACAAGGATGGGTAGCTGGGCCATGATGGGGTCTGATGCTCCTCGCTTTCGGGCTTTACCTATGGATTCCCGGGGCTATCGTCAAGCGGAGCGGGGCCGAATCGGGCCGCCGCCCATATAGCCACACCTGTGCTTGAGAGGAAAACGCCATGGAATCCAGCCCTATTCTGCTGGTCCTGCTGGGGATCATCACCCTGCTGCTGGTGGCGGTATTGGTGGTGGTTTTCCGCCGCAATCAGGCCCCGGCAGCGGCCCCAGACCCACGCCTCGACCAATTGGCGGGCCAGCTTCAATCCCTCTCCGCCGCCCAGGCCGCCGCCCAGGCGGCGATCGACCAGCGCCTCGACCAGCGCCTCAATCTGCTCTCCGACCGTGTCCATGAACGCCTCGCTTTGTCGGCGACCGAGGCCGGCCAGTCGTTGGGCGAGCTCAAGGAGCGCCTGGCCGTCATCGATGCCGCCCAGAAGAACATTGCCGAGCTCTCGACCCGCATGGTGAGTTTGCAGGACATTCTTTCCAACAAGCAGGCGCGCGGTGCCTTCGGCGAGGTGCAATTGGCCGACATCGTCCGCACCGTGATGGCGCCGGTGAATTACGAATTCCAGGCCACACTCTCGGGCGGCAAGCGCGTCGATTGCCTGCTGAAACTGCCCAACCCGCCCGGCGCCATCGGCATCGATTCCAAATTCCCGCTGGAATCCTACCGGGCCATCCGCGATTCACAGGACGATGCCGCGCTGGTGCAGGCGCGGCGCGAGTTCTCGGCGGCGATCCGCCTTCATGTGCGCGCCATTGCCGAGAAATACATCGTCGCCGGCGAGACCGCGGATTCGGCCCTCATGTTCGTGCCCTCGGAAGCGGTCTATGCCGAGATCCACGCCAATTTCCCGAACCTGGTCGAGGAAGCCGGCCGCGTCCGTGTCTGGATCGTCTCGCCCACCACCCTGATGGCGACGCTCACCACCATGCGCGCGGTCTTGAAGGATGTGCGCATGCGCGAGCAGGCCCATGTCATTCAGGCCAAGGTCGGCGAACTGGCCAAGGACATCGAACGCCTCGACGAACGCGCCGGTCGGCTGCAGAAGCATTTCGACCAGGCCGTCGACGACGTGCGCCAGATCCGCATCTCCACCGACAAGGTGGTGAAGAAGGCCGACGATATCGAGAAAGTCGGTCTCGAGGCGCCGGAAGCGGCGGCCGGATTGGAGAATCCCCTGCCGAAAATTCCGGTCGCAAGCTGAAGGCGTCGCGCCAGTTTCACTTGCAACCGGCGCAAAGCCCCCTACATTCTTGAGGCGGTCGGTCGCGATCTGGCAGATCGATGCGTTATGGGGGATTTTATGGTCATGAGCACCTTTGCGATTTTCGTCATCGTCCTGCTGGTCCTTGCAATCCTGCTGGTCTTCATGGGCATAAAATCGGTGCCGCAGGGCCGCGAATGGACCATCGAGCGCTTCGGCCGCTATACCCAGACCCTGCGCCCGGGCCTCAATTTCATCATCCCCTTCGTCGACCGCATCGGCGCCAAGATCAACATGATGGAATCGGTGCTCGACGTGCCGACCCAGGAAGTGATCACCAAGGACAACGCGATGGTCAGCGTCGACGGCGTCGTCTTCTATCAGGTGCTGGACGCCGCCAAGGCCGCCTATGAGGTGAACGATCTCGAGAACGCGGTCCTCAACCTCACCATGACCAATATCCGCACCGTGATGGGCGGCATGGATCTCGACGAACTCCTTTCACTGCGCGACAAGATCAACGCGCAGCTCCTCCATGTGGTGGATGATGCGACCCAGCCCTGGGGCATCAAGGTGACGCGCATCGAGATCAAGGACATCGCGCCGCCGAAGGATCTGGTCGAAAGCATGGGCCGGCAGATGAAGGCCGAGCGCGACAAGCGCGCCGCCATCCTGGAAGCCGAAGGGTTGCGGCAATCAGCGATCCTGAAGGCCGAGGGCGAGAAGCAGGCCGCGATCCTGCAGGCAGAAGGCCAGCGCGAAGCCGCCTTCCGCGAAGCCGAAGCCCGCGAACGTCTCGCGGAAGCAGAAGCAAAGGCAACCGCGGTCGTCTCGGAATCGATCGCCAAGGGCAGCGTCCAGGCGGTCAATTACTTCCTCGGCCTCAAATACACCGAGGCATTGCAGAAGATCGCCAGCGCCCCCAATCACAAAGTCATCCTGATGCCGCTCGAAGCCAGCAATGTGCTGGGTGCGCTGGGTGGCATCGCCGAGCTCGCGAAATCCGCTTTGGGCGATCGCAGCGGCGGTGCCGGCGGCACCGGCCCCTGGCAGAAACCTTGAGCTGGGCGAGGGCATGATGAACGAGGTGACCTTCGTCTTCGAACTGGAATTCTGGCACTGGATGATCCTGGCGGCTTTGCTCGCGGGACTGGAAATCCTGACGCCGGGCTTCTTCTTCCTGTGGCTGGGTGGGGCAGCACTCCTCACCGGCATCGTGGCGCTGATCGTGCCCAGCCTCGGCTGGGATGTGCAGGTGCTGATCTTCGCCATCCTCTCCGGCGCCTCGGTCCTCGCCTGGTACAAATTCCGCCACAAGCTGGTGATCGCCAGCGACGACAACACGCTCAACCGGCGCGGCGAGCAATTGCTGGGCCGTGTCGCCACTTTGTCGGAGCCGATCGTCAACGGCCGCGGCCAGATCCATATCGACGATACCGTGTGGCGCTGTGAAGGCGCCGACATGCCGGCCGGCACCCGCGTCAAGGTGACCTCCGTGCGCGGGAGCATGCTGTCGGTCGAAGGGAGCAACTAACAGGCGCGGCCAAGACGCCGTCAGAGATGGGGCGCCATCTATTGAGAGGGAATGTCGAAGCATGAAGATTCTTGTCGCCACGGATTTGTCGCCGCGCTCGGACCGCGCCCTGGATCGCAGCTATGCGCTGGCCCGGGAACTGAAAGCCGAACTGACGATCCTCTACGTGGTCGATACGGATCTGCCGCTGGAACTGAAGACGCATTCGATCGAATGGGCGCGCGCCGCACTCGCCAAGGAAATCGCGGCGCAGGCCGCCAAGACCGGCATCACCGCCCATGCCACGGTTCTTGCCGGACATCCCAAGACCGACATCGCCCGTCAGGCCGCCGCCATCAAGGCCGACCTCATCGTCCTCGGCGTGCACAACCAGGCGGCCATGCCGACACCGCGCTCCTTCGCCGCGACCACCGCCGGCCAGATCGTGAAATCAAGCCACCTCCCGATCCTGCTGGTCAAGCAGGAGGCCGACCGGCCCTACCGCCAGGTCGTGATCGGCGTCGATTTTTCGGTCTATTCCCGCGCCGCCTTGCGGGCCGCGATGAAGCTGGCCGAGGGCGCCCAGTTCCATCTGGTCCATGCCTTCCACGTCCCCTTCAAGGGCTTCATGGCGAGCAATGCCGCGGCCGAGGAAGTGGCACTCGACCAACGCCTCGCCTTCGACACCTTCCTCGAAGATGAAATGGAGATCCTCGCCCGGCGCGGTCAGGAGAGCGGCATTCCGGCCGCCAGCCTCACCAAGGTCGTGCGCGAGGGCGAACCGCATATGCTGTTGCCGGCCGCCTGCGCCGAGCTCAATGCGGATCTGCTGGTCATCGGCACCCATGGCCGCACCGGCGTCTCGGCGGCGATCTGGGGCAGCGTCGCCACCGATATCCTCAATCACCCGCCCACCGACATCCTGGTGGTGAAGGCCTTCTGAAAAGTGAAATAGCGAACCACCATAGATAGTTAGCGCCTGTTTTGGCGGGTCTCTACGAACACCGGGCGGCCACTCGCCGGCCGTCATCCCGGCCTTTTAATCTTTCTTCACTTTCTTGCCCGAAACTCACAACCCACCGATCCGGGGATGGCCGCCCGCCAGCAGCCACGCCGATCCGGGACCGGGGAACAGGGAGAGTGAAGCGTGGTCAAAGTCATTGGTGCCAATGCCGACGAATTGGCGCAGCGGGACGAACTCGAATTTCGCGACGAGGCGACTCAACATATTGCCGAGATGAACCGCCTGCTGGACGAGATCGCCACCCAGGGGCCGCAGGACTCGCTGCTGGAAGATTTCCGCCGCCACGGCCATGAATTGCAGGGCGCCGGGCGCAGCTTCGGCTATCCCGTCCTCACCATGATCGCCCATCGCCTCGGCACCTATCTCGACGACATGAACGAATGGCAGGCGCGCAGCCAGGCCGATCTGCAGACCTTCGTCGACAAACTGGGCGAGATGCTGGAACGGCGCACTCAGCCCGTCGACGAGGAAATCGCCAGCATCGTCCGCGCCCTTCCCTCGATCATCAATCAATCCTTCTCCGAGAACGACGTCGAGATCCGCAATGTCGAAATCCTGCTGGTGACGCCCGCCCGCGCCGTCGCCAAGCTGATCGCCCAGCAGATCAAGGCCTGCGGCTTCCGCGTCACCACCCTGGCCGATCCGGTGGAGGCACTCGCCATGACGCTTCGCCTCCGCCCGGACATGGTGCTCACCTCGCAGGTGATGTCGGGCTTGAACGGCGTCGATCTCCTGCGCGCCCTCAAAGCCATCGAGGTGACCGAGAAAATTCCCGGCGCCGTCCTCACCAGCCAGGACCTCGCCGCCGCCGCCTTCAGCCGACTGCCCGAAGGCACCGCCATCATCCGCACCGGCGGCAATTTCGCCGACGATTTCGCCAAGGTGGTGACGCAATACGGATTGGGGTGAGGACGGGGGCAAGGCCGGCCTCTTGAATAAAAACTGTGCGAACGTTTATTTTTCCGGAAACAAACTCCTCACTCGCTCGAATGGGTTCCTATATTCGGAAGCGTGTCGAGCTTTTTCCGTAATGATAGCGGGCAAAGAAATACAGCGGCGAATCGCATCATAAATATCCATACCATCCATCATGATAATGCGACGAGCCGTGAATGCTTTCAGCGCACCCTCAGTGAATCCTTCATAGCTAACAAATAAACCTCGGGTCCACTGAGGGCGTTCCTCGATCTTTCCCTGAAAGGCGTGAAGAGTGGATGCTTCCGTTCGCGTGTTATGCCATTTCGCTTCGACTAGATAAGTAGCGCTATCATGTTGGAATGAGCCGTCAATCTGCTCCCCCACAACCCTGAAACCGGCGCGTGCATCCATTCCCCAAGCGTCAAACAACTTAGTAAGGAATTTCTCAAAGGCATAGCCTCTCGCCTGAGGCGCCATGCCATGAAGAGCCAGAAAATCAGCATCCAACTGCGCTATCTGCGCTGCACTCGGTCCCTTTGATTCGGACTTCGATTCTTGCTCGATGGCCTCACCATATTCAGGACGCTGGATGCCACCGAGCCTTTCAACAATTGCACTGAGTCTTTGGCGGGCTCTGGTGACAGTTTCTGCTTTCTCTTGGTTAATCCTCGCGTTCTCTCTGTACTCCCAGAGAGCAGTGAGTGCTTTGACAATCGCTACTCGCTGACCAATCTGCAGGAATGATCGCAGCCGCTTTCCTTTTGAATTACCAATGGCAGCATATGCGTCGTCATAAATATTCACGCCAACCTCAGATCGAAAAAATTCAGCAAAGGTCGCGTTCGTAAAATCCAACACGTATCCTGAACTCATTCCGGTAAGTTCATCCACGAGCCTTAGCTCTATGGGACGAAGCGCCTCACTGCCTTGCCGTTCTGTCATAGTGACTTCTCGTTGGAGTTAGGCTCCGGAAGGATGATGCTATGCGACGTCAGCCCCGCTAACGAATGCTGATCGATATAACCCTAGTTAGATTCGTCTGATTCGACCACGTTGAGGGGCGGTCCGTCGCCGAGAGTGTCATGGGCTAAAGTCAGCCTAGCTGTCCTTTTCTCTCACCTCCCCCACCAATATTCCGTTAACCATTCCTTTGCCTAAAAGGCCGGAGAATGGGCATGATTGCGGGCGGCCCGGAGACCGGCCGTGTGCCCGAGTCGGGCGTTGCTGTCGCCGCCATTGAAGAAGCGGCACGGCGCTTCGGAAGGAACCCATGGAGATTCCAAGGGAGACAAGGATGCCGTCGGGGGTGGGGGCGAGTGCCGGGGTGCCGGTCTGGATCGGCGCCTATCCGCCGGGGGTCGATTGGGCGGCAGCGATTGCGCCCAAGCCCGTCTATGCGCTCCTCGACGAGCAGGCGGCGCTCCATCCCGATCATGATTGCGTCGATTTCCTCGACAAGCGTTATTCCTATGCCGAGATCAAGCGCCTCTCCGATCGCATCGCCAAGGGATTGCAGGCGATCGGCCTCATGCCGGGCCAGCGCCTCGGCCTCTTCCTCCCCAATTGCCCCTATTTCGTCGCCTTCTATCACGGTGCCTTGAAGGCCGGGGCGTGCCTCGTGAATTTCAACCCGCTTTACGCCGAGCCGGAGATCGAGCGCCAGATCGCCGATGCCGAATGCGATTTCATGGTGACGCTCGACGTCGTCCAATTGCTGCCCAAGCTCGATGCGGTGCTGCCGAAATGCCGGGTGAAATCGGTCATCGTCTGCCCGATGGCGGACCAGCTCCCTTTTCCGCAGAACATGGTCTATCCCTTCGTCATGCGCTCGGCCCGCGCGCGGATGAAAATCGACAGCCGCCACATCGCCTTGAAGGATCTCATCGACAATGACGGCGCCTATGCGCCCGTGACGGTCGACTGCCAGAACGACGTGGCGCTCCTCCAATATACCGGCGGCACGACCGGCGTGCCCAAGGGCGCCATGCTCTCCCACGCCAATGTCTATACCAACGCCATCCAGGCGAAGCGCTTCTTCTATTCGGTGGACAGCCCCAAAGCGCGGGTGGTGGGCGTATTGCCGCTCTTCCACGCCTTCGCCATGACCTGCGTCATGAACTGGACGCTCTCAGTCGGCGGCTGCATGATTCTGGAACCGAAATTCGACACGCAGAAGCTCCTGAAGCTCATCCACCGCAAGCGCCCCACCGCATTGGTCGGTGTCCCGACCTTGTTCAACGCTCTTCTGAACGCGCCCAATCTGGACGATTTTGATCTTTCCTCGCTGCTCTTCAGCATTTCCGGCGGCGCCCCCTTGCCCACCGAAGTGCGCAAGAAATTCGAGGCGAAATCAGGGACCCATCTCATCGAAGGCTATGGCCTCTCCGAAGCCTCGCCGGTCTGCTGCTGCAACCCGGTCCATACCGGCGGCAAAACGGGCTCGATCGGCCTCCCCTTCCCGCTCACCACCTGCGAGATCGTCTCGCTCGACGATCCGCACAAGGAGGTCGCCCCCGGCGAGAAGGGCGAGATCTGCTTCCGCGGTCCCCAGGTGATGCTGGGCTATTGGAAGCGCCCCGAAGCCACGGCGGAAGTCATCTATGACGGCCGCCTCCATACCGGCGATGTCGGGCATATCGATGAGGACGGCTATGTCTTCATCACCGACCGGTTGAAGGAGATGATCAACGCCTCCGGCTTCAAGGTCTATCCGCGCGTGATCGAGGAAGCGCTTTACGAACACAGCGCCGTCAAGGAATGCGCGGTGATCGGTATCGACGATCCCTATCGCGGCCAGACGGTCAAGGCCTTCGTCGTGCTGAAGGACGGCATGCAGGCCAGCGCCGAGGAAATCGATGCCTTCCTGGAAAACCGCCTCTCGAAGATCGAAAAACCGCGCCTATATGAATTCCGTACCGAATTGCCGAAGAGCATCATCGGCAAGATCCTCAAGAAAATCCTCGCCGACGAGGAAAAGGCGCGCGCCGCCGCCACCAAGGAGATCAGACCATGACCGATGTCGTCATCGCGGGCTATCAGCGCTCGCCCTTTCATTTCGCGAACAAGGGCGCGCTGATCAAAGTCAGGCCCGACGATCTCGCCGCTTATGTGGTCAAGGGTGTCCTTGAGAAGACCAAGGTGATGACCAGCGATCTCGAGGACCTCATCGTCGGCTGCGCCTTTCCGGAGGGCGAGCAGGGCTTCAACGTGGCACGCCTCATCGGCATGATCGCGGATCTGCCGCAATCGGTGGCCGGCGCCACGGTGAACAGATTTTGCGGCTCCTCCATGCAGGCCATCCATATGGCGGCCGGCTCGATCTTGATGGGGGCGGGCGAGGCCTTTCTCTGCGCCGGGATCGAGAGCATGACACGGGTGCCCATGCTGGGCTTCAACCCGATGCCGAACCCGGCTTTGGCCGAGCGCCTGCCCGCCGCCTATGTCTCGATGGGCATCACCGCCGAGAACGTCGCCAACAAATACAAGATCAGCCGCAAGGAGCAGGAGGAATTCGCTGTCCTCAGCCAGCAGAAAGCGAGTGCCGCCCGCGCCGCCGGGAAGTTGAAAGACGAGATCGTCCCCATTCAGGCCGGGAAGGATCTGGTGAGCGAGGATGGCACCATCCGCGCCGACACCACGCTGGAAGGTCTTGCCGGTTTGAAGCCGGCTTTCGATGCCAATGGCTCGGTGACCGCCGCCACCTCTTCGCCCCTGACCGACGGCGCCGCCGCCTGCCTCGTCACCAGCGCCGCCTATGCCAAGGCGCATAACCTGCCGGTACTTGCCAAGATCCGCAGCATCGCGGTCGCCGGCTGCGCGCCGGAGATCATGGGGATCGGCCCGGTCGTGGCGACACAGAAGGCGCTGAAACGCGCCGGCCTCAAGATCGAGGATATCGACATCATCGAGTTGAACGAGGCCTTCGCCTCGCAATCCCTTGCCTGTATCCGCGACCTCAAAATCGACATCGCCAAGGTCAATCTCGATGGCGGCGCCATCGCGCTCGGCCATCCTCTGGGTGCCACGGGTGCGCGCATCACCGGGAAGGCCGCATCGCTCTTGAAACGCGAGGGCAAGAAATTCGCCTTGGCCACCCAATGCATCGGCGGCGGCCAGGGCATCGCCACCATCCTGGAGGCCGTCTGATGGCGATAAAAAAGGCCTGCGTCATCGGCGCCGGTGTGATGGGCAGCGGCATCGCCGCCCAGATCGCCAATGCGGGCGTGCCCGTTCTGCTGCTCGACATCGTGCCGAAGGAAGGGGCCGATAGATCGGCCATCGCCAAGGGCGCCATCGAGAAATTGCTGAAGGCAGATCCGGCGCCGCTCATGTCGAAAGCGGCGGCCAAGCTGATCACGCCGGGGAATACCGAGGACGACCTCGATCAGCTGGCCGATGTGGATTGGATCGTCGAGGCGGTGATCGAGCGGCTCGACATCAAACAGGCGCTCTATCAGAAGCTGGAGGGAAAACGGAAGAAGGGCTCGATCCTCTCCTCCAACACCTCGACCATTCCTCTGGCCACCTTGATGCAGGGCCTGCCCGACAGCATCCAGGCCGATTTCTGCATCACCCATTTCTTCAACCCGCCGCGCTATATGCGCCTCCTCGAAATCGTCGGCGGGGCGAAGACGCGGCCGCAAGTGATCAGTGACGTCAGCGATTTCGGCGACCGCATGCTGGGGAAGACGATTGTTCGCGCCAAGGACACGCCGGGTTTCGTCGGCAACCGCATCGGCGTCTTCTGGATGCAGGCCGCGGTGACGGCGGCGCTTGATCTCGGCCTCACCGTGGAGGAAGCAGATACGATCATGGGCCGCCCGATCGGCGCGCCCAAGACCGGTCTCTTCGGCCTCCTGGACCTCGTCGGCCTCGACCTCATGCCCCATGTCGACAAATCGATGGCGAGCCTGCTCGCACCCGACGATGCCTATATGAAATTGCGTCGCCCCTGGCCGCTCCTCGAAAAGATGATCGCCGACGGCTATACCGGCCGCAAGGGCAAGGGCGGCTTCTATCGCCTCAACACAGCGGGCGGGGCGAAGGTCAAGGAATCAATCGACCTCAAGACCGGCGAATATAGCCCCAGCGACCGCGCGCGGCTCGATTCCGCCGATGCCGCCAAGGGCGGTTTGAAGGCCCTGGTCGGGCACAAGGACAAAGGCGGGCAATATGCCTGGCGCGTCCTCTCCCAATTGCTCTCCTATGCCGCTTCGCTGGTCCCCGAGATCGCCGATGACGTGGTGGCGATCGATCAGGGCATGAAGACCGGCTACAATTGGAAGCGCGGCCCCTTCGAGATGATCGACCAGATGGGCGCCGCCTGGTTCGCCGAAAAACTCGCCGCCGAGAAAATGCCGGTGCCGCCTTTCCTCGAAAAGGCTGCCAAGGCCGGCGGCTTCTACAAGACCGAGGCTGGCCGGATCCAGCATCTCAAACCCGACGGTAGCTACACGCCGCTCACGCGGCCCGACGGCGTGCTGCTGCTTTCCGACATCAAGCTCGGCACCAAGCCGATCATGAAGAACGGTTCCGCCTCGCTCTGGGATATCGGCGATGGTGTCGCCTGTCTCGAATTCCACAGCAAGATGAACGCGCTCGATCCCGACAGCCTCGGTCTCGTCAAACAGGCGGTGGATCACGTGGGCAAAAAGATGAAGGCCCTCGTCATCCATAACGAGGCCGAGAATTTTTCCGTGGGCGCCAATATCGGCCTCGCCCTCTTTGCCGCCAATATCGCCATGTGGCCGATGATCGACGACATGATCGGCACCGGCCAATCCGCCTACAAGGCGGTGAAGTTCGCGCCCTTCCCCATCGTGGGCGCACCTGCCGGCATGGCTTTGGGCGGCGGCTGCGAGATCCTGCTCCATTGCGCGGCGATCCAGGCCCATGCCGAAACCTATATGGGTCTGGTCGAAGTCGGCGTCGGCCTCATTCCCGGCTGGGGCGGCTGCAAGGAGATGCTGCTCCGGTACCAACCCGGCGCGCGCGATCCCAAGGGGCCGATGCCGCCGGTGGCGCAGGCCTTCGAGACGATCTCCCTGGCCAAGGTCGCCAAATCCGCCCATGAGGCGAAGGAGATGCGTTTCCTCCGCCAGGACGATGCCATCACCATGAATCGCGACCGCCTGCTTTACGACGCCAAGCAGAAGGCACTGGCCTTGGTGGCCGCCAACTACCAGCCGCCGGCGCCGCAGGAATTGCGCCTCCCCGGTGCCACCGGTCAGGTGGCCTTGAAGCTCGCCGTCGAGGGCTTTGCGCAGCAAGGGAAGGCGCTGCCCCATGACGTCACTGTCTCGGGCGCGCTCGCGGAGGTACTGACCGGCGGCAAGACCGACATCACCGAGATCGTTACCGAAGACCAGATCTCGAAGCTGGAGAAGAGGGCCTTCATGCATCTGCTGCGCACCAATCCCACGCTGGCGCGGATGGAACACATGCTCACCACCGGCAAGCCGCTCAGGAATTGATTGCGCAGGGATCGATTGCCCGACATCGGAGACACATATGCCCGCCTATAAAGCGCCCTTGCGCGAGATCAAATTCATCCTGACCGAGGTTCTGCGCGCCGAGAACCTGCCGCAGCAAGTTCCCGATTTCGCCGATGCGACGCCGGATGTGATCGACGCCATTCTGGAAGAGGCGGCGAAGTTCTGCGAAGAGGTCCTGCAACCCCTCAATCATTCCGGCGACGAGGAAGGCTGTCATTTCGAGAACGGCGCGGTGACGACGCCCAAGGGCTTCAAGGAAGCCTATAAGACCTTCATCGAAGGCGGCTGGACCGGCCTGCCCTGCGACCCGGAATATGGCGGCCAGGGCTTGCCCAAGCTGGTCAATTTCGCAGTCGAAGAAATGATCTGCTCGGCCAATCTCTCCTTCGGCATGTATCCCGGTCTTTCCAACGGCAATTACAACGCCATCCATGCCCATGGCAGCGACGAACAGAAGGCGCTCTATCTTCCCAAGCTCGTCGACGGGACCTGGACCGGCACGATGTGCCTCACGGAGCCCCATTGCGGCACCGATCTTGGCCTCTGCAAGACGCGGGCGGAAGCGAATCCCGACGGCTCCTACAAACTCTACGGCACCAAGATCTTCATCTCGGCCGGCGAGCACGATCTCACCGAGAACATCGTGCATCTGGTGCTGGCGCGCCTCCCTTATGCGCCCGCCGGCATTCGCGGCATCTCGCTCTTCGTCTGCCCGAAATTCCTGCCCGATGCGGACGGCAAGCCGGGTGCGCGCAATCCCGTGGTTTGCGGTTCGATCGAGAAGAAGATGGGGATCAAGGCCTCCTCGACCTGCGTCATGAATTTCGACGGTGCGCAAGCCTGGCTGGTGGGTCGCCCGCACAAGGGCATGTCGGCGATGTTCACCATGATGAACACGGCGCGCCTTGCCGTCGGCATGCAGGGCCTCGGCATTGCGGAAGCCGCCTATCAGGGCGCCGTCACCTATGCGCGCGACCGCTTGCAGATGCGCGCATTGACCGGCGCCAAATTCCCGGAAAAGCCGGCCGACCCCATCATCGTGCATCCGGACGTGCGGCGCATGCTGCTCACCATGCGCAGCATCACCGAGGGCTGCCGCGCGCTCTCCTACTGGATCGGCTACAACCTCGACGTCTCGCTGCATCATCCCGAGATCGAGAAGCGGCAGGAAGCCGACGATCTGGTGGCGCTGATGACGCCGATCGTCAAAGCCTTCCTCACCGATCACGGCTTCAACGCCGCCAATCTCGGCGTGCAGGTCTATGGCGGCCACGGCTATATCCGCGAATGGGGCATGGAACAATTGGTGCGCGATGCGCGCATCACCCAGATCTATGAAGGCACCAACGGCATCCAGGCCCTGGACCTCGTCGGGCGCAAATTGCCCACAGGAATGGGCCGCCTCGCCCGCCGCTTCTTCCATCCGGTGAGCGACTACATCGAGACCGCGAGCGAGAACCCGGAGATGGCGGAATTCGTCCTCCCCCTCGCCAAGGGTTTTGCGAAATTGCAGCAGGCCACCGCCTGGATCGCGCAAGCGGGCCTTGCCAATCCCAACGAAGCGGGAGCGGCCGCCACCGATTACCAGCGCCTCTTCGCGCTGGTGGCCTTGGGTTATATGTGGTGCCGCATGGTCGAGGTGGCGCTTGCCAACAAGGATCAGGACCCGGACGGCTTCTATGCGGCGAAGCTCCAGACCGCGCGCTTCTATTTCGCGCGCATTCTTCCGGAGACCAATTCGCTCTTCACCATCCTCATGGCCGGCTCCGATTCGCTGATGGCCATGCCGGCGGACTCATTCTGATCTTGTTTCGATCGTCTTTTCTGACGGTTATGTGACGGTCTTTACGTCACATCACAGCAATCTCACAGGCTGCGAGATTCTTCTCACAACGGAACTGTCGCATTCTAAGCGCATTCTGATCCCCAGGAGTTGCACCGAGTCGAAAGGCTCCTGCGACTGCATTACGGGGACGACACATGATGACGCGTTGGGAAACGACCCGACGGACGGCGCTTTGCGCCGCTTCCGCAGTGATCTTTGCGGCCCAAATTTCCATGGCCGGCAGCGCCGCCGCCGACAGCATTGATGCCGGCAATCTTGCGCTCGGCTATCCGCTCGGCATTTCGCTTGAGGAATTCACCGCGATGCCGTTGCCCTTCGACGGCTTGCCCAAGGGTGCCACGGTGAAATGCGGCGACGATCCGGATTTGCGCCAGCGCATGGTGGGCTATGTGGCCGATAACGAGGCGCGCTATGAAAAGGTCGGCGTCAAAAGCTGCCGCGTGGTGGCGCCCGATCCTGCCAATCTCTCCTGGTGGCGCCCGGTCGAAATCGATGTCGACGGCGTCAAGGCCCGCATCCGTTTCGACTTCATGGAGGTGTCCGACGCCTCGAATGACGGTTTCGACGATACCGGCTTCAGCGACGCCCTCTATGGCGGCAACGATCTCGGCGCCGCTGGCGGCGGCTATGCCCTGGTCTCGGCGCGGTTGAGCCCGGTAAAGACCAAGGACGGCTACAAGCTGCTCGCCAATCTGAACCAGCGCCTCGGCAACCCCAAGGTCGTCAAGGACAAGGTCGAGGTAGCACCTGGCATATCCTTCACCATGCCGGTCCACACCTGGCGTACCGGGCCGGTCAGCGTCGCCGCCTGGGACCCCTCCGAGTTGGGGCATTACGACCTGGTTTTCACCCTGACCGATGCCAAGGCCGATCTCCAGGCCCGCCTCGACGACATCAACTGACGGGAAAATCGCGCTTTATCAGCGTGTTGCGCGAATTGTGGAAAGATCGGGGCATTGTGACCCCGGTCACTGCAAAGGGGATCGGGAACGCCTATATCAATAGTGTCGATGGATGGGCTTCCCTCCCTCCCATCGGGAGTTTCCCTAAGTTTGCGATTGAACTTTGCTACTTGAAAAGCAATCGGGTGCAACGGAATGACGGGTCGCAACGATCCTGTTCCAGCACCCCGCCGGCGGGCCATCCGCCCCCCTTAACTGCCCGTCGGCGCCCTCTTTTCTTTCCCTTTCCCCCTCTTTCCGTTTCCCACGACATCAAAACGTCATCAGCATGCCATCTTCGGGACAAGACGATCCTGTATCCCTCCCAGCCAATGAAACTGATTCCCGATTCGCAGGTGAAAGCATGAACGTCACCGCCAAGCGCGACGACATTTTCGCTTTGCCGGTCCTGATCAGCATCCGTGGCTGGTTCGGCCGGCCGCTGGTGCAAGTGCGCTGCGGCCTCAAGGCCCTGCAGGCACCGCGGCGGATGCCGCGCCCCGCCAACGATCAATAGAACGCGCTAGTTCAGCCCGTCCTTGATCCCATAACCGATATAGGCGCCGCGCAAGTAGAGCGGCCGCAGGAAGGGCAGCGGGAATTTCGGCGGCACGCGCCGGATGAAGTTCGGCCGCTGATCGTCCTGGCTGCCCATCATCACGCGCGCGGCGGCGCGCCCCGACCAGGTGCCCATGGCAACACCATTGCCGTGATAGCACATGGCGAAATAGATGCCCGGATGATCGTCCCAGGCGCCCACATGTGGCACCAGATCCTGCGCGAGACAGAGCAGGCCGGACCAGCGATGGGTGATCTCGACCTGGCGCCATGCCGGATAATAGGCCCGGAAAGCCGCCTCGATATTGTCCTGCTGCGCGCGCAGCTTGCCGGGTTCGGCGGAAAGGCCGCCGCGGCCGCCGAACATCATGCGCCCATCGGGCAGCAGGCGGAAATAATGCAGCAGATAGCGGATGTCATAGACCGGAATGGTGCTGGTCCAGCCCTGTTCCTGGCGTTCGGCTTCGGTGAGCGGCCGCGTCACCACGATCGATGAGAGGGCGGGCAGGATGCGCCCCGCGTAATCGGGATGCAGATCCTCACCCGTATAGCCAGCCGTCGCGATCAGCACCTTGTCGGCGCGCACGCGGCCGCGCTGGGTGGTGAGCACATGTTTCGCGCCCTCGCGCGCCCAGTGAATCACCTCGGCATTGGCGAAGATGCGCGCCCCGGCCTTCTCGGTAGCGCTCGCAAGGCCGGTCACATATTTCCAGGGATTGAGGCCGAAGCCCACCGGATTGGCGACGCCGGCATAGAGGCCCGGCGAGTTCATCCCCTGCGCCATCAGATCTTCTTTCGACATGAATTTCTCGGCGGCACCGAAAGTCCTAGCCATGAATGCGGCCTCTTCCTTCAACCCCTCGACCAGGCTCGGCTTGTGGGCGAGCGAGATTTCGCCGGTGCCGGTCTTGTCGATGTCGAGATTTTCGCGCTCGGCGATCTCGGCCACCAATTCCACGGAATCCTTCTGGCTGCGCCAGAAGCTCTGCGCTTCTTCGAGGCCGAATTTCGCGATCATCTTGCTCCAGGGCATCTTCGACGAGCCCATGCAGCAGAAGCCGCCATTGCGGCCCGACCCACCCCAGCCCGGATAGGCGCGTTCCAGCACGATGGCGCGGATGCCGTGATCCCTGGCCAGATGATAGGCGGCGGAGAGGCCGGTGTAGCCGCCACCGATGATGGCAACCTCCGTTTCGATATCGCCTTCCAGCGCCGGATAGCTCGGCACATCGGTCTTGGTCTCGCGCCACCAGCTTGGCACCGGTATCGCGGGATCGAGTGCGGTCGGATGATAGAGGTGTTTCATGATCTTACCCGTTCACTCCCAGCGCCCACCGCGTTCCTGATAAAACGCCGCGTCATAGGGATACCACCAGGATTGCAATTCCGCCTTGGGATCCATCATCACCATCTTCGACTGGCGAAAGGCATTGAGGCCGAGACGTGACAGAGCTCGGCCCAGGCCCGAGAGCTTCCAGCCGCCAAAGGGCAAGGCATCGTTGTCGCCCAGCACATTGTTGACCCAGACCATGCCCGCTTCAAGCCGGTCGATGGCCGCCATGGCCTCGTCCAGTTTCGCCGTGAAGATGGCGGCACCCAGGCCGAATTTGGATTGGTTGGCAAGCGCGATCGCCTCCTCGAAATCGCGGATGCGGATGATCGGCGCGACTGGCCCGAACATCTCGGCTTGCATCAGATCCATCTCGGGCATCACATCGGTGAGGATGGTCGGTTCATAGAACCAGCCGGTATTGTGGTCGGGCGGCACGCGGCCGCCGCAGGCGATCTTCGCGCCCTGCACTACCGCCTGATCAACGAGGCGCATCACCTTCGCGCGCGCAGCTTCCGAGACCAGCGGCCCGATCTCGACATTCTTCAAGCCGTTGCCGA
Source organism: Dongia sp. (assembly GCF_041909655.1). Classification (GTDB taxonomy): domain Bacteria; phylum Pseudomonadota; class Alphaproteobacteria; order Dongiales; family Dongiaceae; genus Dongia. Next base: position 198,161 of record NZ_JAYRDA010000007.1, on the reverse strand, counting down.
TCCTCAGCGCCCTGGTCTTGGCGATCATCGATGCGACGAAGGCATCATGCACCTTCTCATGGACGAAGATGCGCTCGGTCGAGGTGCAGATTTGGCCGGAGAGATGGAAGGCGCCGGTCACTGCCGCCGCCGCCGCGATATCTGGATCGGTCGAGTCCATCACGATCATCGGATCGGACCCGCCGGCCTCGATGACGCAGGGCTTGAGCAATCGCCCGCAGGCCGCAGCCACCTCGCGGCCCGCTTCCACCGAGCCGGTAAAGGCGACGGCCCCGATGCGCGCGTCGGCAATGAGGGCCTGGGCGGTATCAATGCCGCCGGTGACGCAGGCGACCAGCCCCGCGGGCAGCACCTTGAAATTTTCCATGAAGGCCAGCGTCGAGAGCGAGGTCGCCGGGGCCGGCTTGATCACCACGGCATTTCCGGCAGCAAGCGAGGCCGCCACCGTGAAGGCCATCAGGATGATCGGAAAATTATAGGGAACGATATGGCCGGTGACACCATAAGGGTACCAGCGCGCGTATTGCAGCGATCCAGGCGAGGTGGGGGCCGCGACGAAGCCGCCATCCTCGCGCGCCAGTTCCGCGAAATAACGGAAAATCGGGGCGACGTTCATCAACTCGCCCGCCGATTCGGTAAAGGGCTTGCCCATCTCGCGCGTCATCAATTCGGCGGCCGGGCCGGCCGTTGCCGCTTCCATCGCATCGGCGAGGCGATGGAGCGCCCCGGCACGCGATTTCCCGTCCAGCGCCGCCCAAGCCTTCTGCGCGACGACAGCTTTCTTCAGCACCTCGTCCAAAGCCGCCGGCGCACATTGCGCGATGCGCCCGACGACGGAAAGATCGGCCGGGTTCTTTACCTCGGTCAACGGCGCATTTTTCGCCGCCACGTAATCATTGGCGACGAAGATCTGGCCGGCGGATGGATCGAAGGCGGGCATGGCGGGACTCTCTGCAATACTGTCATGGCCCGCGCAGGCGGGCCATCCACGAGTTTGTGGGCAACTGAAGACAACTCGTGGATCCCCCGCCTTCGCGGGGGATGACAAGAAGAAGTATCAACGAATCATATAGACCTTGCGCACGGTCTCGTGCACACGGCAGGTGCCTTTCCAATCCTGCGGAAAGAAGGCGATCGTGTCGGGATAGATCTCGATTACCTCGCCGCTTTCATGGGTGTAGGTGCAGCGCCCCAGCATGAAATGGCAGAACTCGTCGCGGGTCACGTGGCAGTTCCAGAAGCCCGGCGTGCAGATCCAGATGCCGGTCTCGTTCTCGCCATTAGGACCTTTCGAGAGCAGCACGCCCGAGGTCATGGACTGGCCTTCGATCATGGTGGGGATCGGGCCCCAATCCTTGACCTCGGTGACGGATTTCGGGTTGTAGATGACGGGTGTGGTCACGGCTCGTTTACTCCTATCGCAGCATATAGACGTTCCGCAGGGTCTCGTGGACCGTGCAGATGCCGGTCCAGCCGGCGGGAAAATGAACGCAGGTGCCGGGACGAACTTCGATCACCTCGCCGTCGTCGCGCACATAAGTCGCACGCCCGCCGATAAAGTGACAGAACTCGTCGCGCGGGATCGAGAGTGGCCATTTCCCGGGCGTCACCACCCAGAGGCCGGTCTCCGGCGAATTGCCGCCGACGCTGGTATCCGGCCGCTTGAACAGCAGCCGGCCGGAAGAACGCGACGGTCCTTCCAGGCAATCCGGCTGTTCGCCCCAATCGGCAAGATCGTCGAAGGTCTCGGCGTTGTAGATATGCGGCGCCGATGAATCGAGTTTCGATTTGTTGCTCACGGTTTGAACGTCCCGGTATTGGCGATCTCGGCCAAAATATTGGCGGCCTTCTCGGTGCCCTTGGCGGCCTGCATGTGCTTGGCCACCTCGTTCAAGCGCTGCTTCATCGCCTTGTCCTTGAGCAACCGGTCGATCGTGGCGGAGAGTTGTTCCTCGGTCCAGGTATAGCGCGGCAATTGCTCGCCATAGCCGGTATCGTGGATGCGCGCCGCGTTGTCGAGGCCGTCCCAGCAGAACGGCATGATGATCGCGGGCTTCCCGAAATAGAGCGCCTCGTTGAAACTGTTATTGCCGCCGTGATGGATGAAGAGGTCCACATGCGGAATGACCGCCGGCTGCGGATACCAGCTTTCCAGATGCACGTTGCCGGGAACATCTTTGTACTCGCCGATGTAATCGCCGACATTCATCAGGAAGCGGTAGGGGAGTTTCGCAAAGGCCTTGATCAGGTTTTTGTAGAGATCGACATCGGCCGCGCCCAGCGAACCATAGGAGACATAAATGAGCGGCTTGTCGTTATGGAGCGCGAAAGTCGGCACGGTATAGCTGCCCTCATCACGCACACAGCCCTCGAGATATTGGAAGCGCTTCGGATCCAAAGGAGTCCGGCGCTTGAAGGCGAGCGGCTTCGGATAGAGCAGCAGATTCATGGTGGGCGAGGCCTCGAAGAATTCGCCCAGCGGATAGGGCGCATGGCCCTGACTCGCCAGGAATTCGTTGAAGCGCGCATGGGTGGGCTTCACCAGATCGAGGAAGCGGTCCTCGAAGGCCTTGAAACCGGCCTTGTCGTTCTCGTGGCAACCGGAGAGATGCGGCGGAATGTCGGGGTCCGGGATCTCATTTTCGGAACAGGAAATGATGCGCACCCAGGGACAGCCCGCCTTCTTGATCGCCGGGAACAGGATCACGTTATCGACCGCCACCAGATCCGGCTTGATGCGCTTCAAATGCGCCTGCAGGCCTTCTTCCGCGATGATGGCGGAATCGACGATCGCTTCCCAGACCGGGATCACATAGGTGGGCAATTGGTCGATCGGCGAGAGGCGGAAATGCGGCTGCTTCTCGGCGATGAAATTCGCCCAGAATTTGGCGATCTCCTCATCCGACATGCCACCCGACATGTCGACCAGGTTTTCCTCGAAGCCGTATTTTTCGAAGACACCCTTGAAACCTTTGTCGCAGACGAAGACCGGGTTGTGGCCCATGCTCTTCAGGCGCTGCGCGATGCCCACGCAATTCAAGGCCGGGCCAAAGGCTGCCTCCGGAAACAGGACGATCGTCTTCCCCATATCTCTCTCCCTCACACGCGAATTCTATTCGGACAGTGTCAAACCTTCGGCATCACGCCGACAGTATCAAACCCGTCGGCGTCAAGCCGACAGTATCAAACTATGCGCCGCCGGCCAGTCGCACCAGACTCGCAGGCCTTGGGCGAAATCGGCGCTCTGCGGATTGGCGGCCGGCACGCGGGCGATCAGCGGCGCGGCGCGCCCGGCCAACTTCAGATGCAGGATGAGATCCTGGCCGAGATAGGCAAGACCATCGATCTCGGCCGCGAAGACACCCGGCTGTTCCTGGAGATAAAGCTGCACCCGTTCCGGCCGTACGGCCAGACTTGCGCTGGCGCCGAGCTCGATCTCGGCGAGGTTGAGGGCATCGAAGGTGCCAAGATTCGGCACGGCGAAACCATCGGCCTGGCGCATGCCGTCGAGGAAATTCATCTGGCCGATGAAATCGGCGACGAAGCGTGAATTGGGGCGCTCGTAAAGGGCGCGGGGCGCATCCAGTTGCGCGATGCGGCCGCTGCGCAGCAAGGCGATGCGGTCTGCCATGGTGAGGGCTTCTTCCTGATCATGAGTCACGACCAGGAAGGCGATGCCGGTTTCCTGCTGCAGGCGTTTCAATTCGATCTGCATCTGCTCGCGGAGTTTCTTGTCGAGGGCCCCCAAAGGCTCGTCGAGCAGCAGCAATTTCGGCCGCTTCACCAGCGCGCGCGCCAAGGCCACGCGCTGCTTCTGGCCGCCGGAAAGCTGCGCGGGCTTGCGCTTTGCGAGCGCCGTCAATTGCACCAGCGCCAGCACCTCGTCGACCCGGCGCGACAGCTCCGCCCCGCGCACCCCTTCCATCTCCAGGCCATAGGCGACGTTGCCCGCCACATCCATATGCGGAAAGAGCGCATAGGACTGGAACATGAGATTGATCGGCCGGCGATTGGCCTTCACGCCGGTGATGTCGATTCCATCCAGGATGATGCGTCCCTGATCCGGCACCTCGAACCCCGCGATCATGCGCAGCAAAGTGGTCTTGCCGCAGCCCGACGGGCCCAGCAGCGCGAAGAATTCGTTCTGGCCGATGGCAAGGTCGATCTTGTCGACCGCGGCGATGGGGCCGAAGCTTTTCGAAACGCCGGCGACTTCGAGGAGCGCGCTCATGCCGCCACCTCACGATTCAAGCGCTGCGACAGGAAGATGAGAAAGAACGAGACGAGCAGCACGATGGTGGCCACCGCATTGACGTCCGGCGTCACGCCGAATCGGATCATGGCATAAATCTGCATGGGAAAGGTGATGGAGGAGGCGCTGGGGCCGGCGGTGAAATAGGAGATGATGAATTCGTCGAAGGAGAGCGTGAAACCGAGCAAGGCCGCCGCGATGACGCCGGGGGCGATCACCGGCAGAGTGACGCGGCGAAAGGTGGTGATTTCGCTGGCACCGAGATCGATCGAGGCCTCGATGATCGAGCGGTCGAAATGCTTGAAACGAGTCCGCACGACCACGCAGACGAAGGAAATCATGAAGGCCGTATGGCTGAGGATCACCGAATGCGCACCCAGGGTCAGCTTGATCAGCGAATAGAAACTGAGGAGCGATATCGCCATGACGATGTCGGGAATGATCATCGGCGCCGAGATCAATGCCTCGGTCACGATGCGCGGCCGGCGCTCTTCCAGCCCCATGGCGAGCAGGGTGCCGATTACGGTCGAGATGATTGTGGCCACCGCCGCGATGAAGAGCGAATTGCCGACCGCCGAGAGGATCTTCTCATTGGCCAGCAGCTTTCCGTACCATTCGAAGGAGAAGCCGGTCCAGACCGTGGGCAGACCCGCCTTGTTGAAGGAAAGCCCGACCAGCACCAGGATCGGCACATAGAGGAACACATAGACCAGGACCAGATGTGCGCCCAGCCAGCGGCGGATCATGACTGTTCCTCCCGCTCGCGCCGGTTGATGAGGATCGCCTGGCCGGTGAGGAGCGCCATCATGATGAAGATGACGATGGCGGCGATGGCCGAACCGAAGGGCCAGTCGCGGGCGGTGAGGAATTGATCGTAGATGAGATTCCCCAGCATGGTGCGCTTGCCGCCGCCCAGGAGATCGGGTGTCACGAAATTGCCGACCGAGAGCACGAAGACGAAGACCGACCCCGCCGCGATGCCGGGAAGCGTCAGCGGCAAGGTGATGCGGCGGAAGGTGGTGAAGGCGCTCCCCCCCAGATCGGTGGATGCTTCGCGCAGATCCGGCCCCAGTTTCGAGATCGAGCTGAACAGCGCCAGAATCATGAACGGCATATAGCCATAGGTGAGGCCGACGATGATGGCAAAATCGTTGTAGAGCAGCGGCAGCGGCGCATCGATAATGCCGGCACCCATCAGCATCCGGTTGATGAGGCCCTCATTGTTGAGCATCACCATCCAGGCATAGGTGCGGATGAGGTAATTGCTCCAGAGCGGCAGCATCACCAGGATGAGGAGCGCCATCTGCCGGCGCTTGGGGCTGAGGGCGATGCAATAGGCGGCGGGATAACCGATCAGCAGCGAAAGCAGCGTGGTGATGCCGGCGACCCGGGCTGAGTTCCAGAAGACCGCGGCATAAAGCGGGTCGGCGGCGCGGAGATAATTCTCGAGCGTGAAGATATAATCGATGCCGCCGTAAACGCCGCGCTCAAAGACGCTGTTGGCGAGAATCAGCAGGCAGGGGATCACCAGCAGCAGAACGATCCAGGCAATGCCCGGACCGGTCAGGATGATGCGTCGCGAAAGAACCATGATGATCCCAAATCAAGCACAGGTATGGCGGAACCGACGCGCCGCGCGTCCGGGCCCCGTCCCCACAGGCCCCATAACGGGCGCGCAGGTTCCGCCAAACTGATGCCATCGTCAGTTGGTGGTGATTTCCGTCACCGTCTTCGACCACAATTTCTGGCCGTCGCCGAGATCGCGCAACTGTTCGAATTTCAACAGTTCCGCGGGCGTGATGCCCATATTCGGATACTGCGCGACAAGTGCCGGATCAACGCCGTCCATGGCGGCCTTGTTCGGCACTTTGTAGAAGAAGCTCTCGGCAACCCAACGATGATTCTCTGTCTTCAGGACATAGTTGATAAACGCCTGGGCCGCTTCCTTGTTCTCGGAAGCCGCGGTCACGACCATGGTGTCAACCCACATGTCGCTGCCTTCCTTCGGGACCACGTATTTGATCGCCGGGTTCTCGGCGATGCCAAAATTGCACCAGCCGTCCCAGGCCTCGACCAGCGAGGCTTCGCCCGAGACCAGCTTGGTATAGAAGGTGGTATCGTCATAGGCCAAGAGCGTCTTCTTGGTCTCGATCAGCAGATCCTTGGCCTTGGCCAATTCGCCTTCATCCACCGTATTGATGGAATAGCCCAACGACAACAGAGCCGGCATCATCAGCCAGCGATCGGTCGCCAGCATGGTGGTCTTGCCCTTCAAGGCGTCGGCCGGCTTCAGCAAATCGTTCCAGCTGGTAGGCGCTGTGGTGACAATGTCGCTCCGATAGCAGAGGCCGGTGGTGCCCCAGGCATAGGGGACCGAATATTTGAGGCCGACGTCAAAGCTGAGCTTCATGGCCTCGGGATAGAGATTGGCAAGATTGGGGATCTTGGCATGATCCAATTCGGCGGCGAGGCCGAGATTGTAGAGCGCCTCGCCGAACTGGCTCGACACGAACAGCACGTCATAGCCCTTGCCGCCCGAGGCGACGACCTTGCCCATGATTTCTTCATTGGTGGCATGAACCGTCATTTCGGCCTCGATGCCGGTCTCCTTGGTGAAATTCGCCAGGAGATCAGCCGGCATGTAGCCGTCCCAATTGGAAATGACGATCTTGCCCTCGGCGCTGGCGGCGCCGGCGAGCGATACCAAGAGCGCACAGGTCGCTGTGCCCAGCATCTTCTGGATCATGATATGAAGTCTCCCTGTTTGGCCTACTGTTTTGCCTTGAGCAGAGCTTTCCCGCCCCTTGGCTCGGCAGGCCAGTAGCATCGGGGGTCGGCCTCCGGGCCGTCAAGCGGGAAAATGAAAAATGGGTTGACTATTTTCACTGAAATGATCTGAACTCAGTCCCGCATTCACCCAAAAGGCGTCGGTCGATCGCAGGCATGCCCAGAAATACCCAGGCGACCAAACCCACGGAAAAATCGGCCAAGGCTCGGCACGGCAAGGTTGATGTGCCGCCCACCAAGATCGCGGATCTGTGGCTGGGCCAGCATCTGCGCGGCCTCCGCAAGATGCACGATCTGTCGCTGGAACAACTGGCGGAACGCTGCGGCCTTTCCGTGGGCGCCCTCAGCCAGATCGAGCGCGGCATCACCTCGCCCACCATGCGCTCGCTGCGGCGGCTTTCCGAGGTCTTCAACGTGCCGATGTCGCAGCTCTTCCACGAAGGCGATCTGCCGCCGGTCGAGGAACTGGGCCGCATCGTGCGCGCGCAGGGCCGCCGCGTGCTCAGCCTCAACACCAGCGGCGTGCAGAAGGAATTGCTGACACCGGCTGCCAATGGCGCCCTTGAAATCTATCTCGTCACCATTTCCCCCGGCGGTTCCTCGGGCCCGGAGCTTTACACCCACAAGGGCGAGGAAGGTGGCTATGTCATGAGCGGCGAGATGCTGCTGGAGATCGAATCCCGCGAATTCCACCTGAAGACCGGCGATTCCTTCCGCTTCAAAAGCCAGACCCCGCACCGCTTCGCCAACGTGACCGATGAGGAAACGGTGGTGGTCTGGACCAACGTGGTCGGCTAGCACCGCCCCTCACCCCAACCCCTCTCCCCATTTCATGGGGCGAGGGGCTTAAGAGCAAGCTCGGTGGAGACTCCCTCGCCCCGCTTGCGGGGAGAGGGCAGGGGTGAGGGGCCTTCCAGGCTTCCATCTCATTTTGAGAGAGTCTAATCTCGCGCCATGCAATCCTCATGCGATCTTGTCATCATCGGTGCCGGCGCCGCCGGTCTTTCTGCGGCCCGCGCCGCAACCCAAGCCGGGCTCAGCGTCGAGCTGGTGGAGGCGATGGACCGCATCGGCGGCCGCGCCTATACCGACCAGGCGAGCCTGCCGGCCCCCTTCGACCATGGCTGCCAATGGCTGCATTCGGCCGGCATCAACCCCTTCACCAGGGAAGCGGACCGGCTCGGCTTCCGCTATTGGACCGATCCCTTCGTGATCCGCATCCATGACGGGAAATGGTGGCTCAACGATCAAATCGTCGAGGAATACAGCGCCTTTATGGAGGCCACCTACGACCGCATCGAAGAAGCGGCCAAGGCCGGTGACGACCGCGCGGCCAGCAACTTCATCGATCGGACGAGTCCCTGGGCGGCACTCTTCGCCCGCAATTACTGCGGCTATGTGGCGGCCGCCCCCGAGCATTCCTCGACCTACGATACCGGTCGCTTCCGCAACACCCATGAGGATTGGCCGGTCGAGAACGGCTATGGCGCGCTCATCGCCGCCACCCATGCGGATGTGGACGTCAATCTCGCCTGCCCGGTGAAATCGGTGGATTGGGGCGGCGACGAGATCATGGTCGGCACCAGCAAGGGCATGATCTTCTGCCGCGCGGTGCTGGTCACCTCCTCGATCACCACCTTGCGCGAAGAGCGCATCAAGTTCTTCCCGCAGCTCCCGGCCTGGAAACGCGATGCCATCGGCCGGATCGAGATGGGCTATGCCGAGAAAGTGGCGTTCTGGTTCAAGCGCGATCCTTTTCCCGGTCTCGGCATGCATTTCGCCATGTTGAACTGGCCGGATGCCCCCGATGCCGCCTTCCAGGTAAAACCCTATGGCCGACCGATGGCGACCATGTTCGCCGGCGGCCATTTCGCCCGCGATCTCTTCGCGCAAGGCGAGGAAGCCGCCATCGCCGAGGCAAAAACGCTGCTGGCCAAGGTCTTCGGCCCCGAGATCCTGCGCGAGATCGCTGGCGTCAAAGCCACGCAATGGGTCGCCAATCCCTGGATCGGCGGCGGTTATTCGGTGCTCGCCCCCGGCGGCGGCGAGGCGCGGGCGGAACTCGCCCAGCCCATCGACGGCAAGATCTTCTTCGCCGGCGAAGCCACCTCGCGCGACGCCTTCTCCACCGCGCATGGCGCCCGTCAGAGCGGCATCGATGCCGTGACCGCGATCGCGAACGCCTTGCGCGCGGTTTAAACCGCGTCCTGCTGGACAGGAATGGCGCCGCTGCCGTATCAACGGCGCGGGAAATCCATATCGACCCAATCACCTCTTTCAAGGGAAAGCAGCAACATGGCTTCGAAGAAACTCGTCCGCATGACCCAGGACGGCCCGGCAGGCAAAGGCTTGAAAAAGGGCGGCGTCACCACCCTCGGCAAGGTCGTGGCCGGCAACCCGGTCGAATCGTCCCATAACTATTTCACCGACAAGAGCGGCAAGTTCATGACCGGCGTCTGGGAATGCGAAAAGGGCACGCTGAAGCTCAGCTCCTATCCCTTCGACGAATATTGCCACATCCTCAAGGGCGAGGTGCATATCACCGACCAGAAGGGCAATACCGAGATCTTCAAGAAGAGCGATCACTTCTCCATCGCCAAGGGCTTCAAGGGCACCTGGCACATGCCCAAGACCGTGCGGAAGTTCTACACCATCTATCTCGACAAGACCGCCTGAGCCTCGGTCCTCGCGGCTGAATTCAAGGGCGCGGGTCCTGAACCCGCGCCCTTTTGCCATCCGCGCCGACGGAATGTTAGGATGGCGTCATGGGGGCAGGGGAAACGCGGCAGCCATGAAGAAATTCTACGGCATCTTGATACCGCTGGCACTGCTCCTGGCGGCCCTGGTTCTGCGCCAGCAGGATCCCTATGCCATCCAGCAATTGCGCAACCTGGTCTTCGACAATTACCAGCGCCTCAGCCCCCGCCCCTACGATCCGACCCTTCCCATCCGCATCGGCGATATCGACGAGAAAAGTCTCAATCACTTTGGCCAGTGGCCATGGTCGCGCGCGCAAATAGCGGCGGTCGTCGACCGCCTGCGGGAATTGGGAGCCGCCACCATTGCTCTCGACATCATTTTCGGCGAAACCGACCGCACCAGCCCGCGCGCCATTGCCGCCACCCTGCCCGCAGATGCCCGCTTCGACAACGCCCGGCAAATGATGGCGGGCCTGCCCGATCCCGATCAAATTCTGGCGGATGCCATCGCCCGCGTACCGACCGTTGTTTCGTTCGCCGCGATGCATTCCGATCCGTTGCGGGTGCAATCTCCTCCCCTCACCAAGTTCGGCTATTCCTTTTCCGGCGACGATCCCCACGGCGTCGTGCCCTCCTATCCGTTCTGGATATCGACTCTGCCCATCCTGCAAAAGGCGGCGGCGGGGGTGGGTGCGGTCAATTCCGATCCGGACAGGGACAGCATTGTGCGTCGCGTTCCGATCTTCGTGAATCTACCGATACCGGAAGAACCGATACCGTTCCGGCCTACGCTCGCGGTGGAAGCTCTGCGCGTCGCGCAAGGGCAGACGACCTACCAGGTAAAGGCAAGTAGCGGCAGCGGCGAGAGTGTCCTCGGCAATATCGCGGGAATCAGCCGGATCCGCATCGGCCAGGCCATTGTGCCGACCAATACCAACGGGTCGATCCTGCTCTATGACACTGGCCATGAACCGCAGCGCTATTTCTCTCTTGCCGATCTCTGGAACGACAATTTCGATCCCGGCATCGTTGCCGGGCGCATTATTTTCGTCGGCTCGACCGTGCATGGGTTACGCGATTTCAAGGCAACGCCACTTGCCGGTGACATGGCCGGCGTTGAGATTCACGCCCAGATCGCCGAGCAGATTGTAAGCGGATCCTATCTGCAGCGCCCCGTCTGGGCTGGCGATCTCGAATTCCTGGCCCTGCTGCTGCTGGGCCTGGTTTTGGTCGCTCTCGCCCAATTGCGTTTCGCGCTGCTTGGCTTTGGCGTCGCGATTGTCGCCATCGCCGGTGCCTTCGGAACATCCTACTATTTCTTCGTCACGAAAGGCTTCCTGCTTGACCCGCTTTACCCGGCCGGCACCGCCTTCCTGATCTTCGTTGCCGCCACGCTGATCGGCTTCATCCGAACCGAACGCGAGAAAGCACAGGTACGCGGTGCCTTCTCGCTCTATCTCTCGCCGGTGCTGGTCGACCGGGTCTCGGAGAATCGCGAGAAGCTGAAGCTGGGCGGCGAGAACCGCCCTCTCACCGTGATGTTCTGCGACATCCGCGGCTTCACCAAAATGTCGGAAGGGCTCGACCCGCAGCAGCTCACCCATGTCATCAACCAGTTCCTGACGCCGATGACCGGCATCATCCACCGCCACAGCGGCACCATCGATAAATATATCGGCGATTGCATCATGGCGTTCTGGAATGCACCCCTGGACATCGCCGCGCATGAGCGCAAGGCCGTCATGGCGGCCTATGACATGCGGGCGGAACTGATCCGCCTCAATGAAACCCTGGCCGCGGAAGCAAGAACCACCGACGCCAGGCCGGTCACGATCCGGGTCGGCATAGGCCTCAATACCGGCATCGCCTGCGTCGGCAATATGGGCTCGGAGCAACGTTTCAATTATTCGGCCCTGGGCGATACCGTCAACATCGCCTCGCGCCTCGAATCACTCTCGCCCGCTTACGGCCTCGATCTGGTGATCGGCGAGGAGACGGCGGAGGCGGTGCCGGATTTCGCCCTCCTCGAAATCGACCAGGTGCGCGTCAAGGGCAAGAACCGGCCGGTGCGGATCTACACCGGGTTGGGCAACGAAGAGGTCGCGGCCACCAACTCCTATCTCGTCTTGAAGCCGCTCCACGAGAAGATGCTCGCAGCCTACCGCGCGCAGGATTGGGACGCGGCGGAGATGGCTTTGACAGCCGCGCGCGAAGCGGCACCCGAGCAGCTCAGCGCACTCTACGATCTATACGCCGAGCGCATCACCGCTTACCGCGCGGCACCGCCACCGGAAGATTGGGACGGCGTCTTCGAGGCGCGCTCGAAGGCGGGGTGAACCGCGTCAGCCCTCGATGTCGAGCGCATACCCCGCCGAGCGGACGGTGCGGATGAGATCCGGCATGCCTTCGAGGTTGATCGCCTTGCGGAGGCGTCGGATATGGACGTCGACCGTGCGCGGCTCGACATAGATATCCCGGCCCCAGACATGATCCAGGAGCTGTTCGCGCGAAAAGACGCGGCCCTGGTTTTCCATCAGGAACTTCAGCAGCCGGAATTCGGTCGGTCCCAGATGCAGATCGCGGTTGGCGCGGCGCACGCGATGGGTCGCGAGATCCATCGAGAGATCGGCATAGGTGAGGTTCTCTTCGCCGGATTGCGGCCGGGCGCGGCGCAGGGCCGCCTTGGCCCGGGCCATCAGCTCGGAGGGGCTGAAGGGCTTGGTCACGTAATCGTCGGCGCCGGTCTCCAAGCCGCGAATCTTGTCCGCCTCCTCGCCCTTGGCGGTCAGCATGATGATGGCAGCACCCTTCAAATCCGGCATGCGGCGGATCTGGCGGCAAACCTCGATCCCGGAAACCAGCGGCAGCATCCAGTCGAGGAGAACTAGATCGGGTGTCTCTTCCCGCGCCTTCACCAGGGCTTCCTCGCCATTCACGGCTTCCACGACCCGGTAGCCCTCGGCTTCCAGGTTGTAGCGCAGCAAGGTGAGCAAGGCTGGCTCGTCCTCGACCACGAGGACCACGGGCTTGGCACGCTGATCACTCATCGGTTCGCCTCGCAGGACGTCCGCGCGCCGGGATCTTTCGGAGATGGCGCGCTCAGGCATTGATCGCAACATTGGTCGTATCTCCCTTCGGGCGCGTTTCGTCAATGGGTTTGCCATGGACGAGGAAATGCACCGTTTCGGCGATATTGGTCGCGTGATCGCCGATGCGTTCGATGTTCTTGGCGATAAACAAGAGATGGGTCGAGGCGCCGATATTGCGCGGATCTTCCATCATGTAGGTCAGCAATTCGCGGAACAGCGAATTATACATCTCGTCGATGCTCTCATCCGACCGCCAGGCGGCGATGAGGCCTTCCGCGTCGTCATCGGCATAGGCCGAGAGCACGGCGTTGATGAGTTTCACCGCGAGATCGCCCATGCGCGGGATCGAGCTGGTGGGCTTCAGGGGCGCCTGCTGGTTCAATTGCAGCGCGCGCTTGGCGATGTTCTTGGCGTAATCGCCGATCCGTTCGATATCCGCCGAGATCTTGATGGCGGCGATCACTTCGCGGAGATCCTTGGCCATCGGCTGGCGCAAAGCGAGAACCTTGAGGGAATCCTGTGCCACCTGCATCTCGAGGGCGTCGATACCCTTGTCGCTCTCGATCACCCGGACCGCTTTTTCCGAATCGCGCTTGGCAAGGGCCGAGATCGCGTCAACGAGCTGCGCCTCGGCACGGCCGCCCATGGCCAGGATCTGTTCGCGGAGGCGCCGCAATTCCTCGTCGAAGCTCTTAACGATATGGTCGGTGGCTTTGCTTGGCATGGTCTTCTTGCTCCTCAGCCGAACCGGCCGGTGATGTAGCCCTGGGTCCGTTCGTCCTTCGGGCTGGTAAAGATCTGCTCAGTATCGCCCCATTCGATCAATTGGCCGAGATGGAAAAACGCGGTCTTCTGGCTGACGCGGGCGGCCTGCTGCATGGAATGGGTGACGATGACGATGGTGAAATTCTCGCGCAATTCGTCGATCAGTTCCTCGATCTTCGCGGTAGCGATGGGATCGAGCGCCGAACAGGGCTCGTCCATCAGAATGACCTCGGGGCTGACCGCGATGGCGCGGGCGATGCAGAGACGCTGCTGCTGGCCGCCGGAAAGGCCGGTACCGGGCTGGTCGAGCCGGTCCTTGGCCTCGTTCCAGAGACCGGCGCGCGTCAGGCTCCATTGCACGATCTCGTCCAATTCAGCCTTGCCCGCCCCCATGCCGTGGATGCGCGGGCCATAGGCCACGTTGTCATAGATCGATTTCGGGAACGGGTTCGGCTTCTGGAACACCATGCCGATCCTGGCCCGGAGCATCACGACGTCGAGGCTGGGATCGTAGATGTCCTGGCCGTCGAGCGCGATCTCGCCGCCCACGCGGCAGCCCTCGATCACGTCGTTCATGCGGTTGAGGCAGCGCAGGAAGGTCGACTTGCCGCAGCCCGACGGGCCGATCAGCGCCGTCACCATGCGTTCCGGAATCTCCAGATTGACGTCGAACAAGGCCTGCTTCTGGCCGTAATGGACCGTGACCTTGCGGCCGGACATTTTGGAAAGGCTGGGCGAGATGGCGTTCATGGGTCTAGTCCTTACCAGCGCCGCTCGAAGCGGCGGCGAACGAAGATGGCGATGGCATTCATGGCGATGAGGAAGGCCAGCAGCACCATGATGCCGGCGCTGGTCTTCTCGATGAAGGCGCGTTCCGGGCTGTCCGCCCAAAGATAGATCTGGACCGGCAGCACGGTCGAGGGATCGGTGATGCCGCCCGGCACGTCGACGATGAAGGCGACCATGCCGATCATGAGCAGCGGCGCCGATTCACCCAAAGCGCGGGCAAGACCGATGATGGCGCCGGTCATGATGCCGGGTGTCGCCAGCGGCAGGACGTGGTGCAGCACCACCTGCAAGGGCGATGCGCCGATACCATAGGCCGCCTCGCGGATCGAGGGCGGCACGGCTTTCAAGGCGGCGCGGGTGGCGATGATGACCGTGGGCAGCGTCATCAGCGACAGCACCAGGCCACCCACCAGAGGCGCCGAGCGCGGCATGCCGAAGACGCCGAGCAGAACCGCAAGGCCCAGCAGGCCAAAGACGATCGAGGGCACCGCGGCGAGGTTGTTGATATTGACCTCGATGAGTTCGGTCGCCCGGTTCTTCGGCGCGAATTCCTCGAGATAGATGGCGCTCATGACACCCAGCGGCAGTGCCAGCACCACCGTCACCAGCATGGTGAAGACGGTGCCCATGAAGGCGCCCAGGATGCCGGCCTGTTCGGGTTCCCGCGAATCGCCGCTGCTGAGGAAGGTGGTGTTGATGCCGGCACTCAGGCGGTCTTCCGCCACCAGCTTGTCATACCAGGCGATTTCCTGATCGGTCACCACGCGTTCGGATTCAGGGAGGTTCCGGTCGATGAAACCCTTGTGCAGCATGTCGATATTGTCGTCGGCAGCGACCGTGAAGCGCTGTGTCGTGCCGATGAGAGCCGGATCGGCGAGCACCGCCTGGCGGATGACGTCGCCGGCGCTGTTCGAGACCAGGGCATAGAGGTTGCGGCGGTCGCCGCGGCTGGTCACATCCGGGAACATGTCCTTCAGGCTGTCTTTGACCAGGCCCTGGTAATCCGCGGCCATCAGCGTCTCGGGATCGGTCTTGCCGTCGACCGCGATCTTCGCTGGATCGAGCATGACGTCGAGCGAGATCGAGGTCTGATAGAAGGCGGTATAGCCGCGCCCGATGATCGAGACCAGCAGCACCGCCAGCATGGCGATCGCCGCCAGCACGGCCAATTGGCCATAGAGCTTGAAGCGGCGCTCGGCGGCATAGCGACGCCGGATCCAGGTCTGGCTCAAATTCGGCCGCCGGTTCGGCGAGGCTTGATCGTTGACGGGCATGGCGCCGGCCTTGCGGGATGCGTCACTCATATTGCTCTCGGTATTTTTTGACGATGTGGAGGGCGACGATGTTGAGGATCAGCGTGACCACGAACAGCACCAAACCGAGCGCGAAAGCCGCCAGGGTCTTGGGGCTGTCGAATTCCTGATCGCCCACCAGCAGGGTGACGATCTGCACGGTGACCGTGGTCACCGCTTCCAATGGATTGGCGGTAAGGCGCGCGGTGAGACCCGCCGCCATGACGACGATCATCGTCTCGCCGATGGCGCGGCTGACCGCGAGCAGGACGCCGCCCATGATGCCGGGCAGGGCCGCCGGCACCACCACCTGGCGGATGGTTTCGGATTTGGTGGCGCCCAAGGCATAGGCGCCGTCGCGCAGGGATTGCGGCACGGCATTCATGACGTCGTCGGAGAGCGACGAGATGAAGGGAATAATCATGACGCCCATGACGAGCCCGGCGGCCAGGGCCGATTCGGAGGCGACATCGAGGCCGATTGCGGCACCGGCGCCGCGCACCAGCGGCGCCACGGTCAAGGCCGCGAAGAAGCCGTAGACCACGGTCGGGATGCCGGCCAGGATTTCAATGAGCGGCTTGGCCCAATTGCGCACGCGCTTGCCGGCGTAATCGGAGAGATAGATCGCCGCCATGAGGCCGATCGGCACCGCCACCACCATGGCGATGACGGTGATGAGGAGCGTGCCGGCGAAGACCGGGACCGCGCCGAAGGCACCGGTCTGGCCGACCTGATCGGCGCGGATCGCCATCTGCGGCGACCATTGCAGGCCAAAGAGGAACTCGATCGGCGAAACCTTGGCGAAGAAACGCAAAGCCTCGAAGACCAGCGACAGCACAATGCCGACCGTGGTGAGGATCGACAGCAGCGAACAGACGATGAGCAGCACCATCACCGCCCGCTCGACCGCGTTCCTGGCACGGAACTGGGCGCTGATATGGCGCTGCGCCCAGGCAAGGCCGATGGCAGCTGCCGCGAAGGTAGCGGCGGCGATGGCCGCCCAGATGACGTCGCGGCTGGTATCGCTGGGCATGCTGCGCACGACGAAGATGCCGACCAGCAGGGCGACGGCACCCGGCAGAAAGGCGCCGAGGCCGACGAAGAGGCCGTGATAGCCCGGCAGCGAATGCAATTGCCGCGTCTGGCCGCCGACACTGACGAAGGCGCGGCGCCGGCCGAGCTGGAAACCGATCGAGCTCAGCGCGAGGAGCAAGGCCGCCGCGGCCCAGGGCAGCAAGGCGGCCGCCGGCCCCAGATCGAGTCCGGCGCCCAGCGAACTTGCAATGGGAAGAGCGGCCAAAGCGGCGGCTTCCATGGCGTCGTGTTCCGGGGCGGGCATCGGGATCATGCCCTTGTCGGCGAGATAGCCTTGCGGGCCGGAGGCGCGGTCGGACATGAATTCGGCGACGAATTCGCCGAGGCCCGGCACGATTTCGAGATGCTGCTTCTTCACATAGATGAAGAGCTTCCGCGCGACCTTGTACTGGCCGCCGATGATGTTCTCTTCGGCCGGCGCGACGCCGTCGATGGCGCTGCCCTGCAGCCGGTCGAGATTGTCGGCAAGGAAGGAATAGCCGAGGATGCCGAAGGCCGCCGGATTGCCGCTCAGCTTCTGGACGATGAGGTTGTCATTCTCGCCGGCATCGACATAGGCGCCATCCTCACGGAGCGATTGGCAGGCGGCCTTCTGCGCATCCTTGTCGGCGATCGCCGCGATTTCCGGGAAAGCGTGGCAGGCCGGTTCCATCACCAGTTCCAGGAACGCATCGCGCGTGCCGGAGGTGGGCGGCGGGCCGAGAACTTCGATACGGTCGGCCGGCAGGGCCGGGTTGATCTCGTTCCAGTTCCGGTAGGGATTGGGCACCAGCACGCCATCCACCGGCACGTTCTTGGCCAAGGCGAGATAAAGATCGCGCAAGCCGAGCGCGCGGGCGGGCGCTTCCCGGGAACTGGCCAGCACGATGCCGTCATAGCCGATCTCGACCGGGACGATCTCGGTGACGCCATTC
The DNA here is from genome assembly GCF_041909655.1 of Dongia sp. Lineage (GTDB taxonomy): Bacteria > Pseudomonadota > Alphaproteobacteria > Dongiales > Dongiaceae > Dongia. Next base: position 180,479 of record NZ_JAYRDA010000007.1, on the reverse strand, counting down.
GCCTTGCAGGTCTCGATTTCGCTGTCCTTGATCGGGCGCGAGGCATTGGCGATGTCGGGATAGCCGTCACCCACGCCGGCGCAGAACAGCTTGAAGCCGCCGCCGGTGCCCGAAGCTTCCACGACAGGCGATTTGAATGCGCCTTCGCCGAAATGCTCGGCCACCGCGGTCGAGAAGGGATAGACGGTCGAGGAACCGACGATATGGATCTGGTCGCGGGCATCGGCCTGGGCGGCTGGCCCCAGAAGCAGGGCGAAAACCAGGGCGAAGGCCCCCGGCAGGCTCAACTTGGCCACCCGCTTCGCGGGATGCGACACAATCTGTTCCGAAGCTGGGTTCCGGCTGCCGTATCGGGCCATGGTCGATCTCTCTTGCCTGTCTTGACCGGCTAAGTACGACACTAATGTTACAGCTTGATGAACCTCAAAAACACGATCTTTATCAATCGGTTAATTACGATTGAAGCCGTCCGGCGCTTGACTTCCTGCCCCGGATTCGGCGACTTTGCCGACCAATGTCAGCACCCGGAGGGAAAGGCGCCATGGCTTACGACACCAACAATATCTTTGCGAAGATCCTGCGGGGCGAGATCCCCAATCAGACCGTCTATGAGGACGATCATGTCCTGGCCTTCCGCGACATTCATCCCAAGGCCAAGGTGCATGTGCTGGTCATTCCCAAGGGCGCCTATGAATCCTACGAGGATTTTTCCGCCAAGGCTTCGGATGCCGAGATCGTCGCCTTCACCCGCGCCATCGCCAAGGTCAGCAAGCTGGCCGGCATCGGTGTGACCGGCTACCGCGCCATCGCCAATACCGGCGCCGATGGCATGCAGGAAGTGCCGCATTTCCATATCCACCTGTTGGGTGGGCAGCGCATCGGCGGCATGATCACCCTGCCGGAATGAAACACCTGTGAGCGCAGCTCACGCGCGACACCTGTGAGCGCAGCTCACGCGGCGCGCTAGAAATCGTCGATTGTCGGCGGGCAAGATAGCTGGCACCAAGCGCCTGCGTTCCGTTCCTTTGGAGTTCCGCCATGCTGACCCTTTATGACAGTGCGATTTCCGGCAATGCCTACAAGGTGCGGCTGCTGCTCTCCCAGCTTGGCCTCTCCTTCCGGCGCGTCGAGAAGAATGTCGATGACGGTTCGACGCGCACGCCGGAATTCCTGAAGGTCAACCCCATCGGCAAGGTGCCGGCGATCGTGCTGGAGGACGGCACGCCGCTCGCTGAATCGGACGCCATTCTCTATTACTTCGCCGAAGGGACTCCCTTCTGGCCGGCGCAGAAACTGGAACGCGCCCAGGTCCTGCAATGGATGTTCTTCGAGCAATACAGCCACGAGCCCACCATCGCCGTGGTGCGGCATTGGGTGGCTCATCTTGGGAAGACGGCGGAGACCGAGCCCTTGCTGCCGGTCAAGACAGCCGGCGGCTACCGCGCCCTCGACGTGATGGAGGGCCATCTCGCCCGGCATGAGTATTTTGTCGGCCATCGCTACACGATCGCCGACATCGCCCTCTACGCCTATACCCATGTGGCGCATGAAGGCGGCTTCGATCTTGGGCGCTATCCAGCGATCCAGGCCTGGCTCGCGCGCGTGGCCGCACAGCCCGGCCATATCCGCATCACGGATTGATCAAATTGACGATGTCGAAACTGACGACGATCGCATTGTCTCTGGCGAAGACGACGCATTTGTCGCCTTCTGCTTCGCACAATCGCAAGGCGCGACGAACGTAGTATTCGGTACTAAAACAATGGCGAACGTCCGCACACACTGAATATCCTCCGGGAAGTCCGGTCTGGCTTACGACATAAGCGCCAGGCTTCACGATTTCCAACAATTCAACATAAGCAAGATAATCCGACCAAGTTGTCTGGCTGATCAACAACGTCTCATCAGGCCCTAATTCGATGCCGGTCGGTTGCGGCAGGGTCTCTTCTGGTTCCAATTCGATGCCGGTCGGTTGCAGCAGCGTCTCATCCGATTCCCATTCGATGCCCGTCGGTTGCGGAAATAGCTCAACCGGCCAAGTTTCGGTGCCCGTTGGTTGCGGCAACGGCTGGCAGCCGAACGTCATGATGCTGGCGATAAGCGTAGCAGCCGATCTTCGGCTGATGAGACGGTTACGCTTTGCCGACGCGGCCATTCTCAATCGACGATTTCGTAATCGACCTGGATCGAAGTGCCCTGGGCGAAGACGACGCATTTCATGCCGGCACTCTCGCACAATTCGATCGCCCGCTGGGTCGAGCTGCCCGGGCGGCAGCGGTCATCCGGGCAATAGGAATAGCCCGAGGTGAGGCCGTTCTCCGAGACCACGAAGGCGCCGCCGCCCAATCCCATCACGCGCTTATATTCCAGGAAATTGTCCCAGACGTTCTGCGTGATCTGGATTTTCTCGTCGGATGCCATATGGGTCCGGCCGACCTGCGGCTGGCAGGCGGTGAGAGAAAGCACGGTGAAAACAAGGAAAGACAATGCCGGAAACGGCATCTTGCTCGACATATTGCGCCCCCAATAAGTCTATCGAGGGAAAAATAGTCGCATATTCCGATTACAAGACCAAGCCTTGATGCAGCCCCGTCAGCGATAGGGATCGGCCGCGTCGCGCAAACCGTCGCCGAGGAAGTTGAACGCGAGCACCACCACGATCACCGGCACGATCGGCAGCATCAGCCAGGGATAGAGGGCCACCACATTGATGTTCTGCGCCTCGTTGAGGAGCACGCCCCAGGAGGTGATCGGCGGCCGGATGCCGAGGCCGAGGAACGAGAGCGCGGTTTCGCCCAGGATCATGCTGGGAATGGCGAGTGTCGCCGAGGCGATGAGATGGCTCATGAAGCTCGGCATCAGATGGCGGAAGATGATGCGCGAGGGTTTGGCGCCCATCAATTGCGCGGCAACGCAGAAATCCTCCTCGCGCAGCGAGAGGAGTCGCGAGCGCACGGCGCGCGCAAGGCCGGTCCAATCGATGAGGCCGAGGATGATGGTGATGCCGAAGAAGACCAGCATCGGCGACCAGTGGACCGGCAGGATCGCGGCGAGGGCCAGCCAGAGCGGCAGATGCGGGATCGAGCGCAGAACCTCGATCGTGCGCTGCAGCAGATCGTCGACCCAGCCGCCGTAATAACCGGCAAGGCCGCCGAAGACGATGCCGAGGAAAAAGCTCACCGCGACGCCGAAGAGGCCGATGGTGAGCGAGATGCGCATGCCGTAGAGAATGCGCGAAAGCATGTCGCGGCCCAACCGGTCCGAGCCCAGCAGGAAGAACGGCGTCTCGGCATCGGGCGGACAGACCAGATGGGAATCGGCCTCGATCAGATTCCAGAACTTGTAGGAATCGCCCTTGCAGAAAAAGCGGATCGGCCGCGGATCGTCGGTCTTTTCGGTATAGATCCGCTGCAGATCCTCCATGTCGAGCCGGTAATCCAGCGCATAGACGAAGGGCCCGACGAATTCGCCTTCATGGAACCAGTGCACGTCCTGCGGCGGGGTATAGATGTAATCGACATTGCGCGAATGCTGCCCATAGGGCGCCAGGAATTCGACGCAGAGGATCGCCCCATACATGGCGAGGAGCACGATGCCGCAGAAGATCGCGACCTTGTGGCGGCGGAAGCGCAGCCACATCATGCGCCATTGCGACGCCATGTAGATCTTCTCGAGCGCCGGATTGAGGCGCTCGACGTCATAGGGATCGAACGGTTTCTGGCTGACGAAATGCGGCAGCGTGCTGCCGCGGGTCGCCGGCTGGCCTTGCGTGGTATCGGTCATTTCTCGGCTCCCGCGCCCAGCCGGATCCGGGGATCGAGCAGCGCCAGCAGAATATCGGAGATGAAAACGCCGATCACGGTGAGAAAGGCCATGAACATCAGGAACGAACCCGCCAGATACATATCCTGCGACCGCAGCGCCGAGAGCAGCATCGGCCCGGTGATGGGCAGCGACATGACCACCGAGACGATGACCGAGCCGGAGATGAGCTCGGGCAGCAGACTGCCGATATCGGCGATGAAGGGATTGAGCGAGATGCGCAGGGGATAGCGCACCAGCAATTTCATCGGCGGCAGGCCCTTGGCTCGCCCCGTGGTCACATATTGCTTGTTGAGCTCGTCGAGGAGATTGGCGCGCAGGCGCCGGATCATGCCGGCGGTGCCGGGCAGGCCGATCACCAGAACCGGCACCCACATATGCTCCATGATGCTCCAGAACTTCGCCAGCGACCAGGGCTGGCCGACATAGGCCGCGTCCATCAGCCCGCCGATCGAGGTACCGAACCAGATATTGGCGAAATAGAGCAGGATGAGCGCGATGAGGAAGCTGGGTGTCGCAAGGCCCAGATAGCCGATGAGCGTGAAGAAATAGTCGAAGAAGCTGTATTGATGGGTGGCCGAATAGACCGCGATCGGAAACGAGACGATCCACACGAAGAGAATCGAGGCAATCGACACGATCACGGTCAAGGCGAGACGGTCACCGACGATATCCGAGACCGGCTGGTTGTATTCGAAGGAATAGCCGAGATCGCCGAAGATGAGCCCGCCCTTGATATGGGTAAGGCCGTCCCATTGCCCGAACAGCCAGCGCAGATATTGGACGTGAAAGGGCTGATCGAGGCCGTAGAGGGCGCGCAGATTCTCGATCTGGTTCTGGTCCATGTTCTCGCCGCGCGCCTGCAATTCGGCGAGCGTCGTTTCCAGGAAGTCGCCGGGCGGCGCCTGGATGATGACGAAGATCAGGAAGCTGATGATCAGGAGCGTCGGCACCATGACCAGCACGCGCTGAATGAGATAGCGAAGCATGTTGGGTTACCGACTTCCTATTGCAGGCGATCTTCGACCGGGCTCAGCGCCACGACGACATCTTGGGGAAAATCGCGCCAGATCGTATCGATCCGGTAGTGACCGAAATGTCCACCGGGATCCCAGGCCCACATCCCCTTCTCCGGTATGTTGCGGATGGATTTATCGACGATCACCGGCTGCGGGATATTGGTGACGGTCCCGATCGAATAGACCTGTTCCGACCAGATTTCCAGGATCTGGTCCCAGATGGCGCGCCGGGCCGCGGGATCGGCATTGCTGCGCCAATCGGCCAGCAAGCCGGCAAGCTGCCTGGCTTCAGGGAGATCGATCTCGGTCCCGTTGGTGCCGCTGGTCTCGATGAACTGACCCCATTTCGGCCACATATATTGCTGCTGGGTCGAGGGGGCGAATTCCTGGGGGCTCATATCCGGCGTGGGGATGCCGTTATCTACGCCGTAGGAAACCGACATGATCGTCTCGCCGGCGAAGATGCGGTCGCGCAGCACTTCGCGCTGCGAGGGCTTGGTGAAAAGATCGATGCCGAGCTGCGCCCAGGAATCCTTGATCAATTGCAGGATGTCGGTTTCCTCGGTCGATTCCCCCGCCGTCTCGATGACGATGACCATGCGCCTTCCGTCGGGCAGCAGGCGGAACCCGTCCTCGTCACGCGCGGTCAGGCCGATTTCATCGAGCAGCCGATTGGCGGTCGAGAGATCGAAGATCGACCAGGCCAGGCGGTATTGCGATTTGAAGAGCGGGCTCATCTCCTGGATCGTGTTGGCGCCTTCGCGCCCCAGCCCATAATAGATCGCCTGGTTGATCTCGTGCCGGTTGACACCCAGCGAGAGCGCGCGGCGGAAGCGGACGTCGCGGTTGAGATTACGCCAGGCCTCGTCATTGCAATTGAGGTTGGGAAAGAGGGCGAAATTGGAACCGCGGCTGTCATCCCAGAGATAGAGGTTGAAGCGGCCCTGCTTCTCGGCCTTCTTGAGGAAGGTATAATTGTCGAAGCGCAGATAACGCGCCTGCAGATCGCTTTCGCCCGATGCCGCTTTCGCGGGGATGAGCTTGCCATCCGCCACATCCATCACGATCTGGTCGAGATAGGGAAGCTGCTGCCCCTTGGTGTCGACGCGGTGATAATAGGGATTGCGCACGAAGACCAGGCGATCGGCCGGCGGCTTGATGCGGAGCACCCAGGGATCAAGGGTGGGGAGCTTGGGATTGTCGTTGCGGTACTGATTGCCGCGCCGGTTGAAGAGCGCTGCCCAGCTCGGCTGGCCGCTATCCTTTACCGCCGCTTCGAGTTCCGCCGCATCGGCATATTTCTTGTGGAACTTCTTCATGTATTTGGAGGGCTGATAGATATAGAGCGGCGCAGCACCCGCGAGTGCCGGCAGGAAATCGGTGTTGGGTTTCGACCAGCTATAGCGGATGGTGACCTCGTCGATCACCTCGACCTTGGGCTTCTCGCCATCCACCAGCAGGATCGTGGGCGGGCCGACCGGAAAGAGCTCGTCGTTATTGGCGACGTCTTCCCACCAGAAGCGGAAATCCTCGGTGGTGAAAGCCTTGCCGTTCGACCATTTATGGCCGGGACGCAGATGGAAGGTGAAGATGCGCCCTTCCTCGACCTCATAGCTTTCGAGAATGTCGGCCGTCAGTTTGTAGTCGCGGTCATAACCGACCAGCCGGGAATAGGAATAGGCCACCAGGATACGGCTGTCCTTGGGGCTCGCCATCAGCGTGCGGATCTCGCCGCCATGCCGGCCGATCTCGGCCATCTCGGTCACCAGGGGAACATTCGGCAGGCGCTCCTCGACCGGCGGCAGATCGCCGGCCTTTTCTTCGGCGGCGAAGAACGCCGAGCCGGTATAGGGCTTGCCCTCGGCTGCCCAGCTAGCAGTGCCCGACGACAGCACGAGGCCCAGGACAAGGGCGCCGATTACATTGCGGAATGTCATGCCGCCGCCCTCCGGATCGACAAGGCAGCCCGGACCCAATGCTCGTTGCCGATATCGATGAGCGTGGGCTGGTTGTCGCCATCGATGGTGAAGGGCGCCGGCCAGAAAGCAGGCTGCGAGGCCTTCCCTTCCATGACGCGCCCGAAATCCAGGCAATCGTCGAGCGATGGATTGGGCACCGCCGCCAGCAGCGCCTTGGTATAGGGGTGCTGCGGATTGCGGAACAATTCCTGCGTCGGCGCCATTTCCACCACACGGCCCGCGCACATCACCATGATCCGGTCGGCGACGTAATCCACCACCGCGAGATTGTGCGAGATGAAGATATAGGTGAGGCCGAGCTTGGCCTTGAGATCCTTGAGGAGGTTGAGGATCTGCGCCTGGATGGAGACGTCGAGCGCCGAGACCGGCTCGTCGCAGATGACGAGATCGGGCCGGAGGGCCAGCGCGCGGGCGATGCCGATGCGCTGGCGCTGGCCGCCGGAGAAACTGTGCGGATAGCGCCGCAGATGCCGGATATCCAGGCCCACCAGCGCCATCAATTCCTTGACCATCTCGGCCCGCGTCGCCGCGTCGCCGATCTTGTGGATGATCAGCGGCTCGCTGATGATGTCGAACACGGTCATGCGCGGATTGAGGGATCCGATCGGATCCTGGAACACGAACTGCACGCGCTTGCGATATTCGTTGAGATCGGCGCCGGTCATGTTGCGCACGTCGATCTGGCGGCCGCGATCGTTGAACAGGATCTCGCCGCTATCGGGCGACAATGCCTTCATGACGATCTTGGAAAGCGTGGTCTTGCCGCAGCCGGATTCGCCCACCAGCCCCAGGCATTCGCCGCGTTTGACGTCGAAGCTGACATCGGAAACCGCCATCACCTTCTTCTGCGCCTTCAACGACCAGAAGCCGCCCTTCCTGATGGTGAAGCCTTTCTGGATGTTGCGCACGGAAAGCAGCGGCCCGGCGGAATCGCCCCCTTCCGGCCAGGCCTGCTTCTGCTTGAACAGCGGGCCGGCCTCGCTCTTGATTTCGCGGATCGGCACCAGCCTTTCGTCATCGGCCATGCCGAAACGCGGCACCGCCTGCATCAGGGCCTTGAGATAGGGATGTTCCGGCGCCCGGAAGATCGCCTCGACCGGGCCGGATTCCATCACCTCGCCCTGATACATGACGACGACCTCGTCGGCGATATTGGCGACGACGCCGAGATCATGGGTGATCATCAGCATCGCCATGCCGAGATCCTTCTGCAGATCGGCCATCAATTTCAGGATCTGCGCCTGGATGGTGACGTCGAGGGCCGTCGTCGGTTCGTCGGCGATGAGCAGCGCCGGCTTGCAGACCAGCGCCATCGCGATCATGGCGCGCTGCCGCAGGCCGCCCGACAATTCGAAAGGATAGATTCTGAGCGCCCGCTCGGGATCGGGAAAACCCACCGCATGCAAGGTGGCGAGGACGCGCTCGCGCCCTTCCGCCTCGCCGACATTAAAATGGAGATGCAGCGCCTCGCCGATCTGGTCGCCGATGGTATGGACCGGCGACAGTGAGGTCATCGGTTCCTGGAAGATGATCGAAATGGCGCGGCCGCGGATGGCGCGCATCTCGGCCCCGTCGCGCTCCAGCTTCGCAATGTCGACGATGCCGCCCTTGTCGCCCCAATCGCCGCCGCCGCAGGCACGGCGGTCGAGCAGGATCTCGCCCGAACGGATCGTCGCCGAACGCGGCAGCAGGCCCATGATGGCCTGGGCGCAGACCGATTTCCCGGAGCCGGATTCACCCACCAGCGCCACCGTCTTGCCCGCCGGCACGCGGAAGGAAACCCCTTTGACGGCGGAAACCGCGCCACCTTCGAGGGCGAAATCGATTGCCAGATTGTTGACTTTGAGAAGGTCGGTCATTGCGGCACACCCTCGCCGTCCAGGGGGATGCCCAGAGATTGGAGATTGTGCGCCGTATAGGCGTCGACCAGGACCGCATTGGCCTTGGCCGCCAGCGCCGCCTTGGTGACAACGCTCTGGAAATGCGGCAAATCGGAATCGATGGCGATGCTGGCCCCGTCCGATCTCAGCTTCAACGACATCCACCCCCCCTTATTCCGCCCGAACCAGGATCGTACCGTGTAGAAGCGTAAACTCAACCCTTTGAGATCGCTCCAGGCAATGAAGCGGCGATTCCAGGGGCCGGTCGCGATGCCATCTTCACTGAGTGTGACGCGCGTCACATGGCGCTGGGCCGCATTGAGAATGACAACCAGAAAGAAGATCGCCAGTGCCCCGAAGAACCAGAATAAACCGCTGCCGGATTCCAGTGTGGCCATGATGTTGACGATGGCGGCGAGGCCCAGGATACCCAGCAGGTAATCCTTCACGAGACTGCCGAGCGGGTAACGAACCTCGAACATGCGTACTCTATCCAGGTGACCAAATCGCGGCAGGGCTCGAAAAAATATGCAATTTCCGACGCCGCGCGAGCCAATCTTGCAGGTTCTCGAGGAATCGCCAAGTGGCGGCGTCATGTACCAAATGGTGTGTGAGGATGCCGGTGGGCTTGAGCGGGTCCGTGGCCCCCGCGCGGCGGGCGGCCAGATGCGCCACGAGACGCCCCAGACAGGCGGATTCGCCGGCAAATCCGCGGCTGCCGCGCCAATCGATCACGTCGACCTGGGTATTCACCTCAAGCAAGCCTTTGATCGGGGTAGGATTTTGATAGGGCGGCTCGGCAAAGCGCGAGATGCCGCGATAGCCCTGCCGCGCCAGCACGGGCAGAAACGCGGCGGCAATGCGGTTCCAGGGCGGCGTCAGCACCGGGATGAATTGCGCGCCGAAGCTTTGTTGCAGATGCGCGCGGGCGGCGGCGAGGCCGCTATCGATCTCGGCCATCGCCCGGTCCGCCGGGAACTCGCTCTTCTTGGCGCTGGGGGCGGCGGCGTTCCGATGCTGGATTCCGTGTTGCAACACAATGGCCGCCGGCCAATCCGCTAGTGCCACCGCGAGTGAATTCTGCAAGGGCCGGTCGGGCGCCAGGGGGATGACGGCCAGCGCCAGTGGCACCCCCGCCACACGGCGCAATTCCCGCAAGGCGGGCGAATCCGCTACCGCATCGTCGTCGCGCCACCACAGGCTCGGCTCGGATCCGGCGGCCTCCCAGAGATCGATTTCCCGTGCCAGTTGATCCCAATCCGCTGCCAACTCAACCATGCGCCGCGCGCTCCAGCAGAATTTCGGCGGAACGCTCGGCACCGTTCATCGCGACCTTGAAGGCGGGGCTGCCCAATCGGGCGCGGTGATCGAGCCGCGCCGCCAGTTCGCGCGGCGCCAGCGCATCTGCGCCGAGGCAATCGAGCGCCCCCCGTTCGGCGAGGATCGTCGCACGCAAGGTTTGTTCGCTTTCCGCCCCTTCCGCGAACGGCACGACCAAGGCCGGTGTCTGCAAGGCGAGAATCTCCATCACGGTATTGTAGCCGCCTTGCGAGAGAGAGACATGACAGGACGCCAGAAGTTCCGTGAAATCGGTGCGGTGCCGTTCCAGCACGACACCGGGATCCAGCGCGGCGGCGGCCGCGAGGGCCGCGTAATCGGCTGCGGGCAAATTCTGTCCGGCGATGAGGCGCCAGGGGCGGTCGCGCAGGCCCGAATATGCCCGCGCCGCCAGCGCTGCGTGCAACAAGGGCGCCCCCACCGCGCCGCCGCCGGCCGAGACCAGCACGTCACCCTTCGTCCGGTCGCGGGGCGGAAGATCCGGCACCTGGACCACATAGCCGGTATAGACCAGCCGGTCGGCGATGGCGGCGGCTTCGGGAAAGGTGCGGCCGAAGGGCACCAGATCCGCGTCGCCATGAACCAGGACGAGGTCGAAGCAATCCTTCACCAATTGGGCGATTTCCGCGGCCCGGCCGGGCTTGCCCTTCTCGACCAGGATGTCGCGCACGGAGCTCGCGACGAGGGGCCGCGGGTTCTGCGCACGCGCCCAATCGAGCAGCGGCAGCAGCTCGAAACGGAAGGGCCGCCTGCCGAAGGGAAACATTTCGATGAGCAGGATGTCGGGCCGGAAAGCGGCCACGGCCTGCAACAGATGCGAGCGCCGCATCGCCTTCCAGTCATCGTCGATCGGCCGGCCCTCGGAATCGAGAAGATGCGAAAAATCGGTATCCGCCGTCACCGCCGCCGGCAATTGATGGAGCGTGGCACCGCCGAAATCGATGCCCGGCACCGGCACGCCGCCGGAGAGCACCAGCACCTCGGCCCCTTGCGCCGAAAGCGCCCGCGCCAAGGCGGCGGCGCGGCGCAGATGGCCGATGCCCAGCAGATGCTGGACGTGAAGGGCGACGCGCGGCCTAGCCATGGGTCGAAGTGTCCATCGATCCCAGCAGAATATTGAGCTCGGCCACTTCGGGCGTGCCGTCGGCGGCAAGGCGGAAGAGATGCGCGCGGCCGTCCTTCAGTTTCACCGGCGGCTTCTCCAGCATCTGCCAGCCGGTCGCCAGGGCATAGAGCGCGCGCGCCACCGCCTTGTGGCTGACGGCCACAATATCGCGCTCTTCGGCGGCGAGGCGTTGCAGCAAGGGAGTAAGGCGCGCTTGCACCTGGCGCGGGCTTTCCCCTTTGGGTGCTCGGAAATCGAGGCCGAGGGCTTCGCGTTCCTCCGCCTCGGCGCCGGCATCGGCGCGCAGATCAGCGAGCGAGCGCCCCTCCCACTCGCCGAAGCTCATCTCGCGCAAGGCCGGTTCGATCTCGGGGATCGTTTGCGGAAAGAGCACCGCCGCGGTTTCGCGCGCACGGGACAGCGGGCTCACCAGCAGGCGCCAATTCTGCCAGGCCGCCGGCACCTGCCAGCTCGCGGCGACGATGCGCCCTTCCGGCCCCAGCCCGATATCGGTATGACCCTGCAGCCGCTTCTCGCGGTTCCACGCGGTGGGCGCATGGCGGATGATCGCCAGAAGCGTCACGGATGCACCAGCTTGCCGACCAGCTTTTCAAGCCGCGCAGCGGCGGCACCGATGTCGTGGAATTTGAGCGCATGGGCGCGGGCGGCGAGGCGCATGGCGGCAAGATCGTGTTCCAGCGCGAAATCGATATCGGCGGCGAAGGCCGCCATGTCGCCCGGCGCCGAGAGCCAGCCGGTTTCGCCATCGGCGATGATCGCCGGCACGCCGCCGCTGGCCCCGGCGATCACGGGACAGCCACAGGCCTGCGCTTCCAGAAGCGCCATGCCGAAGGCTTCGTTGATGGCTGGCCAGACCAGGAGATCGGCGGCGGCGTAAATATCGGGCAGCTCCTGCACGGGCTTGAGGCCCAGCCAGACGATCTTGGCGCGCAAGGCATGAAAGGCATGCTCGACCTGCGGCCGCGCCGCGCCATCACCCACCACCAGCAGGCGATAGGGCCGTTTTACGTGACGCAGCGATTCCGCCAGCATCTCGTAGGAAGCAAGTTTGTCGCCCGGCCGCATCATGGCGACGGCGAGCAGCCAGGGGAGTGACGGATCGAGACTGTAATGCGTCGCCAGTTTGAGCCGCGCCAGATTGCGGTCCGGCCGCTGGCGCGCGAAGGCGCTCATGTCGAGGAAGGGCGGCAGATCGATGAGGCGTTTCTTGGCCACGATGCCGGCGAGGCATTCCTTGTCGGCGGGATTGAGGCAGAGGATCGCCGCCGCCTGTTTGATCGCCCGCTCCGCCGCCGCATGCGAGAGCGCATAGGGACCGGATGCCCGCTTGGGCGCATGGCTGGCTTCGGCAACCACATAGGGAATATCGAGCGCCGCCGCCACGCGCGGGCCGATCCAATCCACCGCCTTGTAGTAAAGGTGATAGGTGAACCAGAGCTGCGGCCGCTTGCCCTTGGGCAGCTTGCGGTATTTCGCAATGAGCTTGTCGGCGAGCGCATGGCCCTTCGCGGCCAGGCGCCGCTGCTCCGATTCCGTATTTCCGGAGAGGCGGGCGCGGAAGCGCGAGGCAATCGTGACCTCGGCCCCCGTCTGCCGCAGCGCCTGCGCCAGCAGCCGCGCCACCGTGCGATCGCCCGAAGGATCGGGATGATCGGGCGCCTTCAGCGGTGCGTAGAAGGCGATACGGATGGCGCGCGCCGTCATGTTTCCGACCTGCGCCTCACACCGTCTGCCAGGTGCCGCCGGCGGCGGCCCGGAACATGGCATCGATCACGCGCATATTGCAGACGGCATCCTGCAGGTTGAATTCCAGCGGCGGCCCGCCGCGGATCGCGGCCGAGAAGACTTCGCCCTGCAGCGTGTATTGATCGCAAGCGGGAATCGTCTCGGTTTTGATGTTGGCACCGGAGAGATCGCTGCCGTCGTCGATGCGGATGATGGTCGTCTGGCCCGGGGGCGCGTTGAAGGGAATCATCACTTCGGCCCGCGCCTTGGTGCCCAGGATCTGCACATGCTGGCGCGGGACCAATTGCGTGGCGCAGCCGAAAACCAGATGCCGGCCGCCGGGAAATTCGGCGATCGCCGAGGTCAGGCGGTCGGTCTTGAAAGTGGGGTCGCGATCCATCGCCGCGGTGACGCGGAAAGGTTCGGCGCCGAACAGATAGCGCGCAATCACGATCGGGTAGCAGCCGATATCGTAGAGGCCCCCGCCGCCGATTTCCGCCTGGTTACGCACATTAGTGGGATCATCCAGAAAATAGGTAAAGACCGAGCTCACCAGCCTCACCTCGCCCAGGGTGCCAGAACGCACCAACTCGCGGGCACGCTGCCATTGCGGGTGGAAGCGGACCATGAAGGCCTCGGCCACCAATTTGTTGGTCTTCGCCGCCGCCCGGGTCAATTGATTCGCTTCCGGCGCGTCCAGCGCGATCGGCTTTTCACAGAGCACATGCTTGCCGGCGGCAAGCGCCTGCAAGGTCACCGGCACATGGAGATGATTGGGCAGCGGATTGTACACAGCTTCAATGCTGGGATCGGCGAGCAATGCCTCGTAGGAGCCATAAGCCTGCGGAATACCCAGCTTTTGCGCGGCTTCCTGCGCCCTACCAAGATCGCGCGAAGCGATCGCCGCGATCTCCATTCCCTTCCCGCGCAACATCGCGGGAATCACTTTCTTAACACCGATATCCGCGGTGCTGATCACACCCCATCTAACTGGTTTCATCCTTAACCAACCTCTACGCAAACGAGACGAAGCGCGCATAGGACCATAGGGTCCCCGCGGGAGCAAGCAAATGGGCTGTTCTTGTGACGCAGATTGCAACCGGCGACCGATCATCTTTCCACCTGTGTGATCGATTTTCGCCGTTCGGTTGTGGCGCGCGCAAATTCAGTTAACTCCGCTCCAGTTGTTCAACGATCAACTCGGCAAAAGCGTCCGCTATTTCTTGATTGTCGTCGCGCGGCCGGATCACGAAATAGGGATGCGGCGCCGGAATCTCCAGATCGAGGCATTTCAACAGCGTGCCGCGCCGGAGATCCTCGGCGGAGAGGAGGGTGCTGCCCACGGCGAGGCCGCAGCCTTCCTTGGCGGCTTCCAGCGCCAAATGCGAATTGGGCAGATAGACATGCTGGCGCGGGGCTATCTCGCCCCGCCCGCCGGCGCGGAAGAGGCGCGGCCAATCCTCCTCGCTATCGCCATGCAATAGGACGTGATCCCTGAGATCGTCCAGAGACCGAATCGGTGCCTTGTAGAGAAGTTCGGGGCTGCACAGCGGAAAATAGGTCTCGTTGCGCAGGATCGCGACGCGCCGGCCCGGAATCGCGCGCTCGCCGAAGGAGAGGATGACGTCCATGGTCTCGTCGGCCTCTTCGATCGGAAACTGGCGCACAATGATCGAGGGGAAGCGGCGCAGAAACAATTCGAGGATGGACATCAGCCGGAGGGCCGCGAAGGCGGGCGCGCTGGCAAAGCGCAATTCGCCCTTCACCACGGCGTTCTGCGCCGTGCGGCAGGCGAGATGGATCTCCTCAAAGGCCTTGCCGAGCTTCTGGTAGAGATCCGCCCCGGCCGCCGTCAGGGTGAGGTCGCGCCGGCTCCGCAGAATAAGCTGGCTGCCCAGTTCCTTCTCCAATTCGCGGATCTGGTAGCGGATCGCCCCGGTGGTGACGTTGAGCGCACGGGCCGCCTCGGTGATGCCGCTTTCCCGGGCGACGGCGTAAAAGGTCCGCAGCCCCGTCAGATGTGTCAGGCTTTGCAGCATGCCGCCTCCAAACGACAATTTTTTTGACGAAAACCGGGAAAAGTATTCGCTTGCGTCAATCCATTTGTCGAGCAGATGATTTGAGTCAAACTAGGACGGCACCCAAATGGCACCCGACACAGGCACCGAGACCACCGGATTTGCGACCGCCAGCACCACTCTTGGCGGCAATCCGGTCGACGGCAAATCGACCCCGCTCTTCACCCTGCCGGCACACTGGTATCACGACCCGGCCGTCTACGAGGCCGAGCGCTGGGGGATTTTCGCGGCCACTTGGCAATTCGTGTCGCGCGAGAGCGACCTGCCTCAGCCCGGGGATTACGTCGCCGTGGAATTCACCGGCTTCAAGGTGTTCATCCTCCGCGACCGCGACGGCAAGCTGAAGGCCTTCCACAACATGTGCCCGCACCGCGCCGCCCCCCTTTTCGCCGAGGGCGAGGGACATTGCGACGTGCTGCGATGCCGCTATCACGGCTGGGCCTTCGACCATGACGGCAAGTTGAAAGCGGCACCCCATTTCGGCGAGGCGGATTGGTTCCGGAAAGAAGAGCATGGATTGAAGCCCGTGCGCCTCGATACCTGGCGCGGCTTCATCTTCGTCAATCTCGACGGCAAGGCCGTGCCGCTCATCGATTTCCTGGGCGATGTCCCGGCGCTGGTCGCGCCTTACCCGATCGAAAGCTTCATGAAGCGCGACGTCGCGGATTTCGCGGTCAAAAGCAATTGGAAGACCTATACCGACAATTTCGTCGAGGGCTACCACATCCCCGGCATCCATCCTGGCCTCATCCAGGCGATCGATTTCAACAAATTCGAGACCACCTATGGCCGCAATGTGGTGATCATGAAGGCGCCGCAGAAGGAGGGCTCGATCTATGGCGGGCTCTGGCTGTGGATCTGGCCCAACATGACCTTGTCGGTCTATCCCGACGGCATGAATGCGTCCCGCATCGTGCCCCATGGGACGCGTTCGACGACGCTCCATTACAATTTCTATTTCCAATCCTTGGCCCCCGAGCTCGAGGCCGGCCAGCGCCACACGATCGAGACCAATTGCCAGATCGTGCGCGAAGATTTCGGCATCTGCGAGGACGCCCAGAGCAACCTCGAATCGGGCCTCTTCAAAAACGGCCCGATGAGCCCGCGCCATGAAATGGGTGTGCGGTATTTCCATGACGAAATCCGCGCCGCGCTGAAGCCCCAGGGTGTCACTGAACCCTAGCCGATTCCGCATTTGGCGAATCCGGGCGGGCGGTGCTAAGCCTGCCGGCCATGCATGATGATTCCAGCCATAGTTCCCTAGAAACACCTTCGGACTTGCCCTCCCCGGAAAAACCCTCCTGGGCAAAGGAATCGGCGGATGCGACGCCGATGATGGCGCAGTATCTCGCCGCCAAGCGCCAGCATCCCGATGCGCTGCTGTTCTACCGCATGGGCGATTTCTACGAGATGTTCTTCGAGGATGCGGTCAAAGCCTCGGCCGCCCTCGATATCGCGCTGACCAAGCGCGGCAAGCATGCCGGCGACGATATCCCCATGTGCGGGGTCCCCGCCCATGCCCATGAAGCCTATCTCTCGAAGCTGGTGCGCCAGGGCTTCAAGGTCGCCGTCTGCGAGCAGATGGAGGACCCGGCGGAGGCCAAGAAACGCGGCGCGAAATCGGTGGTGCGGCGCGATGTGACGCGGATCGTGACGCCGGGTACGCTCACCGAGGATGCGCTCCTGGAAGCGCGGCGGCACAATTTCCTCTGCGCCCTCGCCGAGGCCGGCGGCGAGATGGGCCTCGCTTGGGTCGACATTTCGACCGGGAGCTTCTTCATCCAGAAGGTGGGCGAGCGGGATCTTGCCGCCAACCTCGCCAGGCTCGATCCGACCGAGATCCTGCTGCCCGACCGGCTGCTGGCCAAGCCCGCTCTCTTCGAGATCTTCGCCGATTACAAACTGAAACTCTCGCCGCTCCCTTCCGCGCGTTTCGACAGCGACAACGCAAAGAAGCGCCTGCAGAACTTCCTCGGCACCGCGACCCTTGATTCCTTCGGGAGTTTCACCCGCGCCGAAGTGGCGGCGGCCGGCGCGGTCCTTGACTATGTCGAGCTTACGCAACAGGGCCGTATCCCGCGCCTCTCGGCACCGCGTCAGGTGCTCGACGGCGCGCTGATGGAGATTGATGCGGCGACGCGGCGCAATCTGGAACTCGCGCGCAATCTTTCGGGCGAGCGGGCGGACAGCCTCCTTGCCACGATCGACCGCAGCTTGACCGGTGGTGGTGGGCGCTTGCTGGGCGATTGGCTGGCCGCCCCTTTGACCGCGCGGGATGCCATCAATGCGCGGCTCGATTTCGTGGGCCTCCTTTTTGCGGAAGACGATCTCCGCAAGGATCTCCGCGAGGCCTTGCGCCGCGTCCCCGATCTCGAACGCGCCCTCTCGCGCCTCACGGCAGGTCGCGGTGGCCCCCGCGACCTGGCGGCGATCCGCGACGGGCTTGCCGCCACCGCCGATTTCCGCGCGCTTGTCGATTCCCTGGGCGCTGCCGCGCTGCCCGATCTGCTGCGCGCGGCGGTGAGCGATCTCGGCCATCACGACGAACTGGTGGCGCGCCTCGCCCGCGCGCTCAAGCAGGAATTGCCGCTCCTCACCCGCGATGGCGGTTTTATTGCACCCGGCTATCTGGCCGAGCTGGATGAGCTGCGCGGCCTCAAGGAAGATTCGCGCTCGCTGATCGTGGCATTGGAAACGCGGCTCAAAGCCGAGACCGGCATTTCCGCGCTCAAGATCCGGCACAACAACGTCATCGGCTATTACATCGAAATCGCCCCGCAGCATGCCGAGAAGCTGAAAGGGGATGCGCGCTTCATTCACCGCCAGAGCATGGCCAATGCCATGCGCTTCTCGACCGGGGAACTCGCGGAACTGGAAAGCAAGATCGTCCATGCCGGCGACCGCGCCTTGGCGCTTGAGCTGAAGCTGTTCGAGGATCTGGTCGCCGAGACCGTGCAGCGTCAGGAACCGATCGCCAAAGCCGCTGCCGCCCTCGCCCTCATCGATGTCGGAACCGCTCTGGCCGAGCGCGCCCGCGAAGGGGATTGGGTACGGCCCGAGATCGACGAGGGCGTGGATTTCGTCATTGAAGGCGGCCGCCATCCGGTGGTGGAAGCGGCCCTCGCGCGCGCGCAAGGTGGCGGCTTCGTCGCCAATGATTGCGACCTCTCGAATGAGCGGCGCCTGTGGCTGGTGACCGGCCCCAACATGGCCGGTAAATCGACCTTTCTCAGGCAGAACGCGCTCATCGCGATCCTCGCGCAGATGGGGAGTTTCGTGCCGGCGAGGCGCGCAAGGATCGGCATCGTCGACCGGTTGTTCAGCCGGGTGGGTGCAGCCGACGATCTCGCGCGCGGGCGCTCGACCTTCATGGTCGAGATGGTGGAGACGGCGGCGATCCTCAACCGGGCAACACCGCGCTCGCTGGTCATCCTCGATGAAATCGGCCGCGGTACCGCGACCTTCGACGGTCTTTCCATCGCCTGGGCGTGCCTGGAGCATCTCCATGAAGTGAATGCCTGCCGCGCGCTTTTCGCCACCCATTACCATGAGCTCACCCATCTCTCGGCGCGCCTTCAGTCGTTGAAGCCCTATACGATGCGGGTGATGGAATGGCAGGGCGAGGTGAAGTTCCTCCACGAGATCGGCCCGGGTGCGGCCGACCGTTCCTACGGCATCCATGTGGCGAAACTGGCCGGCCTTCCCGCCGCCGCGATCCACCGCGCCGAGGAAGTGCTTTCGACGCTGGAACGCGGCGACCAAGCCAGTGCCCTCGCCCGCCTCACCGACGATTTGCCGCTCTTCTCGGTGCAGGCCCCGGCGGCGGCCGCGATCCAGGCGGAGAGTGTCGTCGAGGATGCCTTGAAGGCGCTCAACCCCGATGAGCTCTCGCCGAAAGAGGCGCTGGAACAGCTCTACCGATTGCGCGGGTTGTTGAAGGAATAGGCGCGCCGCTCAGTTTGTCTTTCGCTCAGGCGTGCGCACCTCACTGTCATCCCCGCGAAAGCGGGGATCCATGGATCGAGTTGCTGGATAGATGGATTCCCGCTTTCGCGGGAATGACAGAGAAGAGATTGAGTGTTCCATCGCGTCGTTTCTCCGCTTCTTTTCATTCCCCTCTCCGTCTCACTCTCGTCTCACTTGCCGCTCATCTGGAATCGCTCGGGCAGGTTGACCGGCCCCGTCCGGTCTCGGGGATTCCGTGACCCTGGAATCCGGGGGGCGCGTTGACCCGACGCGCCGGGGGAAGCCGCTCACCGGCCACGGCTTCAAGGCATCCGCTGACCACCGCGGATCTGGGGACACCCGTTATCCTTCACAGCCGTAACTGCCGCGGGCATCACAAGGAGCCGGTCGCCTGACCGGCCAGGGGGGAGCGCTCAGACCTGCATCTCCGAGGGAGCCCTCTACCGCTCAGGCCCGTGGGGGATCGGTGTTCGTCGCCGATCCGGCGAGGATGGCTTACCGCCAACCGGGTGTGTTTTTAACCTGCCACGCGCAGGCTTCCGGCCCTGCGCCAACCCGAAACCGCCGTCAGGAGACGCACGGCACAGGTCGACTTGCGGCCAGGGAAACAACCAAGCGATTCCAGATGACCGGCCCAAAGGACGGTCAGGGGTTTAGTTCAGGTAAGGGGGTAATCTCGACCTGCAGATCGGCGCGCAATTCTCATAGTACGATATTCCTGGCACTTTTGTCAAGAACAAAATAGGAACTTATGCTTCGCGCCTCACCGCAGCCAGTTCTCCAGCCGCAGCCGGGTCACGCGGGCGAATTCGCGGTGGTTGTCGGTGACGAGGACATAATCGAGGGCGAGGGCCTGGGCAGCGATGAGGAGATCGTTGGCGCCGATCGGCATGCCGGATTGCTCAAGCTCTGCCCGCAGGCTGCCGTAGACCACATCCATCGGCGTTTCGAAGGGCAGGATGTCGATGGCATGAAGAATGGCATCGAGCTGCGCCGACAAGCGGGGTGAACCCAGTTTCGCGGCACCGAAGCGCAATTCGGCGGCGACGATGATGCTGGTCGCCACCTGATCGGCGCCGATCGCAGCGATGCGGTCGCGCACGATGCCCTGGGGGTTTCGCACGAGATGCGAGAGAATGTTCGTGTCGAGGAGATAGGCCATCCCGCTAGAGGTTCACGTCCTCGGGGGGGCGATCCTCGATCGGTGGAAAGGCCTCGTCGAGCGCCGGGAGCCGATCCAGCAGCGAGAGCAGATTCCGGCTGGGGGCCGCTTCGACGATCAGCCGGTCGCCTTCCTTGTGAATGATCGCGTCCTCGCCCGGCAGTTCGTATTCGCGCGGAATGCGGAGGGCCTGGTTGCGGCCGTTCCGGAAGAGTCTGACATGGCGGCCGGCGGGCATCGGAATCTCCTGCGGTTGCGGGTCATCGGTCACCTATATGGCATAGGCTCAGGCATATGCCAATACGACGCCCATCTTTTGCCGGTGATTAAGAATAACGTTCTTTTCATGTTGAATATATCGCCTTACGTCGTGGCCCGAAGACAAGGGACGTGGCCTCGGCCCCTTCTCTTTTCTAGATGAATTAAATCAGTGAATTAGAGAGAAATTCGTGGATGGTCGGCCTGCGCCGACAATGATAATGGAGGCTGGGGCTGTTAGAAAATTTAACGGCCTGGCCAGTTTAAATCGCCCAATTGCGCAGGTGTTCTGCTTGAATCATTCCCGGCGGATGAATATAGATTGTGTGAATTCAGACACGGAGTATCACACATGTCTTTGCGTAATTTGGCGCGTCTCGGTTTGGTGGCGCTGTTTCTGACCGGGCTGGTCGCGGGCGGGGTCAAGGCGAAGGCCGAGGATGTCAGCGAGATCCTGAACGTTTCCTACGATGTCGGGCGCGAGCTTTTTGCCGAGCTCAATCCGGTGTTCCAGGCCGAGTGGAAGGCGGCGACGGGCGCCGAGATCGCCATCAACCAATCCCATGGCGGCACGTCGAAACAGGCGCGCTCGATCCTGGAAGGGCTGCAGGCGGATGTCGTCACCTTCAACCAGGTGACCGACGTGCAGATCCTCCATGACAAGGGCGGCCTCATCCCCGCCGATTGGCAGGCGAAGTTCCCGAACAAATCCTCGCCCTTCTATTCCCTGCCCTCGTTCCTGGTGCGCGCGGGCAATCCGAAGAACATCAAGGATTGGGACGACCTCATCCGCGAAGATGTGCAGGTGATCTTCCCCAATCCGAAGACCTCGGGCAATGCGCGCTATACATATCTCGCCGCCACGGCCTATGCGCTCGCCAAATTCAACGGCGACCAGGCGCAGGCGACCGAATTCGTGAAGCAGATCTTCGCCCATGTGCCGGTCTTTGATGCCGGCGGCCGCGCTTCGACCACCACCTTCGTCGAGCGCGAGATCGGCGATGTGCTCATCACCTTCGAGGCCGAGGTGCAGGGCATCCGCAAGGAATTCGGCCCTGACAAATATGAAGCGGTGACGCCGAGCCAGAGCCTGCTCGCGGAATTCCCGGTGGCCCTGGTTGACAAGGTGGCGGATGCGCGCGGCAGCCGCGACGTGGCAACCGCCTATCTCGATTTCCTCTACACGCCGGCGGCCCAGGACATCATCGCCAAACACGCCTATCGCGTGACCGACGAGAATGTGATGAAGCAGCATGCGGATAATTTCCCGCCGGTGAAACTGGTCACCGCCGAGGAGGTCTTCGGTGGCTGGGAGAAGATCGCCAAGGAGCATTTCGCCAGCGGTGGATTGCTCGACCAGGCCTTCGTGAACCAGTAAGATCGGGTCCATGAGTATTGTAGCTGATGCGCCGCCGACGTCACGTCGGCGGCACACTTTTTTGAAGCGGGGGGTCATCCCCGGCTTCGGCCTCACTTTCGGCCTCACGATCGCTTATCTCGCGATCATCGTGCTGTTGCCGATTCTGGCGCTGATCCTGAAAGCCGCCAGTCTGACCCTGCCCGAATATTGGGCGATCGTGTCATCACCTCGCGCCATCGCCACCTATCAATTGACATTGAGTTCGGCCCTTTATGCGACGATCATGAACGCGGTGATCGGTTTGCTGCTGGCCTGGGTGCTGGTGAATTACGATTTCCCGGGACGGCGCCTGCTGGACGGCCTGGTCGATTTGCCCTTCGCCTTGCCGACCGCCGTGGCGGGCATCGCGCTCACCGCCCTTCTTGCCCCCAATGGCTGGATCGGCCAGTTCCTGGCGCCGTTCGGCATCAAGGTCGCCTATGCGCAGCCCGGCATCGTCATCGCCATGGCTTTCACCAGCCTGCCCTTTGTCGTGCGCACGGTACAGCCGGTGCTGGAAGACATGGAGCCGGAGGCGGAAGAAGCCGGCATCATGCTGGGGGCCACGGATTTGCAGATCTTCGCCCGCGTGATTTTTCCGACCATCCTGCCGGCCTTCATCGCGGGCAGCGCCCTGGCGTTTGCCCGCAGCCTGGGCGAGTTCGGCGCGGTCATCTTCATCGCCGGCAACTTGCCCATGCAGACCGAGATCACAGCGCTCCTCACCGTCATCCGGGTGGAGGAATTCGAATATCCGGCGGCGGCGGCCTTGGCCTCGGTGATGCTGGCAGCGGCCTTCGTCATGCTGTTCATCGTCAACGGCGTGCAGCTCTGGCATCTCCGTTACGTGCGGGGCAACGCATGAGCGGCGCCGCGATCCCCCTCGACAACGCGCCCACCAAGGCGAAGAAGCGCGTCGGCCAGCAGCCCGGCATCCGCCGTGCGCTGATCGGCCTTGCCTTTCTGCTGGCGGCCCTGCTGCTGGTCCTGCCGGTGATCGTGATTTTCGTCGAGGCGCTGGCGCTTGGAATCGGCGCCTATCTCGACGCCATCCTCGAGCCCTCGACGCTGCACGCGGTCTGGCTCACCTTGCTGGCGGCGATCGTGGTCGTGCCGATCAATATCGCCTTTGGCATTTGTGCCGCCTGGTGCATCACCCGGTTCGATTTCAAGGGCAAGAAGCTGCTCATCACCGTGATCGAGATTCCGTTCTCGATCTCGCCCATCGTCGCCGGTGTCGCCTATCTTTTCCTCTACGGGACGCAAGGATTGCTGGGGCCATTCCTCGGCGCCCACAACATCCAGATCATGTTCAGCCTGCCGGCAATTTTCCTCGCTTCCATGTTCGTGACCTCGCCCTTCGTCGCGCGCGAACTCATCGCGACCATGCAGGTGCAGGGTAACGAATATGAAGAAGCGGCCCTCTCCTTGGGGGCCGGCGGGTTCAAGACCTTCCTGCTGGTGACATTGCCCAACATGAAATGGGGCCTGCTCTATGGCGCCCTTTTGTGCAATGCCCGCGTGATGGGCGAATTCGGCGCCGTCTCGGTGGTTTCGGGCAGCATCCGCGGCCAGACCAATACCCTGCCCTTGCAAATTGAACTGTTGTTCAACGATTATTCGGCCGTGGGCGCCTTCGCGGCTGCAACCTTGCTCACCCTCCTCGCCCTCCTCAGCCTGATCGCGAAATTGTGGCTGGAACGGCAGCGGTAAACGCCCCGGAATCATTGACCCCTGGAATCATTGACCGGGGGGCTTTTGAATGTAATGTGTGCGACAGCAATTCGGGTGGGGGAGCGCCCGGTCTTGCCGTTTCCAATGTCGGGCAGGCATGCCGGTCCAGGGGTGGTCCGGCGACTTTAGCCCATCTAAACCGGGAGGATGACATGACGAATTTGACCCGCCGCCAGGCGCTGAAAACCGGCGGCGCGATTGCCGCTTTGGCCGCTGCCGGCACCAGCCTGCTGCCGGCCGTGGCGCTGGCCATCGACGAACTCACCGTGATCGCCCCGGCAGCACCCGGCGGCGGCTGGGACCAGACCGCGCGTTCGATCCAGGAAGTGCTGCAGGCGAGCGGCATCGTGAAAGCCGTGCAGGTCGAGAACGTGCCCGGTGCCGGCGGCACCGTGGGCCTCGCGCAATTTGCCAACAGCAAGGGTGATGCCAGCAAGCTGCTGGTCGGCGGCCTGGTGATGGTGGGCGCCATCCTCACCAACAAATCGCCCGTGACCCTGAAGGACGTGACGCCGCTTGCCCGCCTCACCGGTGAATATGAAGTGGTGGTCGTTCCGGCCAATTCGGAACTGAAGTCGATGGGCGACCTCGCTGCGAAGCTTAAAGCCGATCCGGGCTCGGTCTCCTGGGGCGGCGGTTCGGCCGGCGGTACCGACCATATCCTGTGCGGCCTCATTGCCAAGGCGGCGGGCGCCGATGTCACCAAGGTCAATTACATCGCCTTCTCGGGCGGTGGCGAAGCCTTGGCAGCCATTGTTGGCGGCCATGTCACGGCCGGTGTCTCGGGCCTCGGCGAATTCGAACAGCAGATCAAGGCCGGCGAACTCCGCGCCCTTGCCATCTCCTCGCCGGAACGCCTGCCGGGCCTCGACGCGCCGACGCTGAAGGAACAGGGCCTCGACGTGGAACTGGCCAATTGGCGCGGCGTGTTCGCCGCCGGCGATCTGGAAGCGGCCGACCGCGACGCCCTGTTGGGTGCCATCGACCAGATGGCGAAATCGGATGGCTGGAAACAGATCCTCGCCACCCGCGGCTGGATGGACGTCTATATGGCGGGCGACGAATTCGCCACCTATCTCACCGCGGAAGACGAGCGCATCACCACCATCCTCAAGGAAATCGGCCTGGTTTCGTGATCTCACTCAACCGATCCCGCTGGCAGGACCTGGTCATCGGCCTGGTCCTGCTGGCGCTCGGCGCGGGGCTTTGCTTCGGCACCTTCGCCGTCACCGCGCTGCCTGGCCAGGATTCGCTCGGCCCGCGCCTCTTTCCGATTCTGATCGGGGGCGGGCTGGTCGTCCTGGGCCTGGCACATCTTTACCAGGTCTGGCGCGGCGGCACGCCCCACAAGGACACCATCATCGACGGCGCGCCCGCGGAATTGCCGCCCGGCCATTTCCCGACACTCGCCTGGGTGCTGGCCGGTGTGGCGATCGGTGCGGCCGCCTATAATTATCTCGGTTTCCTGCTGGCGGCCCTCGCGGTCTTCGTGCTGACGGCGCGGGGCTTTGCCGGGCGTTTCCATTGGCTGCATGTGCTGGTCGGCGCCATTCTCGTCACCATCGTCTATATCGGCTTTACCAAGGGCCTCGGCCTTCGGTTGCCGGCGGGCATCTTCAAGGGCTGGTTCTAATCTCATGGATACACTCGCAGCCCTCCTCGACGGGTTCGCCGTCGCCTTCACGCCGGTCAATCTCCTCTGGTCGCTTCTCGGCGTGACGCTTGGGACCGCGATCGGCGTTCTCCCCGGCATCGGCCCGGCGCTCACCATCGCGCTGCTGCTGCCGGTCACCTATCACCTCGATCCGACCGCCGCCTTCATCATCTTCGGCGGGCTCTATTATGGTGCCATGTACGGGAGTTCGACCACCTCGATCCTCTTGAACACGCCGGGCGAGACCGGCTCGATCGTGACCGCGATCGACGGGCATATGATGGCGAAGAAGGGCCGCGCGGCACCGGCGCTGGCCACCGCCGCGATCGGTTCCTTCGTCGCCGGCACCATCGCCACAATCGGGTTGAGCTTCGTCTCGCCGCTGATGGTGAAGATCGCCTTGCTGTTCGGCCCGGCCGAATATTTCAGCCTGATGATCCTCGCCTTCGTCACCGTCTCGGCGCTCCTGGGCGATTCCACCTTGCGCGGCATGTCCTCCCTCTTCATCGGTCTTGCCATCGGCCTTATCGGCATCGACACGCAGACCGGCCAGGCGCGCTTCACCTTCGGCCTGCTGCCGCTCTTGGACGGCGTCGACGTGGTGGTGGTCGCCGTGGGATTGTTCGCCCTCGGCGAGGCGTTCCACATCGCCTTCCGCCTGGCGCGGAGCCCCGACGAGCTTTCCAAGGTCACGGGATCGCTGTGGATGTCGAAGAGCGATTGGGCGCGGTCCTGGAAGCCCTGGCTGCGCGGCACCGCGATCGGCTTTCCGCTGGGGAGCCTGCCGGCGGGTGGGACCGAGATCCCGACCTTCCTTTCCTATCTCACCGAAAAGCGCTTTGCGAAGAACCCGAAGGAATTCGGGCAGGGTGCGATCGAGGCGGTGGCGGGACCGGAAGCCGCCAATAACGCGGCGGTGGCGGGTGTCCTCGTGCCGCTCTTGAGCTTCGGCCTCCCCACCTCGGCGACCGCCGCCATCCTGCTGGCGGCCTTCCAGCAATACGGCATCCAGCCGGGGCCGATGCTGTTCTCCGGCAACAGCACTTTGGTCTGGGCACTCATCGCCAGCCTCTATCTCGGCAATTTCATGCTGCTGGTCTTGAATCTGCCGCTGGTGGGATTGTGGGCGAAACTGCTGCTCATCCCGCGGCCCTATCTCTATGGCGGCATCCTGGTCTTCTCGATGCTCGGCGTCTATTCATTGAACAACGCGGTCTTCGATCTGTGGCTGCTGCTGGGCGTCGGTGTCATCGGCTTCCTGATGCGGCAATTCGATTATCCGGTGGCGCCGATGGTGGTGGGATTGATCCTGGGGCCGATGGCCGAAGGCCAGTTCCGCCGCGCCTATGCGATCGCGCAAGGCGATGTCAGCGTGTTCTTCACCCAGCCGATTTCACTGGGCCTGCTGCTGCTGGCCGCCGCCTGTGTCATCGGCCCCATTCTGCTGCGGCGCCGGAAGGCAGCGTAGCGTCAGGGCGAAGGCGGGGCCGGCGGCAGCATCTGGAAGGTGCGGCGGTTGACGCCGTCATCAAGATCGACGGCGATCGCATAACGCTGCCAGTCGCGCCGGTATTCCGCCGGGTCGGGCAGACGGAAGGTGATGCGGCTTTCGGTGACGCTATAGGTCCGGGTCTCGCCCGCGCCGAAGAGCGGGAAGCCAATACCGATCCCGGTCGAAAGATTGCTGCTGGAGCCGCCGGCGACACCGACACCGATACTGGGGCGCAGACCGTTATCCTCATGCGCCATGTGGCGCTCGGTATCGATGGCGATGGCTTGCGTGACCTGGCCATCGGGTGCCATGAGCCGCGCCGCTTTCGCCGGCAGGGGATCGCTTACGGTCACGGTGATGACGTCGTTCGCGATGGTGGCTTGCGTGCCGTCATATTCGGGCATCGAATCCGAAACCGGCGGCGTGGCGACAGGTGCCGGTTCGCTGGCGCGTGGGCTGGCGAGATCCGGATTGGGCATGTGCTGCACCGGCGGCAAATCGGACGAACAGGCGGCAAGCCAGGGCAACAGCAGAAGAGCATGGATGCGCATGCCCCATTCTGCGCCGGATCTGCGCCTGGAGCCTAGCCCGTAAACGAAAATGTGATCGGCTAGGCCACCCGGCGCCGCATCCGGTCAGCAAGGATCACCAGCAGGATGCCCGGCACGAAGACCACCGTGGCAATTGCCGGATAAAGCGGTGAGGAACCGGTGGCGATGCCCGAGAAGACGAAGGTGGGGAGCGTCCGCGTCGAGCCGGCGAGGCTGTAGGTGAGATAGAAATTCCCCCAGGACAAGAGGAAGGAAAAGATCGCCGCCGAGAAGATGCCGGGCCAGAGCAAGGGCAAGGTGACGTAGCGATAGACGTCCCAGGTGGAGGCGCCGCAATCCCGCGCCGCATCCTCGAGGGTTGAGTCGAAATTGAACACCTGAACGGCGACGATCACCATCGCAAAGGGCGCGATATAGACGACATGGCCGATGATCGCCGTGACGATGCCGGTATTGAAATTGAAGGCGCGCCCCAGAACCGAGAACCAGAGCAGCAGCACGATCCCCAGCAGCAATTGCGGAAAGGCGAGCGGTGCCGCCGAAAGGCCGGTGAAGGGGATACGGAAGCGGAAGCGATAGCGTACGGCGACGATGGCGGCCAGGGCCCCGATCGCGGTCGCGAAGATCATCGACACCACGGCAATGAGCGTCGAGTTCCAGAGCGCGTTGCCGGCATTGCCGTTGCGGAAAAGTTCGCCATACCAGCGCAGCGAGAAGCCTTCAAAAGGCAATGTCAGATAGCGCCCCTCCTGGAAGGAGAAGGCGATCAAGGTGAAAATCGGGATATAGAAGAAGACCAGCACCGCCGCCGTCGCGCCATAGAGCAGGACATTGGCGAGGCGGGCTTCGGCGCGGGCATCGAGCCAGGGTTTGATTGCGGGATAAGCCATCACGCCGGCCCCATATGGCGCTTGAGGTTGTAGACCCGGTTGAAGAGCAGCACGACGAAGACCGCGACCGACATCAGGACCATGGTGAGGGCGGCACCCAGGGGCCAGTTGACGCGGGTCTCGAAGGTCTGGCGGATCAGTTCAGCCGACATCGGCGATTTGCCGCCGCCCAGCACCTTGGGTTCCAGGAACACACCGACCGCGAGCAGGAAGATGAGCACGGCACCGGCCCAGATACCGGGCCGCGCCAAGGGCAGGGTCACTTCCCAGAAGGCCCGGAACTTGGAGGCGCCGGCATCATAGGCGGCCAGAATGAGCGAGCGGTCGATCTCGTCGATCGAGAGATAGATGGTGAAAATGGCGAAGGCCAAGAGATTGTAGACCATGCCCAGCAGGGTGGCCCAATCGGTGAAGAGGATGTTGACCATTTCACCCTCGAAGCCCAGCCCGCGCGCGAGATAATTGGCAGCACCGTTCTTGTCGAGAAAGAGCACCCAGCCGAAGGTCTTCAGCGTCGCATCGGTCAGAAACGCAAAGGTGATGAGGATCTTCACATGGTTCTGGAAGGTGCGGAGCCGGGTTGCCAAGGCATAGGCGACCGGGAAGGCGATGAGGAGGCAAAGCGCAACGCAGATCGCCGCCATCAGCAGCGTATGGCCGAGGATGGTCCAGTAATGCGGCTTCGAAAAGATGTCGATCCAGACAGTGAGCGACCAGGTCCAGTTGAGCTGGTAATTTTTGGTCTGCTGGAAGGTGAGTGCCACGGTCATCAAGAGCGGCGCCAGGAAGCAGCCGGTCTGCAGCAGCACCGAAGGGAGCGCCTTGGCAAGGAGCTCGGGATCGCGCCAGGAGCGATCGATCACGGCGCTCATGGGCGGCCCTGGAAGAGATAGATGTCGCGGGCATCGAAACCCAGGCTGAGCGTCTCGCCCAGATGCGCCGGCTGGCTGGAAGCGCCGGCCAGTTCGAAGACCAGCGGCGACTGATCAGCCAGTTCGGCGCGGTATTGCACCGTGCCGCCCTTGGAGAAGATCTCGGTGACCCTGGCGGTGAGGGTGAAATCGGCCTGCGCGCCAGGTGCCAAGGGTACCAGCAATTCAGGCCGCACCATGAGAAGGGCGTTCTCCGGCTTGAGATCGCTGGCGACGAGGTTCGCCGGCAGGCGGCCGTCGCGCGCGACAAGCTGGGGCGAGGTGATGGCGGCGCCATTGCCATCCAGGCTGGTCACCGTCACGGGCAGCAGATTGGTATCGCCGATGAAGCCCGCGACGAATTCGTCCGCCGGGCGGTAATAGATGTCGTTGGGCTGGCCCACCTGCAGAATCTCGCCGGCCCGCATCACGCAGATGCGATCGGCCAGCATCATCGCCTCTTCGAGATCATGGGTCACATGGACGAAAGTAACGCCGACGCTGCGGTGGAGGCGCTTCAATTCCGCCTGCAGCACCTTCTTGAGTTTTACGTCGAGGGCCGAAAGCGGTTCGTCGAGGAGGAGGAGCTTGGGTTCCGAGATCATCGAGCGCGCGAGCGCCACGCGCTGCTGCTCGCCACCCGAAAGTTGGCGCGGGTAACGCGTGAGATATTCCGGCTTCAGCTGCATGAGCTCGATCATGTCGCGGACACGCTTTGCGATGGTGCCCGCATCGACCTTCCGCAATTTCAGCGGAAAGCCGATATTGTCGGCGACACTCATATGCGGAAAGAGGGCGAGCTTCTGGAACACCATCGAGGTCGGCCGCGCCGCCGCCGGGACACCCAGCATGTCCTGGCCGTCAATGGCGAGGGCGCCTGCATCCGGGTCTTCGAAACCGGCGATGTGTTTCAGAAGCGTGGTCTTGCCGCAGCCGGAGGGGCCGACCAGCGCGATGAACTCGCCCTGGGCCACCTTCAGCGAAACCCCTTTCAGTGCCTGATAGGCACCGAAATTCTTGCGAAGATCGCGGATGTCGAGGATCGTATCGCCAGTCATGTCCGTGTTTTCATTCATTCTTGTCATGCCCCGGCTTGGCCGGGGCATCCACGAGTGTCTTCTTCACTTGTCAACAAACTCGTGGATGGCCCGCCTGCGCGGGCCACGACAACAGGGGCCGTTCAGAGAATAAGCGCCCCCGGTCGACCCGCAAAGGGCCGATCGGGGGCATTACCAAGGCCTCAACCCGCGTTGGCGAGTTCTTCCTGCCAGATGGCCAGCATCTCGTCGATATTGGGGGCGATGCGGTGCATCTGGGAATTGTCCCAGGCATGCCACATGTAATCGGTCTGCAGGATGCTCTTTTCCTCATCCGTGTAGAGCTCTTCCACCGCCTTGTTGGTGACCACGTTGCAGGTGGTCTCCAAAAGCGAGAGGACGTGGCCGGCATCCTTGGAGACGACGTGCTTCAGGAGCTTCTGCGCCAGTTCCGGCTGGTCGGTTTCCTTGAGGATCGCGGTCGCCTCGACCCAGATGATGCCTTGTTTGAGGTCATTCTTCGGATCCGGAACAAGTCCGACGATGTTCTTGTGGCCCTGCTTGCGGACGGCCGAGGTGAGATAGGAGCCGGCGCCGATGCATCCCAGCAGCGAGCCGTCGAGGAGGCCCTTCTGCGCCTGGGTGAGGTCGGCCACCAGGGTGCGCGTGTTCTTGAACATGGCGCGCAGCACCTTGCGGATTTCCTCGAGCTGGGCGGCATCCAGTTCCTGATAGGGATCGATGCCGGCATGGAGCGCCATGGGGAGGATCGGCCAATCGCCCCAATCCATGACGCAGATCTTGTCCTTGTTCTTCGCATCGAAGACCGGATCGTAAGACTTCCACTCGTCGGGATCGGTGATGTCGGTGTTGACGCAAGGTCCGACCCAGCCCCAGCGCGTGGCGACGCCGATGGTCTTGCCCTCATTGAGCAGCGGCTCGAAAGGCGGCTTGAACTGGTCGTAGAAGCTGGCATAGACCTCGGCGTAATCGTCGGGATTGAGTTCCATGGCGAGGCCGGCCGGGCCCATGCGGGTGATCCAGGGCATGTCGGAGGAGACGAGATCCACCTCGCGCGAGGCGCCGGCCTGGAGCTTGGCGAAGCCGCCCGGGGAATCGACGATGAGGTCGAAGGAGATGTCGGTATCGTTGGCGGCGTTGAAGGGATCGATGATGCGGGGATCGTTATAGCCTTCCCAGCACATATAGCTCATCGAGGTGGCGGCCTGGGCCTGCTTGCCGAAGGAAAGGCCGCTCATCGCGGCGACACCCGCGGCGGCACCGGCCGATTTCAGCAGGCGGCGGCGGCTCATGCCGGCATCGTCGAGACCCATCGCTCGAATTTGGCGCTGATAGAATTGGGGTAGATCGCTGTACCAGGATTTCTGCGACATGGTTGAAGCCTCCCTTTGGATTTGGCGGCCGATCGGCAAGAGAAGGCGCACAAGCGCGCATGCCCGCGACCGCAGGACCGGGAGGATCATTGCGCAATCGATGGGGACTGGCGATATCCCCGGGGAGATAGGGGGGAGTTAGCTACCCCACGAAGCTCAAAAACGCGGCGAAGAGTTCGGCCTGGGTGGAGAGGTTCAACTTCCGATAGATGTTTTTGCGGTGCACCTTGACCGTGCCGGGACTGATGTCGAGAAGATGGGCGACCGAGCCGGTGGAATGGCCCTGGAGGATGAGCGAGACGATCTGGCGCTCGCGTTCCGAGAGATGTTCGGCGCCGAATTCGTGATAGGCGGCCTTCACCTGGTTGGCGTCGCGGTGCTTCGCGCCACCCAAAGGTTGAACGATATCCGCATATTGCCGCGAGCAGAGACCCGCGATGGCGGGGGCCAAAGCCTGCAGCAGATCCATATCGGCACGGCCCAGAATCGGCGAGGTCTCCCAACGGGCCAGCGACAGGACCCCCGTCATGGAGCCATGGGCACCCAGGCCCAGCGGGAAATAGAAGCCTACTTCCTCGCGGATGCCGGTGAGGCCGTAATGGCTGCGGTAATATTCGCTCTGCCGGAAGCGGTCGGGGGCGATGTCGCGGAGGCGGAAACAGCCCTGCTGCACCCCCGCCGCCACGCGCTGATAGAAGGGATCGAGCACGTAAGGGGCGGCGCAATAGGCACGGATCACCACCTCGCGCTGCGCCTCAGGCAGGGTATCGCCCAGCGCCAAGGGCCGCCCGTCCCCCTGATAGGCAAAGACCATCAGGAAATCGAAATCGATGAGGCGCCTGACCGAGCGCAAGAGGATGGGTCCGAAATCGGGTTCACCCAGGATGCCCAGCAGATCGGCAAGGCCCCGGTTCCATTGCTCCAAGACCTGGGTCGAGCGGGTGAGCGGAATCTGGCGCCGCGAATCCGGGCCGGCCTCGCTGGTGGCTATCGCTTTGGAGATATGGGGGCGGGTGAGATTCAGGGTCTATACTCCGAGGATGAGAGGGCCGGCGGAGCATGCCGATTCGTCTTCAATTCTGTCAAATCGATCCATGCGGGGAGCAGAGAACACATGCAAGGCAAGATGAAGGCCGCCATCGTGCGGAAACTCGGCACGCCACTTAAAATCGAGACGTTGCCGATTCCGCAACCCAAAGCCGGCGAGATCCTGATCAAGGTCGCGGCCTGCGGCGTGTGCCATTCCGACGTGCATGCGGTGGATGGCGACTGGAATCCGGGCCCGGTCCTGCCGCTCATCCCCGGCCATGAAGTGGCGGGGCATGTGGCGGCGATCGGCGCCGGGGTCAAAGGCTTCCGCCTCGGCGATACCGTGGGCGTGCCCTGGATGTACAGCGCCTGCGGCACCTGCGAATTCTGCCTTGCCGGCATGGAGACGATCTGCAAATCGGCCGAGGCCACGGGCTACAGCAAGCCCGGCGGCTATGCCGAATTCATGGTGGCGGATGCGGCCTTCGTGGCGCGCCTCCCCAAGAAGGCGGATCTTTATGCCATCGCGCCGATCCTTTGCGCCGGCGTCACCACCTATCGCGGGTTGAAACGCACCAAAGTGCGGCCCGGCCAATGGATGACGGTGATCGGCATCGGCGGCCTGGGGCATATCGCGGTCCAATACGCGGTCGCCATGGGCATGCGCGTGGCGGCGGTCGATGTCGACGACGAGAAGCTGAAGCTTGCGAAGAAGCTGGGCGCCGAAGTGATCGTCAACGCGAAGAAGGTCGATCCGGTGGCGGAGATCCAGGCGAGGATCGGCGGCAGCCATGGCGCCGTCGTCACCGCCGTCGCCACCCAAGCCTTCGAGCAGGCGATCGGCATGCTGCGCCCGGCGGGGACCGTTGCCTATATCGGCCTCCCCGGCGGCAAGGCGGATCAGGTGCGCGCCTCGATCGCCGCCATCTCGGCCTGGGAACTCACCATCACCGGGTCGAATGTGGGCACCCGCGCGGATCTCGCCGAAGCGGTCGATTTCGCCATTCGCGGCGCGGTCAAGGCCAAGATCCAGAAGGCGCCCCTCACCCAGATCAACAGGATCTTCAACGACATGCGCCGCGGCAAGATCGTCGGCCGCATGGTGCTGGATCTGGCGTAGGGGATAGCCAACACCACCCTTGTCATCCCCCGGCTTGGCCGGGGGATCCACGAGTGACTTTCTTCATTCGCCGGCAAACTCGTGGATGGCCCGCCTAAAGCGGGCCATGACAACAGGGGGCGTGGTGCTCTTTCGCATACGACGTCATGCCCGGGCCCAGCGTTGATCCCATTTGGCCGGGCATCCACTCCCTCAACTGCACCAGTGGATCCCCGGGTCTTCGCCCGGGGATGACGTTTTAAGAACGATACCTATCGCGCTCTTGCGATCTCCAGAATCCGGTCGAGATCGGCGTGTTTTTCGAGATGGGCGGCGAGATCGTCGAGGGCGGTTTCCACACCTTGCTCATAGGCGAGGCCGCTGGTTTCGCGCGCCTTCAGGGAATTGAGGAAGGCGTGGCGGAAGGGATCGTCGGCGAAGAAACCGTGGAGATAGCAGCCGAGGATGTTGCCATCCTGTGAGATGGCGCCATCCGCCCGGTTGCCGATCATGAGCAGGGGCCGGTCCGTGTCCGGACCGTCGCTGCGGCCGACATGCATTTCATAACCGCGGATGGTGGTGTCGAAGGATGGAACCATCGCCGTCACTTCAACCAATGTCTTGTCTGATGTGAGCGTGGTGACGATGTCGAGGAGGCCCAAGCCGTCGATACCGCCCGCCGGGCCTTCGATGCCGTCCGGGTCCTCAATGCGCTTGCCCAGCATCTGATAGCCGCCGCAGAGACCCAGCACCTTGCCGCCGCGGCGGTGATGGGCGCGGATGTCGATATCCCAGCCGGTATCATAAAGGGCGCGGAGATCGGCGATGGTGGCTTTCGAGCCGGGGAGCAGGATGAGATCGGCATCGCCCGGCAGCGCACGGCCGGGGCGCACCATTTCCAGGGTCACGTCGGGCTCGGCGCGCAGGGGATCGAGATCGTCGAAATTCGAGATGCGCGGCAATTGCGGCACCACGATCTTGATCGCGCGGCCGGCTTGCACCTGGAACGAGTCGAGCGCCACGGCATCTTCCGGCGGCAGGCGGTCGGCGCCTGCGAACCAGGGGACGAGACCGAGCGCGGGCTTGCCGGTCTTCTCGGCGATGAGTTTCATGCCATCTTCAAAGAGCGCCGGGTCGCCGCGGAATTTATTGATGAGGAAGCCTTTGATGCGCGCGGCTTCGGTCGCGGGCAGGAGTGCCAGCGTGCCGATAATCGAGGCGATGACGCCGCCGCGATCGATATCGCCCACCAGCACGACCGGCACGTCGGCCGCCTCGGCAAAGCCCATATTGGCGATGTCGCCGGCGCGTAAGTTCACTTCCGCCGGCGAGCCGGCCCCTTCCACCAGCACGAGATCGGCCTCGGCTTCGAGGCGTTGGAAACTCTCCAGCACGGCGCCGAGGAGTGTCGGTTTGAGGCGATGGTAATCCTGCGCCTTGGCGTTGCCGAAGATCTTGCCCTGGACGATGACCTGGGAGCCGACATCGCTTTGCGGCTTGAGGAGCACCGGATTCATGTGGACGCTCAAGGGGACGCGGGCCGCGCGCGCCTGCAGCGCCTGGGCGCGGCCGATCTCGCCGCCATCGGCCGTCACCGCGGCATTGTTCGACATGTTCTGCGGCTTGAACGGACGGACGTTGAGACCCCGCAAGGTGAAAGCGCGGGCGAGGCCCGCGACGATCAGCGACTTCCCGACATCCGAGCCGGTGCCCTGGAACATGATGGCGGGAGTCATGGCTGGATACTCTACCTAGAACTCGACCCCCGCTTGGGCTTTGACACCGTCGCGGAAGGGGTGTTTCACCATTTCCATCTCGGTCACCAGATCGGCGATGGCGATGAGCTCGTCCTTGGCGTTGCGGCCGGTAAGGACAACATGGAGATTCGGGCGCTTGGCTTTCAGGAAATCCAGCACCTCATCGATGGGGAGATAATCGTAGCGCAAGGCGATGTTGATTTCGTCCAGCAGCACGAAATCGAAGCTCTCGTCATTCATCATGCGCTTCGATTCATCCCAGGCGGCACGGGCGAAGGCGATGTCGCGGGCGCGATCCTGGGTTTCCCAGGTGAAGCCTTCGCCCAGGGCCTTGATCTCGATGAGGTCGGGAAATTTCTCGAGCACGACGCGTTCGCCGGTATCCCATTTCCCCTTGATGTATTGGACGACGCCCACCTTCTTGCCATGGCCGAGGCACCGGAGGACCATGCCGAAAGCCGCCGTCGACTTGCCCTTGCCCTTCCCCGTATGGACGATGATGAGGCCCTTTTCCTGGGTCTTCGAGGCCATCATGCGGTCGCGCGCTTCCTTGCGCCGCGCGGCTTTCTCATTGGCCTTCAAGTTGAGATCGTCGCTCTCGGTTTCCGTGTTCATGCCGCTTCGCTCCCTTGCGACCAGGCCTGCAATTTGAGGCCGGCCGAGTTTGATTTTGCCTGCCAGAGGCCGCGTGTCTGCGCCTCCAGCATCCGATCGGCGATCTCGCGGAGCGCCGCCGGGTTGTGTCGTTCCAGAAAGCCGCGCACGTTCTCGTCATCGAGATAGGCGGCGTAGACCGCGTCGAAATGATGGTCGGCCACGCAATGGGCGGTGGCGGCGAAGGCGAAGAGATAATCGACGGTCGCCGCCATTTCCGAGCCGCCTTTGTAGCCGTGGCGCATCACGCCGCTGAGCCATTTCGGATTGACCACGCGAGCCCGCACGATGCGCGCGATTTCCTCGTCGAGGGCGCGCACTTTCACGGCTTCGGGGCGGGCATGATCGTTATGCCAGACCACGGCGCGCTTGCCGGTCAAATGCGTCACCGCCGCGGCGAGGCCACCTTCGAACTGCCAGTAATTGTCGCTGTCGAGAAGATCGTGTTCGGCATTATCCTGGTTGTGCAGCACCGCTTCGACACCGGTCAATCGCTGGGCGAAGCTTTGCTGTTGTGCCTCGCCCTCCGTCCCGCCGCCATAGGCATAGCCGCCCCAGGCGAGATAGGCGCGCGCCAGATCGCCGGTTTCCTGCCAGCCCTTTTCGTCGATCAATGATTGGAGACCGGCGCCATAGGCCCCGGGCTTCGAGCCGAAGACGCGGTAGCCGGCACGGCGCGCGGCTTCCGGCGCACTCACACCCTCGGCGATGAGGGCCGCGCGCTCGGCGCGGACACGGGCGGCCAAGGGATTGAGATGATCCGGCTCGTCGAGATCGGCGACCGCGCGTGACGCGGAATCGAAGAGATCGATCTGGGCCGGGAAGGCATCGCGGAAGAAGCCGGAGACGCGCAAGGTCACATCGACGCGCGGGCGGCCGAGCACGGTCTGCGGCAGGATCTCGAAGCCGGCAACGCGGCCCGATCCACCAGGATCCCAAGTGGGTTTGACACCCATCAAGGCCAAAGCCTGAGCGATGTCGTCGCCGCCCGTGCGCATATTGGCGGTCCCCCAGGCGGAAAGCACGATCGCCTTGGGCCAGGCGCCGTGTTCCTGGAGATGACGTTCGAGGACGAGGAGCGCCGATTGCCAGCCAAGCGCCCAGGCGGTCTGGGTCGGCACCGAACGGGTATCGACCGAGAAGAAATTGCGCCCCGTGGGCAGCACATCAAGGCGACCGCGCGTGGGGGCACCCGAGGGTCCCGGCGGCACGAAGCGGCCATCGAGCCCGCGCAGCAGATTGGCGATCTCGGATGCGCCGCAGCCTTGCACGCGCAAGCGAAGGTCGTCGGCGATGAAAGCGAGAACGGCGCGGGTATTGGTCCAGGCGGGGTCGGGCGATTGTTTGCCGGAGACCAGCGCCAGAGCGAGCAGTTCCAGACGCTCGACCGTGTCGCCGGCGAGGCGCCAGAGATCGGACGAGATCGCGGCGAGTGCCGCTGGTTTGGGGCCGCGCCAGGTTTCGCCCAATACCGTATTGAGGGGATCGAAATCGATCCCGAGGGCGAGATCACTTGCCAGCGCGCGGATGAGGGACTGACCGCCGCCCTCGCCCTTCCCGCGCGGCAGACGTGTGAGCGCCACCAGCAATTCGTCGAGCATGGCGCCATCGGGGGGGCGGCCGAAAATGTGGAGGCCGTCGCGGATCTGCGCCTCTTTCAACTCGCAGAGATGGTTGTCGAGCTTGGCAAGCGCCGTATCGGTATCGTCGGTCGGCAGCACACCGCAATCGGCGGCAAGACCCGATGATTGTGCAAGCTCCAGGATCTGGCGCTTCAAATCCAGACAGCGCCGGGGATCGACCTGGCTGGCTTCGAAATATTCGTCGACCAGGCGTTCGAGGTCGCGCAAGGGGCCGTAGCTTTCGGCACGCGTCAGCGGCGGCGTCATGTGATCGATGATGACCGCCTGCGCACGGCGCTTCGCCTGCGCGCCCTCGCCGGGATCGTTGACGATGAAGGGATAGAGATGCGGCATCGGGCCGAAGATAGCTTCCGGATAGCATTGCGCGGAAAGGGCGAGCGCCTTCCCCGGCAGCCATTCCATATTGCCGTGCTTGCCCATATGGATGAAGGCATGGGCGCCGAAGCTTTCGCGCAAATAGGCATAGAACGCGAAATAGTAATGCGGCGGCACGAGATCGGGATCGTGATAGGTCGAGACCGGATCGATGCCGTAACCGCGCGAGGGCTGGATGCCGACCAGGATTCCACCGAGATCAAGGAGCGGCACTTGAAAGGCGTCGTTGCTGAAATGTGGATCCGCCTCGGCCACGCCCCAGCGCGCGGTGACGTCCTGCTGGATCTTTGCCGGCAATGTCGCGAAGAAGGATTCGTAAGCGGCGCGCGTGAGACGGTGCTGGCCGGTGGCGCGGGCGAGCAGGCTCTGCATCAACGCATCGCCATCGGCCGGGATGTTGCTGAGGACATAGCCCGCCTGTTGCAGCGCCCGGAGGATTCCAATCGTGCCGGCGGGCGTGTCGAGGCCGACGCCGGCGCCGACACGGCCATCCTTGTTGGGATAATTCGCCAGCACGAGGGCGATCTTGCGCGCGGCCGGCTCGGCACGGCGCAGCTTCACCCAATTGGCGGCAAGATCGGCGGTGAAGGCGACACGGTCGGCGCGCGGCATCGGCGCCACGATGGTGCATTGCGTCGCTTCGTCATAGCGCGCGGCCGATTTCCACGAGATGGCACGCGCAAGGATGCGCCCGTCGAGTTCCGGAAGAGCCACCTGCATGGCGAGATCGCGCGGGCTGAGGCCCCGCGTGCCCTCTTCCCATTGCGTTTCGGATTCGCTGGAGAGCGCCACCTGCAGGACCGGGTGATCGGCACCGTCGAAGGGCGTCGAGAAATGAGCGGCACCCGGCTGCGAGATCGCAAAGCCGGTGCAATTGAGGGTGATGTCGGGCGCGGCTGCTGCATAGAGATCGCGAATGAGATCGGCAGCGGCCGCTTCCTTCAGCGAATTGACGAAAACAGGGAGCGGGTTGAGCCCGCGCGCCTGCAGTGATGTGATGAGCGCGTCGATGGGGGCGAGTGTCCCCGCCTGTAGGAGCGCGCGGTAGAAGACGATGCCGGCCACGGGGGCGCCTGCCAGCCAATGTGACGCCAGATCCTCCAGCCCCAGAACGGACGCACCCGGCCAGTAGAGGCCGGCGCGCAAGAGCGGGCGCGGCTCGGCCCAGACCATGTCGTAGCCGATGAGGCTTGCAGCGTAGCGCAGGAATTCCTGCGCATTCCCCTGGCCGCCATGGACCTGGTATTGCCACAGGCGATGGGCTGCGTCCTCGGCAATCGTCGAATGGCGCGCGAGCTCCGAATCAGGTTGGTCATCGCCGGAGAGGCAGGCGAATTGGATGCCGCGCGCCACGCTGACCGACCGCAATTGCTCGACGCCATAGGGCCAGTAGCGCTCGCCGCCGATGAGGCGGAGGATGACCAGCTTTGCCGGGGCCTTGGGATCGGCGATCACCTGATCGAGATAGAGATCGACCGACATGTGATGCTGCAATTGCAGCAGATTGACGAGGCGCAAGCTCGGCTTGGGTTCGGGGAGATTGGCATAGGCGGCGGCCAGTGCCGCGAGTTCGGTATCCGCCGCGCTCAGCACCACGATCTCGGCCGGTGACTGGCCGAGATCGACGGCCTCGCCGCCATCGCTGATGGTCCCGGGTTTGGCGGCGAGGAGATGCATATCTTAGGCTGCGATCGGCGCTTTGAGCGAAGCAGTGATGGCGGCGCGGTCGAGGCCCTTGAGGCCGATGATGACGATCTGGCCGCGGCGGCCTTCGCGGCTTTCCCAGGGGCGGTCGTAATAATGCTGCAGGCGGTTGCCGACACCCTGGAGCACCAGGCGCATATCCTTGCCGGCGACGGCGAGGAAGCCTTTGACGCGCAGAATGTCGTGGCGCTCGATCGTGGGGGCGAGCAGGGCCAGCAGATCCTGCGGCGCGCCGAGTTCCGGCACGTCGATATGGAAGCTTTCGAAATCGTCGTGATTGTGATCCTCGCCTTCCAATTCGTGATGCGAGGGACGGGCCGCGAGATCGTCCTCGGCCTTGGCATCAAGACCCAGCAGCACGCGCGGATCCACTTCACCGAAGCGGGCGGTAATCATCTTGGCCGGGCGCTGCAATTCCTTGATGATATGGGCCTGGGCCAGTTCGTGCTCGGCACCCGACATCTGGTCGGCCTTGTTGACGATGATGAGATCGGCGCAATTGATCTGGTCTTCGAAAAGCTCGGCCAGGGGACTGTCGTGATCGAGCCCGTCATCCAGCTTGCGCATCGCATCCACGGCCAGCGGATCATCGGCGAAGCGGCCGGCGGCGACCGCCGGGCCATCCACCACGGCGATGACGCCGTCCACCGTGACGCGGGTGCGGATCTCCGGCCAGTTGAAGGCCTTCACCAGCGGCTTGGGGAGTGCCAGGCCCGAGGTCTCGATGACGATGTGATCGGGCGGCAAAGCGCGGTCGAGCAGCGCCTTCATGGTGGGGAGGAAATCGTCGGCCACCGTGCAGCAGATGCAGCCATTGGCCAGTTCGACGATGTTCTCCTCCGGGCAGCCTTCGATCTTGCAGCCCTTGACGATTTCGCCATCGACACCGAGCTCGCCGAATTCGTTGATGATGAGGGCGAGGCGCTTGCCGCCGGCATTCTTGAGGAGATGCTGGATGAGGCTGGTCTTGCCCGCGCCGAGAAAGCCGGTGACGATGGTGGCGGGAATTTTGCCGGTGCTGGCTGACATGATCTGATCCTTATCCTTGAGCTTTCAAGCCTTCAGCGTCAGCGGGAGACCCGCGGCGATGAAGACGACATGGTCGGCCCGGGCCGCCATGCGCTGATTGAGACGGCCGGCATGGTCGCGGAAAGCGCGCGCCAGTTTGTTGTCCGGCACGATACCGAGGCCGACTTCGTTGGCGACCAGAATGACGGGGCCGCCGCATTGGCCGAGGGCCGCGTCGAGGGCGGCACATGCCTCATCGACGTCGCGTTCCGCCAACATCACATTGCTGAGCCAGAGTGTCAGACAATCCACCAGGACCGCCGCTCCCTTCTCTGTTTCCGCCACAAGCCGATCGGGAAGCGCCAGAGGCTCCTCTACCAGGCCCCAATCGGGATCGCGCCGGTCGCGGTGCAGCTTCACGCGCGCCGCCATCTCGTCGTCGCGGATTTCGGCCGTGGCGAGGTAGACCCGCCGCCCGGTATGGGTGTCGAGGAGGGATTCGGCGTGAACGCTTTTGCCCGAACGCGCGCCGCCCAGCACCAGCGTTACCGCCGGCAGAGGCGTGATCAAGCCGGATAGGCCGGTGCCTGTAGACAAGGGTCGAGCCATGATGGCGCGAAACCTCCCTCCGAGGTCGTTGCCGAAAAATCGATGACCGCCGAGGTTTCCTGGCTCGACCGATGCAGACCGGATCGCCTTCCCAGCCGCACGCGGCCAGTGGCATGATGATCCGGCAAGCCGATCCCGAAGACGATTTGGGATCACGGTCCTACAGTTGCGGGGGCAGCGCCGGAATGATCACTCACCTTATCATGGCGAGACGAGGCACCGGCTTCCCTCCTTGCGATCGGGCGTCAACCTATCGAAAGCGGCCGGGCATTTCCAGCACCGGTTTAGACTGCGTCACATGCGCACTATTTCTCAAACTCACATATTGGTATGATTTTAGAATAACTTATTTCGGACTCCGGACCCGACAAAAATCTAACTT
This sequence comes from Dongia sp., assembly GCF_041909655.1. Classification (GTDB taxonomy): domain Bacteria; phylum Pseudomonadota; class Alphaproteobacteria; order Dongiales; family Dongiaceae; genus Dongia. The sequence goes on along the minus strand of NZ_JAYRDA010000007.1, from coordinate 138,804 downwards.
CGTCTGCGATGAAGGCAGCCACACAATCTTGCCAGGCGGCATTGACCGCGCAGGGCCCCAGTGAGCCGGCGAGCGCATCACCCAGCAAGCGCGCGGTGGCGAGCATGACGCGCGCCGATGCTGTGCTGCTGGAAAGCGTCGCTTCGCCGATCGCGATCACGACCCGCGACCGCGGCGCAGTGTTGTTCTTCAATTCGGCGGCGCGCAAATTCTTCGACCTGCCAGGCGAGGCGACCGACCTGCCGCTGTTCGCCCGGGCCTTTTATGCCGATCAACGCGCCCGCGAGGGCATGCTCAAGGAACTGGATGAGACCGGCGCCGTCGTCAACCGCGAGATCGAATTCGTCTCACTGAGCGGTCGCCGTTTCTGGGGCCTGCTCTCCGCGACGCCGATCCTGATGGAGGACGAGCCCTCGCTGCTCTCCTCCATCGTCGACATCACGCAGCAGAAATCGCGTGAGGCGCAGATCGCGCAGGCGACGGATCAATTGCGCGCGCAGGCGGCCGAAACGCAGCTCCTCAATCGCGAACTCCAGCGCCAGCAACAGGTGGCGATCGCCGCCAACCGCGCCAAGAGCGATTTCCTGGCCCGGATGAGCCACGAATTGCGTTCGCCCTTGAATGCCATTCTCGGTTTCTCGGAAATCATCGCCGACGATCTCTTCGGCGCCGCGGGCACGCAACGTTATCAGAACTATGCCCAGAACATTCACGACGCAGGTGCGCATTTGCTGGCTCTCATCAATGATATTCTCGATCTTTCGAAAGTCGAAGCCGGGCGCATGGAATTGAAGACCGAGCCGGTCGACGTGAAGGAATTGGTGCGTTCCTGCCTGCCGCTGGTGGCACCGCTTGCGGAACGGCGCGGCGTGCAGGTGACGGTCGATCTCGGCCATCACGATCTCACCATCGATGCCGACCGCCTGCGCCTGCGCCAGATCGTGCTCAACATCCTCACCAATGCGGTGAAGTTCACGTTGGCCGGCGGCTCCGTCGTCGCCACCGCCGAGATTCAGGGAGATGAACTGGTGCTCGATGTCGCCGATTCCGGCATCGGCATGTCGCAGGAACAGCTTGAGGTGGCCCTGCAGCCCTTCGGCCAGGTGGTGACCGAAAGCCCCTATGCCCAGGTGGGCACCGGCCTCGGCCTCCCCATCGTCGTCTCGCTGGTGGAACTCCATGGCGGCGAATTCGAAATCGATTCCACCCCCAACATCGGCACCCGCGTCACCATCCGCCTGCCGCGGCAGCAGCCCTAGCCACAGCCCCAAGATATCCGCGGTCAGTCTCTGGTCAGTCAGCTTGACGCCAATTCGTTACCTAGGTACATTGGTAATGACTGGAACCGGAAAATCATGCGCCAAAATAAAGATCCCAGGGAAACCAAGACTGCGGAAACCAAGACTGCGGAAACCAAGACTGCGGAAACCAAGACTGCGGAAACCAAGACTGCGGAAACCAAGACTGCGGAAACCAAGACTGCGGAAACCAAGACTGCGGAAACCAAGACTGCGGAAACC
>NZ_JAYRDA010000007.1:0-137184 GCF_041909655.1 Dongia sp. | reverse complement strand
GGAAACCAAGACTGCGGAAACCAAGACTGCGGAAACCAAGACTGCGGAAACCAAGACTGCGGAAACCAAGACTGCGGAAACCAAGACTGCGGAAACCAAGACTGCGGAAACCAAGACTGCGGAAACCAGGGCCGCAAGCTGGACGATCGAGCGCGTCCAAACGGGCGTGCGCCTGGAAAAGCGGCTGCTGAAAGTGCTGAAGGCGTTGGCCGAGTTGAAGGACATAACCCTCGGCGACCTGCTGGAGGGCATGGCGCTGCATGCCTTCGAGGGCAAGGTGCCTTTCGACAAGGAAACCATCGGCCAGATCGCCGCCCTCAAGAAGGTCTATGGCCTGCCGCTGGGCGCCGATGCCAGTCATCGGCTGAAGGAAAAGGCGCCGATCGACGGAGAAAGATCATGAATGACACTGAGTTTCTGCGGGCCCTTGAAGCCGGCACCCTGCCCTTGAGCGCGTTCGACCACACGGCCCATATCCGCGCCGCCTGGCTTTATCTGACGCAGCGGGATTTCACCGATGCCATCGAGGGGATGCGCCGCGCGATCAAAGGCATTGCGGCGCGGAACGGCAAAGACGGTCTTTATCACGAGACAGTCACCGTCGCCTTCATGACCCTGATCAACGAGCGAGTGGCGCAAGGCGGCGGCGATTGGGAGAGTTTCCGCGCCGGCCACGGCGATCTCTTCACCGGCAACCCGCTGGCAGCCTTCTATTCGAAGGAACGCCTGGCGAGCCCCCTGGCACGACGCATCTTCCTGCTGCCGGATCGCGCCGGCAGCGGCCGCGAAGCCGCCTAGGAAACGATTTCCCAGACCCGTTCCGGCGGGCGGCACAGAACCGCCGCCTTGTCGGTGATGACGATCGGGCGCTCGATCAGCACGGGATCCGCCAGCATATGGGCGATGAGTGCTGCATCGCTCAATTTCGCCGGATCACCCAGCGCCTCATAGGCATCGCCCTTGCGGCGCAGGATGTCGGCCGGCTTCGCCTTCATCAGCTTCAGGATGCGCTGCAGCGTCGCCGCATCGGGCGGGGTTTTCAGATATTCGACAATCTTCGGCGCATGACCTTTTTCCTGCAGCCAGGCAAGGACTTTGCGCGAGGTGCTGCATTTCGGATTGTGGTAGATAGTGATGGCCATCTCGATGGGTCCCGCCGGTCGCCGTGCTCAACTCGATCAATTGCGCGAAGGTAACGAAGCCGGCCGGGCGAGTGCAAGAGATGGTTGCGGGGTGTGCCTGCCAGGAAGCGGATGCCGCGAGCCGATGATGCATGAGGAGATCACCGACGCGGCTGAATTGTGGTCGCATCCCGGGTTCGGGCGGCTGCTCGGCTATGTCGATCAGAAGCGCGGCGGCAACAGATGGGCGCGGCGATCCGATATCGATCCCTGCGAGATTCCGGGCCTGCTGCCGCATCTGTGGCTGATCGAGGTGGCAGAGGGCAGCCCACGGCTGCTGGTGCGCCTGGCCGGCACGCGAGTGGAAAGCGTCTATGGCCGCAGCCTTACCGGAATCCATCTGGAGAATCTCGATTGGGGCCCGAATTCGGCCCGCATCTTCGCCTCGCTCCACGGCATGGCCGATACCGGGCGGGGCCATTTCCTGGATGTGGCGGCGCATGTGACACCGCGCCTCGCGCGGCGGGTGCAGCGCCTGGGCCTGCCGCTTTCCGAGGATCAGGAACGCGTCTCGCATCTGCTGCTGGTGGCGTTCTACGCCTTCACCCGCGGCGGCCAGGGCAGCATCGGGCCGGAACATTTCCGCGAATTCTGGCTGGAGGATGCGGATACCAGGCGTGATCGGGCTGGACGCATCGCCCCCGCCGCACTAAATGAGAAGCCATGAAGCTGATGTATTTTGCCTGGATCCGCGCCAAGATCGGCATGGCCGAGGAAATCGTGACGCCGCCCGCCGACGTGCGCCGGGTGGGCGAGCTTCTCGATTGGCTGGAAGGGCGCGGTGCCAATTTCGCCGCCGCCCTCAAGGAGCGGCGCGTGGTCAAGGTCGCGGTCAATCAGGAATATGTCGATGCCGATCACCTCTTGCAGGCGCAGGATGAAGTGGCCTTGTTCCCGCCCGTGACCGGCGGGCATTGAGCGCATCGGACAACCCATGCCGATCACCATCAAGGTACAGGCAGAGGATTTCGATGTCGGCGCCGAACTCGCCGCGCTGAGCGATGGCCGCGCCCAAGTGGGTGGTGTCGCGAGCTTCCTGGGATTGGTGCGCGACATCGCGCCGGATGCGGCCAGTACGTCCAGCATGACGCTGGAGCATTATCCCGGCATGACCGAGAAGCAACTGACCGCCATCGCCGAAGAGGCGATGCGCCGCTGGCCGCTGGAGACCTGCCTCATCATCCATCGCCATGGCAGATTGCTGCCCGGCGATCGCATCGTGCTGGTGGGGACGGCCTCAGCGCATCGCGAGGCGGCGCTGGAATCCTGCGCCTTCCTCATCGACTGGCTGAAGACCAAGGCACCGTTCTGGAAGATCGAGGATGACGGGCGCCAGCAGCGTTGGGTCGAAGCCAAGGAAAGCGACGACGCAGCCGCCGCGAAATGGGCGCTGCCGAAAAGCTGACGTTATTTGCCGCGGGCGTCTTCGGCCAGCAGCTTCGTCAGGATGTTGCGCCAGGAAGGCAAAGGCGGCGAATAGCGGATGTCGAGACCGGCCGCATCGTTCTTGATGACGACGCCATAGGTCGGCAGCGATCGCTCCCAATCCTTCAACGTGATCACGAAGGAAAATTCCACGCGCTGTCCGACGGACATCCAATCAGGCATGCCGCCGATCAGCACTTCCTGGATGTTCATGTTGACGATCGGATGGGTTTTGCGGTCGACCAGCACGTGCATGCATTTGAGCGTGAAGCGCGGTGATGCCTGGGCGGCGGGTGGTCCCGATTGGGCCTGCATTGTTGAGCCTTTTCTGGATCGAAACGATCCTCTCTCCCTGCAGGGTGCAGCAAGATGGTTAGGAATTGGTTTATAGCGTTTTTGTGACGCGGTTCCCGGCCTTTCCGAGGGATGCGACAATATTCCTGACAGCGAGTTTGAGATCGGATAAATGGCCCCGCGCGACCGCTTCCGGCGCGGCATCTTCGCTGGGCCAGACCAGACTGACGCAACCCAAGACCTTGCTGCCGGCGACGAGCGCCACGGCGATGTCCATCGGCTCGCGCCCATAATCCGAAGATTGCGGCCAATAGCCTTGCGCGCGAATCCCGTAGCCCCGCTTTTGCGTGCGGGCGATTTCGGCGGCGAGCTGACCGCTGGTCGCGGCATGTCGCTCGGCCGGTGAATCGGTCCGCAGCAGATGCTGGAGATGCCGCGCCCGCTCCGCTTCCGAACTTGCCGCGAGAAGCGCGCGGCCGGGCGCCGAGAAAGCAAGCGAGGGACGGAAGCCCGCCACTTGCGGGTCGACGCCGCCCGCCTTGCGCCGGCGGGTGGAATCGATGACCTCGAGGATGCCGGGCTCGATCAGCCAGGTGAGATCGGCGGCAAGGCCGGTCCGCGCCGTGAGGGCGGCCAGATGCGGCAGCGCCAATTGCGCGGTGCGCGCGGCCGTCGCCAAAGCCTGCGGCCCGATGACGGCGACATAGCGGCCGTCATTCCGGCGCCGATAGACCCAGCCGGATCCCGCCAGCGTGTTCAGCAGGCGATAGATGGTGGGCTTTGGCAAGGCGGCGGCGCGGGTGAGATCGGCGAGGCCCAGCGCCCCGCTTTGCGCGAGATGGTCGAGGAGCTGGAGGCCGCGCTGGAGCGAGCGGTTGGCCTTGGGGGCGGGCGGTGCCATGAGGGTAGTGTTTCACCAGGTGAAACACTTGTCTAGGCAGCAACCACAAGGGGGCTTTAGCGTTACCACTCAGGATGACATCCGCGACGGAGCCGCCGCATGCTCGACACCGTTAACCCGATTGGCAACCCGATTGGCCTCGACGGATTCGAATTCGTCGAATTCGCCGCCCCCGACGCAGCTGAGCTCGATCGGGTCTTCACCGGCCTCGGCTTTACCAAGATCGCCGCGCATCGGTCGAAGAACGTGCAGCTCTATCGCCAGGGCGGAATCAATTTCATCGTCAACCAGGAGCGCTCGAGCTTGGCCGATTACTTCGCCGAGGAACATGGCCCCTCGGCCTGCGGCATGGCCTTCCGCGTCGCCGACGCCCATCACGCCTATGCCGAATTGCTGCGCCGGGGCGCGCAGCCGATCGACATCCCGCCGGGGCCGATGGAATTGAAGCTGCCGGCGATCAAGGGAATCGGCGGCGCGCCCATCTATCTCATCGACCGCTATCAACCGGGTGCCAGCATCTACGATATCGATTTCCGCTATCTCTCGGAGGAGCGGCATCCGGTGGGCGCGGGCCTCACCGAGATCGATCACCTCACCCACAATGTCTATAAGGGCCGCATGGCCTATTGGGCGGCGTTCTACGAGCGCCTGTTCCATTTCCGCGAGATCCGCTATTTCGACATCAAGGGCGAATATACCGGGCTCCATTCGAAGGCCATGGCAGCCCCCGACGGCCGCATCCGCATTCCCTTGAACGAAGAAGCCTCGCGCGCGACGGGACAGATCGAAGAATTCCTGATGCGCTTCAACGGCGAGGGCATCCAGCATATCGCGCTTGCCACCGACGACATCTACGCAAGTGTGGACCGGCTGCGCGCGCAGAACGTCGCCTTCATGCCTGCCCCACCCCAGGCCTATTACGACATGTTGGCCGAACGCCTGCCGGGCCATGGCGAGGATGTGGCGGCGCTGCAGGCGCGCGGCCTTCTCATCGACGGCAGCACGGAGAATAACGATCCCCGCATCCTGCTGCAGATCTTCACCGAGACTTTGCTGGGGCCGGTCTTCTTCGAGATCATCCAGCGAAAGCGCGAGGAGGGATTCGGCGAGGGGAATTTCGCCGCCCTCTTCCGCTCGATCGAGCGCGAGCAGATGAGCCGCGGCGTGATTGGCGAGAAATCGGGAGGCCCGGGATGAACAGGCCGGTGAAACTGCCCGTGAAACTACAGGGCGTCCATCACGTCGCCTATCGCTGCCGCGACGCGAAGGAGACGGTGGAATGGTACGAAAAACATCTCGGCATGGATTTCATCCTGGCCATCGCCGAGGACGAGGTGCCCTCGACCAAGGAACCGGATCCCTACATGCATGTCTTCCTCGATGCGGGCGGCGGCAATGTGCTGGCCTTCTTCGAACTCCCCACCAGGGAGCCGATGGACCGCGACCGCAACACGCCGCTCTGGGTGCAGCATCTGGCCTTGAAGGTCGCGAGCGAGGCGGAATTGCTCGGGGCCAAGGAAAGCCTGGAGGCGGCCGGCATCAAGGTGATCGGCCCAATCGATCACACGCTCTTTCACTCGATCTATTTCTTCGATCCCAACGGCCACCGGATCGAACTGGCCCATGACGTGACCACGCCGGAAATGCAGGCGCGCCTTGACGCGGTGAAGCGCCCGATGCTGGAGGAATGGGCGCGGACGCGGAAGGCGCCCAAACATGCCGATTGGCTGCACAAGAAAGCACCCGCTTCGTGAAACTCGCCAGCTTGCGCAACGGGCGGCGCGATGGGGCGCTGCATGTGGTGGATCGCGACCTCACGCGCGCGTTGCCCTGCCAAGCCTTTCCGACCTTGCAGGCAGCCCTCGACGATTGGGACGAAGCGGCGATCATGCTGCAACGCCTGGCCGATGAATTGCGCGACGGGCGCCGGGAAGGCACCCTGCCCTTTCGCGCGGAGGATTGCCTGGCGCCCTTGCCGCGCGCCTATCAATGGGCAGATGGCTCGGCCTATGTGAATCACGTGGCGCTGGTGAGACAGGCGCGCGGCGCCGAGATGCCGGAGAGCTTCTGGTACGATCCCCTGATGTATCAGGGCGGCTCGGACAGGTTCCTGGGGCCTTGCGATCCGATTCCGCTCAAGGATCCGGATTGGGGCTGCGATTTCGAGGCGGAGGTGGCGGTGGTGACCGGCGATGTGCCGATGGGCGCGACACCGGCAGAGGCCACCGAAGCGATCCGCCTTATCATGCTGGTCAACGACGTTTCCCTGCGCAACCTTATCCCGGGTGAATTGGCCAAGGGCTTCGGCTTCTTCCAGTCGAAACCGGCCTCCGCCTTCTCCCCGGTCGCGGTGACGCCCGATGAACTGGGTGCTGCCTGGGCGGGGGCGAAACTTGCGCTCCCCTTGCTCAGCCATTTGAACGGTACGCTCTTCGGCCGGCCCGATGCCGGCCAAGACATGATCTTCGATTTCGGTCAGTTGATCGCCCATGCGACAAAGACACGGGATCTGGCCGCCGGCAGCATCATCGGCTCAGGCACCGTTTCCAACCGCGACGCGGAGGGCGGGCCGGGCCGGAAAGTGTCGGAAGGCGGGCGCGGCTATGCCTGCATCGCCGAGCAGCGCATGGTCGAGACGATCCGGAACGGCGCACCGGCGACGCCCTTCCTCAAACCCGGCGACCGGGTGCGGATCGAAATGCTGGACGGTGCCGGGAAATCGATCTTCGGCGCCATCGACCAGGTGGTTACTGATTCGGCGAGCGCTTGATGGTTTTGATGCGGCCGCGGGACTGGCCGGACATTTCGGCGATCTTGCGGTCCTGGGCTTCGATGATGGTCTTGGCGGGCGTGTCGCCGTCGAGGCCGCCGAGTTCGCCGGCCGGCACCTTGCGGTTCGAAGTCTGGCGACCGTCTTCGTAGATCACGTCGAACAGCACGAAGCCGCTTTCGACGACGGGTTTCTTGCGGGCCATATGAAAATCTCCATCGGGTCGGGCTGATGCGCGCGACCCAACCGAGGGACAAAATCCCGGGCACGACACAAGCAAGGATAAAACAAAAGCAATGGGGCACCAGTTTCCTGGTGCCCCATCAAGCTCGGCGCTGGCCTAAGGCCGGCGCGCGAAAAGGCTTAGACCGCCTTCAGGTTCTCGGCCGAAGTCTTGCCGCGCTTCGGATCGCGCTGCTCTTCGTACGAAACCTTCTGGCCGTCCTTCAGGGTGCCGAGACCGGCACGCTCGACCGCCGAGATGTGCACGAACACGTCCGGGCCGCCGGCTTCCGGCTGGATGAAGCCATAACCCTTGGTGTTGTTGAACCATTTGACAGTGCCGACGGGCATTGCTGTCCTCCGTTAGAAGTTGGGTGGCACCGCTCCCATTGAGCCGTGCATCAGACTGTGTCTCGGAATGACGCGATCTGGGCACCCGGAGGGCGTAGCAGGTCGGCAAGCTCGAAGCAGAATGACGGCCATAAGATAGAAAATCCCACAAAAGACGCAAGAAGAAAGGCGAGCCGGATTCCGAGATTTTTTACTAATACTATGATTTACCGAGATTAATTCTGTGATTGCCGCAACCGCAAAAATGCAATCCCTGCGTGCCTTTGCGCCATTTTCGGAACTTTTGCCGGGCGGGGCGTCATGGAAGTTTCGCCGGGAGGTCACGAAACCATCATCAGCCACCCCTAGCTGTGGCTTTCCGGCCGCCTGCCATCGCGGGCGCCGCGCTCATTGGAGGGGACCCAGATATGAACAGCCAACGCCGTCTCGACACCTTGCTGGCAGGAACCGCGCTGAGCCTTTGCGCCCTTGTCGCCAGCCAATCCGCGGCCCGGGCCGAGGAATCCTATTTCAGCCGCTTGGCGACTCTGCCCGCCTTCCTCAACCTGCCGCAGGACAGCGATCCCGCGACGGAGGCGGCGGCCGAGATCATCACGGCGACCGCCGACGGCATGGGCCTCGTCTACAGCAACAGCCCGGGGAAGGCCCTGGGCTTTGTCGACATCACCGACCCCATGGCGCCCAAGCCCACCGGCCAGATCGACATGGGCGGCGAGCCCACCTCGGTCACCGTGATCGGCAATGTGGCGCTGGTGGGCGTCAACACCAGCGAAAGCTATGCAAAGCCCAGCGGCCATGTGGCCATTGTCGATCTCACCAGCCGGCAGGTGACCGCCACCTGCGACGTGCAGGGCCAGCCCGATTCGGTGGCGGCAAGCCCCGACAAGAAATACCTCGCCGTTGCCATCGAGAACGAGCGCGACGAGGATCTGAACGAGGGCGTCCTCCCGCAGATGCCGGCCGGCCACCTCGCCATTTTCGACGTGGAGAGCGACGGCACCTTGGCCAATTGCGATGCCGCGACCATCGTCCAGATGACGGGCCTCGCCGAGATCGCAGGCGACGATCCGGAACCGGAATTCATCGACATCAACAGCGACAACATCGCCGCCGTGACCCTGCAGGAGAACAACCATATCGCGCTGGTGGATCTCGCCAGCGCCAAGGTCACCGCGCATTTCTCGGCCGGCAGCGTGGATCTCGACAAGATCGACGCCAATGACGACAAGGTCATTTCCGCCATCGACAGCAAGGCCGGAATCCTGCGGGAACCCGATGCGATCGGCTGGCTCGACAACGAGCGATTCGTCACCGCCAATGAAGGCGATTACAAGGGCGGATCGCGCAGCTTCACCATCTTCGACAAGACGGGGAAGGTGCTCTACGAATCGGGGAACGCGGTCGAGCATCTCGCCATGGCCAACGGCCAGTTCCCGGTGAAGCGCGCCAAGAGCAAGGGCGTCGAGCCCGAAGGCCTGGAGATCGGCAAGTTCGGCGACGACACGCTGATCTTCGTCCTGGCCGAGCGCGGCAATTTCGTCGCCGTCTATCGCGACAAGGGCAAGACGGAAGCGCCGGAATTCCTGCAATTCCTGCCGACCGCGGTGGGCCCCGAAGGTGCCATTGCCATTCCCGCGCGGAACCTCTTCGCGGTGGCTTCCGAGACCGACAGCGCCGAGGACAATCTGCGGTCCAGTGTCAGCCTTTACGCCCGCGACGCAGCGGCACCCTTTGCGCCGGCCATCGTCTCGGAAACCGATCCCGCGACCGGTGCCCCGATCGGGTGGGGGGCACTTTCCGGTCTCGCCGCCGATCCCGCGGCGGAGGGCAAGCTCTTCGCGGTCAATGACAGCATCTATGGCCTCTCGCGCATCTACGATCTCGATGCGACCGCCACGCCGGCCAAAATCACCGGCTATGTCGATCTTCAAAAGGACGGCAAACCCGCCGGCTATGACATCGAAGGCATCACGCTCAGGGAGGGCGGTGGCTTCTGGCTGGTCTCGGAAGGCAATCCCGAGAAGGAATTGCTCAACAAGCTGCTGGCGGTGAAAGCCGACGGCACCGTCGAAGAAGAGATCCTGCTGCCCGAGGCCTTGACCGCCCAGGCCGAGCGTTTCGGCCTCGAAGGCATCGCCGCCTGGGACGACAACGGCACCGAGAAGCTGATCCTCGCTTTGCAGCGTGAATGGAAGGACGATCCCAAGGGCCTGGTGAAGCTCGCCATCTATGAGCCGAAGAGCAAAGCCTGGAGCTTCGTCCACTATCCGCTCGAGAAGCCGAAATCGGCCAATAAGGGCTGGGTCGGCCTCTCGGAGATCACGCATCTCGGCGGCTCGCGCTTCGCCCTCATTGAGCGCGACAACCAGCCGGGTGTTTATGCCGCGATCAAACACATCACCACGATCGATCTGGCCGGCATCGAGCCGAAGCCGCTGGGCGAGACCCTGCCGGTGGTCGAGAAAAAGATCGCGCTGGACGTCCTCCCGCTGATGCAGGCCAGCCATGGCTGGATCTCGGACAAGATCGAGGGCCTGACCGTCACCAAGGACGGCCAGGTCTATGCGGTCATCGACAATGACGGTGTCGCGGACGCGCCGGGCGAGACGCAGTTCCTGCGCCTGGGTGCGCTCGATCAGTTGACGCAGTAAACTTCGAACGAACGGGAGCCCGGCACCGAAGCACGGTGCCGGGCTTTTATTTTGCCGTCAGGATAAAATCCGCTTCGCCCAGGATGCGGCCGTTGACGCGGATGTCGAGCTTGTGGGCGCCGGGGTAATAGCGCCGCGTCGTCACGGGTTTGAGGCTGTGCTTGCGCGAGAGAGCGATGGTTTCGCCCGGGGCCAGTTCGACCTGCTTCCATTTGAAGACCTTGGGCCGCAATTCGCCGCGGGCACCGAGATGATGGACGGCATAATCGATGATCGCCATCGCCGCACGCTTCCCCGCATTGCGCAGGGCAAGATCGATGGGGAGAGAGCCGCCGATGGCGATGCGCGTTTTTCCAAGGGCGAGGTCGCGCAGCTGGAATTTCGCCGCCTGATCGACCCCCATCAAATGCAGCGCGCCGCCATGGCCCTGCTTCACCAGATGGCGCAGCGCATGACGGATGAGCGGCGCGCGGCTGGAATCGCTGCGCCAGGCGCCCAGAATTTCCACGGCGAGATCGGGATGGTCCTTGGCGATGTCGTTGAGGGAATTGGCGACCGAGCGGCGCACGGCTTCGATCGGATCGTCGCGCAGGGCTTCGAGAATCGGCAACAGAGGCGCGGGATCGGCGACCAGCGCCTGGAGCCTGAGGCCCCAGGGAAGACGCGGCCGTGCGCCTTCCGAGGCCAGGCGCCGCACGCGCCAATCCTTGTCATCGGCCCAATCGCGCATCACGCCCAGCACGCGGGCCTGATCGCGCACCAGAAACGGGCGGATGTCGAATTCGCCGGAGAAGTGCCGCGTCGTATCCTTGAAATAGGCAAGCGCATGGTCGGTGTGATCCAGCCCGGCCTGCGCCACGAAGCGGTGGCAGGGAAGCACGCGGAACGAACCGAAATCGGTGCCGTCACCGGCGGGCGGCGGCGCGCCCAGGGCCTTGGTAACGATCCGCACCGCTTTCCGGAAATCTGCCGGCAGGGTCGCCTGCATCTCAAGCGCGATGCGGTCGACCCGCGCGATGAGTTCCAATGCTGGCAGATCAGCGAGTATCGCGCGCTTGAACTTGGCGGCAGGGAAATCCGGCCAGGCCGAACCGAGCCGCCCGGCCAGCCAATCGACCGCCGCCTTGTTGAACATTTCCTTCAAAGGCTCGGCCATCGTCACCTCGTCATCCCTGAACAATCGGATGGGAAGGCCTGTAACGCGATTCGGGGCGCGGGCAAACCGGTTCGCGGCAAGCCTATCCTCACTGCTGCCACAACGCTGGCAGCAGCGATCGTCAGCGATGCTTGAAAGCAGGCTTCCGCTTTTCGACGAAGGCTGCCATGCCTTCCTTCTGGTCCTCGGTACCGAAGGCGGCGTGGAACATCCGGCGCTCGAACTTCACCCCTTCGGCGAGGCTGGATTCGAAGGCGCGGTTCACGGATTCCTTCGCCATGAGGACGATGGGGAGCGAGAAGCCGGCGATCTTGCCGGCAACTGCCATCGCTTCTTCCATCAGCTTCTCGGGTGCTACGACGCGGGCGACGAGGCCCGCGCGTTCGGCCTCGGCCGCATCCATCATGCGCCCGGTGAGGACGAGATCCATCGCCTTGGCCTTGCCCACGGCGCGGGTGAGGCGCTGGGTGCCGCCGGCGCCGGGGATGATGCCCAATGTAATTTCCGGCTGGCCGAATTTCGCGTTTTCGGCGGCGATGATGATGTCGCACATCATCGCCATCTCGCAGCCACCGCCCAAAGCGAAGCCCGCCACCGCCGCCACCACCGGCTTGCGGCATTGCGCGACACGTTCCCAGCCCTTGCTGATGAAATCCTTGACCAGCACGTCGACAAAACCGCGGCTGGCCATTTCCTTGATGTCGGCGCCGGCGGCGAAAGCCTTTTCAGAACCGGTAAGGATGATGGCACCGATCGCGTCATCGTTTTCGAGATCGTCGAGGGCAATCCCCAGTTCGGCGACCAATTGATCGCAGAGCGCATTCAAAGCCTGGGGCCGGTTCAAGCGAATGATGCCGACGCGGCCCTCGCGCGTCAGGTCGATGGTGGCAAAAGCCATGATCGCAAACTCCCGATCGATTAATTGTCCGAGGAAAGGGTGAAGGTCGCCGTCACCGGGCCGGCTTCGGGTCCGAGCACGTCGATCTTGAGGACCTGGTTCTCGCGCCGCCAATTGCCCTCGTCGGTTTCGTCCCAGCCCAGTTGCGGCAGAGTCGATTCGTAAAAATCGTGCACCGAATCCGCGGTGCCGGGGCCGCTGGCGTAGGCGGTGACGATGCGCCCGACTGCGGAATCGAACACGGTCGATTTGTCCTTGGCCTCCTTGAGGCCTTCGGGCAGCGGCAGATCGCTGATACCGGTGAGGTAATCGGTGGCCAAAACCGGCAGAGCCGGCAGGAAAAGCGCGAAAGCGAGGCTGGCGGCAGCAAGGAATCGGCGCATTTCCGTCTCCGAGAAAAGGGGCCTTTTTCTACCCCGGATAAGGCGGCGTCACAAGCCGCCCTGAGCGGCGGGATTTCACGCAGGTGACATGATCCGGACACAGGATGCGGATAGCTCATAGTTCGGTCGCGATCTAAGCATCAGGCATGGTTTCGGTGGTTACTTGGGGGACGAAAAGACGCCCGCCACAGGAGGAAACAGATGTTTGCCAGCAACACACGATCTGCCCGCTCGACCGCCCATGGCAGCCTTCTCCAGGCTGTCGGCACCCATTTCCGGGATATGGCCGAGACCTGGCGCCAGCGCCGGCATCTCGCCAATCTGAGCGATGGACAACTTCGGGATATCGGCCTCACCCGCGCCGATGTCGCCGCCGAGACAAACCGACCGTTCTGGAAGCTTTAGGCCCGCGACCTCAATCGCGCAGCAACATCTCTCGCACGCTGTCTGCGGTGCCTATCAGCTGGTCACGCGGCAATCCGGGAAATTCCTGGCTGTAGAAGCGGGTGAGGCCATTCGGCAGTTTTTCCTCGACGATCTCGCCCCGGATCATTTGGTCGCTCAATGCGTCGCCGGAGCGATGCGGCGCCAGATGGACGTGAAGGTGCGGAACGCCGTCACCGAAAATGTAGACATAGACGATTTCGCTCTGCGTGGCGGCTTTCAGTGCCTGGGTGCATCTTGCCAGCGCAGGACCGAAAGTCCTGGCCTCGTCGCCATCAAGCACGTGTATGTGAGAGATGTGGCGCTTCGGTTCGAGATAGGCAAAGCCTGCAACCTCGGCGGAGAGGCTGACCGTCAGGCGCCAATGCGCATCCTGCCAGACCTCGATGCGCTCGAGCTCGGCATCGGCGTCGGCGCCGCGACACAATATGCACGCTCTGCTGGACATTTCCCGCTGATCCCCATCTTGCCAGTACATCGCCGGGCGCGGCGCCCGTAACGGTTGGGCGGCATGCGCGCGGATCGGGTAACTATGCCCGCCATCATGGCTCTTGCGTCAATCCCGTGCCAGGGATTCAGGCCTGGGGTTTGGAACGAGAGACGGCGCCTTGTGAAACGCTTCACAGCCGCGAGACCGCGCACCCGCTAGGTAAGACTCGACCGGCAAATGGCCGGAAACGACCTAGCGGAATTTAGAGGATGCGGCATCACGGGTTTTCCTATCAGGCGGCGTTTCGGAATTCGCTCCGCGTGAAATGGCAGATCGAGGATCTGATCGGCGGCGACAAGACGCTCGATTTCTCGCGGCCCTTTCTGCCCGAGGCGCTGGCCGCCACGGCGACGCTGCCCGGCCTCGATCGGCACGAGAAGACGCTGCTCAACCAGATTCGCGGGCACAATTATCTCTATCTCTTCGGTCTGGTCGAAGAATTCATTCTGCCCTTCGTGCTGGATCACGTGCGCAACCGGTTGCAGGCGCCGGATATCGAGACGCGGGCGCTCCTGAATTTCGCGGCTGAGGAAGCCAAGCATATCGACCTCTTCAAGCGGTTCCGCGCCGCCTTCGAGATGGGATTCCGCGTGCCCTGCCGGGTGATCGGGCCGCCCGAGGCCATCGCCGAAGCGGTGCTGGCCCATCACCCGCTGAGCGTCGCCCTTGCCATCCTGCAGATCGAATGGATGACGCAGCGTCATTACCTCGACAGCGTCGAAGGCGACGATTCCCTCGATCCCTGTTTCAAGGATCTGCTGAAGCATCACTGGATGGAAGAAGCGGGCCACGCCAAGCTCGACACGCTGATGGTCGAGGAACTGGCCTGGCACCTCACCGCCGCCGAAATCGCCGAGGCGGTCGATGGCTACATCGCCATCATCCAGATCCTGAACGCGGGCCTCCTGCAACAGGTGGAATTCGACCTCACTGCCTTGCAGGCCGCCAGCGGGCGTTCGCTCACAGAAAAGGAACTGGCCGAGATCCGCTTTGCCCAGCAGGCCGCCATGCGCTGGACCTTTCTGGGAAGCGGCATGAGCCATCCCATGTTCCGCGCCACTTTGGGCGGCATCAGCCGCCAGGGTGCCGTGCGGGTCGACGCCCTTGCCGGCATTTTCGGCCGGCCGGAGAGCGTGGTCGCGGGCTGAGCGACCCACGCCGTTTTCACCACAACAGCCAATGAGGACATGCACATGAGTATGACAAAAGCAGCCAACAAGAATGCCCCCGCCAATATCGTCAACGGTATCGATCTGGATGCCCTGCACGAGACCGTGGCAGCGATCGAGCAGGATCCCACGCGCGCGCTGTTGCGCTTCCGCGTCGCCACGCAATGGCTGGGCCAGACCCGCACCCGTGCGACGATCGAAGGTTTCGAGCGGGCCGGCGAATGGATCGAGCGCGGCTTCACCATCGCCGCCGACGAACCGACCGAACTCCTCGGCAGCAACACCGCCCCAAATCCGCAGGAATTGCTGATGGCGGGGCTCAATGCCTGCATGTCGGTGGGTTACGTGGCGGGTGCTGCCACCCGCGGCATTACCCTTAACCATCTGCGGATCGAATCCGAGGGACGTATCGACGTCCGCGGCTTTCTTGGCCATCCCGATGTCCCGGCCGGCTACACCGAGATCAAGCTGAAGGTGGAGATCGGGGGCAACGGATCGGCCGAGCAGTTCCGCGAGATCCATGAGGCCGTGCTGAAGACCTCGCCCAATGTCTTCAACCTGACCCAGCCGGTGAGGATCGCGGCTGACCTCGCCATCAGGGGCTAGGCGGCAGCGGTTGGCCGGGCGATGGGGCTTGCCATCGCCCGGCGGCGCATCCTATGGACTCCGGAAAGCTTGGGAGAATGGGATGCCCTATATGATGCTGATGGTGGCGGGGCTGATCCTGGCCAGCTTCATGATTTTCCTGGCCCTCTAGGGAAGACGGGGTAGCCAGGACGCCCGCCGGAACACCGCCGCCCGCCGCAAGGCTGCCCTGCTTTGACATTTTATTTATATATTTCAGTTAGTTAAATATTGTTCGCCGATGCACACGCCGGCCTTTACGGCGTTGGGACCCGCTGATACATTCCGCGCGCCTTTCGACCCCCCGCTGGCCCCGTGCCGGCGGTTCAGGGGAGGGGCTCTTTTGTCTTGGCCGAATCGGCGAAAGCCGGCCAGCCGACAAGAATGCGCGAACTAGAGAGATGGGATGCGAGACCATGGGTCGCAAGGCACTCAGGTCGCCAGGAGACGGACGCAGCATGAAGATCCTTACCGGCAACAGCAACCGGCCCCTGGCGGAGGCGATTTCGGCCTATCTCAACCTGCCGCTGGTCAATGCCAGCGTGCGGCGCTTCTCGGACATGGAAGTGTTCGTCGAAATCAACGAGAACATCCGCGGCGAGGATGTCTTCATCGTGCAGCCGACGTCGTTTCCGACCAATGACAATCTGATGGAATTGCTGGTCTCGATCGATGCGTTGAAGCGCAGTTCCGCGCGCCGCATCACCGCGGTCATCCCCTATTACGGCTATGCCCGCCAGGACCGGAAATCCGGCCCCCGCACACCGATTTCGGCCAAGCTGGTCGCCAATCTGATCACCACCGCCGGCGTCGACCGCATCCTCACCGTCGATCTTCATGCCGGCCAGATCCAGGGTTTCTTCGACATTCCGACCGACAATCTGTTTGCCGCCCCGGTCCTCACCAAGGACATCAAGGAACGCTTCGGCACCGGCAACAATTTGTGCATCGTCAGCCCGGATGTGGGCGGTGTGGTGCGCGCCCGCGCCTTTGCCAAGCGGCTGGACGCGGATCTCGCCATCGTCGACAAGCGCCGCGAACGCGCCGGTGTTTCGGAAGTCATGAACATCATCGGCGAGGTTGACGGCAAGCGCTGCATCCTGGTGGACGACATCGTCGATTCGGCGGGCACGTTGTGCAACGCCGCCGTGGCCTTGAAGGAAGCTGGCGCGCAATCGGTCGCCGCTTATGTCACCCATGGCGTGCTTTCCGGCGGTGCCGTGGCCCGCGTCTCGGCCTCGCCCTTGGAAAGCCTCGTCATCACCGATTCCATTCAGGCCACCGAAGCCGTGCGCGTGTCGCAGACGGTGCGCCAACTGAGCATCGCGCCGCTTCTCGCCGAAGCCATGGCGCGGATCAGTGAAGAGAAATCGGTCTCGTCCCTGTTCGACTGAGCAGGGTTACGCGACCGAAATCCGATCGACACCCCTGGAGGTCGATCGGTCGGTGCCCGGATGGTCCGGGTTCCGGTAACTGCGATTTTTATAGGAGACAGCAATGTCCGCAGTTCAGTCCGTCAGCGCGGAAGTTCGCGACCGCGCCGGGAAGGGGGCCGCCCGTGCCACGCGTCGTGCCGGTCGAGTGCCCGCCGTCATTTATGGTGACAAAAAAGAAGCGACCATGATCTCCCTCGACCCCAAGGAGATCGACAAGCACATCCACAAGAAGGGTTTCTTC
The DNA here is from genome assembly GCF_041909655.1 of Dongia sp. Classification (GTDB taxonomy): domain Bacteria; phylum Pseudomonadota; class Alphaproteobacteria; order Dongiales; family Dongiaceae; genus Dongia. The sequence continues at coordinate 120,548 of NZ_JAYRDA010000007.1, read as the reverse complement.
GCGACCCTCCTGGACGTGGAAGTGGCTGGCAAGAAGCATCGCGTCCTGCCGCGCGACGTGCAGTTCGACGTGGTCACCGACCGCACCCTGCATGTCGATTTCCAGCGCGTCAGCAAGGACACCAAGATCCACGTCAACGTGCCGGTCGTGGTGCGCAACGAAGCCGCCGCTCCGGGCATCAAGAAGGGTGGCGTGCTCAACATCGTGCGTCACGAGATCGAATTCATCTGCTCGCCGGACAACATCCCGCAGATGATCGAGATCGATCTCACCGGCCTCGATATCGGCGCCAGCGTGCATATCAGCTCGGTGAAGCTGCCGGAAGGTGCGACGCCCGCGATCCGCGAGCGTGACTTCACCGTCCTTACCCTGGCGGCACCGTCGGCGATGAAGTCGGAGGCGGAAGACGCCCCGGCGGCAGCGGCGGCGGCTCCGGCGGCGGGTGCCGCGGCACCGGCCAAGGGTGCAGCACCTGCCAAGGGCGCTGCCCCGGCAGCGGCGGCAGCCCCGGCCAAGGGCGGCGACAAGAAGAAGTAAGAACTGTTATCGGTATAAGCGGGGTCCGCGATGCGTCTTATCGTTGGATTGGGCAATCCCGGCCCCCGCTATGCCGGCAACCGGCACAATATCGGTTTCATGGCGGTGGACGAGATCGTCCGCCGCTATTCTTTTGGCCCGATCAAGAGCCGCTTTCACGGCGCCGTTGCCGAGGGCGAGATCGCGGGCGAAAAGACCATCTGCCTCTGCCCCACCACCTTCATGAACGATTCGGGCCGCGCCGTGCAGGCGGCCCTGCAGTTCTACAAGCTGGCGCCCGGCGACATCATCGTGCTGCATGACGAGATCGACCTGCCTTTGGGCAAGGTCAGGGTGAAGAAGGGCGGCGGTGCCGGCGGCCATAACGGCCTCCGGTCGATCGATGCCCATATCGGCGCCGATTACTGGCGCATCCGGATGGGTGTGGGGCATCCCGGCGTCAAGGAGATGGTCAAGAATTTCGTGCTGATGGATTTCGGCAAGGAGGAGATGAAGGAGGTCGCGCGCATCAACATCGCCTGCGCCGATGCCCTGCCCTTTCTCTTCACCAAGCACGAGAACGAGTTCATGAACAAGGTCAATCTGGCCTTGAACCCGCCGCCGCCCAAGGACGAGAAGCTGAAGGTAGATCGGCGCGGCAAGGCGGATGAAGGCGAATAGAGATATCCTCGCCCCACGCCTGTGGGAGCGGGTTCCAGAGTCGATGCAAAGGTAGAATTCCATGGGTTTCAATTGCGGTATCGTCGGTCTGCCCAATGTCGGCAAGTCGACCCTCTTCAACGCGCTGACCGCGACCGCCGCGGCGCAGGCCGCCAATTATCCGTTCTGCACGATCGAGCCCAATGTGGGCCGCGTCTCGGTGCCGGATGAGCGGCTGGAGAAATGCGCCGTGATCGCGAAATCGGCAAAGCTCATTCCCACACAGCTGGAATTCGTCGACATCGCCGGTTTGGTGCGCGGCGCCAGCAAGGGCGAGGGTCTTGGCAACAAGTTCCTCGCCAATATCCGCGAGGTGGATGCGATCGTCCATGTGCTGCGCTGCTTCGACGGCGAAGTGACCCATGTCGAGGGTTCGGTCGATCCCATCCGCGATGCCGAGACGGTCGAGACCGAATTGATGCTGGCCGATCTCGAGAGCGTCGAGAAGCGGCTGGAGAACGCGCAGAAGCGCGCCAAGATCGGCGACAAGGAAGGCAAGGCCCTGGCCGATCTCCTGGGCCCGATCGTCGAAGCTCTGCGCGCCGGGCGGCCCGCGCGCACAATCCTGCCGCAACTGACCGCCGACCAGAAGCCCCAGTTCCGGCAATTGCAGCTGATGACGGGCAAGCCCGTGCTCTATGTCTGCAATGTCGAGGAAGCCAGTGCCGCCACCGGCAACGATTGGTCAAAGAAGGTCGATGCGATGGCGAAGGCACAGGGTGCTGCAACCGTCATCATCTCGGCCGCCATCGAGGCGGAAGTGGCGCAGCTCTCGAGCGATGCGGAGAAGCAGGAATATCTGGAGACCCTGGGCCTCCAGGAAACCGGCCTCACCCGCGTCATCCGCGCCGGCTACAAGCTCCTCGACCTCATCACCTTCTTCACCATCGGGCCGAAGGAAGCCCGCGCCTGGACCGTGCGCCACGGCGCCAAGGCGCCGGAAGCGGCGGGCGTCATCCACACCGATTTCGAGCGCGGCTTCATCCGCGCCGAGACCATGTCCTGCGAAGACTTCATCGCCCTGGGTGGTGAAGCCGCGGTGAAGGAAGCCGGCAAGTTCCGCCAGGAAGGCAAGGAATATGTGGTGCAGGACGGCGACATCTTCAATTTCCGCTTTAACGTCTGACGGTGGGATGAGCGAGGACAAACGCGGTTTTGGAATCTATGTGCATTGGCCCTTCTGCAAGGCCAAATGTCCTTACTGCGATTTCAATTCCCATGTCCGCGCCGAGATCGATGAGGCCGCGTGGCGTGAATCATACCTCAAGGAACTGGCGCATTTCGCGGCGCTGACACCGGGGCGCAGCGTCAGCAGCATCTTCTTTGGCGGGGGCACGCCCTCGCTGATGAATCCCGCGACGACCGCGGCCGTGATCGATGCGGTGGCGCGGCATTGGCGCATCGCCAACGATATCGAAATAACGCTGGAAGCCAACCCGACTTCGGTTGAGGCGGGGAAGCTCCACGATTTCCGGCAGGCCGGCATCAACCGCGTCTCGCTCGGCATCCAGGCCCTGGACGACCGCGAATTGAAATTCCTGGGGCGCCAGCACAATGCGGATGAAGCGCTGGCGGCACTCGACCTCGCCGCCAAGACCTTCGCGCGCTTCACCTTCGATCTCATCTATGCGCGACCCAGGCAGAGCGTTGCAGCATGGCGCGAAGAACTGACCCGCGCGCTTTCTTTCGCCGCCGATCACATCTCGCTCTATCAACTCACCATCGAGACCGGGACGGTGTTCGAGCAGGCCTATGCGCGCGGCGATTTTCAGCTGCCGGATGAAGAGGCGCAATCGGCGCTCTTCGAGATGACACAGGAGATTCTGGGTGGCGCCGGGATGCCGGCCTATGAGATTTCCAACCATGCGAGACCTGGATCGGAATCGCGGCACAACCTCGTCTATTGGCGCTATGGCGATTATGTGGGGCTTGGCCCCGGCGCCCATGGTCGCCTGACACTCGACGGGCGCAAGATCGCCACCCGCCAGCACCGCGCGCCGGAACGCTGGCTGGAGATGGTGGCGGCGCAAGGCCATGCCACGCGCCAGCAGGATGAGATTGCGCGCGACGACCGAGTGAGCGAGATGGTGATGATGGGCCTGCGCCTGGCCGAAGGAATTCCGCTAGCGCGTTTCACAGCCGAGACGGGCAAGGAGATGCGCGATTGCCTCGACGCAGCAAGGCTTGCGCGATTGATCGGCGGCGGGTTCCTGGCGTTGCGCGATGAACGGCTGCTGGCGACCGAATCCGGCCGCCAGCGCCTCAATGCGGTGTTGGGGGAATTGCTGGGGTGACAGCTTCTCCTCCCCCCTTCAGGGGGGAGGTCCGTCGGCGCATGCCGACATGCGTCGGCGGGAGGGGGGCATGGGTTCGCACCACCCGTCACCTGCGTGGCCCCACCCAGCCCGCCCCCCGCCGGGGGGGGGGGGATCCGGAATCATTAAACAGCCCGATCCGGCCGATGAATTCGCCGGAAAGGGTGCGGAGCTGATCGACATCGCCGGCCAAGGCGATCGCTTCGTCGCGCAGTTTCGCGGCACCGGTGCCGGAACTGCCGGCGGCTTCGGCGGCGGCGGCGATGCGCTTGCTCACCGTTTCGGTCTCGGACGAGGCCTGCTGGACATTGCGCGAGATTTCGTTGGTGGCTTCCAACTGCTGGGCGACGGCGTCGCTCACCACATGGGCCTTCTGGTTGATGTCGTTGATCGAGGTGGCGATATCGCTGATGGCGCCCACGGCCTTCTGCGTTTCCGCCTGGATGCCCTGGATCTGGGCCTGGATTTCGTCGGTGGCCTTGGCGGTCTGGGTCGCCAGATTTTTCACTTCCGAGGCCACCACGGCAAAGCCCTTGCCGGCATCGCCGGCACGGGCGGCTTCGATCGTCGCGTTCAAGGCGAGGAGATTGGTCTGGGACGCGATCTCGTTGATGAGTCGCACCACTTCGCCGATGCGGTTGGCGGCCTCGGCGAGGTTCTGCATGGTCCCGCTGGTGGTGTTGGCCTCGCTCACCGCGCGTTCGGCGGCGGCGGAGGTTTCGCTGACCTGGCGCGAGATGTCGCTGATCGAGGCGGTCAGTTCCTCGGTGGCGGCGGCCACCGCTTCGACATTCCTGGCGACACGTTCGGCGGCTTCGTTGGCCGAGCCCACATCGCCGGTGGTCTCGCCCGCCTGATGGGCGACATTATCGGCACCGCCGCGCAGGGAGCCGGTCGCGGTGGCGACGCGGTCGACCACGCCCAGGACCGAATCGCGGAATTGCGCGGCGACGTTCTGGAGTGCGTTGCTGCGCTCGGCCTGCGCCTTCTGGCGTTCGCTTTCCTGCGCCGCCTGAAGGCGGTTCCGTTCTTCCATGCCGTCCTTGAAGATGGCGACGGTACGCGCCATGACGCCGATCTCGTCGCTGCGCTCGGTATGCTTCACGGTGACGTTGAGATTGCCGGCACCCAGGGCACTCAAATCCTCGCGCAGTTCCGCCATCGGGCGCATCAGGCGCTTGGTGACGAAGAAGCCGAGGCCCACCAACACCACCGTGACGACGAGGGTGACGAGGCCGAAACGCCAGAGCAGGTTGTCGACGACGGTAAAGAAATCGGCCTTCTTCACACCGACATAGAGGATGCCGATGGTCTCGCCGGCCGCATTCTTGATCGGGTCATAGCCGGTGAAGAAGGTATTGCCGAGGATGTCCACCGTGCCGGCAAAAGGCTCGCCACGGCCCAGCACCGATTCATGCGCCGCGTTCTTGGCGAGCTGCGTGCCCACCGCGCGGCCCGAGCCGTCGGGCTTCATCACATTGGTGGCGACACGGGTATCGCCCTGGAAGATGGTGGCGGTGCCGCCGACCAGCTCCTTCACCTTGTCGACCAGGTCGTTGTTGTCGTTGAGCAGCACGTCGCCGGCATAGAGCTTGCCGTCCTTGATGGCATAATCGGTGCCCGCCTGCTGCAGCACGTTCCAGGCAACGCGCATGCTGGTCTTCTGCGCCGAAACGGCCTGATTTTCCATTTCCTGCGCCACCAATTGGTAGGCGGAGAAGATGAGCACGCCGGCGAGAAGGATGAGAAAGGCCGCGATGGCGATCGAAATGCGCGCGGCGACGGAGAGACGTTTCAGCATGGCTTTTCGGGTTCCCGAACTGGCTAGACGATAAGGGGGGCGAGCCGCCCACATCTATGCCGGCGGCTGAATGCCCCAGTATTTACGTCAAGTATACTAATGAAACGTTACCGCGCCTGACCAGGATCAACCGGAAATTGGGACGTCATTCCGATAGCTTACATCGGATATGACGCCTCAAAATCAGAGTTAACTCTCTTTCAGTTAATCGTTGCCGCGAAGCTATTCGGTGCCGGATCACGGACCGAAAAACCGCCCGGACTGACTTCCAGAACGGCCAGGCCGCGCTCGGTTTTGCCGTCGGGGAGCAGCCGGAAAACCCCGGTCACGCCGGCAAAACCGGAGGGATCGGTGATGCGGGCGGCCGAGAAATCGCCCTCTGGCTTGGATTGTGCCAGAGCGACGGCGAGGGTCACGGCATCGTAGACGATCCCGGCGCGGGGATCGGGCTGGCCGCCATAGAGGCCGGCATAACGCTGCGCGAAGGCCTGCCAGCGATCGGGTGGTGTTGCCGGGAACCAGCCGCCGACGAGGGCCGGATCCGCGAGCGTCGCATTGTCCTGCCAGAGCGAGGTGCCGAGCAGGCGCACGACACCCGGCGGCAGGTCGAAGGCCGGCAGCATGGAGGCAAAGCCGCGCAGGCGCTGGCCGCCTTCCGGGATCATCAGCGCGTCGAAAGGATCGCGCTTGTAGGCCTCGCCGATCGCGCGCGCCGGCACGGTGATGTCGGGGTCCTGCGGATCGTAGAACGTGATCTGCGATACGGTGCCGCCATGGCGCACGACAGCTTCCTGATAGGCACTGAGCACGGCGCGGCCGAAGCCGGAATTCGGCAGCAGGATGGCAAAGCGCTTCAATTGCTGGGAGGCCGCATAGCCCACGACGCGGTCGACCTGAGCCTCGGGTGTCACCCCCAGAACATAGACGCCAGGCTGGGCGGCGCTGGTATCGTTGCTGAAGCTCACCATCGGCACCCGGCCGGCGGTGGCGGGAGGTGCGGCCATTTTCAGTTCGGCGCCGAAAAGCGGCCCCAGGATGATGTCGGCCTTTTCGCCGAGCACGCTCACCACCGCCCCGTCCGGGCCGCCCGCGGCGGCGCTGTCGCGCACCAGGAGGTCAAAATTATCGCCGGCCACGTCGAAGAGGCCCATTTCGGCCGCCTGCAGCATGGCGCGGCCCAATCCGGCCTGGGGTCCCGAGAGCGGCAGGAGGAGGCCCACCTGGGCACCCTGGCGGAATTGCTCGGGCGCCGGGGCCGGGGCCTGCACCGTGGGTGCCGGGAGAGCCGGCGCCGGGGCCGGCTGCACGGGCTTGGGCGGCGGCGCACTGGGAGCGCAGGCGGCTAGGATAAGGCTCGACAAGGTAAGGGCGGCAAGGGCAGTTAGAAGACGTGGCCGCCCGGATGAACCTACCTTGGGGCGCCGCAAACCAATCATGATGACTCCACTGGACAATCGAGCGATATGAGCAGGCCGCCGAAGCCGACCGCAGAGAACCCTAACGAGAGAGCTGGGCCAAGTAAACCGAGCGATCCAGGCCGGAACAAGTCGGGTGCGGGGGAGTTGGGCCTGGTGGCGACGCCGATCGGCAATCTGGGCGACCTCACCGAACGCGCCGCCGCGTATCTCAGGGACGCCGATTGCATCGCTTGCGAGGATTCGCGCATCACGATCCGCCTGTTGCAGCATCTCGGGATCAAGAAGCCGCTCCTCTCCTATCACGACCACAATGCCGACGAGATGCGGCCGCAACTGATAGAACGCCTGCAACGTGGCGAAAAAATGGCGCTGGTCTCCGATGCGGGCACACCGCTCATTTCCGATCCCGGTTTCAAGCTGGTGCGGGAAGCGGCGGCCCTGGGCCTGCGCGTGACCGCTTTGCCCGGCCCCTCGGCGCCGATCATGGCGCTCATCCTCTCCGGCCTGCCCACGGACCGGTTCATGTTCCTGGGATTCCTGAACGCCAAATCGGCGGCGCGGCGGACCGAGCTTGAAGAAGTGGCATCGGTGCGCGCAAGCCTGATCCTGTTCGAGACGGCGCCACGTCTGGTGACGGCACTCGAGGATCTGCTGGCGGTGCTGGGCGACCGGCCGGCGGCGGTCACCCGCGAGCTTACCAAGATGTTCGAGGAGGTGCGGCGCGGGACTCTCGCCGAACTCGTGGCCCATTACCGCGAGGCGGGACCGCCCAAGGGCGAGATCGTGCTGGTGGTGGGACCGCCCTTGGCAGCGCCCGCCACGGAAGGTGCCGATCTCGACGACGCCCTGCGCCGCGCCCTCGAAAAGATGCGCGTCAAGGAAGCGGCGGAGGCGGTCGCCGCCGCCCTCAACCTCCCCAAGCGCCAGGTCTATCAGCGGGCGCTGGAGCTGAAATCGGCCGGCAAAGACGACGCGGGTGGAGATGACTAGAAGCGGCAAGAAGAACCATCGGCAACAACGCGGCACGGCGGCGCGGCGCCGGGGAATCTGGGCCGAGACGCTGGCGGTCGCCTATCTGCGGCTCAAAGGCTACCGGGTGATCGAGCGCAATTGGCGCTCGAAGCTGGGCGAGATCGACATCCTGGCCAGGCGCGGCAATCTGTTGGCCCTCATCGAGGTCAAGACCCGGGCCGATACGGGCCTGGCCGGCGGCGCCCTCCTCCAGCCCCAGCGCCAGCGCCTGCTCCGCGCCCTCAGCCACTATCTGAAGACCCGGCCGGAATTGGCGGGGCTGGATCTGCGGTGCGACGTGCTGGCGCTGGGCCGCTTCGGCTGGCCGGTGCATCTCGTCGATGCCTGGCGGCCGGATTTTTGACGTCATAAATCCATAAAACGGGGGTGGGCTTGAGGGGCGGGCCCGGATCAGGCATGATTCGCCCATGAATCGGGCCCGAATCCCTCATCTGACCTTGGCGCCGATGCCTGCGGCAGCCATCGGATGTGCCGTGGGCAGCCGGAAGGGTGTCGGTTTTTTGCTGGTGTTTGGAATGCTGGGCGGCGGCTTGCTGGGCGGATGCTCGCCTGTAGGGACAGCCGTGGGCGTTGCCGCCACGACCATCAACCTCGCCACGCAGGAACGCGGGCTGGTGACCGGGGTCGACGACAATCTGATCTGGGTCGGCATCAACGAACGCCTGTTCCGCAAGGATGCCGATCTCTTCCAGAAGGTGAGCTTGCAGGTGCATGAAGGCCGCGTGCTGCTGACCGGTTTCGTGCAGAAGCCCGAACACCGGGTGCTCGCCAGCGAACTGGCCTGGCAGGCGCGGGGTGTCCGCGAGGTCGACAACCAGATCCAGCTGGGGCCGAGCCTGAATGTCGGGGATTACAGCGAGGATGCCTGGCTGATCGCGCGGCTGCGCGTCAAGCTGATGGCTGATGCCCAGGTGCGCGCCAACAATTACAGCATCGATTGCATCCGCTCGACCATTTACCTCACCGGTGTGGCACAGGACGCGGCCGAATTGCAGCGCGTCATCGATCATGCCCGCGATGTCGCCTATGTCGATGCGGTGGTGAGCCGCGTCCGCCTGCAGGATGCGCCCCTGCTGCCAATCCCGGATGAGAAGCCGGTCATGACGGCGACGCCGGGAGCACCGGTGGAAGCGGCGGCACCCGTGGACGCGCCGTCAGCCAATGCGGCCGAGGCCAGTGCCGCGCCGGCCGATTCCGTCCAGGCCGCACCGCTGCCGTGACGCCATGTCGAATGCCAGCATGATGGAACCGGCATGACCGGCCGCGACGCCATCGAAGCCGATCTGGCGAAGATCGGCACCCTGCCCGATGAAGCGATCGATATCGCCGAGGCGGCGCTGGCGCTGGCCGCCCTCGACCGGCCCGAGCTCGGCCGCCATGCCCATCAATTGCACCTTGCCGCCATCGCCGACAGCATGCGCATGGCGGCGATCCTGCCGGAGCTTGCCATGCAAGGTCAGCCGGGCCTCGCCGCACGCTGCCGGGTGCTCAGCGATGTGATGGCGGGCGAATTCGCCTATCGCGGCGACCGGGTCAGTTACGACGATTTGCAGAACGCCGATCTGATGCGCGTCATCGACCGGCGCCAGGGCCTGCCGGTGGCATTGGCCATTCTCTACATGCATGCCGCGCGCAGCCAGGGCTGGGCGGTGGAGGGCGTCAACTTCCCCGGCCATTTCGTGATCCGCCTGTTCCATGAGGGCCGCGCCGCGATCCTCGATCCCTTCGATGGCGGCAAGGTCCTGGAGACCGGCGATTTGCGCCAGCGCCTGAAGAGCGTCATCGGCGACAAGGCGGAATTGCAGCCCGGCCATTACGCGGCCATCGGCAATCGCGACATCCTTTTGCGCCTGGTCAACAACATCAAGGTGCGCCTCATCCAGGACGGCGATCTGCCGCGCGCCGCGACCATGGTCGGGCGCATGCTGCTGGTGGCGCCCGAGGCGGCACCCTTGTGGCGGGAGAGCGGCCTCATCCAATCGCGCATCGGCAATCTCCTCGCGGCACGTGCGGCCTTTACCCGCTTCCTCGAGATCTCCGACAATGAGAACCAGCGCCATCAGGTGGCGCGGCTGCTGCAGGAGCTGACCCAGCGTTTGCAATAGGGTTTGCTGTCGCTTTTGCAATGGTGTTTGCCGGACGCCCGGCTAGAGTACGGCGCATCCCACAGATTAAAGAGCCTTCCCATGCCGCTCCATGTCGCCATCCAGATGGACCCCGTCGAGACGATCGATATCGACGGCGATTCAAGCTTCGTCCTGGGCCTTGCCGCGCAGAAGCGCGGGCACAAGCTCTATCACTATCATCCGCGGCAATTGTCCTGGCGCGACGGCAAGGTGACGGCGCGGGCGCGCCCCGTCGAGTTCCGGCGCGAGCGCGGCAATCATGCGACTTTGGGCGCCGAAGAAGTGCTGGATCTCTCGAAGCTCGACGTCATCCTGATGCGCCAGGATCCGCCCTTCGACATGGCCTATATCACGGCGACACATATCCTGGAGCGGATCCATCCCGATACCCTGGTGGTGAACGACCCCAATCACGTGCGCAATGCGCCGGAGAAATTGTCGGTCACGGAATTCAGGAACGTGATGCCGCCGACCTTGATCACCAGCGACCGCGCCGAGATCATGGCGTTCCGCGCCGAGCACAAGGACATCATCGTAAAGCCGCTCTTCGGCAATGGCGGGGCTGGCGTCTTTCATGTCAAGCCCGATGACGAGAACCTCGCTTCGCTTTTGGAGATGTTCACGCAATTCTACCGCGAGCCGATCCAAATCCAGCGCTACGAACCCAAGGTGCGCGAGGGCGACAAGCGCATCATCCTCATCGACGGCAAGGCGGTGGGTGCCATCAACCGCGTGCCGGCGGCGGGCGAGGCCCGGAGCAACATGCATGTGGGCGGCGTCGCCACCAAGACGACGCTCACCAAACGCGAGCAGGAGATCTGCGAGATCATCGGGCCGGAATTGAAACGCCGCGGCCTCATCTTCGTCGGCATCGACGTCATCGGCGATTACCTCACCGAGATCAACGTCACCTCGCCCACCGGCTTGCAGCAGATCAACCGCTTCGACGGCGTCTGCCTCGAGGACCAGATCTGGGACGCGATCGAGGCGAAGCTGTAGAGGTCGCTATTCCGTCACCGGCATGGCCGGGATCGTCGCGGCGCGGCGTCTTTGCCGGGCGAGAACGGTTTCGCGGTGGATGATGTAGATGCCGCTCGTGACGACGATGGCACCGCCACCGATGAGATAGGCATCGGGCACTTCCTCGAAGAGGAAGAAGCCAATGAGGAAGCCATAGACCAGCGCCATGTAATCGAAGGGTGCCACCAGCGAGACGGCGCCGCGGCGGAAGGCGATAGTGAGGGCGATCTGCGCGCTGCCGCCCATGATGCCGATGAGGATAAGCAGGCCCAGTTCCTTGCCGTCCGCCGGCCAGGCCCAGGCGAGCGCCGGATCGATTGCGCCCAGAGGCAAGGTCACGAGCGAGGCCAGCACGGCGAAGAGCGTGAAATAGAAGACGATCGTGGTGGGCGGTTCGGTCTGTGCCAGTTTCCGGATCGAGATCATGGCAAGCGCGTAGAAGACCGAAGCGAGGAGCGGGATGAGAGCCGCCGGGTCGAAGATGCCCGAGCCCGGGCGCGTCATGACAAGGACGCCGACGAAGCCGAGGATCACCGCCGACCAGCGCCGCCAGCCGACCTGTTCACCCAGCAAGGGCACCGACAGCACGGTCAAGAAGATGGGGCCGGAGAGACCGAGGGCGATCGCATCCGAGAGCGGCAGGAGTTTGTAGGAGAGGAAATAGCAGAACATCGCCGAGACGCCCATGAGACCACGCCAAACATGACTCCAGGGACGTGATGTCCGCAGATTGATGCGGCGCTCGACCACCAGCATGAAGGTGAGGAGCGGCAGGAAGGCGAAGAGATTGCGCGCAAAGACCAGCTCGCCGGTCGGGAAGCTGCCCGAGACCGATTTGATGATTCCATCCATGGCGGTGAAAATGAAGACCGCCAGGTTCATCAGCAGGATGGCCTGGATCGGGCGTTCGGCAGAAGCGGCGCTGGTCATGAGGGGGTGATCTGACTGATTTCGGGGGGATGGTTCGCGTCACCATAGCGAGGGCCGCAGCAATAGGCCATCTGGTGATCTGGGACTTGATTCCGGCGATGGAAGCCGTCTTGAGCGGTTACAGAATCCGCCTTTCCACCTTGTTGCACTTACATTATATTTTACACATGGAAAACCTACGGCCCTATACCTCGATCCTCGCCAAGCTGAAGGATGCGGGGCTGCGCCCGACGCGCCAGCGGCTCTCTCTCGCGAAATTGCTGTTCGAAGGCGGCGACCGCCATGTCTCGGCGGAGGATTTGCATGCCGAGGCGGCGACGCAGCGCATCTCGGTCTCGCTCGCCACGATCTACAACACGCTCCATCAATTCACGAGTGCTGGATTGCTGCGCGAAGTGGTGGTCGAACCCGGCCGCTCCTATTTCGACACCAACACCAAACCGCACCATCATTTCTTCGTCGAAGGTGCCGGAAGGCTGATGGATATTCCCGCCGACGAGGTCTCTCTCTCGCAATTGCCTGAGCCCCCCGCGGGCATGAAAGTGGCGCGTGTGGACGTCATCGTCCGACTTGCGAATGACAATTAATTCGCCAAGTAAATCAGTCACTAGTAAGCAATATTAAAACCGTTCCAGTCTGTTGACACCCCTCGGGACGCGGCATAGATTCGAGCGCAACAAAGAGCTTGTCGCGGCGGTGATCGCCCGTTTTCAAAAGCCGAACCGCCGTGCCGGGATTGTGTGCAACCCATTTAGCTAGGGAGACTGAAATGGCTGCTCTGAAAGGCTCCAAGACCGAGGGCAATCTGAAAGAGGCCTTTGCCGGCGAAAGCCAGGCTAACCGACGCTACCTCTATTTCGCCCAGAAGGCGGATGTCGAAGGCTATAACGACGTGGCGGCGGTGTTCCGCTCGACCGCCGAAGGCGAAACCGGCCATGCCCACGGCCATCTCGAATTCCTGGAAGAAGTCGGCGATCCGGCGACGGGTCTGCCCATCGGTGCGACCGCGCCCAATCTCAAGGCCTCGATCGCGGGCGAGACCCACGAATATACCGACATGTATCCGGGCATGGCGCGCACCGCGCGCGAAGAGGGCTTCGACGAAATCGCCGATTGGTTCGAAACCCTGGCGAAGGCCGAGAAGTCCCATGCCGGCCGCTTCCAGAAGGCGCTCGACACGCTGGGCTGATCCCGGCGTCTTGAAAGCTCGAATCTGATCGTCACCGGACAGCCGGATTCCCATCGCGGGAATCCGGCTGTCGCGGCGATGCCTTCGGCCCTATCGTTCCTGCAACCCACGCGCCCAGCAACCCAGATGCGAGGTCGGATCCATGCGCGAAGGCAGCCTGGAATCACCCATTCGGCACAAGCTCGATTGGCAGAATCCCGATTTCTACGACATGGCGAAGATCGAGGCGGAGATGCACCGCGTCTTCGACATCTGCCATGGCTGCCGGCGCTGCTTCAATCTCTGCGATTCCTTCCCGCGCCTGTTCGACCTGGTGGATGCGAGCCCCGACGAAGTGGCCGGTGTCGCCACATCCGATTACAAGCAGGTGGTGGATGCCTGCACGCTCTGCGATCTCTGCTTCATGACCAAATGCCCTTATGTGCCGCCGCATGAATGGGCGCTGGATTTTCCGCATCTGATGCTGCGCTACCGCGCCGCTGAGAAGAAGCTGGGCAAGAACGACAAGGTCTATGGCCAGCTGACCGAGACCGACCGCAACGGGAAGCTCGCCGGGATGGCGGCACCGCTGGCCAATGCCTTCACCGAAAACGCCACGGCGCGCCAGGCGATGGAGAAGGTGGCGGGGATCGATGCCCGCGCGCATCTTCCGAAATTCAACGGCCGCACCTTGGTGCTGCGCGCGATGGAGGAGAAGCCGGAGATCAACCAGGCAGCACCCGGTTTCGGCCGCAAGGCCGTGATCTATGCGACCTGCTTTGCCAATTACAACAATCCCGAGATCGGCACCGCCGCGATCGAGGTTCTGGCCAGGAACGGCGTCGAGACCGAGGTGGTCTATCCGCGCTGCTGCGGCATGCCGCAACTGGAACAGGGCGACATCGCGCGTGTCGCCGAACATGCGCATTCGGTGGCCGATGCGCTCCTTCCTTATGTCGATGAGGGCTACGACGTGGTGGCGCTCGTCCCCTCCTGCTCGCTGATGCTGAAATTCGAATGGCCGCTGATCTTGCCGGACGAGGCGAAGATCAAGCGCCTTGCCAACGCGACCTTCGACATTTCGGAATATGTCGTCGACATCGCAAAACGGAACGGATTGGCGCCGGGCCTCCAGCCTTTGGAGGGTGGCGTTGCGCTCCACATCGCCTGCCATTCCCGCGCCCAGAACATGGGCCAGAAGGCGACCGAGATGCTGAAACTCATTCCCGAGGCGGATCTGACCGTGATCGAGCGCTGCTCGGGCCATGGCGGCGCCTGGGGCGTCATGAAGGGAAATTTCGACGTGGCGCTCAAGGTGGGCCGCCCGGTCGCCCGCCAGGCGATGAATGCGGGCAAGCGCCATGTCGCCTCGGAATGCCCACTGGCCGGCGCCCATATCCAGCAGGGCATCGACGCGCTCAGGAACGACGAAGCCAAAGGCGGCGAGGCACCGCACCCGATCCAGTTGTTCGCAAAGGCGTATGGATTGGGATAGGTAGATGGGTTTGTTCTCTTATTGTCATGGCCCGATTTAGTCGGGCCATCCACGAGTTTGTCGGCAACTGAACAAAGCAACTCGTGGATCCCCCGCCTTCGCGGGGGATGACATTGTCAAACTGAGGAAATCACATGACCACCCGCAAGCGCGAGATCACCAAGGCCGACATCCTGCCGATCGCGGATTACACCCAGCGCCGGGCCGAGATGCGCAAGGCGGTGGTGGCGTTGAAGAAACCGCGCCGCATAGAGGTGGGGCCGGCGGCCACTTTCTATTTCGAATGCTTCGAGACCATGCTGCAGCAGGTCCAGGAGATGCTCTATATCGAGAAGGGCGGCGACGAACAGCTCGCCGACGAGCTCCGCGCCTATAACCCGCTCATTCCGCAGGGCCGCGAATTGGTGGCAACCGTGATGTTCGAGATCGACGAGCCGATCCGGCGCGCAAATTTCCTGGCGCGGTTGGGCGGCGTCGAGCACTCGGCCTTTCTGAAATTCGCCGGCGAGACCGTGAAGGGCGTTCCGGAAGCCGACCAGGACCGCACCAACGAGGCCGGCAAGGCGTCATCGGTGCAATTCATCCATTTTCCCATGAGCGATGCCCAGGCGGCCGCCTTCAAACAGGCCGGCCAGCAGATCATCGTCGGCTTCGACCATCCGGCCTATGCCCATATGGCGGTGATCGGCGAGGAATCGCGCCTGTCACTGGCCAAGGATCTCGATTGAGCAATCAGTCGGTGATGGATTCGGTGGCGTAGACGCCCCAGAATTCGCTCTTCTGCAACCAGCCCTGATAGCCCTGGACATCCAGCCGGCACCAATCGCCCTCGCATTCCAGCACCGAGAGGATGACGCCGGGATCGACATAGGCGACCGGTGCCGCATCGGGCATGGGTTCCCGGCGCAACATCCGCTGCTGATCGCGCACCAGGACATGGCGCTTGCCGGTGAGGAGCGTGCTCTTCACCCAGCCCACCACGCCGTCATGGTCGCGGATGCGGCGCCAGATCTCGAATTCCTCGATGATCTCGACCGGGAGATTGGCGCGCTGATAGGTCCAGAGGATCGGATAGGTCTCGCCGGGTCCTGCCCGCATGTTGACCTTGGCCGATTGCAGGCTGGCAAAGCGCGGCAATGGCAGCTTGTCCTGCGCCCAGGCCCCGCTTGTGGTGAGCAGGAGGGCCAGCGCAAAAGCCAGGGCGGTGGTGATGAATGTCCGAGTCGCGACCATGAAGCCCGATTATAGGCGCCCGAGCCGGTGGTCAAGCCATTGCCGTCACATCATTCATCGTTTGATCCAGGATCGGGCCGGCACATGTCGCGAATGGGACCTCGGGTGGCGCGATACCGCCCAAACCCGGCCCAGAATGACCCGGCGGGTGACCCGGCGGCGGCCTGCCCCTCGACAAATCCGCCACCCGCTTGCTACCACTGCAGCATTGGAATCTGGCGGGGGAACGCGGCCTGGTCCGGCCACGGCATCGCCCCCGCACGGGAGATGGTCAGAAGATGAGCAACAAGCCCCTGGTGGTGGTGACGCGCAAGCTGCCCGACGTCATCGAGACGCGGATGATGGAGCTGTTCAACGTCCGGCTCAATCTCGATGACCATCCCATGACCCAGGCGGAGATGATCGAGGCGGTGAAGACCGCCGATATCCTGGTGCCCACCGTCACCGACCATATCGATGCGGGCGTCCTCTCCCAGGCCGGGCCGCAATTGCGTCTCATCGCCTCGTTCGGCACCGGCGTCGATCATATCGACCTGGCGACCGCCCGCCAGCGCGGCATCACGGTCACCAACACGCCGGGCGTCCTCACCGAGGACACCGCCGACATGACCATGGCCTTGATCCTCGCCGTGTCGCGCCGCCTCTCCGAGGGCGAGCGCCTGATCCGGTCGGGCAAATGGCAGGGCTGGGGACCGATGAGCATGCTGGGCCACCGCATCTATGGAAAGCGCCTCGGCATCATCGGCATGGGCCGCATCGGCCAGGCGCTGGCGCGCCGCGCCAAGGGCTTCGGCCTTTCGGTCCATTACCATAACCGCCGCCATGTGGCGCCGGCGGTCGAACAAGCATTGGAGGCGACCTATTGGGAGAGCCTCGACCAGATGCTCTCGCGCATGGACATCATCTCGGTCAATTGCCCGCACACGCCGGCCACCTATCACCTGCTCTCGGCCAGGCGGTTGAAGCTGCTCCAGAAGCATGTCTTCCTGGTCAACACCGCGCGCGGCGAAGTGGTCGATGAGAATGCGCTCACCCGCATGCTGGACAAGAAGGAGATCGCCGGCGCCGGTCTCGACGTCTTCGAGCACGAGCCGGCCTTGAACCCCAAGCTCCTGCGCCTCGACAATGTCGTGCTGCTGCCCCATATGGGCTCGGCCACGATCGAAGGCCGCGTCGATATGGGCGAGAAGGTCATCATCAACATCAAGACCTTCGTCGACGGCCACAAACCGCCCGACCGGGTGCTGGAAGCTTTGCTATAGGAGAAACGGGTCGCGCGCAGGTCTATCGGGCCAAGTACTCAAGTCGCTTGATGATTCGTTCCCCGTCCGGGTTTTTACTGGCTGTTACTGCTGCAAGCCGGGCTTTTGCCAGTTCGGCAATCCGCTGCCGCATGGCTTCGTCAGACCTAGCGAAAGAGAGACTATAGAGACGGTCGCCAATCTCTAAAAAACCCAGATCCGACATCGCCGGCAAGAAATGCAGAGCCAAGCTGATCTCGTCCTTTGTCCAATTCTTATCGAATGACGCGCAGATAGCTGACCAACCAAGAATTTCGACATCGACGGTGTGTCTCACTACCCGCTCGAACGCAGCTACCGGCATCTCGGCGAGGATATTGTCCATGACGTCGCGAGCGTTAGGCTCTCCGCACGAAACCATAGCCAGAAAGATGGTTGTCCGACGATCTGGCTGCAGGTCGGTTCTAAGCCGCTCTACGATGCGATCACGCCGAGCACCGTCAATCGGCAGCTTCGCCTCCGGAAAGAGGCGCCAGAACATATCAATGTATTCGCCTGTCGGCTGAGACACGTCTCGATCAATCAAAGCGAAGATAACTTCACTGAAATCGCTGACGGCCCCCTTCTCAAGCCTCGAGATTTGCCTGGCTGCCATGTTAGCCTGCTCCATATCGCCGGAAAGCAGAGCTTTCGTGACAAGCGCACGGTACGGAACAAGGGTGGGCGGGTTATACTTTCCCAGCGCGATCAGCACGGATCGATCGTCATATTCACCGGCCTCCAGTCCTTGTAGCAGGTGTTCCGCAACGATCTCCGGATATGCCCCCTGATAGTGATTCAAGAGCTCGAACAATGCTCTTAGCGCGCCCTCGTCAAGGCGCTCATCCTGTCGCGCCAAGGTGATCGCGCGCAAGGATTGCTGCATTCGGATTTGTGAAATCTCCTGATCGTAGGCCGACTTGACGCCCAATGCCTCAACAACGAAGGCATCATCCGTGAAAAATTGGCCAACTTTATTGAACTTCGGGCGACCTAGCACCAGATCATTGAGGTTGCCATCCCGCTGTTCCTTGATCTCTCCGTGGAGCCACCTGCCCAGCAGCCTCTCCCTTCCATCGATGCGCTCTAGCAATGCCGCTGCAGAGCCGGAAAAATACCTACCGACTTCGGACTCTTCGGACGCCCAGTAATCCCGATTGAATCGTAAAATGAGTGCATCAGGAAGTGTGGTTGACCCGGTATTCAGAGCTTCCGTTTGAGCGCACACAAAGCCGTGACCCTTCTCGGCAAACTCGAGTACACTTCGATCAATACCCCTCTCAAGGCAGGCTTCGCCCTTCAATGCAACGACCTGCTGCTTACGCGCAGTTAAGATCACGCGCGCGTATTTTTCCGAGGCAAGTATCTGCTGGCACAACTGGTTGCAAAAATAGTCGTTCAGCTCGATCGTTGTGAACGAACGTGACGGTTTCTCTATGGTACGGGACTGAAGCTCGGGATTCCGTTCGATCAAAGATTCCGTCATTTCATCGACGGAACGGATCTCCGACCGATGAGCAGCAATACCGATGCCTAGGGCTAAAACGACGCCGAGGGCAAAGGCGCCTGAGTTCTTTGCTAGCCCCAGGACACCGAGTCCAACCACCGCCAGATACGGTAGCGCCAACAGGATTAGAACAACGGGAATCGCGAAAATGATGGCAAACCCGGCGCTTTCGGCGATCGAGTCTGACAGGGAAATGGCAAGGAAGAATCCGGCTAGGCCGATCAGGACGCCGGCTAGACCCTGCAGCAACCAGTTGAGATATTTGGCAACCACGTTGTTCCCCGCTGGTTTCCCACTTCCCTGACAGCTAGGATAAGCATTAGATTTGCGTCGTCATCTTCAATTGCGCGAGACTCGTTCGCGTCAGCTTCACAAGGCTGAGTTGTTCCCGACGACGCGAACTCAGCCTGTAACTGACGCGCTCACCCCACTGCTCCCGATCCCTGGTCAAGCGACGCGCGTTTTCCTCGCTGCTGAGCAGATGGGCCGTATCGTCCTTTTCGGGAGGGGCCGCTTCTCATTCTGGGGTCTTTGCCGGTGCCACACTAAGGCGCCAGAAAATCCAGCCGGAAAGGATGCCGGCGGGTGTCAGGATGAGGCCGAGGATGGCGCCCAACTGCGGCAGGTGTTCGCCACCCATCAGAAAGAACGCAGGAAAGAAGATCATCGTCGGCAGCGGACCCATGATGTCCAGTTCGACCGCCAGGAAGAACGCTTCGGCCAACAGGAAGGCGGCAAGGCCACCGACGGCCAGGCATTCCACCAGACCGATCCGTTTGCGCAAGCGTGATACAGCGTTGAGATAGAGCACGGCGAAGGCAAAGGCGAAGCCCCAGACATACGCATATGTCTCCGGAATCCACCATTGCAGCAAGCGGTCGATTTTCTTGTCACTGTTGGCCAGCACGAAAGCAGCGAAGCCGATATAGAGCGCTGGTACGGGTGCGATCGCCGCGCCGAGGATGAGTCGCGGCCACGACAAATCCTGCCAAGCACGCCTCTCCTTCATGCCGGCCGCCCGCAGGTCGGGCATTGTGGGTCGCGCTTGAATTTGACTTCGCGGAATTGAGGCCCCAAGGCGTCGTACATGAGGAGGCGGCCGGAGAGGCTGTCGCCGATGCCGATGATTTCCTTGAGGATCTCGGTTGCCTGCAGCGAGCCCATGACGCCCGCGACCGAGCCCAGGATGCCGGCACTTTCGCAGCGCGGGATCAAATCTTCCGGCGGCTGTTCGGGAAAGAGGCAGCGATAGCAGGGATGATCGCCCCCCAGATGCGGCTTGAAGGTCGAGAGCTGCGCGTCGAAGCGCAAGAGGGCCGCCGAAACCAGGGTCTTCTTCTGGCGGTAGCAGACATCGTTCAAGAGATAGCGCGTGGTGAAATTGTCGCTGCCATCGGCGACGAGATCGAAACGCTGGACGATCTGATCGGCATTCTCGGCGGTGAGGCGTGCCGCGATCATCTCGATCGTGATATCGGGATTGAGCGCCTGCAGCCGCGCGGTGGCACTTTCCACCTTGGGCCGGTCGATCGAGGCCTCGTCATGAATGACCTGGCGCTGCAAATTGGAGAGATCGACAGTGTCGTCATCGATGATGCCGAGCGTGCCCACACCCGCGGCCGCGAGATAAAGCAGCAGCGGCGCACCGAGGCCGCCCGCCCCCACCACCAGCACCTTGGCATCGAGCAGACGGCCCTGCCCCTCCTCGCCCACTTCGTCGAGGATGACATGGCGGGCGTAACGTTCCAGCTGCCGGTCGGTGAGGTCGGTCATGGCTTACCCGATGATTTTTCGTCATCCCCCGCTTCAGGCGGGGGATCCACGAGTTTCTTTTCATCAATGGCGGACAAACTCGTGGATGGCCCGCCTGCGCGGGCCATGACAGTTTAAACTCTGTTACTCCAGCCCCTCGAACAAGGCGGTCGAGAGATAGCGTTCGGCCGAGGACGGCAGCACGACCAGGATGCGCTTCCCGGCCATTTCGGGGCGCTGGCCGAGCTCGATGCCGGCGGTGAGTGCAGCACCCGATGAGATGCCGACCGGCATGCCTTCGATCTTGGCAACCTTCCGCGCCATCGCGAAGGCATTGACGTTGGAGATGCGCAGCACCTCGTCGATGACACCCTTGTTGAGAATCTCCGGCACGAAGCCGGCGCCGATGCCCTGGATCTTGTGCGGGCCGGGCTGGCCGCCGGAGAGGACCGGGCTGTCCTCGGGCTCGATGGCGACGATCTTCACGCCGGGGATTTCCTTCTTCAGGATTTCGCCGACACCGGTGATGGTGCCGCCGGTGCCGACGCCCGAGACGAAATAATCGAGCTTGCCGCCGCAATCGGCGATGATTTCCCGGGCGGTCGTCTCGCGGTGGATCGCCGGATTGGCCGCGTTCTTGAATTGCTGCGGAATGACGGCGCCCGGCGTCGCGGCCGCCAGTTCCTCGGCGCGCTGGATGGCGCCCGACATGCCGCGCGCGGCCGGCGTCAATTCCAGCTCGGCGCCCAGCAGCCGCAGCATCTTGCGGCGCTCCAGCGACATGCTTTCCGGCATGGTGAGGATGAGGCGATAGCCCTTGGCGGCCGCGACGAAAGCCAGCGCGATGCCGGTATTGCCGCTGGTCGGTTCGATCAGCGTCCCACCCGGCTGCAATTTTCCGCTCTCCTCCAGCGCCTCGATCATGGCAAGGCCGATGCGGTCCTTCACCGAGGAAAGCGGGTTGAAGAATTCGAGCTTGCCGAGGAGATCGGCCGCGACGCCCTCGGCCCGGGCCAGCTTGCCGAGGCGCACGACCGGCGTGGCGCCGATGGTGGCGAGGAAGTTGTCGTAGATCTTGCCGCGGAAGGTGGGGGCGTCACTCATGATATCGGTCTTTCTGATGGATCGGTCGAATGGGTCAGATGCTGAAATCGAGACGGTGCATGGCATCGGTCTGGATGCCGGCGGTTTGCGCCTTCTGGCAGAGATCCTCGAGCGTCATGTCGTCGAGGCGGTTGAGCATTTCCTGCTGCAATTCGCGCCAGACCGGCCGCACGATTTCGAGGGCGACGCGCGAACCGGCGGCGGTCTGGATAGGATCGGGCTGGCCCTCGAACTGCCGGACGGCGCGCACAATTTCACCAAGGTTGATGCGGCGGCGTTCGCGCGCCAGCACATAGCCGCCCTTGGGCCCGCGATGGCCGGCGAGAATGCCGGTGCGCACGAGATGCTGCAGCACCTGTTCGAGATAGCGGCGCGGGATGCCCTGGCGTGCGGAAATCTCGCCCGATTGCACCGGCTGCGACCCGCCATAATAGGCGATGTCGAGCACCGCTTCGATGGCGAAGAGAAGGCGTTTCGATGGATGCAGCACGTTCTGTTTCCCCGGAAAGCAAAAACGAAAATCAGCGGGCGGCGATACCCGCCGAAGCGATACCCGCGGAACCGACACCGGTTGAACCGAAGCCGCCGCTGCCGCGATCGGTCGCCGGCAGTTCGGTGACTTCGTCCCAGGCGAGACGCGCGACTCGGGCCAGCAGCAATTGCGCGATGCGGTCGCCACGCTGCAGCGTCACCGGCGCGTCGGAAAGATTGACCAGGATGACGCCGATTTCGCCGCGATAATCGGCATCGATCGTGCCCGGCGCATTGAGGATGGTGAGGCCCTGCTTCAGGGCAAGGCCCGAGCGCGGCCGCACCTGTGCCTCGTAACCCGCCGGCAAGGCGATGGCGATGCCCGTCGGGATGAGCGCGCGCCCCAAAGGCGGCAGCGTCACGGGTGCCGCGATCGCCGCCACGAGATCGAGGGCCGCGGCGCCCGCGGTCGCATAGGCCGGCAAGGGTAGATCCGCGCCATGGGGCAAGCGCTTGATGGCGACTGTGACGTCATTCATGCAACCGATTTCCCGAAATGATCCGCGATGCGGGCGGCAAGGCGCGCCGCGAGCTCGCGCTTGGAAAGACGCGGCCAGGCTTCGGCGCCGGAAGCCGTGATGAAATGCACCTCGTTCTCCGCGCCGCCGAAAGTACCGGTCTGGGGCGAGACGTCATTGGCGAGGATCCAGTCGCATTGCTTCTTCGCACGCTTCACCTGCGCGAACTCGACCACGCGTTCGGTCTCGGCGGCGAAACCCACGACGAGACGCGGGCGCTGCGGACCGGCGGCGGCAAGGGTCGCGAGGATGTCGGGGTTGGTCGCCAGCTCGATCCGGGGCGGCTCGCCACCCTCGCGCTTCTTCATCTTCTGATTGGCAAGATGCGCCGGTCGCCAATCGCTAACCGCCGCCGCGCAGATGGCGATATCGGCGGGCAGCGCATTCTGCGCCGCGGCCAGCATCTCGGCGGCACTTTCGATATGGATGACCTTGCAGCCGGCGGGATCCGGTTCCGCCGTGGGGCCGCTGATGAGGGTCGTAGCAGCACCGGCCGCAGCGAGGGCCGCGGCGATGGCGTGGCCCTGCTTCCCCGAGGAGCGGTTGCCGATGAAGCGCACGGGATCGATCGCCTCGAAAGTGGGGCCGGAGGTGACGAGCGCCTTCAATCCGGCGAGCGGGCCGGGGGCGAGGCGCGCCAGCATGGCGCCTACGATGTCGAGCGGGTCGGCCAAACGCCCGTCGCCCACTTCGCCGCAGGCAAGATCGCCGGCACCGGGACCCACGGTGAAAACGCCGCGCGCGCGCAGGGTCGCGATATTAGCCTGGACCGCCGGATGCGCCCACATGACGGCATTCATCGAAGGCGCGATCAGCACCGGCCGGTCATTGGCGAGAAGTGCCGTGGTCGCGAGATCGTCGGCGAGGCCATGGGCCATCTTGGCGATGATGTCGGCGGTGGCCGGGGCCACGACGACCAGATCGGCTTCGCGCACCAGACGGATATGGCCCATTTCGGCTTCGTCCGTGAGCGAGAAAAGATCGCCATAGACCTTGTGGCCAGAGAGGGCCGAGACCGAAAGCGGCGTCACGAATTGCGCCCCGCCTTTGGTCAGGATGACGCGGAAGGTGAGGCCACGCTCGCGCCCGCGCCGGATCACGTCCAGCGCCTTATAGGCCGCGATCCCGCCGGCGATGATGAGGAGAACCCGCTTGCTGGCGCTCATTTCCAGACATTCCACAGTGAATGTTAGTATTTACTGTCAGCAGTGGCGAAATTCAAGATGCCCGGTCCCGGCCAGGCACCGAACCGCCTAGGCGATGGCGGAAACGGCGAAGCCGATCATCCCGTAGCGCGCCGCCTTGCCGATGAGAACCAGCACCAGGAACGGCAGAAACCGGGCCCTGAGGACACCCGCCGCCACGGTCAGGGGATCGCCGATCACCGGCAGCCAGGACAGCAGCAGCAGGGGATAGCCGAAACGCTGGAAAAGCTGGCTGGCCCGATCCAGCCACCGGGGATTGACGGGAAACCAGGGACGCTCCTGGAACTCCACAAGGAAACGTCCCAGCAGCCAGTTGACGACGCCGCCCAGGGTATTGCCGATACTGGCCACGATGAGCAGCGGGGTAAGGGCTTCCGGGTGTTCGAGCAGCAAAGCGGTGAACACCACCTCCGACGAGCCGGGCAGGATCGTCGCCGCGCCGAAGGCGGCAAGAAAAAGCGTCAGATAGGCAAGGAGGGTCAACGGAACAGAAGGGCCGCGGTGAGGACGGCGATGATGATCCAGAGCCACCAATTGGAGCCGGTGCGGTTGATGACGCGGAGCGCCTCGGGATCGAGCTTCAACCCGCCTTCGGCCAGATGGCTCACCAGTCGGTCGACATTCTTGAGGACGCCGGGACCACGTTCGATCACATCGAGGAAATCGACGATGCCCTGTTCGATCCGGGCCTTGGGACCGCGATTCTCGATCATCCATTGTTCGATCAGCGGCCGGGCCAACGTCCAGATGTTGAGCGTGGGGTTGAGCTGGCGCGACACACCCTCGGCCATCAGCATGTTCTTTTGCAGCAGCAGCAATTGCGGCTGCACTTCCATGTCGAAGGTCTCGGCGATGGAGAAGAGCTGGCCCAGCATGGTGGCAAAGCTGATCTCGTGAAGGGGTCGGCCCTGGATCGGCTCGCCGATCGAGCGCAAGGCCAAGGCGAATTCATCGATCGACTGGGTCTGCGGCAGATAGCCTGCCTCGATATGCATCTTGGCGACGCGCATGTAATCGCGTTCCAGGAAGCCCAGCAGCATGTCGGCCAAGTAAAAGCGCGTCTTGCGGTCGAGCCGGCCCATGATGCCGAAATCGACCACCTGGATGGCGCCGTCATAGCCCACGGTCATGTTGCCGGGATGCTGGTCGCCATGGAAATAGCCGTCGCGGAAGGCCTGGTTGAAGAAGATGCCCGCCGCCTTGGTCAGCACCTCGTCGACATCGAGCCCGGCCTGGCGCATCGCCTCGCCGTCATCCATCGGGATGCCGATCATGCGTTCCTGGGTCATCACCCGCTGCGCCGTGCGCGACCAATCGATCGCGGGGACACGGTAGGTGGGATCGCCTTCGAAATTGTCGCGGAGTTCCGATGCCGAGGCCGCTTCCAGGCGAAGATCCATTTCGATGCGGACGGTGGCGGCGAAGGTGCGCACCACCTCGACCGGCTTCAAGCGCCGGAGCTTGGGCTGCGTGCGCTCGATGATCTCGGCGATCCACAGCAGCAGATCGATATCGGCCTGGAAGGCATCCTCGATGCCCGGGCGCAGCACCTTCACCGCGACCGGACGGCCGTCGGGATGATCGAGTTCCGGCGACGTGACCGCAAAATGGACCTGGCTGATCGAGGCGGCGGAAACCGGTTCGTCATCGAAACTGGCAAAGAGATCGGCCAGCGGTGCGCCCAGTTCCGATTCGATCCGGCTTTTGGCGGCAAAGGCGCTGAAGGCCGGCAATTGATCCTGAAGCTTGGCGAGATCCGCCGCCACCTGCTCCCCTAAGAGATCGGAGCGGGTGGAGAGCACCTGGCCCAGTTTGATGAAAGCCGGGCCAAGCTCGGACAAAGCCGCGGCCAGACGCTCGCCCGGGCGCGAGCCTTCGATCGGGCGGCCGAACAGGACACGGGCGAAAAACAGCAGGATCGGCGCGAGACCCGCATTGCTGAGGGCTGCTTCGAACGGCGCCAGGGCGCCATGGCGGGCGAAGCAGATGGCAATGGCAAAGAGCCGGTAGAGCGAACGGATGGAGCGGATCATCTAGACCCGCCAGCCGGAATGAAGGGCGGCGATCCCGCCGGTGAGGTTGCGGTAGGAAACCTGGCGAAAGCCGGCCTTGGTCATCATCGCGGCGAGATTGTCCTGGGTCGGGAATTTGCGGATCGATTCCACCAGATATTGGTAGGAATCGCGATCCTTGGCGACGATCTCGCCCAGCCAGGGCAGCACCTTGAAGGAATAGGTGTCGTAAAGCTGTGCCAGTGCCGGCACGGCGACATGGCTGAATTCAAGACAGAGGACGCGCCCGCCGGGTTTCAGCACCCGGTAGGCTTCTTCGAGGGCCCGCTGCTGACGCCCGACATTCCGGAGGCCGAAGGCGATGGTGTAGGAATCGAATTGCATCTCCTCGAAGGGAAGATCCTCGGCATTGCCGCTGACCCAATCGAGGCCGCTCAAGATGCCTTTGTCGATTGCGCGATCGCGACCCACTTCCAGCATCGCCGGGGTGAGGTCGCAGATGGTGACATGGGATTGGGGCTGACGCTCCCGGATACGGAAGGCGATATCGCCGGTGCCGCCCGCCACGTCAAGGCAGTTCCAGCCCGGGCGCGGATTGAGCCAATCCAGCATCGCCGCCTTCCACAGGCGATGGATGCCCCCGGACATCAAATCGTTCATGAGGTCGTATTTCCCCGCGACCGAGGAGAAGACGCCCTGGACGAGGGCCGCCTTCTGCCCCGCCTCGATCCGGCGATAGCCGAACCAGGTGGCGCCCGATTCGGGTTGTGTCTGATGATCTTCGGGTGTTTCGACCGGCATGATTCTGTCCTGTTTGGCCGGACTTTAGCGGCACTTGCCCGCCGAAGCCAGCCTGCCGGGACCGATCCTGCGGGGCGGCTTGACGCAGGCCGCAAGCGGCCTTACCGCTAGACCGCCATGCCCGAATTACCCGAAGTCGAAACCGTCTGCCGCGGCCTTGCCCTCAAACTCCTGGGCAGGCGCCTCCAGCATGTCGAGCAGCGCCGGGCCAATCTGCGCTTTCCCTTCCCGGAAGGATTCGCCGAGCGGCTCACGGGCCGCCGCATCGAATCCATTCGCCGGCGCGCCAAATACATCGTCATCGATCTCGATGACGGCAATGTGCTCCTCGTCCATCTCGGCATGTCGGGCTCGATGGTGGTGAATGAAAAGCGGCCGGGCCTCCTCGACCGCCATGATCATGTGGTCTTCGACATCGATAACGGCACCTGCGTGCGGTTCAACGACGCGCGGCGCTTCGGCATGATGGATCTGGTGCCGGCGGCCAGCCTCAATGACCACAAGCTGATCCGGGGTCTCGGCCTCGAGCCGCTCGATCCGGCTTTCGACGGGCTTTCGCTCGCCACGATGCTGAAGGGCCGCAAGACCTCGGTGAAGCTCGCCATCATGGATCAGCGCCTGGTGGTAGGAGTCGGCAACATCTATGCCTCGGAGGCCCTGTTCCGCGCCGGGATCAGCCCCAGGCGCCGCGCCGGCACCGTCCAGGGCGAGCGCGCGCAGAAGCTCGCCGCCGCCATCAAGCAGGTCTTGAAGGACGCGATCAAGGCCGGTGGCTCGTCCTTGCGCGATTACGTCCAGGCCAATGGCGAGCTCGGCTATTTCCAGCACCGCTGGAAAGTCTATGACCGCGAAGGCGAGGCCTGCCGGATCTGCGGCGGGCCGATCAAGCGCATCACCCAAGGCGCGCGCTCGACCTTCTATTGCCCGCACGACCAGCGCTAGAGATCAAGAAGCAGCCGCGTGGTCCCTTCCGCCGGCACCGCCGAGCAGATGAGCGCCTCGTCCTTGCCGATCTCAGCACTGGGGAGTGTGTGATAGGTGACGGCTCCCTCGACGATCCTGGCGCGGCAGCTGCCGCAACTCCCGGCGCGGCAGCTGAAGGGCGGCGCCAGGCCGCGCGATTCCGCGAGCTCCAGCAAGGATCCGCTGGCCGGTGACCAGCGCGCTTCCTTGCCCGATGCCGTAAAGGCCACGGGCACGGATTCTTTCGACGGCGCCCCCAGCACGATCGCAGGCGCGCCGACATCCGCGACGCGCGTCAGCGATGCCGGACCGAACGCCTCGGCATGGATGCGCCTATCCGAAATATTGAAGCCGCGCAGCCCGTCATAGACCGCCTGCATGAACGGCCCCGGCCCGCACAGATAAAAATCGTAATCGCCAAAGGGCAAAGTGGCGCTCAGCAGCGGCATGTCGATGCGGCCCGCGACCTCGTAATCTTCCTGGGCGCGCGCGTCGCCGGGTTCGCTCAGCACCCGCACCAGGCGCACCAGGCCCTGCCCCTGTGCCAGCAATCCGGCGATCTCGCCGTCGAAGGCACGGTCGTCCGTGTTGCGGGCGGCGTAGAACAACCAGGTCGGGCGGACCCGGCGCTTGCGCAAGCCCTCGAAGATGATGTGCCGGAGCATGGCGAGCATCGGGGTGATGCCGATGCCGGCCGCCATCAGCACGGCCGGCCGGGGCTCCAGCGCATCCACGGTGAAACGGCCGGCGGGTGCCCGCACCTCCAGCGTATCGCCGGCGCTCAGCCCATGGAGATGCATCGATACCGCGCCCTGGCGTTTGACGCTGATGCGATAGAAGCCGTCGGAGGGCGCTGCCGACAGCGTATAGGTGCGGATGACGGGCTTGTCGGCGCCCGGCAAAGTGAGGCGGATCGGCAGATGCTGCCCCGCCTCATGCGCAATGAGGCCGACGCCGTCCAGCGGTTGCAGATAGAACGACTTCACACTGGCACTTTCCGCCACGATTTTCTCGATGCGGAACGGGCGCCATTGCTTGGCGCGATCCTGTGCCTGGAGCCGCGCCGCCATCTCGGCCCAATCGCCGGTCATCAGCGAATTGGGCGAGGCCCCTTGCGTTTCATCAGCCCAGTGCAACGGCAACGCCGCCGGGCGGTAGAGGATGCGGGTGGGTGTTACGCGCCAGAAACGCTCCGCCCCCTGGAACGCCGCGATCTCCGGCCCCTGGAGCACGACTTCCGGCACGCCGGTGATCTGCAGCAGATCGCCGGTCGCAAAATCGACGAAGACCAGCCCGGCGCGCGGATTGACGCTGAAATTGCCCAGCGTGTTGAAGAACAGGTTGCCGGCGAAATCCGGCACGGTGAGGACGTCCGTGTCGCTGATATGCACAAAGCCCGGCTTGCCGCCGCGATGCGACACGTCCACTTGACGCCCGCCATCGGCCAAATCGACATAGGAGGCGACGAAGAACGTATCGGCGCTGCCGATCATCTCCTTTGCGCGGTCGTTCAAGGCCGTCAGGTGTTGCACGGTCTCGACCGGCTGGAACCGGACGGCCGGACGGGTGAATTCGAAATGCCGCAGCTGGATGTATTGCGGGCAATTGCCGTAACTCTGCCCCACCGCGATGGTGAAACCGTTCTCGTCTTGACGCCGTATGGTGCCGTTCATCCGGTTCCGGCGCCGCGTGTGCAATTCGATCCCGAGCAGCCCGACAGCATCGCCGTCCTCGAAACCCGCCTCCGCCGGATCGCCCGGATCACGGGCAAGGCTGACACGAAGGCGCCGTGGATCCGGCGAGTGCATGAAGCCCGGCTCATTCGCCCGCAAGGTCGCCCAGACGTCGCCCTGGGCATCGACCGATCCCAGCACGACGAAGGGCAGCTGTGCGAAAAAATCGCGATGCTGGTCCGGCATGTAGTCGCGGATCACCCGGCGACCCACATCCGCCATGCGGTCGGCGACGCCGGCGCTGCGCTGAAGGGTGACTTCGCCGTCATGCCAGGGTGATGCGGTGGTGATTTCTGCGAGGGTCATCTGCTGACCTTTCCTTTGAAAGAGTAACACGGGATGAAAGCGAAGCCCGCACCCCGTGCCGGTTCGATCTTTAAGCCGCCAGGCCCACAGGCGTTTTCTGAAATTCGACGAAGCCCGGCAGTGCCTCGATCCGTGCCAGCCACGCCCGCACATGGGCATAGTCCGCGAGATCGACATTCCCCTCCGGCGCGCTGGCGATGTAGCTGTAGAGCGCCACATCGGCGATGGTCGGTGTCGCCGCGACGATGAACGGATGGCCGCTCAATTCGGCGTCGATCTGCTTCAGCAAATTGTGTGCACGGGTCAAAACTTCTTCCGGCCGGAAGTTGGCGCCGAACACGGTGATGAGGCGCGCCGCAGCCGGACCGTAAGCGATTTCACCTGCGGCGACCGACAGCCATTTCTGCACCCTGGCGGCAGCCAGGGCGTCTTCCGGCAACCAATCGCCGCGCCGCAGCTTCTTCGCGAGATAAACCAGGATGGCGACGGAATCGGTCACGATCACACCGTCATCTTCCAGCACCGGCACCTGGCCGAACGGATTGAGCTTCAGGAATTCCGGGGCCTTATGGGCGCCCTTGGCAAGATCGACCAGGACCAACTCATGTGGAATGTCCAACAGCGACAGGAACAGGCGGGCACGGTGGGAATGACCGGACAGAGGATGATGATAGAGCTTCATGAGGACGTCTCCTGGAGAGAAAAGGGAAGGGAAGGGTCAGGCTGCGTTGCGCAAATTGACGCGCGGGAAATCGATCTCGGTCTTGAACACCTCGTTCACATAATTGGTCCAGGTGTTGAGGGCGACGTGCTGCACGATCTCGAGCAGCTGGCCATCGTCATAACCGGCGGCTTTGACCGCGGCGATGTCGGCCTCGCTCACCTGGCCGCGCGAACGGGCGACCAGTGCGGCGAAGCTGACGGCGGCATCCGCCTTCAGATCGTTGGAGCGGCCGCTGCGATTGGCGGTGATTTCCGCATCGTCGAGCTTGGCGAGATTCTTGGCCGTGTAGGTGTGGGCCGAAAGGCAATACTGGCAGCCATTGATCTCCGCGACGGCGAGGGCGATGCGCTCCCGGGTCTGCGGCGGCAAGGCGCCCTTGCCCAAAGTGTCGGCGAGGTCGAGATGGCCCTTGAGGGCGGTCGGGCTGTTGCTGATCAGCTTGAAGATATTGGGCACCATGCCGAACTTCTTTTTGACGCCCTCGAGCAGAGACTGCGCCGCGGCGGGGGCTTCGGCGATGGTGGCTGGGGTCGGAATGCGTGACATGGGGAACCTCCTCATTTGGGGATGAGGCGGGGAGGAAGTTCCCGGCGCGTCATCTGTCCCAAAGCTAGGCCCTCCCGGAAAATTGCGGTAGAATGCCATTTCGAGAATTATCCTCCTGAAAAATGGGAGGATGAAAACAGGAGAAATGACATGGACCGGCTTGAGGCGATGGCGCTCCTCGTCACGGTAACCGAAGCCGGCAGCCTCTCCGCGGCGGCCCGTCAATTGCGGGCACCCCTCGCCACGGTCAGTCGCAAGGTGGCCGACCTCGAAGCGCATTTGAACGCGCGCCTGCTCACCCGCACCAACCGCAAGGTGCAGCTCACCGAAGCCGGCCGCGCCTATCTCGCCGACGCCAAGGAAATCCTCGGGCGCGTCGAGGAGGCCGAGCGAAAAGTGGCCGGTGAATATGTGACCCCCAAGGGTGAGCTCACGGTGACGGCGCCGCTCGTCTTCGGGCGCCTCCATATCCTGCCGGTGGTCACCGATTTCCTGCAGGTCTTCCCGGAGATCACGCTGCGTCTGATCCTCGGCGACCGCCTCTCGAACCTCGTCGAGGACCACATCGACGCCGCCTTGCGCATCGGCAATCTGCCCGACAGCAATCTCGTGGCGACGCGCCTTGGTGCGACGCGGCGCTCGGCCTATGCCAGTCCCAATTATCTGAAGCGCCGCGGCACGCCAACAAGGCTCGAGGATCTCAGTCGCCACGATTGCGTCAGCTTTGAAAACATGACCCCGTCGAAATTCTGGATCTTTCATGACGGCAAGCGCGACATGCCGATTCCGGTCCGCACGCGGCTCAGCGTCACCACGGCGGAGGCGGCGATCGATGCCGCGATCGCCGGCATCGGCATCACCCGCGTGCTCTCCTACCAGGCCGCCAAGGCAGTGGCCGCGGGAACGCTTGTCCCGGTCCTCGAAGATTTCGAGCTGCCCGCCTGGCCGATCCATTTCGTCCATGTCGCGCAGGGCGCGCTGCCCCTCAAGATGCGGGCCTTCCTCGATTTCGCCACGCCGAGATTGCGCGCCAAGCTGGCCTAGCGGCTTTCATCCGTTCCGCCATGACAGATTGGCGTCACCCGCGTGACACCCCCATGAAATCAGAGGCTTGCCGGCGCGAAAGCTGACCGCGTCATCATCCTGCAACGCATTTGTCGTTATGAGCGGGCCAGGTGCAATCACTGGCGAGTCGGCTAAAGCTCATGAACGCCATGTCGCAGATGTCGGAATCATCAACGCGCTACCGGGCGATCTTCATTTCCGACGTGCATCTGGGCACGCGCGGCTGCAAGGCCGAATACCTGCTCGACTTCCTGAAGCATAACGAGGCGGATTACGTCTACCTGATCGGCGACATCATCGATTGCTGGCGCCTCTCCAAGGGCTGGTACTGGCCGCAGGCGCATAACGACGTGGTGCAGAAGCTGCTCCGGAAGGCACGCAAGGGCACCCATGTGATCTATGTGCCCGGCAATCACGACGAACCATTGCGCGATTACGACGATCACGATTTCGGCGACGTCAAGGTGATGAACGAGGCGGAGCATGTGACCGCCGATGGCAGGCGCCTGCTGATCATCCATGGCGACGCCTTCGACGGCATCGTGCGCTACGCCCCCTGGCTCGCGAAGCTGGGCGATTCTGCCTATACGATGGCCCTGGCGCTCAATCACTGGTTCAACCGCGCGCGCGTTGCCTTCGGCTATCCCTATTGGTCGCTCTCGGCCTGGCTGAAATCCCGGGTCAAGGACGCGGTCAAGTTCATCGCCGATTTCGAACATACGGTGACGGCCGAGGCGCAGCGCCGGGGCTATGACGGCGTCGTCTGCGGGCACATCCACCAGGCGGCCCTGAAAGAGATCGACGGCATCCTCTATGCCAATGACGGCGATTGGGTGGAAAGCTGCACGGCCCTGGTCGAACATCGCGACGGGCGGCTGGAGATCATCGCCTGGGCGCAGGACCGGCAATTGTCGATGCTGCCCAGGCCCGTCGCCGTCTCTGAAACAGCGCCGATCGCCGCCGAATGACGCGCTCCTTGAACATCGCCATCGTCACCGATGCCTGGGCACCGCAGGTGAACGGGGTCGTGCGCACGATCGGCCGCACACGGGACGAATTGATCGAGGCGGGCCACCGGCCGACGATCCTGTCGCCGCAAAGCTTTCGCTCGGTCGCCTGCCCGACCTATCCTGAAATCCGCCTCGCCCTCTTTCCCTATCGGCGCCTCGCAGCCCGGCTGGATGCGCTTCGGCCCGATGCCATTCACATTGCCACGGAAGGCCCCCTGGGCCTTGCCGCCCGGCGTTATTGCCTCCGGCGCGGCCTGCCCTTCACCACCGCCTATCACACGCGCTTTCCGGAATATGTGGCGGCCCGCTTCGGCCTGCCGCTCGGCATCACCTATGCCTGGCTCAGGCGCTTTCACGGAGCCGCGCAGGCCACCATGGTGGCGACACCCTCGATCGAGGCGGAATTGCTGTCACAGGGCTTTTCGCGCATCAAGCGCTGGTCGCGCGGTGTCGACACCCTGCTGTTCCGCCCGCGCCCCAATACCAATGAGGAACCGCCGCTCAAGGATCTGCCGCGACCCATTCATCTCTATGTCGGCAGGCTGGCGGTCGAGAAGAATATCGAGGCCTTCCTGAATCTGGATCTCCCGGGCAGCCAGGTCGTGATCGGCGATGGGCCGCAATGCGCGGATCTCCAGGCGCGGTTTCCCAAGGCGCATTTCCTGGGGAAGCAGGTGGGCGAGGATCTCGCCAAGCATTACGCCGCGGCGGATGTCTTCGTTTTCCCGAGCCTCACCGATACGTTCGGCCTCGTCATCCTGGAAGCCCTGGCGAGCGGCGTTCCCGTCGCGGCCTATCCGGTGCCGGGGCCCAAGGACATCATCCGCGAGGGCGTCTCGGGCGCCCTCGATGGCGATCTCGCCATCGCGATTGCACGCGCGCGGCAACTCCCCCGGGCAGCCTGCCGGGCCGAGGCCGAGCGCTTTTCCTGGAGCGCTGCCACCCAGCAATTCCTCGCCAATCTCGCCCTCGTTCCGGCGCGCCTGTTCGGCTGAGTTTCAGGGCCGTGATTCAGGGCCAGAGTGTCGCGTAGGTGTGGCGCGCGATCATGCGTTCCTCGTCGGTCGGGATGACGAGGCAGCGCGCACTGGCGCCCTTGCCGGAAATATCGAGTGCGCGGGCCTGATTGGCGGCATCGTCGAGGCCGAGGCCGAGCCAGGCACCGGCCGCCACGATCTCTCTGCGCAAGGCGGCGCCGTTTTCGCCGATCCCGGCGGTGAAAACCAGCGCGTCGATCCCGCCCAGAACGGCGGCGAGCGCCCCCATTTCCTTGGCGATGCGATAGACGAAATGATCGAGAGCGAGGCGCGCCATGGGATCGGCGCTCGCTTCCAGCACGCGCACGTCGTTGCTGATGCCCGACAAGCCCTTGAGGCCGCATTCGTGATAGAGGAAGCGTTCGATCGCCGCCGCGTCCATGCCTTTCTCGCGCAGGAGATAGAGCACGATGCCGGGATCGATGGCGCCCGGCCGCGTCCCCATCGGAATGCCGTCCAGTGCCGTAAAGCTCATCGTACTGTCGATGCTGCGGCCGTTTTTCACGGCGCAGAGCGAGCAGCCATTGCCGAGATGAGCGACGATGACGCGGCCATCCGCGATTTCCGGCGCCACGTCCCGCAAGCGCTGGGCGATGAATTCATAGGAGAGGCCGTGAAAACCGTAGCGCCGCACACCTTCCCGGTAGAGCGCATCGGGAATGGCGAATCGATCGGCAAGTTCACCATGGCCGCGATGGAAGGCGGTGTCGAAACAGGCGACCTGCGGCAGATTGGGTTGTCGGCGGCGCCAGGCATGAATCGGCGCCAGGTTCTTGGGCTGGTGCAAGGGAGCAAGATGGGTGAGCGCCGTGATGCGCGCGAGCACGCCGTCATCGATAGCGGCCGGTCCGGCAAATTCGGGACCGCCATGGACGACACGATGGCCGACAGCATCCAGCGGGCCGCCGACCGCCCGGGCGCCGTCGGCACCCAGAAGCCAAATGCCGATCAATTCCTCGGCCGCCTCGACGCTGGCGATCTCGCCGGTCGCAAAGGATTGCTCCTTGAGAATGTCACCCGCGCCCGTCTTGATGACAAGGCGCGGCTGGCTGCCGATGCCGTCCAACTGGCCGGCGACGCGCCGCTCCAGCGACGCATGGTCGGCGGCGAAGGCCTGGAACTTGATGCTGGAGGAGCCGGCATTGACGGCAAGGATAAGGCGCTGCATGGCGGCGATCCTCATCCGCCCCACCCCTCTCTGGCAAGGGCCAGAGACAGTGTGCGGGCCGTGCCAGTTCCGCCACATTTGCCAAAGGCGGCGCGAATCGTGTTACCTCAGCCCCCGAAGGGGATTCAAAGCGCCATGACAGAGAAGCCGCAGATCGACGTCACGGCCTGGCCGCATGCAGCAGCAGCGGCGAAGGTGCTGGCCGCTTTGGCGGCCGCCGGCGGCGAGGGGCGATTCGTGGGCGGCGCGGTGCGCGATGCCCTGGTCCAGCGCCCGGTCAAGGATCTCGACATCGCCACCAATCTCGAACCGGCGGCGGTGATGGCGGCGCTCACCAATGCCGGATTGCGCGGCGTGCCGACCGGCATCGAGCACGGCACGATTACCGCAATCGCCGATCATGTGGGTTTCGAAGTCACCACCTTGCGCCACGATCTCGAAACCGACGGGCGTCATGCCAAGGTGGCCTTCACGGATGATTGGCAAGCCGACGCAGCGCGGCGCGATCTCACCATGAACGCGCTCTTCTGCGATAGCGCCGGGCGGGTTTATGATTATTTCGACGGCGTCGCCGATCTGCTGACCGGCCGCGTACGCTTCGTCGGCGATCCGGCGCAGCGCATGGATGAGGATTATCTGCGTGTCCTGCGCTTCTTCCGCTTCCACGCCGATTACGCCTTGGGCGATTTCGATGCCGCCGCCATCGCCGCCGCCACATTGCGCCGCCAGGAACTGAAGCGTCTTTCCGGTGAGCGCCTGCGCCAGGAGACGCTGAAGCTTCTCCTCGCGCGGAACGGCGTTTCCGTCTGGGGCGAGATGCTGCGCCTGGGTTTTGCCGAAGCCTATCTGCCGCAGGCCACCACCCTCGACCGGCTGGCGAAGGTGGCGAAGCTGGAAAGAGAACTGGGCGAAAAGCCGGATGCGATCCGGCGCCTCGCCGCCCTCGCCTTGACCGGCAGCGGCCCCGCTATCGGCGAGACGCTCAAGCTTTCCAATGCCGAGCGGGCGCGGCTGGATCTCATGAGCGCCGCGCGCCCGGATTTCAACGTCGACGACCCGCATTTCATCCGCCGCCAGATCTACGATCTCGGCAATGAGCGGGCGCTCGATCTGCTGCTGATCGATTGGGGCCTCACGCAGCCCGAAAGCGCCTGGTACCGCGCCCTCGACATCATCCGCCGCTGGCCGAAACCGACCTTTCCCCTGGCCGGGCGCGATCTCCTCAAACTGGGCATGAGCGCCGGCCCCGATCTCGGTGCCCGCCTCGCGGAACTGGAAGCCTGGTGGATCGCCGGCGATTTCGCCGCGGATCGCGCAGCGTGCCTGGAAAAGGCGCGCGCCATGACGGATTGACGGCTGGACAATTCGTATCTTATAGGATACTAATAGACTTCACGCCATGATCGAGATCCGGACGACCGATGCGTTTTCGAAATGGCTTCTGGATTTACGGGACCGGCAAGCACGCGCTCGTATCGCCGCGCGTGTGCAGCGCCTGGCCTTCGGTCATTTTGGCGATGTCAAATCGGTCGGCGACGGTGTCCACGAACTGAGATGTCATTTCGGATCGGGATACCGCATCTATTTCATGCGGCAAGGCGATGTCGTGATCATCCTGCTCTGTGGTGGCGACAAGGATTCCCAGGTGCAGGACATCGCCCGCGCGAAACTACTGGCCAAGGATGTGACGGAGCCATGAAAATGAAAACGCGCCCCTTCGATCCCGCGCAATATCTCGACGACGAAACGGCGATGGCGGCCTATTTGTCCGAGGCGCTGGAAACGAACGATCCGGCTTTTATCGCCGACGCGCTGGGCGTGCTGTCACGGGCCCATGGCATGACGGAGATCGCCCGGCAAACCGGTCTTGGCCGCGAAAGCCTCTACAAGGCGTTATCGCCAGAGGGCAATCCAGAATTGCAGACGGTCCTCAAAGTCCTCAAAGCACTCGGCCTGAAGCTAAGCGCGCAGACCGCCGCGGCAGCCTAGACCGGCCTTACGGCCACGCCACCTCAGGCGGGAGCGACATCAAGATCGCTTCGGTATTGCCGCCGGTCTTCAAGCCGAACGTGGTGCCGCGGTCATAGAGCAGGTTGAATTCGACATAGCGGCCGCGGCGGATGAGTTGCTGCTGCCTTTCCTCGGGCGTCCAGGAACGTGCCCAATGGCGCCGCACGATTTGCGGATAGATGTCACGGAAAGCTTTGCCGACATCACGCGTGAAAGAAAAATCGCGTGCCCAATCGCCGGAATTCACCTGGTCGTAGAAGATGCCGCCGAGCCCCCGCGGTTCGTTGCGATGGGGCAGGTAGAAGTAATCGTCGCACCATTTCTTGAAGCGCGGATAATAATCGGCATCGGTCGCATCGCAGGCGCGTTTGAAGGCGGCGTGAAACAGCGCGCCGTCTTCGCCATGCGCTTCGGGAAACATCGGTGTCAGATCGGCGCCGCCGCCGAACCAGGCCTTGGACGTCACAATGAGGCGCGTGTTCATATGCACCGCCGGCACATGGGGCGAGCGCATATGCGCCACGAGACTGATGCCGCTGGCCCAGAAGCTGCCGTCACCGGCGGCACCTGGAATCTGCTGGCGGAATTCCGGCGAGAAGGTGCCGAAGACGGTCGAGATGTTGACGCCCACTTTCTCGAAGAGGCGCCCTTTCATCAGCGAGATCGTGCCACCCCCTCCCCCATCGCGCTCCCAATCCTTGCGCTCGAAACGGCCGGGACCCGCATCGCTGCTGGAATGCAGCGGCGCCTCGTCCTCCAATTGCTCGAAACTGGCGCAAATATCGTCGCGCAGGGTCTTGAACCAGGCGCGAGCCTGATCCTGGTAATCGGCGGGGTAATCGGCGCGCTCGCTATAGGGAATCATGAGATATTGGGAAATCCGAATTGACGTTGGGCTTCGGCGGCGACAATGGCGGCCGCCATCGCCACATTGAGCGATCTCATCCCGGCCTGCAACGGAATGACCAGGCGGTGATCCGCCGCATCATGCACGTGATCCGGAACGCCGCTCGATTCGCGCCCGAGCAGAAGCGTGTCGTCGGGCTGGAAAACGAAGCGGTGATAGGGTTCGGCCGCCTTGGTGGAGAGCAGGAGCAACCGGCCCTTGCGGGCTATTTTCTGATACGCCTCCCAGGAGGTGTGGCGGCGGATGTCGACCCGGTCGATGTAATCCATGCCGGCCCGGCGCATGCGTGCATCGTCGAAGATGAAGCCGCAGGGAAAAATCACATCCACACCCAGGCCGAAGCAGGCGGCAAGGCGCAGCAACGCCCCGGTATTCTGCGGAATGTCCGGCTCAAACAAGGCCAAGCGCATGATTTGACGGCACTTTCTGGCTAGGGGCAGGGCTGGTCGGAAAGGTGGCCTGCCTTGCAAAACGGCGGAAATCGTTTATACCCTTGGCCCGGTTAAGGGGGAATGCCATGACCTGACGGGGTCGCGGCCGAGGGGGGACGGAAGATCGTCCCGGATGCGGCGTTCTGTCGCGATTTCTCGGCAACGATCGGGACTGGGCCTCATGGTATAAGCCCCAGATTATTTTGAGTATTCGAGACTTGTCTGCGTTCCCAGAGCCGTTCCGAGAAGGAAGGTGATAGGCGCGGGCAGGTCTGTCTTGCCGGAGGGACAAGAGACATGGCGGATCACGCGCAATCGCCCAGTGGGCATGCCCAGGAGGGCACACGGCGCGACTTTCTGAACTTAACCGCAGCTTCGGTGACCGCCTTTGGCGCAGCCGCTGTCGCGTGGCCGTTCATCAGCAGCCTCAACCCGTCCAAGGACGTCCTGGCGCTGTCCTCGACCGAGGTCGATATCGGCCAGATCGCCGAGGGCCAGGCCATCACGGTCATGTGGCGCGGCAAGCCGGTCTTCATCCGCCACCGCACGGCGGCCGAGATCGAGCAGGCGAAGAAGGACGATACCGCCGAAATGAAGGACCCGCAGCCCGACGAGGCGCGGGCCGAAAAGCCGGAATTCCTGATCCTGGTCGGCGTCTGCACCCATCTGGGGTGCATTCCGCTGGGTCAGAAGGATGTCGAGCCGAAAGGCCCGTTCGGCGGCTGGTACTGCCCCTGCCACGGCTCGGCCTATGACACGTCGGGCCGCATCCGCCGGGGTCCGGCACCGCTCAATCTGCCGGTGCCGGAATACCAGTAT
This sequence comes from Dongia sp., assembly GCF_041909655.1. Classification (GTDB taxonomy): domain Bacteria; phylum Pseudomonadota; class Alphaproteobacteria; order Dongiales; family Dongiaceae; genus Dongia. The sequence goes on along the minus strand of NZ_JAYRDA010000007.1, from coordinate 81,345 downwards.
CTGAGCGACACGCTCGTTCGTATCGGCTGAGGGGTGGGGAAATAGCCATGGCTGCCAATTTCAAAAACCCGGTCGTCCGCTGGATCGACCATCGCCTGCCGGTCTTTACGTTCCTGCACCACGAGGCGAACGAATATCCGACCCCGAAGAACCTCAGCTACTGGTGGAACTTCGGCTCCCTGGCCGGCTTCATGCTGCTGGTGATGATCGTCACCGGCATCTTCCTGGCCATGCAATACACGCCGCATGTCGATCATGCCTTCAATTCCGTCGAGCGCATGATGCGCGACGTGAATTACGGCTGGCTGCTGCGCTATATCCACATGAACGGCGCGTCGATGTTCTTCGTCGTCGTCTATATCCACATGTTCCGCGGCCTTTACTACGGATCCTACAAGGCGCCGCGCGAATTGCTGTGGCAATTGGGCGTCGTCATCCTGCTTCTCATGATGGCCACGGCGTTCATGGGCTATGTCCTCCCCTGGGGTCAGATGAGCTTCTGGGGTGCGACCGTCATCACCAATCTGTTCTCGGCCATTCCGGTCGTGGGCGATTCCATCGTGACGCTGCTCTGGGGTGGTTTCTCGGTCGACAACCCGACCTTGAACCGCTTCTTTTCGCTCCACTATCTCCTGCCCTTCGTGATCCTGGGTGTGGTGGTGCTGCATGTGGTGGCCCTCCACCGCTTCGGCTCCAACAACCCGATCGGCATCGACACCAAGGGCCCGCAGGACACGATCCCCTTCCACCCCTATTACACGGTGAAGGATCTGTTCGGCCTCGGCGTGTTCATGATCTTCTACGCCTACTGGGTGTTCTATGCCCCGGTGACCCTGGGCGATCCGGTCAACTTCGTCCCCGCCAATCCCTTGTCGACGCCCGAGCACATCGTCCCGGAATGGTACTTCCTGCCGTTCTACGCGATCCTGCGGTCGATCCCGGACAAGCTCATCGGCGTCTTGGCCATGTTCGCCTCGATCCTGGTCTTGTTCGTGCTTCCCTGGCTCGACCGCTCGCCGGTCCGCTCGGGTGCCTATCGTCCGGCCTTCAAGTTCTTCTTTTGGATGCTGGTCTTCGATTGCGCGATCCTCACCATCTGCGGCAAGAACGCCCCGGACTGGATCTGGTCGCCGCTCTCGTTCTCGATCGCGCCGGATGAAGGCCAGGCTGGCATCAGCATCATCGCCATGGGCCAGCTCGCCACAGCTTATTACTTCGGTTACTTCCTGGTGGTCCTGCCGCTGCTCTCGATCTTCGAGAAGGCGAAGCCGGTCCCCCTGTCGATCTCTCGCCCGGTCCTTGGCGCCGGCGGTTCGCACGCCGCCATCGCGCCCACTTCGGCACCCATGGCCCCCCAGCAGATGGAGAAGCTCTGATGAGCGCGGGTTCCCTCATTCTCAAGGGCGTCACTGCGCTCGTCGGCATCACGGCGGTGCTGTTCGTCGCAGCGACCCCGTATCACGGTGTCCATGTCGAAAAAGAGGAATGGTCGTTCGAAGGCTTCTTCGGCAAATTCGACCAGGCGCAGATGAAGCGTGGCTTCCAGGTCTATTCGGAAGTCTGCGCCGCCTGCCACTCGATGGACCTCATGCATTATCGCAGCCTCACCGAGATCGGCTTCACCGAAGCCGAGGTGAAGGACATCGCGGCGGCGGTCACCGTCATGGACGGTCCCGACGATGCGGGCGAGATGTTCGAACGTCCCGGCCGCCCCTCCGACAAGTTCAAGGCGCCCTTCGCCAATGCCAATGCGGCGCGTGCCTCGAATAACGGCGCTCTGCCGCCGGATCTGTCGCTGATCGCGCGCAGCCGTGCCGGTGCCGGTTTCGGCGCCTATGAAGGGGCCGATTACATCCACGGCCTGCTGACCGGCTATGAAGAACCGCCGGCCGGTTTCCAGCTCGCCGAAGGCATGAGCTACAACAAGGGCTTCGTCGGCCATCAGATCGCCATGCCGAATCCGATCTCGGATGGCGGCGTCACCTATGCCGACGGCACGGCAGCCACGGTGGACCAGCAGGCCCGCGACGTCTCGGCCTTCCTGACCTGGACCGGCGAGCCCAATTACGAGAACCGCATCTATACCGGCATGAAGGCGATGCTGTTCCTGATCGTCTTCACGCTCATCGCCTATGCGGTGAAGCGGCGGGTCTGGGCCAAGATTCACTAAGCCCGGACATCCCTGTCGAAGATCGAACCGCCGCCAGGCCATCGCCCGGCGGCGGTTTTCTTTTGCGGCAACACAGATGTGTCCCGATCCGGCAGGTGTGCGCTTATCCAGCCCGGCCCGTTTACCGTCGGCGGGAAAAAGGTTATGAGTGATTCGCGCTGAACCGCCAGGGATGGGCCATGACCACCGGAGCGACGCCAATGTCCTTGAGCGCCGATCTCATCAAGCCGGTCCCGGCCATTACGGGTATCGATCATCTGCTGGTGGGCGTCCGCGATCTCGAGGCGGCGGCGCAGCAATGGCGGCGTCTGGGCTTTCAGCTGACCCCGCGCGGCCGCCATATCGGCTGGGGCACCGCCAATTACTGCATCATGTTCCAGGACGATTATCTGGAACTCCTCGGCATCGTCGATCCCGCGCAATTCACCAACAATCTCGACCGCTTCCTGAAGATCCGCGAAGGCCTGACGGGCGTCGCCCTGGCGACCGACGATACGGAAGCCTGCGCCCGCGAATTGCGCGGTGCCGGTATCAAGGCCGAGGGCCCGAAGGATCTGAAGCGCATCCTGGAATTGCCCGAGGGCGACGTCATGCCGGCCTTCGGCCTCGTGATGCTGCCGACGGAAGCAACGCCGGGCCTCTCGGCCTTTGTCGTCCAGCATCTGACGCCCGACCTCGTGCGCCGGCCGGAATGGCTGCACCACGCCAACCGCGCCAAGAGCGTCGTCTCGGTCACCGTCGTGGTCGATGATCCGGCGGCGACGGCCTTCGACTGGCTGCCGATCTTCGGCGAGGACGCGATCAAGACCGCCAATCTGGTGACCGTGATCGATACCGGGCGCGGCCATATCCGCTTCACCACGAAGGATGGCCTCGCCCAGCTCTATCCGGCGCTGGAGCCGCTGCCGGAACATCCCACCCCCTGGATCGCGGCGATGAAGATCGCGGTCGCCGACAAGGCGCGCTGCCGCGACCATCTCCGGTTTGAAAATGTGCTGGCGCTCAAGACCGGCAAGGGCTGCATCGTCCCGCCCGAGGAAGCCAACGGCGTCATCATCGAATTCGTGGAAGAATGATGCCGCCGCAAACGGAAGACGACCGCCTCTATCGCGACCCGCAGCTCACCGATTTCTACGACCTCGAAAACGGCTGGGCGCCGGACACGGAATATTGCCGCGCTCTGGCGCGGGATGCCAAATCGGTGCTCGATCTCGGCTGCGGCACCGGATTGCTGGCGGCGGCACTTGGCGAAGGCCGCGCGGTGATGGGCGTCGATCCCGCGGGCGCCATGCTCGATGTGGCGCGGGCTCGGCCGGGCGGCGACAAGGTTACCTGGGTCGAGGCCGATGCGCGGCACTTCCGCTCGGATCGCCGCTTCGACTTCATCCTCATGACCGGCCATGCCTTTCAATGCTTCCTCAATGACGCCGACCAGCGCGCCTTGCTGGCCACCATCGCCCATCATCTGGCGCCCGCGGGCCGCTTCATCTTCGATTCGCGCAACCCGGTGCTTGAAGAATGGCGCGAATGGGTGCCGGCGGACCGGCGCCGTCTCGATCATCCGCGCTTTGGCGCCGTCACCGCCTGGAACGACGTCGCCCACGATTCCGCCACCGGCATCGTCACCTATCAGACCTTCTACCGGATCGACTCTACTGGGCAGATCTTGAACGCCGCGTCGCAGATCCGCTTCACGCCGAAAGACGTGATCGCCGCCCATATCGCCGGGGCCGGCCTCATGGTGGATGAATGGCTGGGCGATTGGCAAGGCGGGCCGTGGCACGCCGATGCCAAAGAGATCATCCCGATCGGGCACAGAACGTGAGCGGCTTCTCTAGAATGCTTCATGTTTAGATAGAGGTGCGCCACTTATTTTGTCATCCCCCGGCTTGGCCGGGGGATCCACGAGTTGCTTCAATCACTTGCTAGCAAACTCGTGGATGGCCCGCCTAAAGCGGGCCATGACAAGAACAACACAGCAGCCATTCCAATTACACTAACTTCCGCCTTTGATCGCGCGGCGCAGGCGTTTGACGCCGAGCCAGACGGCGCCCAGCACGATCGGCACGGCGATCGCTGCCAGGATCTGATGGGCATGGCCGTGATCGCCGGGGAAGAGGCCCTCGGTCACGACCTTCAAAAGGCCGATCAGGTAATAGGTGATGGCGAAGACCGAGAGGCCCTCGACCGCTTCCTGGATGCGGAGCTGGACGCGGGAGCGGCTTTCCATATCCTTCAGCAGCGCGCTGTTCTGCGCCTGCAGATTGACGTCGACGCGGGTGCGCAGCATGTCGCTGGCGCGGTCGATGCCGGTTTCCAGTTGCTCGAGCCGGCGCGAGAAGGCCTCGCAGGTGCGCATGGCCGGGGTGAAGCGGCGGTCGAGGAAACTGGAGAGGCGCGAGAGGCCGTTGATGCGGCCCTCGCGAATATCGGCAAGGCGCCGCGCCACCAATTCGGCATAGGCATTGCCGGCACTCAGGCGATAGCGCGTGCTCGTCCGGAGGCTCGCGGTTTCGGCGGCAAGCCGCGTCAATTCGCTGAGCAGCAGTCGGTCGCTATCGTCATTGCCGCCATCATTGCCCAAACTCGCCGTGCGTTCGATCAGAGATTTGAGATGCGCTTCCAGACCGGCCAGCGTGCCGCCGGCGCGGCGTGTGAGGGCGAGGCCGAGGAGCGCCATCAGGCGATAGGTCTCGATCTCCAGCAAACGCTGCACCATGCGCCCCGCACGCCCGCCGGTCAGCGATTTGTTGATCATCAGCATGCGGCCGAAGCCGGCGGCATCGAGGCGGAAATCGGTCCAGATCTCGGCCGCTCCCTCGCCGACGCTGGAGGCGACCACATCGCCGGAGGGAAACAGGCTGGCGATATGGGCCGCCGCGCCGGCCGGCGAATCGGGGCGGATTTCGAGCACCAGGGCCACCACGCATTGCCCCGGGCATTGCGCGGCCAGCGTCAGCGCATCGGGGGGAAGATCGGCCCAGCGTGCTGCATCGGCGCCAAGATCGGCGCGCGGCATGACCAAAGTGTAGCTGGTGAATTCGGTATGAAGTTCCCATTTCAGCTGGGTCTCGCCCCGCGGCAGGATGCCGTAGCGGCTGGCGGGATCGGGTGCCGGTGCCCCGTGATGCCGCGCAAGATCGGCGATATAGCGGAGATCGCGCTCGCCGCCGGGATCCTCCGCCATGCGCAGGCAGGCGAGATGCAGGACGACGGCCGGCCCTTCGATCCGCAAGGGCGGCCGTGCATGGACCTCGTCGTTCAGTTCCCGGCGATGGGGATGTTCGGCGAACATCTGCGGCGTCCACTTTTCCAGAAGAACAATGTGGATCGCAGCATATCAGGTTCGGGGTGTACTGGCGCTGGTCTTGTCGCGCCATCCATTAGCGCGATCGCGTTTCCCTGACCGCCTCCACGGCCGGAACGACGGCGGCGGCCGGCTGCCTGTTACCGCTGACATTGGCACCGGCCCCTTGCGGCAGGCGCGCCAGCAGCAGAGCCGACACGATCACGATGCCGCCGATCACCAGATAGGCCGGCTGGAAATCCGCCGCGGTGAGCGTGTCGCTGCCGCTGGCGACCAGGGTCAAATGCAGCGTCAGCGCCGCCGTGCCGGCACCGAGGCTCAAGGACAATTGCTGCATCATCGCCGAGAAGGTGGAGGCGCTGCTCATCGCGGTCTCGCCGATATCGGCATAGGAGAGCGCGTTCAATGCGGTGAATTGCAGCGAACGGATCATGCCGCCCAGCAGCAATGCCACGAAGATCACCGCATGGGGCATGGTGGGGTCGAACAGGGCATAGCCCGCCATCACCGCCCCGCTCAGCAGGCCGTTGACGATGAGAACGCGGCGGAAGCCGTGGCGGCGCAAGACGAATTGCGTGGCACCCTTCATGACCAGGGCGCCCGCCGCACTGGCAAAGGTGATGAGGCCCGAGGCGAAGGCGCTGAGGCCGAAACCCAGTTGCAGCATCAGCGGCAAGAGCACCGGCAGGGCACCGATGCCGATGCGGAAGAGACTGCCGCCCAGGATCGCGAGGCGATAGGTCGGCACCTTGAGGAGGCCGAGATTGATGAGGGGCGCAATGCTGCGATGGGCATGGCGCGCATAGAGGAGGAGACAGCCGAGGCCGAAAGCCGCGATGAGAAGAAGCGTCGCATTGGAAAAGGGTGAGCGGCCCAGCGCCTCGAAGACGAAAACCAGCGCCGCGAGGCCGCAGCCGGTGAGCGCGAAGCCGATGCCGTCGAGCTTTGCCACGTTCTCGGCCTTGATCGGCGGGATGAAGATCTGGCTCAAGATGATGCCGACGATCCCCACCGGGATATTGATGAGGAAGATCCAGCGCCAATCGTGATAGGTGACGAGGAAACCGCCCAGAGGCGGCCCCAGCACGGGACCCAGCAGGGCCGGAATGGTGAGATAGGTGAGCGCCTTGATGAGCTCGCCCTTCGGCACCGCGCGCAGGATGACGAGGCGCCCCACCGGCACCATCATGGCCCCGCCCAGCCCCTGGAGAATGCGGGCCAGCACCAGGGTCGTAAGCGAATCCGCCGCGGCGCAAGCGAGCGACCCCGCCATGAAGATGAGAATCGCCGAACTGAACACGCGGCGCGCGCCGAACCGGTCGGCCATCCAGCCGCTTACCGGGATGAAGATCGAGAGACTGAGGAGATAGGAGGTGATCGCAAGATTGACCTTGAGCGGCGCCACGCCGAGATCATGGGCGATCTGCGGCAAAGCGGTCGCGATGATCGTGCCGTCGAGATTCTCCATGAAGAGGGCGGCGGCCACAATGAGGGCCAAGGTGCGGTAGCTGGGATACATCGGCAGCCGGGAAATTGCGGGTCCCCGTCAACATAGAGAGTCAGGCCCCGATCCGCTTATGCCGGTTCGGGGCTTCTGCCATGCGGCGATGGCGGAAGCCGATTTTAACCCTAGCAGCTCTAGCCGCGCCGCCTGTTGCGGCGCCGGCCGCCATCCTCGCCCTCGGGCTGCGAGGCCGTTTTGGGTGCAGGAAGATTTACCGCCTTGGCGAGATGCGGATAGGGCGAGGTCTTGTGGGGAAGCGCCATCGCCTCGATGAAATGTTCCTGGAACCGGGCCTCCACCGCGGTCTCGACCTTTTCGACCTGCTTCACCACGCGGGCGATCTCGTCGCGCGCCCCGCGGTTGAGGAGGGCGATGCGGGCGCCGGTACCCGCGGCATTGCCGGCCGAGGTCACCTTGGCGAGATCGCAATCCGGGATCATGCCGAGGACCATGGCGTATTTGACATCGATATGGCTGCCGAAGGCGCCGGCCAGCGTGATGCGGTCGACCTTCTCGATGCCGAGCTTGTCCATCAGCAGGCGGGCACCGGCATAGAGCGCGGCCTTGGCCAGCTGGATGGCGCGGATATCGTTCTGCGTGATGCGCAATTGCGGCTGGCCGTCATGCAGCAGGTAATAGAAGGTGCGTCCTTCCGCCTGAATGCGCGGGCTCTTTGCCGCCATGCCGCCATCGATGACGCCGTCTTGCGTGAGAATGCCGGCCAGGAACATCTCGGCCAGGGCCTCGATGATACCGGAGCCGCAGACGCCGGTGATGCCGAAGGCCTCGGTCTGTTTGGCAAAATCCGGATGATCGGACCAAAGATCCGAGCCGATCACCTTGAAGCGGGGCTCCAGCGTGTCGCGGTCGATGCGCACGCGCTCGATGGCGCCGGGTGCCGCACGCTGGCCGCAGGAGATCTGGGCGCCTTCAAAAGCGGGACCGGTCGGCGAGGAGGCCGCCAGCAATTTGTGTTTGTTGCCGAGCACGATCTCGGCATTGGTGCCGACATCGACGATGAGCGTCATCTCCTCCGCTTCATAGGGCGTCTCCGAGAGGATGACGCCGGCGGTATCGGCACCGACATGGCCGGCGATGCAGGGCAGCACATAGATGCGCGCATTGGGATGGACCTTGAGGTCGATCTCGGTCGCCCAGATCTGCACCGGCCCATCGGTCGCCAGCGCAAAGGGCGCCCAGCCGAGCTCGATCGGGTTAATGCCGAGGAGCAGATGATGCATGATCGGGTTGCCGACGAAGGTGCATTCAAGCACATCCTCGGGCGTGCAGCCGGCTTCCCGGACCACCGCCTGGACGAGATCATTGAGGGCCTCGCGCACGGCCTTGGTCATGTCCGCATCGCCGCCCGGATTCATCATCACATAGGAGACGCGGCTCATCAGATCCTCGCCGAAGCGGATCTGCGGATTCATGAGGCCCGATGACGCCACCACCTCGCCCGTGGCGAGATCGCAGAGATGCCCGGCGATGGTGGTCGAGCCCACATCGACGGCAAAGCCGTAGATCTTGTCCTGGAAGCCCGGCCAGACGGCGGTGATCTGCTTGCCCATATGGACGGCGACGGTCACTTTCCATTCGCCCTTGCGCAGGGCCTGCTGCAGGCCCTGGATCGCGCGCACGTCGCAATCGAGACCCTCGAGGTCCCATTGTTCCTTCAAGGCCATGTTGAGGCGCTGCAGATCGCCCGTGGGATCATGCATGTCCGGCTCGCGCACTTCGACGTAATGAAGGCGGATGACCGGATCCAAGGTGATCTCGCGCATTTCGGCGCGCTTTCGGACCACCTGCTTGTGGACCTGACTATCGGCCGGCACGTCGATGACGAGATCGCCCAGCAATTTCGCCGAACAGGAAAGCCGGCGGCCCGGCTTCATGCCGCGCTTGTCGGCGTAACGCTGTTCGACCGACGAGAAATCCGAAAGATGATGCGCGTCGGAGGTCACACCCAGTTTTGCAAACTCGCCTTCCGAGACCACGACCTGGCAGCGCCCGCAAATGCCGCGCCCGCCGCAGACCGAATCGATATCGACGCCGAGTTGCCGCGCGGCGGTCAGGATCGGCGTGCCCAGCGGGAAATAGCCGCGCCGGCCCGACGGCATGAAGACCAGCAACGGGTCACCCGTGACGCTATTGCCTGTATCGACATTATCCGTGGTGACATCCGCCATGATACTGATCCCGCGATAATCTTGTGGTCTTTAGCAAGCCCTGAAACACCGAACCCCATCCTTGGCTCAAGGATGGGGCGCATGCAAATACGAAACTGTCATTCAACCTTGCTGACTCCTCCCCCCTTCAGGGGGGAGGGAAAACTCTCTTGGTAGACTAACTTACGCGCTGGCCGTTTCCGGGCTGCCGCCACCGGTGGCACCGCCGCCGCCACGGCGGCCGGTGCGTTCGCGGCGGCCGCGGGCACCCGCTTCGCCTTCGGCGGCCGGTTCGCGGAACCGCTTGATCCAATGCGCGCAATGCGCATCGGCGCCCATGAGCACGTCGGCGCCCCAGATGCCGGTCATCTCTTCCATGTGCAGCGGGTTCATGATCGCCGAGGTCATGCCGGCACCGATCGCCATCGAGAGGAAGGCCTGGTTGAGGCTGTGGCGGTTGGGCAGGCCGAAGCTGATATTGGAGGCGCCGCAGGTGGTGTTGACCTTCAATTCCTCCCGGAGGCGCCGGATCAGGCTGAACGCGGCCTTGCCGGCATTCCCCAAGGCACCGATCGGCATGACCAGCGGATCGACCACGATGTCGCTGTAATGGATGCCGTAATCGGCGGCGCGCTGGACGATCTTCTTCGCCACTTCGAAACGCACGTCGGGATCTTCCGAAATGCCGGTCTCGTCGTTGGAGATCGCGACCACGGCGGCGCCGTATTTCTTGACCAGCGGCAGGACCACTTCGAGGCGTTCTTCCTCGCCCGTGACCGAATTCACCAGCGCCTTGCCCTTGTAGACCGCGAGGCCGGCTTCGAGGGCCGCCACGATCGAGCTGTCGATCGAGAGCGGCGTGTCGGTCAGCGATTGCACCAGCTGGATCGATTCAGCAAGGATGCGCGGCTCGTCGGCCATCGGGATACCGGCATTGACGTCGAGCATATGCGCACCGGCCTCGACCTGGGCCAGGGCATCGGATTTCACGCGGCTGTAATCGCCCGCCGCCATTTCCGCGGCCAGCAGCTTGCGGCCGGTGGGGTTGATGCGCTCGCCGATCACGCAGAAGGGGCGCTCGAAGCCGATCACGACTTCCTTGGTGGCTGAGCTGACGACGGTATCGGTCATAACGAAAGGTCCTTTCTGAACACGCTAATTTCTTGGCTCATGCCGAAATGGAGACATGCTCCGCGGGCCGGGGGGCTCGCTTCGGCTTGCGATTCTTCATCACGCCCGAAGCGTGGATGATGTCGTTGACGAATTCTTCCTGGCGGTAGGCCATGACATGCACGCCATGGACACCCTCGATCTCGCTGATCTCCTGAATGAGGTCGATGGCAAGTTGCTTGCCTTCGGCCTTTTCATTCTGGGATTTTTCCATGCGTTCGATCACCGCGTCGGGAATATGCACGCCCGGCACATTGCTGCGCATCCAGCGCGCAGTCTTGGAGGAGGGCAAGGGACCGACGCCGATCAGGAAGAAGGCCTTCTCGTGCAAACCCTGCGCGCGCACCTGGTCCATGAACGTCCGCAGCATGGGGACGTCATAGCAATATTGCGTCTGGATGAACTGGGCGCCGGCGGCGATCTTCTTGCCGATATGGACGGCGCGATAATCCAGCGGCGGCACGAACGGGTTCGCAGCACCACCCAGGAAGACGCGCGGCGGCACGGTGATCTTGCGCCCCGAGAGGAATTTCCCCTCGTCGCGCATGCCGCGGATGCAGCGCAGCAGCGAGGTGGAATCGAAATCGAAAACCGGCTTGGCTTCCGGCTGGTCGCCCGCCTGCACACCGTCGCCGGTGAGGCAGAGGATGTTCTGAACACCCATGGCGGCGGCACCCAGCACATCGCCCTGGATGGCAATCCGGTTCCGGTCGCGACACGAGATCTGCATGATGACGGCATAGCCGGCACGCGTCAGCAGCGAACAGATGCCGACCGAGGACATGTGGCAATTGGCGCCCGAGGCATCGGTCGCGTTGATCGCGTCGCAGACTTCCGAGAGCACGAGGGCGCGGTCATAGACGTCGCGCGGATCGGCGGAATCGGGCGGATTGAGTTCGGCGGTCACGGCGAAGCGGCCCGAGCGCAGGATGCGCTCCAGGCGCCCGCCCGAGGAATGGCCGGGCAGCGAGGGCAGCGGCGCCGAGGGATCGAAATGAAGATCGCTCATGCCGCCTTCCCCTCACCGGCGGGTGAAGCTGGTTTCGCGACTTCCGGTTTTTTCGCGGGCGGCGCTTTTGGCGGCTTCGGCGCGAATTCGCCGATTTTCTTCTCCATCCGCACGACGCGGAGCCAGGAGGAGCGGCCCTTCAGCTTGTTGTCGACCTGAAGCTGCACGTCCTTGATCTTCTCGAAATCGCCCATCTGCGCGGCGCCGTTCCAGCCCTGCACCCAGACGCATTTCATCTCGGGCTTCACCTCGCAATGGCCGTTGGGGCGCACACCGCCGCAAGGACCGTTACGCAGGGTCTTGGGGCAGTTCATCGGGCAGGACATGCCGGTGGACGAAAGCGCGCATTGCCCGCACATCTGGCAATCGAACAGAAAGCCCTTGGTGACCTTTTCCAGCACCTGGAACGGTTCCTCGACCTTGTCATAGCCGATCTTGTTCCAGACGGGATGGAGCGCCACCATCACGCGCTCGAACGCCTTGTAGAAACGATTGAGGCCCTTTGCGTGGCGCACCGACCAGAGGCGCACTGCGTACATGGGATGTCAGCCTTCATTGGCGGCGGCAAGGCCGCCTTGTTCGACGAGTTGTTTCAGCTTCTCTTCCGGAAAGGCGGCTTCCAGATCGGCTTGGGCCTTCACCGCCTCGGCTTCGAGATCATCGCTGACCTCAACGGGTGCCGCGCGGCGCCATTCGGCGAGATATGAATCGGTGTCGCGCAATTTGGCGCGCATGGCAGCGCGGTCGATCGCCTTCTCAAAGCGCTCGTCCAATTGCTTCTTGGCGCTCTCGCGGCCCTTCTTGACGATCACCTGGGCCGGAATATCGCGCCAATAGACCACGGTCAGTTGCGCCATTTCTTCTATCCTATCCTTCACTCTTGTCGCGGGCCTGCGTCATGAAGGTCGCAAGCTCGCCATATCCCGTAAACCGCCGCTCGAAGGCGAGGCCCAGTCTTTCGGCCGCCGCCTCCGCCTTGGCCGTCAGCGCCGGGTCGTCGATCTGTGCCAGATAAACGACGCGGCGGTAATGGCCGAAATAGGCATCGCGCAATTCCGGATGCCGGTCGAGCCCCATGCCCTGCCAGATGATCCGGTCGAAATGCCGGGCGATGTAATCGGTGAGGAAGAAGCTGCCCAGTTCTTCTTCCATCAACTGATCGAAGGCCGCGTGTCCCGCATAAAAATCGTAACAATGCGGACCGTCGATGCGCTCGATCCCCTCTTCCTTCAACACCTCGTCGAGGAGGCCGCCGGTGCCGCAATCGCCATAGAGCACGAAGATGGATTTGAATCCCTTCTTCCGGCCCCATTTGATCTTCGACCTGACGCCTTCCGGAATTTTCTCCGGGCGGTTATGCCAGATCGCCGGCAGGCAGGTCACCGCCAATTGCGAATCGTCCCAACCATTGGCGACGCGCACAGCCAGCATTTCCCTGGCAAGCGCACCGCAGGCAATGATCAGGCAACCCGATGTGGCAGTAACCGCCAAAACAGCCTCCGTTCCCGGTCATTGGTAGGGCTTTGCCATCATATGGGCTGCAATCCCGGCGACGGCAGATAGTCGATTAACGACCAAGGATTATGTCGCAAACTGAACTTTTCTCACGCCCGAGTGAGGCTGAATCATGCTCGGAACAATCCCGACCGGCGCATTTAGCCTGATTTCAGCCATGAGTCCCGGCGCCATTGCGCCCGGCCCCCGCCATGATAGTCCGGAAAGCCTACGGAGGACATCTGAATTCCTGATTCATCGTTTATTAACATATTGAAATCGCAAGGTTATTTGATGAAATTTGATCCATATCAACGTAGCATCCCATGCCAGCCGATATGGATAAAAGGCACTCATGCCCCTTTCACGAGGTCCGACATGCAAGCTGCCCAGCAGGAACTCCACATCACCGAGCGTCTCGCCTTTTCCGGCATTGATGAAAAGATCCTGCGGCGCATCGCCGATTTCCGGCCGGAAATCGAGGCGGCTCTGCCGGCGGCGATGGCGGATTTTTATGGGCACCTGGCCAAATGGCCGGCGCTCACCTCGATGTTTTCCGATGCCGGGCGCATGGAATACGCAAAATCGGCGCAGATCGCCCATTGGAAGCGGCTGTTCTCAGGCCGCCTCGATGCGGAATATTTCCAATCGGCGCTGAAGATCGGCCTCGTCCATGCGCGGATCGGGCTGGAGCCGCGCTGGTATATCGCCGCCTATCACAGAACCCTCTCGCATCTCATCCACCTCGCCGTGGCCAAGCGTTATTCGAGGGTCAATGCCGCACAATCCCAGCACGAGATGGGTGATCTCATCTCCGCCCTCACCCAACTGGCGATGCTGGACATGGATATCGCGGTCTCGGCCTATTTCGAGGAATTGCAGGCGCGCCATGGGCGCGAGATCGAACGCATCGGCGAGGATTTCCGCGGCAAGGTATCCGGCGTCGTCGACGGATTGAAAGCGGTCACCGAGCATCTTTCGAGCGGGTCGGGTGAATTGCTGGCGAGCGCCAATGCCGCGGCGACCGATGCGCAGGCCGTCTCGGAAGCCTCCGAAATCGCCGCCGGGAATGTGGAAAGCGTGGCGGCGGCGGCCGAGGAACTGACCGCCGCCATCGCCGAAATCCAGCGCCAGACCACGACCGCCAGCAATATCGCCCATGAAGCCGTGGCCGAGGCGGAAGCCACCGGGAAAGCGGTGGCGACGCTGGAAGAGGCGGCGGGCCACATCAATCATGTGGTGAAGCTGATCGACGACATTGCCGGGCATACCAATCTCCTCGCCCTCAACGCCACCATCGAGGCGGCGCGGGCGGGTGATGCCGGGCGCGGCTTCCAGATCGTGGCGGCGGAGGTGAAGGGCCTGTCGCGCCAGACGGCAGATGCCACCGGCCAGATCAGCGGCGAGGTGAAGGCGATGCAATCGGCGACCGGGCAATCGGCCGAGGCCATCCACGCCATCGCCAACACGATCAACCGGATCAGCGACACCAATACCGCGATCGCCGCCGCGGTCGAGGAGCAGGGTGCCGCCACCAGCGAGATCGCGCGCAGCGTCGAGAGCGTTTCCCAGAACACCGCCGCCGTCACCACCCGCATCGCCGCCGTCGCCCGCTCGATCAGCACAGCGAGCCGGGTGGCCGACAATGTGGCGCTCGAAATCCAGGCCCTCACCCAGCAGACGGCGGCGCTGGAACGCGAGGTCGCCGGCTTCCTCGACAGCCTGCAGCGCAAGGGCGCTGCCTAGGCGAAACAGGGTCCAGGACCGAAGTCACAAAGAAGAAAAGCGCAGGTGTGGTCGTTTGTCTCATTGTTGCAGCGCAACATAATCCCTATATCTGACGTGTCGGGGGATGTAGGAGAAGCAAATGACTGATTCAGCTGCACAATTCACTCCCGCGACCCGTTTTCTGGCGCCGCTGAACCATTTCGGTCATGCGGTGTTGGACTTCCTGCGGAGCCTGGAAGCAGCGCGCGCCTGCGCCGCGGCGGTCGAGCACCAAGCCCAGCCTGAAGCCGATGACCTCCGGGTCCTGGGCATCGACCCCAAGGCTTTCGGCAAGATCCGCCTGATGTAATCGAGATCGGCCCCCAAAAGGGCCGGGCCTGCCACCCGCCTTTGCCTGAGCACGGATGTACTGTGAGGTGAAGGGACGGGGTGGTGGGAGATTACCTTTTCCCGATCGTGAACGAGTCTCTCGCTAATCACGTGTAGCTAAGTTGCGTCCATTGGTACCCTCTCGCAATAAGAATACGAGAGAGGGCATGTGTGGTGCGCGGACTAGCCAAAGATACCGTAATCAGCTTGGTGGTGAGCTGTGGCTTGATTGCAGCAGCAAGTGGGGTCGTCAACTCGGTTGAGTTCTTCGCGGCCGTCATATTTGTGCCCCTGCTGATAATCCCGATCGCAGCGCTTGTCTTCGGTGGTCCGGCATTGGTTGCAATCGTAGGCGGACTGCGAGGGCGCCCAGGCAATATCCTGGGGCCAATTCTGCTGTTCGCACTGGGGCCGCTTGTTGCCTTCCTCGACATCTCCATAAATGCGGCGATTGCCCGCAATCAGGATTTCATGAGCGTCGCCACCCCCGTGGACCCTGAGGCCACGCTTGTCCTTGAAATCGACGAAAGATCTTGTCGAGAAGATTGTCTGGCTGTCATCGCGCAACGTAACGGTCAGGTCACGAATGCCTGGGGAGAAACAAGAAGACTGACTGAGGGCAAGTATCGTGAAATCAAAACATATGTGAAATCCACCGGCCAAGATTGCGTACTTGTCGCCGATAAGATCAATCAAGCCACATATGAAAGTGTCGCCCACTTTCTCTCCCTGGGCATAGCAGATACCTGCTGGAAGGTCAGAGTGGACGAGAAATTACCGGACGGCTTTGCCATCCGCGTATCGGATCTTCGTGACAATGGGGGCATTGCCCTCGGCACATTCCGTGGAGAGGTATTCGAACTGATTGAGCGTCGGAATGGCGTGGAAAATATTGTCGGTCGTCGCTTGGCCGGTCGGGTCTCTACCCATGTGCCAAATGTACTTCTCGTTCCGGCGGCGCTGCTCGGCTTGAAACTCGACATACCGAGATTGGGGAGCGTGAACACCAAGATCGACTTCTATCGCGAGGTACTGAACGTCAATCTCAGCGAGCCGGTAGTGGAGGGAGACCAACTGGTTGCTGCTCTCTCAGGCCTGCTCGAACTGATGGAGAAAAGTCAGGAGTACAGATTTGATTCCAAAGCCGTAAAGGCGTTCACGGAACTGGTGCGCAAAAGCGACTGCCAGAATCTCAAGGCCATTGTTCCTCAAATACGTCGTCTTTTACTGACGCCGAATTATGAGGCGTATTTCAGCGCAAGCAATATGTTTGGTCTCTGCTACAGGGGTGACTTGACGAGATTGACTGCTGAGAGTGAGGCGTTCCTGGTCAGCGAGGACCCAGAGGATGTCGCTCTCGGTCTGCTGCTTTTGAAAGGCAGCGTGCAGGCCTCGCAGGCATTGAAAGATCATCGCCAGCTCATTCTTCGTGCGCTTGAGGGTGACGATCCAGAAAGCACAACGACTGCAATTATCGCTCTTTCTCGTACCAAGGCGGCTTTCGCACAATCCAGCCTACATTCTCTTGCCTTTGGCCCATTCCTGCGCAGGGAAGGTGCGCCGGTTCTCTACCCCCTCCTAGACGCCATCGATACCCCACTGGACGAAGCGACAACCGCCCGCGCTCATACCGTGTTTATGGACTCTAACAGCTTCACCATCGAGCAGAGGTTAGTTGCCTTTGCGATGATCGCGCGGGCAAAGGGTCAGGTGGCGGCGTTTGAGCTATTGACTCGGTTGAAAGGTCGCGCATTTGCAGAAACGGTAGTTGCAATCGATAGGTTGGGATGGCGTTCTATACTGAATCAAGTGGGTGTGAGGTGGCAAAAGAACCAGCGAGAGATACTCGCTTCACGAAAGGGAGAAGTATCAGAAGAATATATGGGCGCCTTCTCGAAGATTGCCAAATGACCGCTCAGCAGGAGTACGTCCCTATTCCGCCGCCCGTTCCCGATCGAGTTCACCCAGAGCATGGGCGATCCAGTTCTTGGTCAGTTTTTCCTGCACGGAATTCTGGCCGAGGCGTTGGCGGAGGCCCGCGAAATCGACCCGGTCGAGATCCTGATCCTGGTTGAAGCAGGAGAAGACGACGCTCTCCTTCCCCGTCACCGGATCCCGGTGCGGCTGCAAACACTGCGCACAGATTTCCTTCATCATGCATTGCATCGGCGAGTTGATCGAGCCGATCGCGCAATGCTTCTCCTTGAGATAGGGCTTCAGCACCTCGTGCCGCGCGCGCTGCACGGCGGCCATCATGCCGTCGGAACCGATGGCGATGATGCGGTCGACATCCTGCAACTTGATCGCGGTCTCGCCGAGGCGCCCATCGGCATAAGCGAGGATGCTGTCGATGATGTTGCCGCTATGGGTCTTGTCCTGCGGGCGCGTGGGCGTGAAACCCGGCGCCTCATCCGAGGACCAGACGACCACATCCGCCGCTGCCTCGATCTCGGCCACCTTGTAGCGGTCGACGAGTTTCTTGTAGCCGGCGAAATAGAGCACCTTGGATCCAGCGGCGCGCAGCGCGCGGCCGATCGAGAACAGCACCGCATTCCCAAGCCCGCCACCAGCCAGCAGGACGGTTTCGCCCGCCGGTGTTTCGGTGGGCGCACCGGTGGGGCCCATCAGGATCACCGGCTCGCCTGTCTGCAACCGCGCGCAGAGATCGGACGAGCCACCCATTTCAAGGACGATGAGGCCCACCAGGCCGTGTTCCGCATCGGTCCAGGCGCCGGTCAGCGCCAGCCCTTCCATGGCGAGCCGCGTCTCGGCCGCCCGCGGGGCGAGGCTTTCGAAATTCTGCAGGCGGTAGAATTCGCCCGGCTGGAAATTGGCGGCGGCCTGGGGGGCTTCCACCACCACCTCGACGATATTGGGGGTGAGGCGGTTGACCGCGCGGACCTTGGCACGGAGGCGCCGGTTGAGGTCCTGCAGGAAGGCGCCCGTGTCGGTATCGGCTGGCGCCGGACGATGTGTGAGTGCATCCGCCACCGCCGGCCAGCCCTGCTTGGCGCTGCCCATCGCCTTCACCACATTGCCCGCGAAGCTGGGATGGAGATCGCCGAAGAAGGAAACCGCGCAGCCATCCTCGCGGCGCTGCGTGATGATTCGAATCTCGTTGGGCTTGGCCAGCTTCTCCGGCGTTACCACCTCGCCGTTCTCGTCGATCGCCCGGAAATACTGGCCGTCGAGTGAAAAATGCGCGGCATCCTCGCGCGCCAGCACCGTGTTGGGCCGCGTCCCCGCCGCCACCAGCACGGAACGGGCCGGCAGCAGATGTGCACTGCCATCGGCATGTTGCAAATGGATCGCCTCGGCAAAGCCAGCCGCGTCGACATCAATCCGGGTGGGCGCGAGATTCTCCGCGAAGCGGATGTTCTCCTCCAGCGCCTTCTCCACCTCTTCGTGATTGAGGGTATAGGACGGCGCGTCGATGAGGCGGCGGCGATAGGCAAGAGTGACACCACCCCATTCCTGCAGCATCGCCGAGATGCGCGGGTTTTCGCCGGCAGATGCCGCGCGCATACGTTCGGCTCGGATGGCACGCGCATGGCCGAGATATTCGTCGACGACGGCCAGTTCCGCCGCGTTCCATTGCGCGCGTAAACCCGCCTCGCCTTTCTCGGCGGCGATGATCTCGTAGCGCTTCAGGAACTTCTCGACCTGGAGCGGGTAATAGGCCATGGCCTCGGTCGCGGTATCGATGGCGGTCAAGCCACCGCCGATCACCACGGCGGGCAGACGCAATTGCAGATTGGCGATCGAATCCGTCTTGGCAGCGCCGGTCAGTTGCAGCGCCATCAGGAAATCGGAGGCCATGCGGACACCTTTCGCGAGGCCACCCGGCATGTCGAGCAAGGTCGGTTTGCCGGCGCCCATGGCGAGTGCCACATGATCGAAACCCATCGCCCAGGCTTGATCCAGCGTGATGGTGCCGCCGAAGCGCACGCCGCCGAACATGGCGAAGGTCTCGCGCCGTTCCAGCAGCAGGCGGATGACTTTGAGGAAATTCTTGTCCCAGCGGACGGTGATGCCGTATTCGGCAACGCCGCCGAAACCCGCCATGGCGCGGCTGCCCAGATCTTCCGTGAGTTCCGCCATATCGCGGATCGGCTTGAAGGGAAGGCGATTGCCGTCAGGGGTGACGCCCGAGAGATCGGCGCTGAGCGGCTCGATCTTCAAGCCATCCACCGCCACCACGGTATGGCCGTCATTCAAGAGATAATGTGCGAGCGTATAGCCGGCGGGGCCGAGGCCCACCACCAGCACCTTCTTGCCCGAGGCGGGTTTCGCAACCGGTGCCTTGAAATTGAGCGGGTTCCAGCGCGTGAGCAGCGCATAGATCTCGAAGCCCCAGGGGAGCGAGAGCACGTCCTTCAACGTCCGCGTTTCGGCTTGCGGGATGTCGACGGGCTCCTGCTTCTGATAGATGCAGGCCTTCATGCAATCGTTGCAGATGCGGTGCCCCGTCGCCGCCACCATCGGATTGTCGATGGCGATGATGGCGAGTGCCCCCAAAGGCTGGGCATTCGCCTTGGCCGTATGCATCTCGGAAATCTTCTCTTCGAGCGGACAGCCGGCCAGCGTCACGCCGAAGACGCTTTTCTTGAAAGTGCCGTCCTTCTCGTGGAGGCCCTTGGCGCAGGAATCCTTCCCCTGATTGTGGCACCAGATGCAGTAATTGGCCTGGTCGAGGGCGCCCTTGAGATCGGTGCCGGGATCGGTGAGCGCGAAGCCTTCGCGGTGACGCAGCTTCTCGGTGGGCAGTTTGAACGCGGTGACGCCGTTCCGACTCTCGCTTTTCATATGGAGGAGATGTTCGGGATCAACCTTGCGCGGCGCCTTGAAGAGGATGCCGTCGCGGTGCAGCTTTTTGCCGGCCTCGCTCTGCGTCGCCCAGGCGGCATATTGGGTGGCGAGATCGAGGGCGGCGGTGTTCGCCGCCTCATCCTTCAGCCAGATCTCGACATGGGTCGCGAAAACGAGTTCGTCGAACCGGCCGCCGAAAAGATCAGTGAGTTGCGCGCGCAAGGCATCGGCATCCATCGCCGCCACCTTGTCCGGGCCATGAGCCTTCAAGGCACGGCGCTGCACGAAAAGGCGCTTGCAGGTGTAAAGCGGGGCAAGCTCGCTGTGCCGCCGGCGCAGGGCATTGAGGTCATCGGTGATCTTGAAGAGCTTGCCGATGAAATCCTCGAGCGGGCCGGCAAGATCGAGGATGAGCTGCGACTGGTATTTAGCCTCCAGCCCGCCGGGATCGCCGCGCACCGCCATCAACCGGGCGTGCAGGCTGGGATCGCCGGATTTCAGATCATCGAGAAAGGCCGCGTCCAGCCGGGCGAGACCGCCGGGCGCGTAGAGATCCGCAAAGCCTAGGCCGAAAGCCAGGTCGAGATCGCGCATTGGGCTTCCTTCATCACCCGCGACCTTGACGGCAAAAGAGCCAGGCACGGTATCCGGTGGCAACCAATGGCGATATTATTCGTACACAAACGAATTTCCGCAAGATAGATTCGGTTTCGCAGGCGCGAAACGGCAAAACCGGTAACATTTGGCGGAAGTGTCGCGAATTCGTGCTTGGACATTTACGAGCGCTTTTCAAATACTTCCCGGGAGATTTATCGGGAATAATCCGGCCCCTCGCGGCATCCTGTGATGGGTCCTTGTGAAGCCCTTCACAGCGGCACCGGGGCGGCCGGGCTAATTGATGGCGCGATCGGTATGCATCCGACGCGCCGGAAGCGGCGTAATAACCAGGAAATACCTGCCCTACCAGGAGAGAAATGATGAAGAAGACCCTGACCGCTTTGTTGACCGTGATCAGCCTCGGGCTCGGCGGGATCGGCTTTGCCGCGCAAGGCTTCGCCATGGGCTCGGATTCGACCGAGCCTGCGAAGAAGGCCGACGATTACACCAAGGCGGTGGATCTCATCGATGATGAGGAATACGCCAAGGCCATTCCGCTGCTGGAAAAGTCGATCAAGGAAAAGGGCGAATATGCCGACGCGCTCAACCAGCTGGGCTATGCCAACCGGAAGCTCGGCAATTGGGCGGCGGGCATGGAATATTACCTGAAGGCCCTCAAACTCGAGCCCAACCATCTCGGCGCCAACGAATATCTGGGCGAGCTCTATCTGGAGCAGAAGGATCTCGCCAGCGCCGAAGCGCAGCTGGCCAAGCTGAAGGCGGCTTGCGGCGATTGCGACGAATATGACGAGCTCGAAGACTCGATCGACGATTACAAGGACGACAACAACATCAATTGAGGGCGGTCCTAGCTCCAGCGTCATGCCCGGGCATGACGCTGGAGCAACTGACAGGTCGGATGCCAATTTAGGTTTTACGGACGACCAGTTTAGACAATCTTCTCGATACTCGAGTATTTCGTAGAGCGTGGAAGTTTTAGCGAAAAATTGAGACCAGGCATCACAAGCGCACTTCCGCTAGATCTTACTGAACGGACTATTTATTCACCGTCTTTTTCTAGCTGCTGCTGTTGTTGTCTCATTAGCTCTCTATTAGCGCTTCGCCTTTCTTCCTTTCGATCTTCTAATTGCTGACGCTTACCACGCTCTTTAAAAGCGATATTGCGTAGCCACCACATTGCCGGCTCCTGATCTACATGCAGATCGAAGTAGCCATTCTTGCCTTGCATAAGACTACGTGAGTTTGCCTCAGCGCTTCCACCATTTAGGATTCCGATTGAATTCACTTCAAAATCCCTCCAGTGCTCCGAAGGAATCTTGATAAGTGGTCCATACACTTCTTCGAATTGAACTGGTCCCTCTCGCCCCCACAAGGTGAGAGACCCATCTAGACCCGACTGCTGCATGACTTTTGCGAAGTCAAGAATCTCCAAGCTCTTTTGGCTATCAAAATCCCATCCAATCTTCTTCGCAGCTTCAGTTAGAGCCTTTCCCGATATCAAATTTGGAAACTCTGCTACGCGGAGTTGATTGTGGACTGCTTGATCAATAAGAACACCAGCAACAAACACCAACAGGTAGTTGATCCAGGGCTCGATGTTTTGAGCTATAGCGGGATAGTCGCCTAGTATTGTCGCAATTAGACGATCTAACCTCAGTATGCCAAACACTGTTAAGCAAATTGCGATTAACCCTCTTGGCGTTCGAAACGCTCGCCAAATCGTATTGAACAGTTTTGTGAATGTGGCATGCATGCGTTATCTCCGCTGCCGCATGATCAGATAGCCGCGCAATTGGCCGTCCTCACAGGGTTTCGCCATCGCCTTCAACAGATGGTCGACCGGCGCCCAGGCGGGTTCGTAATCGGCCTTGTAGACATCGAGCACCAGCACGCGGTCGCGCGGGGCGTCATAGGCGGCCAAGGGCGAGAAATGACCCACATCGGTGCCGTCGCCATAAAAGAGATCAAGATGGAAATTGGCAATCGGGAAATAGCCCGGATGTTCTTCCATCGCGGCAAGATGCGCGCGCAAGACATCGCCCGCTGCGGCATCGGGTGAAGCCACGGCCACGCGATCGATCTGCCAGCCGGGAAGATCATAGAAACCCAGGGCCTCCTCGAGATGATCGGCCAGTTCCAGCAATTTGCGGCCGCCGCCATCGAGCGCCACGCCCGACGGCCAGGTGGTGTGGCTGAATTTCTCCAACAGACGTTTCTCGCTGACCAGACCGCCCACGCGGTTGTGGCCCGCCAGACCGCGCGCGGCATTCAAAACCATGACGGCGCTGGCAAGGGAACAGGCGGAATCGGTGTGCTGGTGCAGTTGATGCGGCATCAGGGCCCAGAAATTCGGCGCTGGATGTGCGCGCAGATGTGCCTGGTCCCGGGCGAGCGGCGTCAACGCACCAAGGCTGCCGACATCGTTCATGCTTTCAGCCTCGCAAGGATCCAGCCGGTCGCGGCGAGATAACCGGGCGATGTCGTGCCGAGCTGATCCCGCACCAGATCATTGGCGCGCGGCAGCGCGTGGAAAGGGAGTGCGGGAAAAGCGTGATGCTCGGCATGGAACGGCATGTTCCAGGCGAGGAAGCGCATTGCTCGGTTGGTGTAGGTCGTGCGCGAGCGCAGCAGCATGGCGATGGGCGAATCGGCCGGCGAAAGCGGGCAGCCCCAATGTTCGGCCAGCAGATAGAGCCTGAGGAAAGGTTGACCCAGCAAGGCCGGCAGCAGCCAATAGCGCCAGGCGACGTCACTCTCAAGAACGAGCGATGCGATGAGGATCGCGGCATAGATCGCGATCACGAGACGCGATTCGGCGACGACCTTCTGCCGCTGGGCATTGTTGCCGTAGAATTCTTCGCCGACCTTGCCGAGCGCCCGCATGACGAGGCCCTGGATCTGCCAGCGCCAATAGGGAAGACCGCTGACATAGAGCAGCCATTGGCCGCGCGTGGCAGGACGCGGCGAGCTCAGTTCCG
This sequence comes from Dongia sp., assembly GCF_041909655.1. Classification (GTDB taxonomy): domain Bacteria; phylum Pseudomonadota; class Alphaproteobacteria; order Dongiales; family Dongiaceae; genus Dongia. Next base: position 58,021 of record NZ_JAYRDA010000007.1, on the reverse strand, counting down.
GATCGCGCGCCGGATCCTGGGTGTGGCGGTGATGGGCGAAATGAAAGGCGCGGAAATAGTCGCGCGGCAGGATCAGCAGCAGGCCGATCGCGAAAGCGATGCCGTCATTGAGCCAGCGGCTCTTGAACGCCGTCCGGTGCACGGTTTCATGCAAGGGCGCAAAGAGAAAAATGAGGACGATGCCGTGGAAAAGCGCCGCCGGCAAAAGCCACCAGCCTTGTGCCCGCGCGACAAGATAACCCGTGGCCAGCAATAGTGCGAGATGGCCGGCAAGATGCACGAGCCCCTTCGCATCGGAGCGTTCCTGAAGGGCGCTGATGCTTGCCGCGCTGCTCATTTGCTATCGCCAAGCTGCATGTCTTGCGCGTCCTTGATCGCCAGGACCTCGAGCACCGCCTCGCGGCCGCGGATCTGGAGCGGGTGGCGTTCGCCGATCGGGTCGAGGCCCGCCGCCTGGGTCACATGTTCCGAGATGACGAGCTGGCAATCAAGTTCCTTGGTGGCGGTTTCCAGGCGGCTCGCCGTGTTGACCGTATCGCCGATCGCGGTCAAATGCTGGTTCGCGCCGAAGCCCATATCGCCGACGATGACCGGGCCGAAATGAATGCCGATGCCGATGCGCAAAGGCGATTTCAAATCATGGGCGAGATGCCGGTTGAGTTCGGCGAGATTGACGCTCATGCGCCGCGCTGCGTCGAGGGCCTGGCGGCAGGCGGTCTCGCTGGCAATCGCCCCCACCCCTTCCTTGATGCCGAAAAGCGCCATGACGCCGTCGCCGATGAATTTGTCGAGATAACCACCGGCCTCGGTCACGGCCTCGCCCATCGCCTTGAAATAGCGGTTGAGGAGAAAGACGACGTCATAGGGCAGGCGTCGTTCGGAAAGCTGGGTGAAGCCGCGGAGGTCGGCAAAGAGCACGGCGATTTCAAGCTCGCGCCCGGCATGGAAATCAGGCCGCGCCAAGGCCTGGCGCGGTCCCGCCTGGGCCGGCAGCAAGGGCGTGATCGTGACAGGCGATGTGGGCCGCAACTGGCAGGCAAGGCGCGTATCGGGGGCGGCACCCACGCGGGCCAGAACGCGCTTTTCATCCTCGCTGGGTGGGGGCAATTGATCGGCGCCGGCATTGATCCGGACGCGGCAGGTGGAACAGCGCCCGCGCCCGCCGCAGACCGAGGCATGGGGAATATGGGCCATGCGGCTGGCTTCCAGCAGCGAGGTTCCGGCCTGGATGCGCACCGATTTCCCGTTGTCATAGGTGACGAGAATGGCGCGGCGGCGGTTGAGCTGCTGGCGGATGAAGCGCGCGATGAGCACGAAAGCGAGCAGACCGGCACAAATCCAGAGGCCCAGACGCTGCAGGAAATAGATTTCGCCGATGGCATCGCCGCCCGGCCAATTCTGCGCGGCGGCGATCTGTTGCTGCCAATCCGGATTCTCGAGTTTCTCGGCTGCCTCGCGCCCGCCATCGACGAAGCCGATGAGGGCGAGGAGCGGCAGCATCACGGCGAAGGCGAAGAGATAGGGCCGCGCGGTGGGATACCAGGATTTGAGGCGCAGCCAATAGGCCATGCCGATACAGCCGTGGATCCAGGTGACCAGGATCGCGACGGCCTGCAATGCACCTTGCACCGGCAGATAGATCCAGAGCGAGAGGAGGACGAAGGCGTAGGAATCGGTGAAGTCGAAACGTTCGCTGGCATAGGCCGTGCCCAGCACATGGAGCATGAGCAGCGGCGGGGTGCTGAGGCCCAGCACCAATTGCGCCGCTTCCCAAAAGGGCATGCGCAGGGAGTGGCGGCGATAGAGGGCGATGAGCGCCACGGTGATATGCAGGAAGACGCTGGCAAAGAGCGCCCATTCGATGGGGGCAAAGCGCCAGAAGGCGAGGAAGACGTAGCGGCCCTGTTCCAAGGCATCGAGCGAGAGGATGCCGAAGGCGTGGTTGAGATTATGCGTGAGCACATAGGCAAAGAGCACCAGGCCGGTTACCAGGCGCACGCGGCCGAGCAATTGACGGTCGAACATCCTGGAAAGTACGGGAATGGCCAAAGCAATGCGCTTTCTGCGTGGCTGGGGGATTTTATCGCCGGGCTGCCTAGTTTGCCTAAGATAGGCCGGTTTGATAATAGTCGCAGCCATGAGCGAATGGAATCCACCGCGTTTCAACGCCAGTTGCTTCGTCAATCCGCGCCTCAGCCCGGCAGAAACCAGCCTCGCGGCGGCGGCGCCGGGCGTGGTGGATGAAGAGGGGTTTGCCCGCGCGGTGGCTGAAATCACGCGCTGGCCGGATTATCGGCCCACGCCCCTGGTGCCTCTTCCCGGCCTCGCAAAGACCCTTGGCATCGGGCGGCTTTACTACAAGGATGAGAGCGGGCGCTTCGGCCTTGGCGCCTTCAAGGCCTTGGGCGGGGCCTATGCGGTGCTGCGGCATCTCCAGAATGTGCTGGGAGATGAGGTCACGGCGGCGGATCTCGTCGCCGGCAAATATCGCGCCCGCACGTCCGGCATCACGGTCACGGCTGCGACCGACGGCAATCACGGCAAGGCGGTGGCCTGGGGCGCCCGGCTGTTCGGCTGCCGCGCCGTCATCTATCTCCATCAGGATGTCAGTGAGGGCCGCGCGCAAGCCATTGCCGCTTATGGCGCGGAAATACGGCGCATCGCCGACAATTACGATGCCAGCGTGCGCGCCTGCGCCACGGATGCCGCCGAAAACGGCTGGCAGGTGATTTCGGATACCAGTTGGGATGGCTATCAAGACGTCCCGCGCCATGTGATGCATGGTTATGGCGTGATGCTGAAGGAAATGCTGGACCAGATTCCCCGCGGCGAGGAACTCACCCATGTCTTCATCCAGGCGGGTGTCGGCGGCTTGCCGGCCGCGGTCGCGGGCTATCTGTGGCTGGAACTCGATGCCCTTCGACCCAAGATCGTGGTAGTGGAGCCGGAGAAGGCCGCCTGTCATTATGCCAGCGCCGAAGCCGGCCACCCGGTGACGGTGACGGGCAAGCTCGACACACTGATGGCGGGTCTTGCCTGCGGCGAGGTTTCGCCGCTTGCCTGGAGATTGCTGGATGCGGCGGGCTTTGCCTTTCTGAAAATTCCCGACGATGCCGCGATCTTCGCCATGAAAACCCTGGCCGCGGGTCAAAGCGATGACCCACCCATCGTCGGCGGGGAAGCGGGTGTCGGCGGATTGGCGGGCTTGATCGCGGCCGCAGGCGATGCGGAGATAAAAGATTCACTGCTCCTCACTGGTCAATCGCGTGTGCTCGTGATCGGCAGCGAGGGCGCCACCGACCCAGTGCTTTATCGGCAATGGGTCGGCCGGAAACCGGAGGATGTATTGGCGGCATGATCGACGATCCGAATTTGAAGGGCCAGATGGAAGGCCGCCGCCTGATGCGAGACAAGCTGTCGCGCGAGGACCGCCGCGCGGAACGACTGCGCCTCCTCAATTCCGGACCGCCCTCGCCCTGTATCAGCGTCTGCCAGATGGACCCGCTCACGGGCTATTGCGTGGGATGCACGCGCACCATCGACGAGATCCGCGACTGGATCATCTCGACCCCGGATGAACGCAACGCGATCCTCGCCAAGATCGCCGAACGGCGCGCCAAATGAGCAGCATCACCGAGACGGATTCACAAGCCAAGCAGGCCGGCCAGAATCAAACCGGCCTCTGGTTGCTGGCGGCCATCACCCTCTTCTGGGGCGTCAACTGGCCGGCGATCAAGCTTTCGGTCGACGAGGTGCCGGTCTGGACCTATCGCGCGATCTGCCTGCTGGCCGGTGCCGCCGGCCTCTTCATCATCGCGCGCGCCGCCGGATCCTCGCTCCGGATTCCGCGGCAGGATGTGAAATGGCTGATCGTCGCCAGCCTCGGCAATATCACCGGCTGGCATCTTTTCTCGGCGATCGGCGTCAGTTTGATGCTGCCCGGCCGTGCCTCGATCCTGGCCTTCACCATGCCGCTCTGGGCCGCCATGATCGCCGCGATCTGGATCGGCGAAAAGATGGATGGCCTGCGTGTCGCGGGCCTCATCGTTGGCCTCATCGGCCTCGCCGCCCTGGTGGTGCCGGATTGGGCGGGGCTGATGGCGGCACCGGGCGGGCCGATCTTCATGCTGCTCGCGGCCATTTCCTGGGCCTTCGGCACGGTCGCGCTGAAGGCGCATAAATTCTCGATGCCCACCACCTCGCTGGTCGCCTGGCAGATGATCATCGGTGGCCTGCCGATCTTCGCGGGCGCCCTCCTCTTCGATCAGGGTTTTGCGCCCGGCACCGTTTCGTCGCTGGGCTGGTGGGCCGTGGTCTATTCGGCGCTCATCCCGATGGTGTTCTGTCACTGGGCCTGGTTCCGGGTGGTGGCGATCTATCCGGCGGTGGTGGCTTCCATCGGCACGCTCGCCATTCCGGTGGTCGGCGTCATCTCTTCGGCCCTCATCACCCATGATCCGGTGGGGCTTGCCGAGGTCCTCTCTCTGCTGCTCATCATCCTTGCCCTCTTCCTGGTCCTGGTGGTGCCGATGCTGCGGCAAAGGCGCGGGAGAAGTCGCCCATGAACGCTCTCGACTGGATCGGCCTTGCCATCTTCGCCATCGGCTTTTGCGGCTATGCGCGGATCGCGAAACTGGCCGGGCGCGGGCGCAACCTCAATTCCATGATGCATGAGGTGCGGCGCGGCTGGATGCAGCGCATGATGGGCCGCACCGACCGCATCGTCGACGCGGCCTTGACCGGACATACCGTCAATTCGATGTCCTTCTTCTCCTCGGCCACCATCCTCATCGTGGCAGGCCTCATCGGCGTCCTCGCCCAGGCCGACGCGGCACTCGCCCTCATCGCGCGCTGGCATTTCATCGATGCGGGCGATCCCGGGCTCTTCCAGCTGAAATTGCTGGGCATGGTGGTGCTGCTGGTCCTCGCCTTCTTCCGCTTCACCTGGGCGCTCAGGCAATACAATTACTGCTGCGCCCTGGTGGGTGCCGCACCCCTGGCGCTCAACGATTATCCACACCGCACGGAATTGGCCGAACAATTGGCGATGGTCTATACCAGCGCCCTCGACAGCTTCAACAGCGGTATCCGCTGCTATTACTTCGGAGCGGCCTGGCTCGCCTGGCTGGCGGGACCGGTGCCCTTCATCATCGGCATCTTCCTAGTGATGGGCGTGCTCCTGCGCCGGCAGGTGATCTCGCGCGCCTCGAAGGCGATCCAGCGTTACGTCGAACTCAATCCACCCGAAAATTGGCCACCAAAAGAATGAAGCCTGTCCTCTATGGCGCCAGCTACAGTGTCTATGTGCGCGTGGCGCGGCTTGCCCTCATCGAAAAGAAAATCGATCACGACCTCGTCGAAATCGACATCTTCGCCGAAGGCGGGCCGCCGCCCGATTACCTGAAACTGCAGCCCTTCGCGCGCATCCCGGCGCTGCAGCATGGCGACGTCACGATCTACGAGACCGGCGCCATCACGCGCTATGTCGAGGAAGCCTTTCCGGGCCCGTCTTTGCTGCCAGAGACACCGGCTGCGCGAGCGCGGGTGAACCAGGTGATGAGCGTGCTCGACCATTATCTCTATCGCCCCCTGGTCTGGGACATCTATGTGGCGCGCGACGAGGCGGCCAAGACCGGCGAAGCGGCGGATGAAGCCGCGATCACCTATGCGATCTTCAAGACCCGGCATTGCCTCAAGGTATTGGAGGAAGGTGCCGGCGATTGGCTGGCCGGCACGCAACTCACTTTGGCCGATCTCTACGCGGCGCCGATGATCGCCTATGGCCTGAAGACCGAGGAAGGCCGCATCCTGCTGGCGGAACGCCCGCGCCTCACCGCCTGGTGGGAACGTATTTCCGCGCGGCCCAGCATGGCGGCCACGAAATATCCGACGGATTAAGCCCCGACCGATTAAGCCCCGGCCGCCAAGAGGCGAGCCACGCGGCGGCGCATGAACCAGAGGGCGAAGGCCGAAAGCGGCTTCAGGAGCAATCCCTGCGGGTTGAGGCCGGCGGCCTTCAGCACCATGGCGATGCCGCGCTGGATATGGGGCGGCTGGTAATAGGCATAGGCGCGGCGCGCATAGGCTGAGGAGAAGCGCTTGCGCTCATAGGGCTCGGTCGCGTGATTGGCGGCGTAATAGGCGTAAGCGAGCTCGTCATCCTCGGATTCGGTGATGCGCGAGAGCGAGATGCGAACGCGGCCCCAGGCCCCCAACTCTTCCTTTTCCAGATAGCGCTGCAGATGCGTGTAGAAGAGCTTGTAATGCCGCAACTCGTCGGCCGCAATCTTGCGGCAGATGGCCTTCAAGACCGGCTCGGCGCAGGCTTCGGCCAGGGCCGTGTAATAGGAGGAGGTACCGGTCTCGACGATGCAGCGCGCCACCAATTCGCCCGAGCGGCTGCCCCGCACCGAGGCATTCACGTCGAGGACGATCTTGTAACCGTCGGTGAAACGCTGAAAGGCCGCCTCGAAATCGAAGGCGGGATCGGCGAGCCTGGCCCAGCGCGCCAGAGCAGCGCCATGCTGGACTTCTTCCTGCGCCCAATCATCGGCGACGGCGCGAAAGCCGTCATCATCGTGAAACACATTATTGAGATAAGTGGCGTAGTCACCGCCATTATATTCGACCAGCGCGGCGGCTTTGACCAGTTTGACGATGTCGGGATCGACCAGGGCGGGATCGAAGCGATCCCACGGAATCTGGTCGAGCATCCAATGCGCCATGCGCGCTCCGCCTTCCGATACCTCGACTCGTTGCTTCCTGCTTTGTCAGTCGCGCAAAAGCGGGAATGACAAGGAAAGCCTTTTCTTAGTAAACCGACGCACCCAGAGCGATGAGGCGCGCTTCGGCGATTTCGACCGCCTGTGCTGCTTCCGCCCGCTCGAGATCGTTCTTGGCGTCCTGCACATCCTCGCGCGCATCGGCCAAAGCCTGCTCGGCCTTCAAGCGATCGATCTCGTCGACGCGCGCGGCGCGTTCGGCGAGAACCGTGCAGCCTTCGGCATTCACTTCGGCAAAGCCGCCCTCGACGAAGATGCGGTCGCTGACCTGGGTCCCGTTATCGAGGATATGGATGACCCCGGCGCGCAGGGTAGAGATGAGATTGCTGTGGCCGGGGAGGACGGCGAAATCGCCCTCGGTCCCGGGGATCACCACCTCGGCGACATTGGCCGAGAACAGCAAACGCTCGGGCGAGACGAGTTCGAAATGCACCTGATCGGCCATGATCTCAACCTTTGCTTCCTAGAGGCCGCAACGTTCCGCCCAATGGCGGATGCTGCGCCGGTATCCTTCCGGCATCCTGAGGGCCGCGATGTCCGCCATCGCGAAGCGCCCCAGCGCCTTGTGTTCGTGACTGAGGTGGAGCTCGGCTTGCGCCAGCGGCTTCACCCCGTAGGTGACGATCAGAACCGAACGATCCACCAGCACCGGATAGCGCCAGCAATCGAGGAGGTCCGCGATCTCCACCTCGATCCCCAGCTCTTCCGCGATTTCGCGGGCAAGACAGGGGACCGGATCTTCGCCGGTTTCGAGCCGGCCACCGGGCAATTCCCACTCGTCGCGCTCGTTCTTCAGGAGAACAACTTCCGCGCCGACGAAGAGGACGCCCTTGATCGAGACCGGCCAAACCGGCGCTGTTCCGGCGGACGATCTCGTGAACTCAACGGGGGCGCCAATGGATCGTTCCATCGACGCCCCCGATCTCGTTAGGCCGCTTCCGCCATCTTCTTGGCCTTGGCGACGGCTTCCTCGATCGTGCCCACCATGTAGAAGGCCGATTCGGGGAGGTCGTCATACTGGCCTTCGACGATGCCCTTGAAGCCCTTGATGGTGTCCGCGAGGCTGACCAGCACGCCCGGCGTGCCGGTGAAGACTTCGGCGACATGGAAGGGCTGGCTGAGGAAACGCTGGATCTTGCGCGCGCGGGCGACGGTGAGCTTGTCCTCTTCCGAGAGCTCGTCCATGCCCAGAATGGCGATGATGTCCTGCAGCGCCTTGTAGCCCTGCAGCACTTCCTGCACGCGGCGGGCGACGGCGTAGTGTTCTTCACCGATGACGCGCGGGTCGAGCATGCGCGAGGTCGAATCGAGGGGATCGACCGCAGGGAAGATGCCGAGCTCGGCGATCTGGCGGGAAAGCACCGTGGTCGCGTCCAAATGGGCAAAGGACGTGGCCGGCGCCGGATCGGTCAAATCGTCGGCAGGCACGTAGATGGCCTGCACCGAGGTGATCGAACCCTTCTTCGTGGAGGTGATGCGTTCCTGCAGCGCGCCCATGTCGGTGGCGAGAGTCGGCTGATAGCCGACCGCCGAGGGGATACGGCCGAGGAGCGCCGAGACTTCCGAACCCGCCTGGGTGAAGCGGAAGATGTTGTCGACGAAGAACAGCACGTCCTGGCCTTCGGCATCGCGGAAATATTCGGCGACGGTGAGACCCGAAAGGGCGACGCGGGCGCGGGCTCCCGGGGGCTCGTTCATCTGGCCATAGACCAGGGCACATTTGGAACCCGGGCCGTCCAGCTTGATGACGCCGGATTCGATCATCTCGTGATAGAGATCGTTGCCTTCGCGGGTACGCTCGCCGACACCGGCGAACACCGAGTAACCGCCATGCGCCTTGGCGACGTTGTTGATCAATTCCATGATGGTGACGGTCTTGCCGACACCCGCACCGCCGAACAGGCCGATCTTGCCGCCCTTGGCGTAGGGGGCGAGGAGATCGATCACCTTGATGCCGGTGATGAGGATCTGCGCCTCGGTCGATTGCTCGGAGAATTCCGGCGCCGAACGGTGGATCGGCAGGGTCTGCTTGTGGCCGATCGGGCCGCGCTCGTCGATCGGGTCGCCGATCACGTTGATGATGCGGCCGAGGGTCTCGGGGCCGACCGGCATCGAGATCGGGGCGCCGGTATCCTTGACTTCGGCGCCGCGGACCAGGCCGTCGGTCGTGTCCATGGCGATCGCGCGCACGGTGCTTTCGCCGAGATGCTGGGCGACTTCGAGCACCAGGAGCTTGCCCTGGTTCTGCACATGCAGCGCGTTCAAGATCGCGGGCAGGGCATCTTCGAACTGCACGTCGACGACGGCGCCCGTTACCTGCGTAATCTTGCCGACGATGTTCTTCGACATGTTGGTGGCTCCTTTGGAACGAACTCTAGACGGCCAGATCAGACGGCTTCGGCACCGGAGATGATCTCGATCAGCTCCTTGGTGATGTTGGCCTGACGGGTCCGGTTGTAGTTGATGGTCAGCTTGTTGATCATTTCGCCCGCGTTGCGGGTCGCGTTGTCCATGGCGTTCATGCGCGCGCCCTGTTCGGAGGCGGCATTTTCCAGGAGCGCGCGATAAACCTGCATCGAGAGATTGCGCGGCAGGAGATCGGCGAGGATTTCCTCCTCGTCCGGCTCGTATTCATAGATCGCGGCGCCGGCATCGACATTCTCATTGGCGCTCACCAGCGCGAACGGGATGAGCTGCTGCGGAGTCACGATCTGGGTGATCGCCGATTTGAACTTGTTGTAGATCACCGTGCAGACGTCGAACTCGCCCGCCTCGAACATATGGCTGATCCGCGTGGCGATCTTGGCGGCGGCTTCGAAGGTGAGGCGCGGCTTCGCCACATCCTCGATCGTACCGATGATCTCGTTGGCGAATTCGCGCTTGAGCTGGTCGCGGCCTTTGCGGCCGACGCAGAAGATCTTCACCTTCTTGCCGGCGGCCTTGAGATCGCGGGCCATCTTGCGGGCCTGGCGGGTGATCGAAGAATTGAACGCACCGCAGAGGCCGCGATCCGACGTCATCACCACGAGGAGATGCACATCGTCCTTGCCGGTACCGGCGAGCAAGACCGGCGCGTTGTCCTTGCCGGCCATGGAGGCAGCGAGGGCACCCAGCACCTTTTCCATGCGCTCGGCATAGGGGCGCGAGGCTTCGGCCTGCTCCTGCGCACGCCGCAGCTTGGCCGCCGAGACCATTTTCATGGCCGAGGTGATCTTCTGCGTGTTCTTCGTGCTGTTGATGCGGACCTTGAGGTCCTTAAGGTTCGGCATTGCTGCCCCTTCTCAACCTGAACAGTGACGAACTTAGGTGAACGACTTCGCGAAAGCGGTGAGGATCTCGGTGAGCTTGTCTTCATTCACCTTCGAAATCTCGCGCTCGGTACGGATGGCCGTCAGGATATCCGCATGCTTTGCCTTGATCTCGCTGAGCAAGGCCGCTTCGAAGCGGTTGACCTGGTTGATCGGAATACCGTCGAGGAAGCCGCGGACGCCGGCGAAGATCGCCACGACCTGCTCTTCGACCGGCATCGGCTGATACTGGCCCTGCTTCAAGAGCTCGGTGAGGCGCGCACCGCGCGCCAGCAGCTTCTGCGTGGCCGCGTCGAGATCGGAGGCGAACTGCGCGAAGGCCGCCATTTCGCGATACTGCGCGAGTTCCAGCTTGATGCGACCGGCAACCTGCTTCATCGCCTTGATCTGGGCGGCGGAGCCGACGCGGCTGACCGAGAGACCGACGTTGATGGCGGGACGGATGCCCTTATAGAAGAGGCCGGTCTCGAGGAAGATCTGACCGTCGGTGATCGAAATCACGTTGGTCGGAATATAGGCCGAGACGTCGCCCGCCTGGGTTTCGATGACCGGGAGGGCGGTCAAGGAGCCGGCGCCGTTGGCGTCGTTCATCTTGGCGGCACGTTCCAGCAGGCGGCTGTGCAGATAGAAGACGTCGCCCGGATAAGCTTCGCGTCCCGGCGGACGGCGCAGCAGCAGCGACATCTGGCGGTAGGCGACGGCCTGCTTGGAAAGATCGTCGTAGAAGATCACGGCATGCATGCCGTTATCGCGGAAGAACTCGCCCATGGCGCAGCCGGTATAAGGCGCCAGGAATTGCAGCGGCGCCGGTTCCGAGGCGGTGGCGGCAACGACGATCGAATATTCGAGGGCGCCGTTGTCTTCCAGCGTCTTCACGATCTGGGCGACGGTCGAACGCTTCTGGCCGACGGCGACGTAGATGCAATAAAGCTTCTTCGATTCGTCCGTGCCGGAATTGATCGCCTTCTGATTGAGGATGGTGTCGATGATGACGGCGGTCTTGCCGGTCTGACGATCACCAATGATCAGCTCGCGCTGGCCGCGGCCGACCGGAACCAGGCTGTCGATGGCCTTCAAGCCGGTCTGCATCGGCTCATGCACCGACTTTCTCGGGATGATGCCGGGCGCCTTCACCTCGACGCGGGTGCGCGTCACATTGGTGAGCGGGCCCTTGCCGTCGATCGGATTGCCGAGACCGTCGACCACGCGGCCGAGCAGACCCTTGCCGACCGGCACGTCGACGATGGCGCCGGTCCGCTTGACCGTATCGCCCTCTTTAATGTCGCGGTCGTCGCCGAAAATGACGACGCCGACATTGTCGGTTTCGAGGTTGAGGGCCATGCCGCGGATGCCGCCCGGGAACTCGACCATCTCACCGGCCTGGACGTTGTCCAGACCGTGCACGCGGGCGACGCCGTCGCCAACGCTCAACACCTGGCCAACTTCGGTGACATCAGCCTCGTTGCCGAAATTTTCGATCTGCTGCTTGAGAATGGCAGAGATTTCGGCGGCGCGGATTTCCATTATCCAACCCCTTTCATGGCGAGCTGCAGCTTCTGCAGCTTGGTTCGAATAGACGAATCGATCATGCGACTGCCCACCTTGACGACCAGGCCACCGATGAGGGCCGGATCTTGCCGGACCTCCATGGTGACCTTGGCGCCGTGGGCGCGTTTGATGGCCTCGGCGAGCGCATTCTGCTGCTCGGCCGACAGCGGTCGGGCGGACCAGACCTCGGCGGTCATCTCGCCCCGGCGCTTGGCCAGGATCTTCTTGAAGGCGCCGATCATCGCGGGAAGCGCGAAGAGGCGGCGGTTCTGGGCGAGGAGGCCCAGGAATTTCACGGTGAGGGCGTTGAAGCCGGCCGCCTGGGCGATGGCGGCGATGGCCTTCCCCTGATCGGCGCGGGAAAGGACCGGGGAGCCGATGAGGCGGCGGAAATCGCTCGATTCATCGGTCATCTTGAGGATCGCGGCCAGATCGGCGGCCACGGCGTCGATCGCCTGCTTCGCATCGGCGAGGTCAAAGAGCGCGCCCGCATAACGCTGCGCGAGAGAGCCGGTTTCCGTTGCTGCCTGGGCTGCCACTATGTCGCCCCCATCCCTGGTCTTAACAAATTGATTTTTCGGGAGAAATCTTGTTGGCGCCAGGCGCCGGCACAAACCCTACCGGCCGGCCTCAGCGGACTTCCGCGCTGCGACAGGCGGCGGGTTAGTAACATATGGTTTCCGGGTAATCAACAGCCCCCGGCCGGGGGCTGCATGCTTTTATCAACTATTTGAAAAATATTCATATTTCGCGAAAGAGAAGGGTTAACGGCAACACCCCCCGAATAGCCTCCGCGGCGCCTTGCCTCAGGGGGTCCGGAAACCGCCTCAACCGCCCAGTGCCGGCGAAAGTTCGCGGTCGGCGGCGGCGATTTCGGCGGCCGCCTTGGCAAAGGCCGGGCGTCCCAGCAACCGACGATACCAGGCAGCCAGTCCCGGATAGGGATCGAGGGCGGGGCCCTTCAGGCGCTGGGTAAAGAGGATGGTCATGAAGAGGCCGATATCGGCCACGGTAAGATGCGTTCCGCAGAAAAAGATGCTCCCCGCGACGCGGCGGTCGAGCCCGGCGAAGCGCTCCTTGAGACTTTCCTCGGCCGCCAGTCCCGCCGCGATGCGGCCGGCATGGATGGCGGGATCGGCATGGGGCGGCTCGGTCCGGAACAGGAGGTTGCGGACAGGGGCAAAAAGAATCTCATCGGCATCGAGTTCCAGGAGACGGCAGCGGGCGCGGTCCTGGGGGCTCGCCGGATAAAGCGGCGGACCGGGATAAAGTTCTTCGAGATATTCGAAGATCACGGTCGAATCGTAGAGGGCGAGGTCGCCGTCGACCAGGACCGGCACCTGGCGCTTCGGGTTGGCAGCAAGCACGGCCGGATGCCGGGGCTCGTAACCTTTCTCCTGGGTAAAGGCGACGAATTCGCGCTCATAGGGAATGTTCTTCTCGCCCAGCGCGATCTCCACCTTGCGCGAGAAAAGGCTCAAGGCCCCGAGATAAAGCTTCAGCATGTTCCGCCTCGAGATGTCGATGGGTCGGAACAATACAAGAACGCGCCGCAAGCTTCAAGTGGAGGTCAGCTCACCATGGGCATCAAGCCACGGCGGGCTGATTTATCGATGTACATGGCGCGGTCCGCCTCGGCGAGCAGCGCATCGAGGTCACGCAGGTCATCCGGCGGCACGATGATGCAGCCGAGGCTGAGCGAGAGCGCATTGAGCGGTCGCGCCGCCAGATTGAAATCATGCAAGGCATGACGCAGCCGCGAGAGTGTCTCGATCGCTTCTCCGTCGCGGCTGGGGCACAGCACGGCGAATTCATCACCGCCGAGGCGCGCGACCACGTCGGTGACACGAAAGACGCGCTGCAGGAGCTTCGCCGTATCGGTGATCAGCGCATCGCCGGCGCTGTGGCCATCGCGGTCATTGACCTGCTTGAGGTGATCGACATCGGCAAAGATCAGCATCGCAATGCCGTTATGCCGCCGCGCCATGGCAAGTTCGCGCCCCGCCAGCAGGCGGAAGCCGCGGCGATTATAGATGCCGGTCAAATCGTCGGTGATCGAAATCTGGTGCACGATCGCTTCGGCACGCTCGCGCTCGGCGATCTCTTCGCGCAGGCGCTCATTGGCGGTGGCGAGTTCCTCCGTGCGCCGGCGCACGCGCTCTTCCAGTTCGGCATAGATCTGGACGTTCTCCAGCGCCACCGAGGTTGAATCGGCCAAGGCCTGCAACATCTGCACCTGATTGGCCGAGGCACGATGTCGATGGGCCCAATAGGTGCCGATGGCACCGATGGGATCCCTGGTGCGGATCGGCACCATCACCATGCTTTTGACGAAGGTCGGGCTGTAGGCGGCATGCGGGATGCGCTCATCGACGAAGATGTCCTCGATCACCGTCGGCTGTCGGTTGAGCATGGACCAGCCGCTGATGCAGCTCTCAAGCGGAAAGCGCTTGCCTTTCCACAAGGGCGCGATCGCATCCTCGTCCTTGTAATAACAATGCGGGCCGTCGCGCAGCACGAAGGTGGCACCGTCGGCCCCGACCAGTTCGCGCGCCGCATGGCGCACGATCTCGGTCACGTCATCGATATGCCGCGCCAGCGAGAGATCCTGAACGATGGTGATCAAGCGATCCATGCACAATCCCATGCGCCGCGCCCACACGGCGGCAGCTTGCCCCATCGGAATTATGCACCATTTCGCTTGATCCGTATCAATGGGTGAGGGGCCTTGCGTGCTTTTGCCCGCTTTAATGTCCGTCCTATTCGGTGGACTCAATCGATTCGGGCGCCGCCAAGGATTCTGGTCGCAAATGTCTGGTAGTCTAGGTTTGAATTCAGCGACAGGGCGGCTTCAAAACGCGCATTCATCGCCGCCCAATGGCGAAACACCTCGATGGCGGCGGGCTGGTACGCGGGTGCAATCGCCGTCGCATTATTGGCGATCGCGGCCATCAGATGCTCATAACCGGCCGCGATGTTGCGGATGAAGCCGTCGTCACGCGTCAGCGATGCGGGGCGCAGGCGCAATTGATAGATCGCGGCATCGGCATAGGGCGCGCGGCCGCCGGCCAGCGCCAGCGTCTCAAGATCGAACAGCACATCCTCGGCCAGCACATCCTGCCAGGCTCGCGCCGGATCGCGCCGCGTCACGCCATGAAACGAGGCAAAGGCGGTTTCGAAGGTCGCGAAATCGGCCCTCTCATTTTTGCCGGCGACCGAGCGTATCTCCTGGCCTTGCCAATCGGTGATCAGCGTGCGGCCGAAAGCTGCGCCATGCTTTTCGGCCAACGGCAGCAGACGCGCCAGATAATCCGGCGACCAGAGATCATCGGCATCAAGGAGAGCAATGAAATCGCCGCGCGCGGCGGCAAGTGCCCGGTTGCGCGCGGGACCCGGCCCGGTCGGCGCCGGCACTCCCTCCAATACGCGGATGCGCCGATCGCGCGCGGCAAGATCGGTGTAATCCGAGGCCCCGCGCGGCTCGTCCGGCGCCACGATGATTTCCAGCGCCACGTCTTGCACCAGCGCCGAGGCAATCGCGGCGCCGATGAAGTCCCGCGCCTGATAGGCGGCGATAATGACGGAAACGACCGGCCCTGACTGCATCTTGCCCGCGCGATTTTCGACGTAAGGTGCCTTTAAAGATCGTTCGCGCTGAAGGTGTCGCAGAGATCGGGGTTGCCGGAATCGAAGCCCTTTTTGAACCAGCGCATGCGCTGTGCCGAGCTGCCATGGGTGAAGCTGTCGGGGACGACGCGGCCCGAGCTTTGCTGCTGCAGGCGATCGTCACCGATGGCGCTGGCGGCATTGAGGCCCTCCTGGATATCGCCCTCTTCCAATTGCACCTCGGCATTCTCGGCCACCAGGCGGTTGGCCCAGATGCCGGCGAAGCAATCGGCCTGCAATTCGACCCGCACCGAGAGCGCATTGGCTTCGGCTTCGCTCAACCCAGCGCGCTGGCGGCGCACGTCTTCCTCAACGCCGATGAGATTCTGCACGTGATGGCCGACTTCATGGGCGATGACATAGGCCTGGGCGAAATCGCCGGGGGCTTGGAAGCGCCGGGCGAGATCCTGGTAGAAGGAGAGATCGATATAGACCTTGGAATCGGGCGGGCAGTAGAACGGCCCCATGGCCGATTGCGCATAGCCGCAGGCCGATTGCACTGAGTCGGAGAACATCACCAGCGTGGGTTCGCGGTAGGACTGGCCCGCCTCGGTGAAGATGTCGCGCCAGGTATCCTCGGTGGAAGCCAGGATCACGGAGGTGAATTCCGCCATCTCGTCCTCGGCTCGGTCCCCGGTTTCGGTGACGCCCTGGGAGGAAGGGGCCAACATCTCGCCGCTGCGCGACGAGCCGCCGGTGAGGCCACCCAATATCGCCAGGGGATCGAGCCCCATGAAGCTCATCACCACGAAGATGATGACCAGGATGACGATGCCCTTGAGGCCCAGGCGCGGGCCGCGGAAGCCGCTGCCCCCGCCGCCCAAGCCACCGAGGCCACCAAGACCACCCAAGCCACCGAGCCCGCCGCCGGCACCGCGCTGGTCGCTGACATTGGAACTGCGCCGTCCCATGCGCCATTTCATGACCTGGCTCCCCTGATCAATTGAACGCCGCGGCATGATCGCATACCGGCCGCAACCAAACAAATGGCAGGGCGCGGGGTTCCGGCCGCCTCTTTCACATGAAGCTATAGGGATCGATATCGATCTGGAGGCGCAGATCGCCGGGGAATTTCTGGCCCTTGAGCCAGGAACGTAAAACACCTTGCGGGGCGATGTCGCGCCGCGTTTTCAGGAGAAAGCGGATGCGGTGGCGGCCGCGCAGCAGCGCCATCGGCGCCGGGGCGGGCCCCAAGACCGTGACACCCTCGCGGTGCGGGGCGGTGCGGGCAAGCTCGCGCGCCTTCTGCGTCACGGCGGCCTCGTCGCGACTGGAGAGGATGAGGGCTGCGAGACGTCCGAAAGGCGGCATGCCGGATTCGCGCCGGTCCTCGGCCTCGGCCGCCATGAAAGCCTCGCGGTCGCCGGATTTCAGCGCCTGCATCACGGCGCGGTCGGGATCGTAGGTCTGCAGATAGACCCGGCCCGGTTTTTCGCCGCGCCCGGCGCGCCCCGCCACCTGCTGCATCAATTGGTAGGTCCGCTCGGCGGCGCGGAGATCGCCGCCATGAAGACCAAGATCGGCATCGACCACACCGACCAGCGTCAGATGCGGAAAATTGTGGCCCTTGGCGATGATCTGCGTGCCGATGACGAGATCGACCTCGCGTTCCGCCACCATCTTCATCAGCGCCTCGGCCTTGGCGGGGCCGGTCACCGTATCGCTGGTCAGCACCAGGCGCCGGGCATCTGGAAAGAGGGCCGCCGCTTCCTCGGCCAGGCGCTCGACGCCGGGGCCGCAGGCGGCGAAGCTGCCCTCGTTGAGGCAAGCTGGACAGGCATCGGGCATGTTCTGTTCGAAGCCGCAATGATGGCACATCAGTTTCTGATGGAAGCGATGCTCGACCAGCCAGGCGGTGCAGCGCGGGCATTGCAGGCGATGCCCGCAGGTGCGGCACAGCGTCAAGGGCGCATAGCCGCGCCGATTGAGGAAGAGCAAGGCCTGTTCGCCGGCGGCCAAGGTCTTGTCGAGTTCCGCCTTGAGGCTGGGGGCGATCCAGCTTTGCCGCCCCGGCTTGTCGAGGCGGAGATCGATCAAATGAATGGCGGGTAGAGTGGCGCCGCCATGACGGTCGGGAAGATGGACCGCGCGGTAGCGGCCGCTCTCGACATTGACCATCGTTTCCAGAGACGGCGTCGCCGAGGCGAGGATGACGGGGATCTTGGCGAGATGCCCGCGCACCACCGCCATGTCGCGCGCCTGATAGATGACGCCGTCTTCCTGTTTGAAGGCGCTTTCGTGTTCCTCATCGACGATGATGAGGCCGAGATCGCGATAAGGGAGGAACAGGGCCGACCGAGCACCCACCACCACCTTGGCCGAACCATCGAGCGCGCCGCGCCAGGTGAGGCGCCGCGCGAGGCCCGTCAGTTCCGAATGCCATTGCGCGGGCGGCGCGTTGAAGCGCGCCTCGAAACGGGTGAGCCATTGCGGCGTCAGCGCGATTTCCGGCACCATCACCACGGCCTGTTTGCCGGCACGGAGACAGGCGGCGATCGCCTCGAAATAGACCTCGGTCTTGCCCGAACCGGTGACGCCGTCGATCAGGGTGACGCCGGGCTGGAGCTTCGCAAGATCGCGCGCGGCCTCGCCTTGCGCGGATGAAAGAACGGGGCCGGCGGCATCGGCCTCCGGATCGCCATAAGGGCGCGGCAGAGCGAGCGGCACCGAACGCAGCAAGCCGAGCTTGCCCATCTCGGTGATGACGCCCACACTCACCGCCGCCGCGCGCGCGAGTTCCGTGGGCGGCAGCGGCGGCGAGCCGGCGAGCAGATCGAGGACACGCCGGCGGGCATCGGTGATCTTGACGTCCATCGCCGCGCCGATCGTCCAGCCCTTCAAGGCGCGTTCCGGCTCGAGCGCATCGGGAACGCTCATCGCCATGCGGAGGACGGCGCCGACCGGCGCCATGCCGTATTGCGCCACCCAATCGATGAAATCGCAGGAGATCGCCGGCAAGGGGGCGAGCGGCAGCCTTGCTGTGACCGGTTTCAGTTTCGCCGGATCCACATCGCCCAAAGCCGGCCCCCAGACGACACCGGTAACGCTGCGCCGCCCCAGCGGCACGGTCACGAAATCGCCCCGGCGAAGCTGCAGCCCCGCGGGAACGAGATAGTCATAGGGCTGGAACAGCGCCAATGGCACCAGAACGCCGACCGATTGGCCAAGCGGATGGGCGGAAGCGACCGGCTCGCCCCCCTCCTCCAGCGCATGATCGGTTTCAGTTGGCATCCTGTGTCTCGACAGCTAGACTCGGGGCATCTGATTCGTGGTCAGCGGAATCGCCGGGCGCAAAGGCATCGGGCGACTCGCTGGGAAAGACCGCACCTTAGGTGCGGCGCCGGCAATCTGAAAGACCCGCTTTCATCCAGGACTTTGCTCATGAAATTCTTCGTCGATACCGCGGACGTCAAGGAAATCCAGGAACTGGCCGCGACCGGCCTCTTGGACGGCGTCACCACCAATCCCTCGCTGATCGCAAAATCGGGTCGCCCGATCCTCGACGTGATCAAGGAGATCTGCGAGATCGTCGAAGGTCCGGTGAGCGCCGAGGTGACGGCGACCGATCACAAGACCATGTTGCAGGAAGGCCACAAGCTGGCGAAGCTCGCCAAGAATGTCTGCGTCAAGGTGCCGCTCACCGTTGATGGATTGAAGACCTGCAAGGTGCTTTCCTCGGAAGGCACGCCGGTCAATGTGACGCTCTGCTTCTCGGCGGCGCAGGCGCTGCTCGCGG
The DNA here is from genome assembly GCF_041909655.1 of Dongia sp. GTDB lineage: Bacteria > Pseudomonadota > Alphaproteobacteria > Dongiales > Dongiaceae > Dongia. Next base: position 38,981 of record NZ_JAYRDA010000007.1, on the reverse strand, counting down.
CGAAAGCCGGGGCAACATTCATCTCGCCCTTCGTCGGCCGCCTCGACGATATCGGCCAGGACGGCATGGAGCTTATCGCCGACATCTGCCAGATCTACGAGAATTACGCGGCGCTCAAAACCGAAGTGCTGGTGGCCTCGGTGCGTCACCCGATCCATGTCACCGCCGCGGCGAAGATGGGCGCCCATGTCGCGACCCTGCCGCCCGCCGTCTTGAAGCAGATGTTCAACCACCCACTGACCGATAAGGGCCTCAACGCGTTCCTCGCGGATTGGGCCAAGACCGGCCAGTCAATTCTGTAACAAAGATTTAGTAGCTTTCGGATCACCGTCTCGGATCACCAGGGGATAGCGCAGGGCCTCTATGTCGGACCCGGTCGAAAACGCCAAAGCCAAGCCCAGCGCCAAGACAAGTGCTGGGGTGAGCGCTGCGCAGGTTGCCGCCTATCTGAAGCGGCATCCCGATTTCCTGGCGCGCCATCCCGAATTGCTGGACACGCAATTGAGCCCGAAGCGTCACAAGGGCGAGGGTGTGGTCGATCTGCAGCAATTCATGATGGAACGGCTGAAGAGCGACGTGCAGAAACTGCGCGCCGATCAGGACGAGATCATCGCCAACAGCCGCGACAATCTCAACACCACCGAGCGCATCCACAATTCGGTCATCGCCCTCCTGGAGGCCGAGACCTTCGAGAGCTTCATCGACATCGTCACCGGCGATCTTGCCTTCCTGCTGGAAGTCGATGTGGTGAGCCTCTGCGTGGAATTGACCGACGTCACTTCGCGCCGGCCCAAACATGAGGGCATCCAGTTCCTCGACCGGGGTGCGGTCGACCGGCTGATGGGCCGCAACCGCAAGGTCTGGCTCCGCGACGAAGTCGAAGGCGATGCCGAGATCTATGGCGGTGCCGCCGATCTGGTGCGCTCCGATGCGCTGCTGAGGCTCAGCATCAGCGGCATGGCGCCGGCCGGCCTCATCGCCTTCGGCACGCGCCATCCCGGCTATTTCCATGCCGGCCAAGGGACCGAATTGATGAGCTTCCTCGGACGCATCATCGAATTCGGCGTCCGCTCGTGGCTGGACCTCCCCAGGCCCTGACAGCGAAAACCGGAACTGCCGGCCCGGCCCTTGAGGCGACCGAGCTGGCGGTGGATCCGTTGCTGAACGCCGCGCCCGATCTGGCCGAAGCCCTCCAATCCTGGCTCAGCTATCTGACCCGCGAGCGCCGCCTCGCCCCCCTTACCTGCGAGGCCTATGCCCGCGACCTCCGCGATTTCCTCAGCTTCCTCATGGCCTATCGCGGCGAGGCACCGAATCTTGCCATGATGAGCGGTCTCACCCGCGCCGATCTTCGCGCCTGGGCGGCATCGCGCCAGGGACGTGGCCTCATCGCCGCCAGCAATGCCCGCGCTTTATCGGCCCTGAAGAGTTTCGCGCGGCGCCTGGTGCGCGAGGGCATGATCGAGATCGGCGTGCTGGCGGCGCAACGCGGGCCGCGCCTGCCGCGCCTGGTGCCCAAACCCCTCAATGCCGCGGAGGCCGAAGCCGCCCTCGACAATGTCGATCTGCTGCATGAGGAACCCTGGCTGCAGAAGCGTGATCTTGCCATCCTGCTCCTCCTCTATGGCTGTGGCCTGCGTATTTCGGAAGCGCTCGGCCTCACGCGGGGCGAGGCACCGAAGGCCGGCGCCATGCTGCGCATCACCGGCAAGGGCGGCAAGACGCGCGTGGTCCCGGTCCTGCCCGTGATCGCCGAGGCGATCGCCGATTACGTGGCACATTCTCCGTGGAAAACCGGGCCGCAGGATGCGCTCTTTACCGGCGTCAAGGGCGGCCCCTTGAATCCGCGCCTGGTGCAGCGGGCGATGCAGAGCTTGCGCCGGCAATTAGGCCTGCCGGAAAGTGCGACGCCGCATGCGTTGCGGCATTCCTTTGCCACCCATCTCCTCGCCGGTGGCGGCGATCTCCGCGCCATCCAGGAATTACTGGGCCACGCCTCGCTCTCGACCACCCAGCGTTATACCGAGATCGACGCCGCGCAGATGCTCAGCGTCTATCAGGCGGCACATCCCCGCGCGAAGATCTAGGGCGCCAAGGCTTAGGCACAAATTTATTGCGCGCATTCGTGACGCGCCACGGCAGGATGGGCGAACCTTCCCAATTCTGATATTCCTTGCGGGTCGTCAGTCGAGAAAGGTGACCCCCTCATGGGATTCCCTCATTCCCGTATCCTTGCCAGCATCGCATCATTCGCGGCCATCGCTGCCCTGGCGTCTCCGGCCGAGGCGCATGTGAAATGGTTCGCGCCCTATATCGTCGGCGCGCCGCCGCAGCCCATCGGCATGACGCTGGCCAATCCCTGGTTCTGGACCGGGATCGGGCTGGTGATGGTGTTTTTCCTGGCGACACGCATCGTTGAGAAATCCAGTGCCGGCGAGACCATCCTCCTTGGCATGGACCGCCTCACCGATCCCTTGCATCAGCGGCTCGACGATTTCGTGCGCGCGGTGATCGCCGCCTTCTTCATCGCCATCTTCGCCGTGGGCGGCGTCTATTTGACGCCCGATCTCAAGACCCCGGCGGAATGGGTTTCCTGGACGCAATTGCTGATCGCGGCCCTCATCTTCCTGCCACGGACACAGATCTTCGCCGCCGCCGGCATCATCGGGCTGTGGCTGATGGCGCTTACCGAATACGACGTCTTCCATCTGCTCGATTACCTGGCGCTCGGCATCGGTGTGGCCGGCTATCTGGTGCTGGAAGCATCCGGCAACGAGAACTGGCGCAAATACCGTTTCGACGTTCTCCGCTGGGGCGTCGCCATCGCCCTGATGTGGTCGAGCCTGGAGAAATTCGCTTATCCGGACTGGTTCTCGCCGCTGGTCGAGGAGCGGCCCTTCCTCACCTTCGGCCTGCCGGAATCGGTCTTCGTGCCGATGGCGGGTGTCGCAGAATTCACCATGGGGTTCGGCCTCTTCTGGACGCCGCTCATCCGGCGCCTCTCGGCGCTAGCCCTCGTCGTCATCTTCACCTCGGCGATCTATCCCTTCGGCCGCGTGGAGCTCATCGGCCATGCGCTCATCATGATGATCCTGGTGGCGATCGTCTGCGAACACAGCCGCGAGGTCCGCTTCATGCCGGCCTTGAAACGCGCGCTGGCCGGCATCCCCGTGGGCCTTGCCGGGACGCTGCTGCTCTTCGTTCTCGGCTATTGGGGATTGCATCTCGCCCTCTATGGCCCCGAGGGCAATGTCGCCTTGGCCGATAAATCGACCCATTCGCCCGATCCCGCCAATCCGCATGACGGCGCGGTCGATCCCCATGCCGGTCACGACATGACCATGAGCGGCGATGCGGCAGCGGCCTATATGCAGGCCATGGAGAAGATGCATGGGCCGATGATGGCGGGTGTCGCCAATCCGGACCCGGACGTGGCCTTCGTGCTCGGCATGCTTCCCCATCACCAGGGCGCCATCGACATGGCCAGAATCGTGCTGCAATTCGGCATCGATCCTCACAATCACGAACTGGCGCAGGAGATCATCGCCGCCCAGGAACGCGAGATCGCCGAGATGCGCGCCTGGCTGGCGGAGCGCGGACTGGTCCAGCCATGAGTGGGCCCGCCGGCGCGGTGCTGCTGCCGATCGACCTGCAGCGTGCGATCGATCATCCGGATTGGGGTGAGCGCAACAATCCCGCGGCCGAGGGCAACATCGCCGCACTCCTCGCCTATTGGCGCAGCAAGGCCTGGCCGATCTGGCATGTGCGGCATGATTCCGTCGAGCCAAACTCGCATTACCGGCCGGGACAGTCGGGCCATGATTGGAAACCCGAAGCCCAGCCCATGGCCGGTGAACCGGTGATCGGCAAGCACTCCAACAACGCCTTCATCGGCACCGATCTCGAAGCGCGTTTGCGGGCCGGCGGTCACAAGGCGCTGGTGATCGTCGGTGTCATCACCAACAATTCCGTGGAAGCGACCGTGCGCATGGCCGGCAATCTCGGCTTCGACACAAGTCTCGTCGCCGATGCCTGTTTCACTTTCGGCCGCCGCGACTGGAACGGCACCTGGCGCAGCGCCGAAGACGTGCATGCGATGTCGCTGGCCAATCTCGCGGATGAATATGCCCGCATCGTGACCACCGCCGATCTGCTGGCGGCGTGAGCGCATGGCGGACCTGACGGCGCTCATTCCCGGCATTTCCGGCGAAGCCGTGCTGTTCCTTGTCGGCACGGCCTTCATCGCCGGGCTCGCGCGCGGGTTCTCAGGATTCGGGGCCGCCCTCATCTTCATGCCGCTGGCGAGTGCCGTGATCGAGCCGGCCCGCGCCGCACCCTTGCTGCTGCTGGTCGATGCAATCATGGCCCTGGGCCTCATCCCCAACGCCTGGCGCCGCGCGGAACGGCGCAATGTCGGCACCATGGCCTTGGGTGCCCTCATTGGCGTGCCGCTGGGGACCGCGGGCCTCGCTTTGCTGGATCCGCTGGTGGTGCGATGGGCGGTGGTCGCCATCGTCACGATGCTCTTGGTCCTGCTGGTCTCGGGCTGGCGCTATCGCGGGCAGCCCTATGCCGCGCTCAACGCGATCATCGGCGTTATCTCCGGATTCTTCACCGGTGCCGCCCAGGTCGGTGGCCCGCCGGTCGTCGCCTATTGGCTGGGCGGCGCCATCGGCCGCGATGTGGTGCGTGCCAATATCGTGCTCTATTTCGCCATCTCCAGCGCGATCTCGATCGTGAGCTATCTGATCGGCGGACTTATTTCACTGCAGATTCTCATCCTGACCGCGCTCATCGCCTCGGCTTACGGATTGGGGCTCTATCTGGGGGCCCGGCTCTTCGGGCAAGCGGGCGACATTTTGTTCCGCTGGATCTGCTACGGCCTTATCGCCATGGCGGCCATCATCAGCCTGCCGCTGCTGGATCCCTTGCTGCGCGGATAAAAGAAACCCTCCCCCGTTGCCGGGGGAGGGTCGAATGCGACGTCGTTAGACAGGTACCGAAGGCTTACATCATCGGCTTCAGCGCACCGGCGCTGGCCTGGACTTCCTTCAGCTTCTCCGGCGGGAAGGGGATCATGCCCTTGTCGGCCAGATAGCCTTCTTCGCCCGCGGCCTTGTCGCTGGTGAATTCGGCGACGAATTCGCGGATGCCGGGGATGACGCCTTCATGCTGGTTCTTCACGTAGAAGAACATGGTGCGCGAGACCTTGTATTCGCCCGAGACGATGGCGTCGAATTCCGGCGCCACACCCTCGACGATGCTGCCCTGCAGCTTGTCGGTGTTCTCTTCCAGGAAGGAATAGCCGAACACGCCCAAGGCCTTCGGATTGGCAACCAGCTTCTGAACGATCAGATTGTCGTTCTCGCCGGCATCGATCCAGGCACCGTCTTCGCGGATCGTGGTGCAGGCCGCGGCCTTGGCTTTCTTGTCGCTGATGGCTTCGATCTCGGCGATGCCGTGGCAGCCCTTTTCCATGACGAGTTCGACGAAGGCGTCACGGGTGCCGGAGGTCGGCGGCGGGCCCAGAACTTCGATCTTTTCGGCCGGCAGGGCCGAATTCACTTCGTTCCAGTTCTTGTAGGGATTGGCCACCAGCTTGCCGTCGACCGGCACTTCCTTGGCCAGAGCCGTCCAGATGTCCTTCAGCGACAGATTGAATTGCTGGCTGGACTTGGCATTCGAGAGCACGATGCCGTCATAGCCGACCGGCACTTCGGTGATCGCGGTGACGCCGTTGGCCTTGCAATCTTCGATCTCGCTGTCCTTGATCTTGCGGCTGGCATTGGTGATGTCCGGCGTGCCTTCGCCGACACCGGCGCAGAACAACTTCATGCCGCCGCCCGTGCCGGTCGATTCGACGATCGGCGTCTTGAACTTGCCGGCCTTGCCGAATTCCTCGGCGACGGCGGTCGAGAACGGATAGACGGTGGAGGAACCGACGATGTGGAGCTGGTCGCGGGCTTCGGCAGCACCGGCGGTGAGCACGGTGACGCCGACGGCGGCGAGAGCGAGAGTGATGCGCTTCATGGCATAAAACCTTTGTTGGGTGGATCCAAGCAAGGCCGTTCATAGGTCGCTTGCGTGACAGCCCATTTGCGGTTTCATGACGATTATGTGACAGAGTCGGCCGGCGGCGGTCGGAAGCACACCTGGATTGTGGACACCGAAAGATAGTGCCCTGAAAAGGCGTCTCTTTTCAGGGCACGTGACGGTTTGATGTCGGATTGCCGCGTTTACGCGGCCGACTTCACATAACGGGGATCATGGGCCTTGCGGCCGAAAATCTCGCGCACCTTCGGCTCCCAATAGGCCAAAGGTTTGGTGGCGTAATCGGGGTCAAAGGAAGCCTGGTCCCAGCTTTCGCAGAAACGTTCGCAGATGCCGTACCAGCGATGGCCGCGGAATTCGTCGCGGGCGTTGCGGTTGCCGCCCAGATGATGGGCATAATAATACATCTGGAAGATGCCGTGCTTTTCGATCACCCAGGTGACCTCGTCGCGCACATAGGGGCGGATGATGCCGGCGGCGATTTCGGCATGGTTATAGGGGGCAAGCTCGTCGCCGATATCGTGGATGAGGGCTGCGACCACCATCTCGGTATCGGCCCCGTCGGCCTCGGCGCGGGTCGCCGATTGCAGGGAATGCTCCAGCCGGCTGACCTTGTAGCCCTCCAGCGAATGATCGAGCTTGGCGAGGCCCTCCATGATGCGTTCCGGCAGCCCGCGCGCGAAATCGCGTTCGGACTGGTCCAGCATCAGGTAATCCTCGCGCGTGCCGTCCTTCATCTGCAGGAAGCTGACTGTCTTGCCCATGATCGTGGTTCCTTATCCTATTCCGCCGCGAGCTTCTGCGAGACGCCCTGTAAGACACCGGGGCGTTTGAGAACGCGATAGAGGCTGCGCGGCCCATCGCTGTCGATATAACAACCCTGAAGATGCCGGATGCCTTCCTGGGTATCGAAGGAGGTGCGGCCATGCAGCAGGCGCCGGTTGTCGAACATGACCAGATCGCCGTCGTCGAGGCGGAAGCGGATCTCGAATTGCGCGGCTTTCAGCAATTGGTCGAGCTGGCGCCTTGCGTCGTAGAAAGCCTGCAATTCATGGGCCGGCAGCAAGGGCGAGAAATCCAGGCGCGGGCTGAAATGAATCGCCTGGAAGACCCCCTTCTCGTCCAGCTTCACATGCGGCTGCCAGGCGACATGCTCGGCATCGACATCCTTGAAGATGAAGCGGCTGGGAATCCTGCAGAGCAAATCGTAGGCCGCCGGATCCTGCGCCCGCAGGGCTTCGACGCAAGCCAGACCGTCGACCAGGGTCGAGAGCCCACCGGAGGTCTGGTTGGTCAGGCAATGCAGCAATTGGATGCCCGGCGCCGGCTCGCGATAGGGATTGTCGGTATGGGGATCGAGCGCCAGCGAGGAATAGGCGAGATCGTTGGCATCGGGCACCGAGCGCACGTTGAAGAGGCGCCCGAAATTGGTGTCGCGCACGAAGCCGAAGCTTTCCGCCACCTCGAAGATCGCCTGATCGCGCTGTGGCACGCCGTGCAGGATGACAAAGCCGTAGCGCAGGAATTTCTCGACGATGTCGAACCGCAAGGCATCGCCAGGCCGATCCTGCCATTGTGTTTCGGGAAAGGGCGAGAGGCGCGCATCCCAGGGCGTCAGTGCCGGCAGGCCGTCCTCGCCCGGCGCCATCGCGGCCTCGGCCAGGAGATCCTGTTCCGCGAACTGGCTTTCATGCCCGTCGCTGAAGAGCACCGAGAGGCTGCCCGGCCCCGTGCGCCGGACCCCGCTGATCGCCAGCGCGGGATCGAGGTCCGACGGATTATAGAGCCGCTGGCCGGTGCGGGTATCGACGCTCGTCACTGACCGGCAGCGTTCGCGCAGCCAGAGGGGATGCAGCATCAATGTTCCCCCGGCCCGGTGCAGGCGGAGGCCGGGTTGCGGCTGGTCGAGGATCTCGAGTTGGGGTGCCGTCATGATCGCGCAGGTTCCGTTTAATATCAGGATGTTGCGATTTTTGCGCTTGCGGTAAGATATTGAATAGCTGCAATAAACTTTGATCTGGTATAAACATTGATTATGGCTGGACGGCGCTTTCCCCCGATTGGTTGCCTGATTCCCTTCGAAGCTGCCGCCCGGCTGGGCAGCATGTCGGCGGCTGCCCGGGAATTGGGCATCAGCCAGCCGGCGATCAGCCGGCATCTCCAGATGCTGGAGGCCGATCTCGGCCAGCCCCTGTTCTACCGGAACCGGCGCGGCCTCACCCTCACCACCGCCGGGAACGAGTATCGCCATGCGGTCTCGCTGGGGCTCGACCATATCGCCGCGGCGACCCTGGCCCTCCGTGCCCAGACCGGCGAGCAGACCATCCGCCTTGCCACCAATTTCGGCTTTGCCCAGCAATGGCTGATGCCGCGCCTCACGCGGCTGCGCGCGGCCTTTCCGACTCTGGCCTTTCGCCTGATGACCAGCGATGACGACGATGTCTTCGACACCAGCGAATGCGATATCGCCATCCGCTTCGGCACCGGCCACTGGCCCGGCTGGCAGGTGAGCGATCTCTTTTCCGAAGAAGTGTTCCCGGTCTGCGCCCCGGCCTATCTCGACGAGCGCCCGCATCTCAAAGCTTCCCGACCGGGGGGTCCCCGGCTGGAGGTGACTGACCTCCTCTCCGAGAAGCTGCTGCACATGGATACTGCGAATGCCGATTGGCTGGATTGGGGCGATTGGCTGCGGCTGCATCACGTGGCGCCGCCGGCCGCGCGGCCGCAAATGCTCTACAGCACCTATCCCTTGGTCCTGCAGGCGATCCTGGGCGGCGAGGGCATCGGGCTTGGCTGGCGGGGCCTGGTCGACGATCTTTTGCGGAGCGGTTCGCTGGTGCAATTGGCGCCCGGCCTCAAGCGCCCGCAATATGGCTATTTCATCACCTATCGCCGCAGCCATCCCGCCGAAAGGCTGCTCCACAAGATCGCCGCCTGGCTGGTGGCGGAAGCGCGGCTTCAGGCGGCGGCCGGCGAAATTTCCCTGGGCACCGAATCCATCGGCAGATAGATGGTGAAGGTGCTGCCCTCGCCCAGCACCGATTGAATCTCGAGCTTGCCGCGATGGCGGTTGATGATGTGCTTGACGATGGCAAGACCAAGCCCGGTCCCGCCCATCTCGCGCGAGCGCGCGGTATCGACGCGGTAGAAACGTTCCGTCAAGCGCGGGATGTGTTCGCGGGCGATGCCGGGGCCTTGATCCCGGACCGAAATGGCGACCGCCGCCGGCACCGACCGGAAATGCGGCATGTGGAGGCGCAGCAGAGCGGGATCGGTGATGATCATCACCTCGACCGTCACCATCGCTTGGTCGTGGCTGTATTTCAGCGCATTCTCGATGAGGTTCTGCAGCACCTGGGTGAGCTCGTCGGCATCGCCCGGAACTTCCGGCAAGCGTTCAGGCGTGGCCACGCGCACGACGATGCCGCGCTGCTTGGCCTTCAGCGTCAGGCCGTCGATCACCGACCCCAGCAATCGCCTGAGATCGGCGCGGCCTTCCGGCGCCTGATATTCGTTGAGCTCGATCCGGGAGAGCGACAGGAGATCGGCAACGATGCGGCTCATGCGCTGGGCCTCGGCCAGCATGATGTCGAGAAAACGCTCGCGCGCCTTCTCGTCATTGCGCGCCGGGCCCTTCAGCGTTTCCAGAAAGCCGATCAAGGTCGCCAGCGGCGTCTTCAATTCGTGGCTGACATTGGCGACAAAATCGCTGCGCAGGGTTTCGGCACGCCTGAGACCCGAGACGTCGTGAAAGACGATGAGGCTGTGCGGCGCCGATTCGCCGCTTGTCTCGCTATCGATGCGGCTAAGCTCGGCAACCAGCGCATGGCCACCGATATCCGGCAGGTCGAAAGCCGGCGATTCCTCGCCGCGCGCCAGCGCCTCAAGCGCGGTGAGCAAGGCGGGCTGGCGAAGAACCGCGAGCAGGCTGCGCTCCTCGATCTCGGCCCCCAGCAGCGAGCGCGCGGCCGCATTGGCGATCAGGATCTGGCGCGAATCATCCAGCACCAGGACGGGGTCCGGCAAAGCGTTGAGGATGGCGCGAAGATCGGAAGGATTTTCGCCGCGCGCGAAGTGGAGCGGTGTGGGGGCCGGCTGGGTATCGCCGCGCGGCAGGCTCGGCGGCAGGCGATAAAGCACCACCAGCGCCGCGGCACAAAGGCCGAAGGCGGTCGCGACCGCGAGAAACGGCCAATCGCCGCGGCCGATCACGATCAGCAGGGCGACGATCGCCGCCACCAGGATGGCGAGATCGCGGAACAATATTGTGAAGCCCCTTCGCAGCACGGTCGCGACACCTCATAATGAGCGCGCTCATGGGCGGCGCCGGGAAGACAGGCGGCAAGCCCCGAGTCGATACTGATTCTAAGACAAAAAACGATCATCGCGGGAGGCATGTCATGAAGAATTCACGCAAACACCGGTTGCTGGGCACCGCTCTGCCCGCTCTGGCGCTCTGTTTGAGCTTGGGTCTGGGACTGAATTCTGGCGGTATCGCCGCCGCCCATGCCGATACGGCCCCCGCCCAATACCAGCCCTGGACCGGCAGCCAGCAGGGGAAGGCGGTCGACAAGCTGGTCAAGGATTTGAAGGCCATGGTGGCCCAGGCCGAGAAGGACCAGGCCGCCTCGCCCGATTTTCTGGCCGATCTCAAGAAGGTGATCGCGCAATACGAAGCGGCCGCCACGCCCACCCCGCCCTCGCAGGCAAAACCCTTCTTGGACGAATTCGCCGATGGCGAGTTTGCCAACAACCCCGCCTGGAAAGTCAGCGCCGGTAGCTGGGGCGTCGACAAATCGGGCTCGAACCGGGGCCTGGTGAGCAAGATCCGCCAGCAGGCCAGTCTGGAAACCCTGCTGGGCGGCATCCTCAATCCGCAAGGCACGCAGCAGCAGACCAAGCAGGAATACGCCTCGATCTATGCCAAGGCGGTGCTGCCGGCGGCGTTCAACTTCACCACCACCTTCACCTCGAAGGACCGCTATGGCGGGCTCCATCTCAGCCTCTATCAGGGGGCTTCGGCGCAGAACCTCTACCGGGTCGTCTATCAGCCGGGCAATCAGACCGGCTTGATCCTGCAGCGCGTCTCGCAACAGGGGGCCACGAATCTCGGCAGCTTTGCCGGTGCGGCGAACCTCGAGGACGGCAAGCCCCATGACGTGACGCTGACCCGGGATTCCGCCGGCAAGATGAATGTGCTGGTCGACGGCAAGCTGGCCGTCAGCGCCACCGATACCAGCCTCAAGGGCGATTTCGACGGCGTGTTGCTGACCAATGTCGGCGGCAGCTACTGGATCCGCAAAGTCTCGGTGCAGCCGCAATAGGCTTTCAGCGCCGTTCCAGCCAGAAGGATGTGGCGGGTGCCGCCGAGACATGATGCGGCAGATCGGCCAGCGGTGTCGCGGCAAGGGAAGCCGCCATGCGGGTCGTCACGTAATGGCTGGCGAAAAGCAAACGAAAGCCATTGCCGTTGAGGAAGGGCAGCAGCGCCGATTGTTCGTTATAGCCGCGCCAGGCCCAGGCGCGTGGATAATCGTCTGGCAGGAAGATGTCGTGCACATGCACGATGACGCCCGGCGCCAGCATCGGCAGCACACGGTTGAAGAGCTGGTCGACATCGGTGCCCGGCATCAGGATATGGCTGGAATCGATGAACAGCATGTCGCCCGCGCGCAAGCTGCCGAAGATGCTGTGATCAGCCGCGGCCAGCACGCATTTCTGGAGATCGATGCGCAAGGCCCCGATCTCGGCACGGGGCGCCGGATCAATCGCTACATGGTGTGTCGCCAGCCTTCCATCGCTGATCGCCTTGGCGGCAAAGCGGGTGGAATGGCCGCAGCCGATCTCGACGAGGCGCGCCGGTCGCCGCGCACGGATGAAGGCATAGAGCATCGCGGCATCGAGCGGCGCGAACCAATCCTGCTGCCAGCGCGGTGCCGGCGGCTTTGCCTGCGCCGGGATGGCCAGCAGGTCGCTGCGATAGGTGTCGAGCAAGGCGAGGGCCTGGCGGAAATCCGCGACCGCCGCCTCGCACAAGGCCGTCGCCACCGGATAGGATTCCGGCGCCGTCACCGCATGGGCATAGCGATAGGGAATGAAGAAGCCGGACGGGCGCCGGCCCAGCAAGGTCTTGAGGCCCAGCCAGAGGCGCCGCCGGGATTGGCGGAAGGCGGCGCGTGACGGCAAGGAAAACGGCATAAGAATTCGCCCCGTTCGGTCGCGGCGGCGGCGAGGATTGCGACCGTCTGCATGCGAGTGGGGCGAAGATGCCGCCTCGGCGCGCCTCAATCAAGCATGTCGGAACTTATCGGATGTCAACTTATCGGGGGTCAGCCGGCGCCGCCGATTTGATCCTCGCGCATCCAGGCGGGATCCGGCACCACGGCTTCGGCCAGGATGTCATCACCGGAAGCGGGGGAAACGGCAAGGTCCTGACCGGCCGGCTGGGCGAGATGCAGATTGGCTTCTTCCGGCGTGCGGTTGTCGATGCCCAGAACCGCGGCGGCGATGTCGGTGCCGGCATCACGCCCGGTCTCGGACCGCACCACGGTATCGATCACCGCGCTGGCGATGGAGATCGGGCCAAAGGGGACCGCCCCCATGAATTGCGACAGGCCATAGGCCTGGTCACCGGTCACGGCACGATAGATCTGCGCCACGACCGGAATGTGCTGCAGCGGATTGATGATATCGAGGGCATCGTCCCAGCCGAACTTTCCGTCCGGCCCTAGAAACAATTCACGGGCGCCGGGGGTTTCGCGCAGGCGCCATTTCTGGCCCGAGGCTTCCAGCATGCGGCGCTCTTCCCGGTCGGGCATGGAATCGAACCAGACCACGCGCGGATCCTCGGCCTCGGCCGTCGCTTCAACCTCGATGGGCGCCAGTTCGGTTGCGGAATCGGTCACTGGAACCCCGTCGGCGCCGGATTCCGGCGCCAAGACATCCTCAACGCTCGCCGTTTGCGTGGCGATTTCCGGCGGGACCATTTCGAACGGGGCGCCCACCGTAACGCCCGGGGTCGTAGGCAGGGGGGCAGCGATAGGGGGGGCGGCAGGGGATGTGGGCTCGGCGGGGGCGGCCGAGGGAATCTGCCCGGAATCCCCTGCCGGGAATTGGGTGCCTTGCGCCGTTTCCGGGACCGAGATTCCGGTCAACACGGCAAATTGTTCCGCCGACAGGGTGGGGATGCCATCCGTCGGGGCGGGCGCGGGGGCCGCGGTGGGCGCCGCGGTCCTGGCCGAGACAGGGGCCCCGGCAAGCTTGCGGTAATCGTCGAGGGTGAGGCCCTTGGGCATCGCCTCGGTCGCGGCCTCGGCCTGGGTTTGAGCCTGTAAAAGCTGCTGGAATCGGGATTGATCGATGGAACCCGGCCGCAACAGCCCGCCTTTGATGGCGCCCGTTCCGGTCACACCCGGAACTGGGTAATTCGGCGCCCCTGGCAGCATGATATTGGCGGTTTCGGCCATTTGACCCGGATTTCCATGTCGCCGCCGAACTTTTTGTCCGGGGCTCAGGTCGTCAGGAAAGCAATGGCCGTGCCAGTTCCCCGAAACACCCTTTTGGAGGACGCCGATTAGAACATGTGGCCGAAGCGGACGGCCTTGGTGCTGAGATAGCGTTCGTTATGGTCGTTCGACGGGAACACGTGCGGAACGCGCTCGGTCACCTCGATCCCGCATTGGGCGAGGCCGGTGACCTTGTCGGGATTGTTGGTCAGCAATCGGACCGCCCCCACCCCCAATTGCCGCAGCATCTCGGCGGCGGGCTGATAAAGCCGCTCGTCGGCGCCGTAGCCCAATTGCAGATTGGCATCCATCGTATCCGCCCCGGCATCCTGCAGCCGATAGGCGCGGAGCTTGTTGACCAGACCGATGCCGCGCCCTTCCTGGGCAAGATAGAGGAGCACGCCCGCGCCTGATTCGGCGATGGCGGCGATGGCGCCGCGCAATTGCGCGCCGCAATCGCAGCGCAGAGAGCCCAGAAGATCGCCGGTGAAACATTCCGAATGCAGGCGCGCGAGGACCGGCTGCGCCGGATCGAGCTTGCCGATGACGATGGCGAGATGTTCCTTGCCGCCATCGCCGGGCCGGAAGGCCACAATCTCGACCTCCTCCGCCCCTTCCAGCGGCACCCGGGCGGAACCCACGCGGCGCAGGCTGCCGGCCGCGTTGCGCCGCCAATAAGCAAGGTCGCGGGCCGCTAGGCGGAAGGCGGGATCGACCCATTGATCGAGAGCCTCGCGCGGTACCAGGACGATGAGCGCCGCCGGCAGCAGGCGCGCCGCCTTGGTAAGCTCGATCGCCCCCTGGCAGAGCGCCGGCGCCACATCCGCGGCGGGCGCGATACCGGCCGAGAGCCAGGCAACGGGTGAAGCGGTCGGATCGGCTACCTGGCGGATCGCCTCGGCGGCAAGCGCGCCGGAGAGCGCCAGCAGCCGGTAATCGCCTTCCGTTCCAGCGACCGGCGCCGGCGGCACCAATCCCTGCTTGACCAGGGCCTCGGCGCGCTCGGCCGTCACGGCGAGGCGGATGCCCTTGCCGACGCCGCCCTGGCCCGTGCCATTGGCGGCGAGCAGGGCCGCGAGCGCCGGCTGTTCCAGCATCTCGGCCGCCAGCACCAAGGCCGCCTCATCGCCCTCCAGCAAGGCCACGGGACCGCCACGGCGCAATTCGGCGGTGGCGCGTTCCATCTGGGCAAGGCATGTCGCCGTCCAGACCGAGGGGTCGAGGGCGGCGGAATCGATCGGCGTCATGGCAGCGAACGGGTCCTGGTCACGTGATTGTTATCGCTCGGGGCGGTCTGCCGCGCGCAGGATGGCGCGGATACGGACCGTGAGAGTGATGGGGCATATGGGGATTTTTCCAAGGTCCGGTCAAGCCCAGCCCCCGTACCAACCAGACCGGACCGATCCATGGAATCCCCCACCGATGCGAGGCCATTTTGAGTAATAATCTTGCCGGTTCCCTTGTTTCCACCCCTCCTCAATGTTATCTCACCCCCAGCAACAGGGGAGTTCCAGCACCCATGAGCCAAACCCATCAGCGCCGTATCCTGCTCGTCGACGACGATGAGGGCCTGCGCAAGACCTTGGCCGAGCAATTGACGCTGGAAGGCGATTTCACCTGCGTCGAGGCAGGCTCGGGCAGCGAAGCCCTGGCGAAGGCCAAGGCCGAGCGGCCGGATGCGATCCTGCTCGATGTGGGCCTGCCCGATGATGACGGCCGCCAGGTCTGCGCCAATCTCCGGAAGGCCGGGATCAACGTGCCGATCATCATGGTGACCGCTTCCTCCGGCGAAGCCGATACCATTCACGGCCTCGACATGGGCGCCAATGACTACATCGCCAAACCCTTTCGCCTGGGCGAATTGCTGGCGCGTCTCCGCGCGCATCTCCGGCAGCACGAGCACAGCGAGGACGCGCTCCTCGCCATCGGCCCCTATGTTTTCAAACCCAATGTGAAGATGCTGGTCGACGAGAAGGCCAACAAGAAGATCCGCCTCACCGAGAAGGAAACGGCGATCCTCAAATATCTTTACCGGGCGGAACAGAAGCCGGTCGGGCGCGAGACGCTGCTGGGCGAGGTCTGGGGCTACAATGCGGGTGTGACGACGCACACGCTGGAGACCCATGTCTATCGCCTGCGCCAGAAAATCGAGAAGGATCCAGCACGGGCCCAGATCCTGCTGACCGATGCCGGCGGCTACAAGCTCATCCCCTGAACGCCAGCGATTCCAACGGGTTGCGATAGGGATATTCCCCGAAAACCGGCTCTGCGCTAGAATGCGCCGGTGATAGCGCAATCAGTACGCGCAGTGTGACGGGCGTCATTTCGCCCGTCCGCGCGGCGTTGTACTTGATGCAGCGTGGCACAGGCCCGGTTCACGAGATCGATCTCGGTCGCATCGATCATGATCGCGTTGAGACCGGGCCGGCCGCGCGCAACACGCCGGAGGATCGGCGGAGCGCCCACCATATCGCGTCGATAGGGGTCGTCATCATGTCGTGCTGGCCAGTTCTGCGGCGTCCAGCCATCTACCTTGACCGTCCGGCACCCACCGCCGGCGGCTTCGTCATGCTGGGCTTTGTCGCCTTGCTGGCATTGCTGGTTCAAGCGCCGGCCGCATCGGCCGAGGGGCCGCGCGTGGCACTGGTCATCGGCAATGGCGATTACGACGACAATATCGGCCGCCTGCGCAACCCGACCAATGACGCCAAGCTGATCGCGCGCAGCCTGGGGCAATTGGGATTCAAGGTTCTGCTCAAGACCGATACCGATCAGAACGAGATGAAGCGCGCGATCCGCGATTTCGGCGAAGCCCTGCGCGATGCGGGACCCGATGCCACCGGCCTCTTCTATTACGCCGGCCATGGCGTGCAGGTGGACGGCACCAATTACCTGCTGCCGATCGGCGCGCATATCGAAGCCGAGGCCGATGTCGAGATCGAGGCGATCTCGGCCGACACCATCCTCAAACAGATGCAATTCGCCGAGAACAAGGTCAACCTCGTCTTCCTCGATGCCTGCCGCAACAATCCGCTGACACGCGGTTTCCGCTCCAGCTCGCGGGGCCTCGCGCGTGTCGACGCGCCGCGCGGCAGCTTCATCGGCTATTCGACGGCGCCGGGCGATGTCTCGGTCGACGGCGATTCCAGCAACTCACCCTACACAGCCGCCCTCGCCGAGGAATTGCTGCGTCCGGGTGCCGCCATCGAAGAAGTGCACCGTGCCGTGCGCCTCCGGGTTCTGCAGGCGACCGGCGACCGGCAGACGCCGTGGGATTCGTCCTCGCTCACCGCCTCGGTCGTTCTGGCATCGTTGGCAGCACCGGTCGCGGCGCCGGCTTCCGCCGCCGATCCGGCCGCGGAGCAGGCGCTCTGGAAATCGATCGAGACCAGCAACAACCCGGCCGTGTTCGAAGCCTATCTGCGCCAGTTCCCGAACGGCATCTATGCAGCACATGCCGCGGTCCGTCTGGAAGCTCTGCGCGGCGGGCAGCCCAGTGTGCCGACAAGTGCGCCGGTGACAAGTGCCGCGGAGCCCGCTGTGGCAACACCGGTCGTCGTCGCAGCGGCGGCACCGGTCGCGCCCGAGACTGAGACCACCCGCGCCATGACCAGCACGCGCTACGTCGCCCTCAAGAATGCCAATATCCGCGCCAAGCCGAATGCCGAGGCGCGCGTCATCGGCAAGCTGAAGAGCGGCGAGACGATCATGGTCATCGGCGAGAACGCCGACGGGTCCTGGCTGCAGGTCGCCGGCGCCGCGGGCGATGGTTTCGTCAGCGCGCCGCTCCTCGCCGCAAAGCCGGAACCGGTTATGCCCGTGGCGGCGCCTGTTGCACCGCCACCACCGGCCGCGACGAAGAATGCCCTGCATATCTCGCGCGAGCTGCGGCCGGAGATCGAGCGCTTTCTCGCCAATTCGCAGACGCTCAAGGGCAATTACCGCTTTCTCGCGGTGAATGGCGCCGGCGACAAGCTGGGTGTCTCGACCAATTGCAAGATCAAGAAATCCGGCTGGGGCGGCTATTCCGCCGAAGGCGGCTGCAACGAAGATTCCGCGCGCCGGGCAGCGATCAATGCCTGCCGCGATGCCGATTGCCGCATCATCTATAACGGCACCGAGAAGGTCGGCGATTTCGAGATCGCCTGGGTCGGCGCCGATGCCCCCGATACAATCGCTGCGGCGGCGCCAGAGCCCGAACCGGTTGTCGCAGAACCGGCTGCGGCCGCGCCGGTCGTGACAGCCAGCGCCGCCGCGCCGACGGAATCCACCTTGGGCGGTGGCGACATCCTGCGCCTGTCCTCATCGCTGCGGCCGCAGGTCGAACGTTTCCTCGCCAATTCGGAAACGCTTAAGGGCAATTACCGCTTTCTCGCCGTCAACCGCGCCGGCACCCAGCTCGGCACCTCGACCAATTGCAAGATCAAGAAATCAGCCTGGGGCGGTTTCTCCGGGACCGGCGGCTGCACGGAAGATTCAGCGCGCAACGCGGCCATCTCGTCTTGCGGCGAGAGCGATTGCCGCATCATCTTCAACGGCACCGAGAAGGTCGGCCGCTTCGAGATCGAGTGGCAGTGACGCGCCTTTAGCCGCGCGGCGCGGATTTGGCGATAAACCCCGCCAGCAACGCCGCCATGGCGGTGATCCCGGCGACCACGAAGGCGGCACCCGTCCAGCCGAGTTCACCCTGAAAGAGCCAGGCCATCAAAATCGGCCCCAGCAGCACGCCGGAATTGCGCCCGGTCATCAGCACGCCATAGGCTTTGGGCCCGACGGCCGCGCCGCCTTGCGCAAGATGATGCGGCAGATGGAAGAAGCAGGCGGGGGCGATCCCGGCACCGATGCCATAGACCACCAGCATGAGGATGCCGGTTCCGCCGGCAAGCCAGGGCGCACTCAGCCAGACGATGCTTTGCATCAAGAGCGCCACGATGAGCGCCGGCAGCAATTTCATGCCGCGTGCCAGCAACCAGCCGGTCGCGATATTGAACAGCATGATGATGAGAACCGGGAGCAGATAAGCGAGGATCGCGGCGGTGTCGCTCAAATGCAGTTCGCCGGTCAGGTATTTGGTGAGCCAGGTCATGAAGGCGAAGAATTGCAGCGCCCAGAGCAGAAAGATGCCGGCGCCGATGACGAGCGCGCGCTCGGTCTTGCTGCCGGGCAGGCTGGCGCTCTGCATCCCGGGCCGCGTGAGCGGTCCCAGGGAAGCCCGCGCGGCCCAGCCCGCCAGGGCAAGCGGCAGGATGAGGGCGAGATTGATCAACCAGAGTGCCTGCCAATCGGCGCCGATGAGCGCCAGAAGGCCCGCCAGCAATTGGCCGATGGGAATCCAGGTGGCGATGAGACCGGTCACCAGCCCCAGATCGCGCCGCGCCGCCGCCTGATTGGCGATGACCGGACCGATAAGGGCGAAGATTGCGAAGGTCAATCCTTCGATGCCGCGCCCCAGCAGCATGAGCGGCCCCGATTGCGGCGCCGCGAGGCCGATGAGAATGCCCAGGGCCGCGAGGACGAGACCGGCGAAGAGCGCATGCAAGATGGCGCGGCGCTCGAGCAGGCGGCCCAAAGGTGCCGAGGCAATCAGCCCGACCAGGGCGAAGACCGACATGAAGCCCGCCGCCATATCGGCGTCATGAGGATAGGTGGCGAGGAAGGCCGGCAGAACCGGCGGCAGCTTGAACTGGAGATAGGCGCCAAAGGCACTCACGGCGACACCCAACGCCACCAGCGGCCAGCGCGTGCGCTCGGAAACGAGGTGGGTTTCTGGGGCAGAAGCCATTAACCTTACTTTCTTCTTTTGCCCAAAAGAGGCCCCCCAATGGCGGCTAGGCGCGCATCCCACCCGGATGGACCACACGGTTTAGCGCACACGGGGCAAAGCAAGCCAGGGCAAACGTTTAATCCACCGACTTTGCAATCGGCCCAAAGAATGCCATCATCCGCCCCGGCCGGGTCGCGGAGGTGACGCCCGGCTTCGGGATGGCGGTCTTGGCTTGCGGGGACGCCGAATAAGGAACGAGTGTGTTGTCGCAATCTGGTGGTTCTTCGGCTGGTCCCAAATCGGGTCCTTCCCTGTCGGGTCCGTTATCCGTGCGTTTCTGGGGAGTTCGCGGCTCCCTCTCCTGCTCCGGTCCCGAATATGTGCGCTATGGCGGTAATACGTCGTGCCTGGAAGTGCGCGCCGGGCCGCATGTGCTCGTCTTCGATGCCGGCACCGGCATTCGCGGCCTCGGCCGCAAGCTGGCCGAGAATGGCGCCTGCGAAGTCGACCTCTTCTTCACCCACACGCATATCGATCATGTGGTGGGCATGCCGTTCTTCTCGCCGCTCTATCAGCCGACCAGCAAGATCCGCGTCTGGGCGGGGCATCTGAAGCCGCATCGCACCTTGAAGGAATCGCTTTCCGGTTTGATGAGCGAGCCGTTCTTTCCGGTGCCGCTCGAGATCTTCAGCGCCAAGCCCGATTACCATGACTTCATCGCCGGCGAGACGCTGGAGCCGCGCCCGGGCCTGAAGATCCGCACCTGCCCGCTCAACCATCCCAACGAGGCGACCGGCTACCGCATCGACTGGCAGGGAAAATCAATCTGCTACGTGACCGATTGCGAACATGCGCCGGGGAAGCTCGACGGCGCCATTCTTGAGCTCATCAAGGGCGCCGACATCTTCATCTATGACAGCACCTATACCGAAGAAGAATTTCCGCGCTTTGCCGGCTGGGGCCATTCGACCTGGTCGGAAGGGGCGCGCCTCGCCGATGCGGCGGGAGCCAAGCAATTGGTGATCTTCCACCACGATCCCAGTCATGACGACGATTTCATGGACGGCATCGCTGTTGCCGCCAACGCGCAGCGGCCTGGAACGGTCGTGGCGCGCGAAGGCCTTGTGCTGACGCCTTAAACATCCATGCTGGATCTGATCGTCCGCGCCGATGCACCGGGAACGACGACCGGTTGGGCCGAGCTCAACGGCGAAAATTTCCGCTGCGCCTTGGGTCGCGGCGGCATCCGCGCCGACAAGCACGAAGGCGACGGCGCAACACCAATCGGCCGCTTTCCCTTGCGCCGCGTGTTCTTTCGCAACACGGCGCCCAAGACCGCTTTGCCCCTGGCCGCGATCTCGCAACAGGACGGCTGGTGCGATGCGCCGGACGACATCGCCTATAACCGCGCGGTGATTCTGCCCTATCCCGCTAGCCATGAAAAAATGTGGCGCGCGGATCATCTCTATGACCGCGTGCTGGTGATCGGCCACAATGACGATCCGGTGGTGCCGGGCATGGGCAGCGCGGTCTTCGTACACCTTGCCCACGAAGATTACCGCCCAACGGAAGGCTGCGTCGCCTTCGCCAGCGCCGATCTCGAGAAAATACTGGCGCGTCTATCGCCGGCAGATCACGTCACGATCCTGGCGCCCTAGCGCGTCAGCTCCACGGCCCGCGGCGGCTGCGTTCGATGGTGGGGCGGCGGCCGCTTTGCGGAATCGAGGAGGCGCGGGTGGGTCGCGCTGGTGCGCGCGGCCGATCGAAGGTCATGCCGGCACCCGATTCCATCGCCAGCAGACGCTCGATGCGGTTCTGCACGGCGGGATGGGTCGAGAACAGACTGTCGCCGGCGCGGCCATGGAGCGGATTGACGATGAAGAGATGCGCCGAGGCGGGATTGGCTTCGGCGACATTGTTGTCGATCACCGCCGCCCCCTGGGAAATCTTGGCAAGCGCGCTCGCCAGCGCCCGCGGCTGGCCGCTGATCTCGGCGCCGATGCGGTCGGCCTCGTATTCGCGGCTGCGGCTGATCGCCATCTGCACCAGCATCGCCGCCAAGGGGGCGAGCAGCATCACCGCGAGGCTGCCGATGGCGCCCAGGGGATTGTTGCGGTCATCCCGCCCGCCCATCAGCCCGGTGAACATCAGCATATTCGCCACCATGCCGATGGCACCGGCGAGGACGGCCGTCATGGTCATGATGAGCGAATCGCGATTCTTCACATGCGCCAGTTCATGCGCCATGACGCCGGCCACTTCCTCGCGGCTGAGGCGGCGCAAGAGGCCGGTGGTGGCGGCAACCGCCGCGTTTTCCGGATTGCGGCCGGTCGCGAAGGCATTGGGCTGGTCCTGGTCGATGATATAGACCTTCGGGGCAGGCAGGCCGGCGCGTTGCGCCAATTGTGCTACGATCGCCTCTAGTTCATGACCGTCGGCGGGCCTTGCGCCATACATCCGCAGCACGATCTTGTCGGCGTTCCAATAGGCAAAGAGATTCATCGCCAAGGCAATGCCGAAGGCGATCAGGATGCCGCTCTGGCCGCCGGCCACATAGCCGACCGCCAGGAAGAGGCCGGTCAAGGCGGCCAGCAGCAAGGCGGTGCGTGCGTAACCCATCGTCTGAATATCCTCCTCGATCAACCCGGTGGGACATGTCCATCCGTCGGGGATTTAGATTGCCCCGCCCCCTGGTGGAATCAAGACCCGGCAGCTTGAAGGGGGGCGGCGGAGGCTCTATCGTCCCGGGCATGAAAAAGACACCCGATCGCGAGACAACCAGGCCCGGCGCCGCGGAAGCTCAGCCAGCAACGCCCAGGCCGGACCAGCCGCCCCGCAAGCCGGCACCGGAATTCGGCGGCCCCAGCGGCCCGGAACCGACCCGCTATGGCGATTGGGAGCGGAACGGCCGGGTCAGCGATTTCTGAGCCGGAACCACGCACCGGAACCACGCATCAGAACCACGCACCAGAACCACGCAATTGTGAGTGGCCAGGACAGGGCGGCGAATTTAGGTTGAGTTCATGTTGAAGCCGCTTCTTTTCCTTCTGGCGATGCTGGCCTGCGGCGCCGGGCCGGCCCAGGCGCAGAGCCAGCCCGGCCCGGGGCTCGGTCTGGTGCAGCCCTTTTCCGGGCCGCTGCAGACACCCGGCGGCACCATGCCCGGCGGCTCGCTACCCGATCCCGTGCATATGGTGCCGCCCGCCCCCGCCACGATCCTGCGGCCGCTCACCGCGGCAAAGCCCGTGGTGGTGGAGCTCTTTACCGCGGAAGGCTGTTCCTCCTGCCCGCCGGCGGATCGGTATCTCGCCGACCTCGCCCAGAGGCGCGACCTCCTCGCCCTCTCCTTCCATGTCGATTACTGGGATTACACCGGCTGGCAGGACCGCTTCGCCGCCCCCGCCTTTGGCGCGCGGCAGCATGCTTATGCCAAGGCCAAGGGCGAGAACATGGTCTACACGCCGCAGATCGTGATCGCCGGCGCCCTTCCCATGCTGGGTTCGGACCGGGTGGCCGTGGAAGCGGGCCTCCGCGCGGCGCGCAACCGCAAGGTCATGGCCGAACCAGTGCTGGCCAAGGATGCAGGCGGCGACATCCGGCTGACCTTGCCCGCGACACCGCTGTCGGTTCCGGCCAGCCTGTGGTTCGTGACCTTCACCCATCGCGACCAGAGCGATGTAACCGCGGGCGAGAATAACGGCCAGCGCGTGGTCAGCGTCAACATCGTCCGCACCTTGCGCAAGCTGGGACAATGGCAGGGTGGCGCGCTGACGCAATCCATTCGCCTGACGCCGGAGGAGATGGCGGCGGCCCCCGATGCCTGCGCCATCATCGCCAACGAAGCCGAGTTCGGTCCCGTGGTCGCGGCGGCGGCGTGGAACTTCCGGGATCTCTACTGAGCGCTGAAAGCGGGCCGGCCGGCGATCGCCGCCGAGACACCGCCCGAAACCTTCTCATAGCAATGCTGTGCCAGCGCCTTGCGGGAGCCGAAATCGGCGATCGTGACGGGTGGATGAAACTCGACCACGACACGGACTCGCGACAGGCGGCTGAAATTCCACAGATGCGCACCCAGCGTCATGTCGCCATACCAGGCCAGATAGGGGCGGTTGGCATGCCCCATCGGCAGCGCACCCATGCCGACATAGGCGACCGAGACCGGCTGCACGGTCAAAGGCCGGCCGCGCACTTCGCGCTCGGCGACGCTGAAGAGGGCGGAGCGGAACGGCAGCACGCGGTTGCCGTCATTCGAGGTGCCTTCGGGAAAGAGAATGAGATCGTCGCCGAGATCGAGCCGGCGCTGCAGATCGTCGCGCTGCTGATGGGTGCTGTGGCGGCGCCGATCGACGAAGACCGTGCGCTGCATCTTGGAAAGCCAGCCGAAGACCGGCCAGCGAGCCACTTCGCTCTTGGCGACGAAACTGCCGGTGATCAGCGAGCCCAGGATCGGGATGTCGAGATAGGAGCCATGATTGCTGACGAAGAGTGTCGGATGCGTCGCCGCGAGCGCCCCGCGCACTTCGACATGAATGCCGAGAATGCGGCAGGTCATGCGGTGATAGAAGCGCGGCAGCAGGCTGGAGGCCTTGCGATGCACCGGGAGGAGGCCGAGTTGCAGCGGCGAGAGGCCGAGCGTCAGGCTGAAATAGGTGGCAAGGCGCGTCACCGCGCGGAGGCTTGAGCCTGGATCGAGTTCGAAGCGCCGCGAGACGGCGCGACGCGCAAGAGCTGGCGGGCGCCGCTTCTCCGGCGCTGGCGTCACGGCCGGAAGGCTGCTCTTCTCCATGCGCTAGGCATCGCCGCCGTAATCGGGGCGAGTGTAATGCTTCATGTATTTGTCGGTGACCTTGGCGGTCACCACGACGATCGAGACATCGACCGAGCCGAATTCATGATCGATCACCGCCCCGTCGCCGACATAGCCGGAAAGACGCAGATAGCCCTTGATGAGCGGCGGCAGGGAGGCCAGCGCCCGCCGCTCGTCGATCTCGGACAAGGGCATCATGTTCATGTCGACATAGCGATCGGGGAGTGCACGCGGCCGGAACTCGGCCGGTGCCAGATGCCGGTGATGGAGATAGGAAAGCGCCATGCGGTGTGCATTGGGATCGATGCCGGGAAAGCTGGCGCAACCGAACATGATCTCGACCTTGTGGAAGAGGATGTAATCGGTGATGCCCTTCCACAGCAATTGCATCGCCATCTTGGTGCGGTAGGCGGGATCGACGCAGGAGCGGCCCAATTCCAGAATCTCGCCCGGGCGATTGACCAGAGGCGAGATGTCGTATTCGGCAATCGAATAGAACCGCCCGGCGCGCCGCGCCGCTTCGCGCCGGAGCAGGCGATAGGTGGCGACGATGCCCTTGACGCCGGACCCGCGCGAGCGGTCGACGACGATCAGGTGGTCGCAATAGGGATCGAAGGCATCGAAATCGCGTTTGAGGCGCCGCATTTCGGCACTGGGGAGAGCGCCCATTTCCTCGTAGAAGACCCGATAGCGCAATTCCTGCGCGGCCAGGATCTCGGCCTCGGTCTCCGCCAGGCGCGCTTCCAAATCACCGACGACAACTTCGACCGGCCGTTCGCGACGGGCCGCCGCCACATTCATTTTTCGCCGCCCCCGCCGACGATGCGCGGCTTGCCTTTCGGCATGTCGCCATCGCTCTTGCCGTTTTTGTCGATCGGCACGGCATAAAGTTCGAGTCGATGGCCGACCAGGCGATAGCCGAGTTCGGCCGCGACCCGGTGTTGCAATTGCTCGATCTCGTTATTGGTGAATTCAATGACGCGGCCGGACTGGATATCGATCAGATGGTCGTGATGGTCGTCGCGCGCCTCTTCATAGCGCGCGCGGCCGTCGCCGAAATCGTGGCGCTCCAGAATGCTCGCCTCTTCGAACAATCGGACCGTGCGATAGACCGTTGCCAGCGAGATGCCGGGATCGATCTCGGACGCCCGCTTGTGGAGCAATTCCACATCGGGATGATCCTGCGCTTCCGACAGAACCCGGGCGATGATCCGACGCTGGTCGGTCATCTTGAGGCCCTTCTCGATACAAAGAGTTTCAAGACGCGATGGCACGCTTTCCTCGCTTGTGAGTCGTGTTTGCCGCAAATTCAACACTTCCAGTCAGGTTATTCGCCACCCACTGGCAAAGCCAGCCGGCGCCCGGCGACTCAAACCGGTTTTCCGGTTTATCAGGACCGTGGCGCAAGGACCAGCAAAACAGGATCGGCGGCGGGATGCCAGTTCTATTGCGGGGAAATTCGTTAACGGGGGGCGGCGAGCCGGGGCGGGCTGAGCCTAGGTCCGGCGGGCTGGCCTGCGCTTGCGGCCATTGCCGCTGCCCCGCCCCAGACCGAATTCCCGCGCCAGGGATGAACGCTTCTTGGCGTAATTCGGCGCCACCATCGGATAATCCGCCGGCAGGCCCCATTTCTGGCGGTATTGCTCGGGGGACATGTTGTAGGCGGTCCGCAAATGCCGTTTCAGCATCTTCAGTTTGATGCCGTCTTCCAGGCAGATGATGTAATCGGGCGTCACCGATTTTTTGATCGCAACGGCGGGCTCGCCGGCATTGGCCGGGTTTGAGCGGGAGGTCGGATCGAGCGAACCGCTTTGCGCCAACGCCTGGCGCGTCTCGGCGATGAGGCGCGGGATGTCGGCCATGGCGACGGTGTTATGTGACAGATATGCGACGACGATTTCCGTCACCATCGGCAGCAACGGGTCGTTCTTCTGCGCGTCGGTCATCGGCCTCGGTTCCTCTTTCGGACGGCGTGGCGCCTCTCAATGGGCGGCACCGGCACGGCGGAAATTAGCGAGCGTCACGGGGAATGGCAATGAAACGCGTGCCAATATTTCGCTTACTCACACGTATTTCCAGGTTCTTCATCAGATTTAGGCTGAATATTGCCGGGACTGAGAAATCGTTCGTAAATAATCGCATCCACGCCGGGGGCGTAATAGTTCCGCCGCCGCCCGCAAGGGGTAAACCCGGCTTTTTCGTAGAGGGCGATTGCGGCGATATTGGGGGCGGCCACTTCCAGCACCGCCCGCCCCGCCCCGCCGCGATCGGCGTGATAGAGCAGGGCCAGCAGCAGGCGATGGGCGAGGCCCCGTTTGCGCCAGC
Organism: Dongia sp.; assembly: GCF_041909655.1. Taxonomy (GTDB): domain Bacteria; phylum Pseudomonadota; class Alphaproteobacteria; order Dongiales; family Dongiaceae; genus Dongia. The sequence continues at coordinate 12,529 of NZ_JAYRDA010000007.1, read as the reverse complement.
GCGGCAAGAGGGTGAGCAGCAACACCTCCACCTCGTCCCCGGCGGCCAGGATGAGGCCGAAGCCCACCGGTTCCATTCCCGCCGCGCCCGGCAAGGCAATGATGAGACCGAAACTGCCCGGCATGGCCAGGATCTCGGCGAAGGATTGGCGCGACCAGGGGCGGTCCCAGGATTCCTTGAAACCTTCCTGATGCAGCAGCGCCAGCAGATCGAGATCGAAAGGCGTCACCGGCCGCAGGATGGCTGCCGCCTGCGTTGACAATTCCGGTGCTGGATCGATCGCGGCCGGTGCCATGGCGCCCCCTAGCCCGCTTTGGGCAGCGAGACATCGGGCTCGCGCAGATAGAAGGGCATGGGCGCCACCTGGAAGCGCCCGTCGATCTCGGCGGCAAGATCCAGCAAAGCAGTGGCATCGCTGCCGCCGGGCTGGATTTTGCAACCTTCCGGCCAGGCCCCCTCTGGCCGTCCCTCCTCTGGCCGTCCCCCCTCTGGCCATCCCTGGGTCCAGAGCGAAAGGCCGTCGCCGGTGATCGTGGCGGGAGAGACTCGGGCCAGCAAGGCGGCGAGGCCGGCTTCATCCAGCAGGATGGGCGTCGCGCGAAAGCCGAGATCGGGCCCCAGCCAGGCGGCATAGGGCTCGCTGCGGCGGCTGTCCAGAAGGACGACGATATCGCCGCCCTCCCGTATCGCCGGGGGCAGAGCGACGGCGCTGGCCTGGAAGCTGGAGAGGCCGATCACCGGCACCTGGAGTGCGAGGCCCAGCCCGCGCGCGGTCGAGAGTGCGATGCGCAGGCCGGTGAAACCGCCGGGGCCGATGCCGACGGCGACGGCATCGATCGCCTGCATGGCAAGGCCGGCCTTGGCCATGACCGCGGCGATCATCGGCACCAGGGCAATCGCCTGGCCGTGTTCCATCGCGCGGTTTTCAGCAGCAAGAATCTCAGGCTTGCTGGCGGTCATGCGGCCCAGCGCCACGGAACAGGTATTGCCGGCGGCCTCAAGGGCCAAGACGATCTGCCCCGGCCGCAAGGCCACTTTCCGGAACGGGGCGCCTTTGCCGCCACCTTCCGCCCCGCTTGCTTTGGTCTCGCCCGTCATGCGGATTGCCACCCTTTCTTCCTTAGGCTAACAGGGGGTTTAGAACCCTCAGCATCGGGTGGCAAGATGAGCCTCGTGGAAATCACCGCGCCGGAATTCAATGTCGACATCGCCCTCGCTTACGCCACACCGGAAAACCTGACCGGCGCGCCGATCTATACCCAGCCGATCTGCTACCTGCATGAGAAGGCGGCGGAGCTGCTGAAAAAAGCGGTTCATCTGGCCGAACCGCTGGATCTCAGGCTCAAAATCTTCGACGCCTATCGCCCGAGCGAGGCACAGTGGAAATTGTGGCACGCTTTGCCCGATCCCGAATTCGTCGCCGACCCCCGGCGCGGATCGCCGCATAGCCGGGGTGTCGCCATCGACCTCACCCTCATTGATGCGCAGGGTCGCGAACTCGACATGGGCACCGGCTTCGACGCGGCAATTCCCGCTTCGCATCACGCCTCGACCGAGGTCAATGTCACCGCCCAGCGCAACCGCTTCATCCTGCTTGGCATCATGATGGCTGCCGGCTGGGACAATTACAAGAACGAGTGGTGGCATTACCAGATGTTCAATGCGCGCGATTTCCCGCTGGTTGAGAATGCCACACTCGCCCGCCCGATGATGTAACGTCCCCGCGACTTATTGGTGATCTCGCCTGCCCATCCACCGGCGCGGATGGGACCAGCGAACCGATTAGCGAACCGATTAGCTAATCGATTAGCTGGCGGATTTCCGCGGTTTTTCGGATGCGGCAAACCCGGCTCATTTCGTCGCCTGCAGGATGGTGTTGATAAGCCGGTCGCAGGCGATCTTCGCGGCATTGCCGGGCTCGATCAGCGGGATGGGGACGCCCTTCCCCAGCGAGATGTCGGGATCGCGGATCTTGCCCGAGATGAGGAGCGGCGCGTCGATATCAAGGAGGCTGAAATCCTTGGCATCGGCTTCCACCTGCAGCGTCATAGTTTGCAGCCGGAGATCGGTCTTGCCGGAGAAATAGAGCACGGAATCGGTGGTGTCGACGACCACCGGCGCCATCTCGGCGATACCCGCGCTCACATCGATCTTGCCGGCGGCACAATTGATCGGAATGCGGTTGTCTTCCGTCACATAGAGAATCAGGGCCTGGCCGAGATCGAGGCCGATCAGTTCCACCAGCAGCCAGCTGACCGAGCCGCCATGCATGACCAGGCGCAGATCCCCGTCGGCGGCGCCCATGACGTCAGCAAGGGATGTGCCGCGCCCGTCGAGCTTCACCCGGCCGTCGATCTTGCCGTCGGTTGCGTCGAAATAGGGCGATTCCTGGAAGAAGGTGCCGAGATTGAGCTGCCGGAGGCCGAGATCGGTCGATACCGCCGCAGGCTCCGCATTCGAATCCAGCGTGATCTGGCCGCTGACCATGCCTTGCGCGAGGCCGAGCTCGAAGGGTTCAAGGGTCGCGACACCGTTTTCGATCACCACATGGCCCTTCAGCGACGTGACGGCGAGATAGCTTTCCGAGCGCACTTTCTCGGCGGTCAGCTTCACGTCCATATCCATCACCTTCAGCTTTGCGAAATTGAGCGGCATGTCGGGAAAGATGTTGTCGCTCTGCGCCAGCTTCTCGGCGGTTTTTTCCTGCGCCTTCGAGGCCGTCTCATCCGTATCCGGCGTGGCGCCGATGAGGGGGCCGAGATCGTCGAAATCCAGCACCCGTGAGAAGAGATCCGCATCGACCCGCGGTCGTTCCGGGCCGTAATCGATGCGCACATCGCCGGCAAGGTCGCTGTCGCCGACGATGCCATCGAACTGCCGGAACGCCCAGACCTCACCCCTGCGCTGCAATTGTCCGGTCAGGTGATAGGGCGGCGTTGGCGGCGCTGGCACACCGAGGACCGGAAATACCTCGGCGAGGTCCGGCCCCTTTAGGTCGAGCTTGAGATCGGCGCCCTGCAACGCAATCGGGTCCGCCATCGTGCCTTCGACCGCGATTTCGGTGGCGCCGAACTTGATCGCGAGCTTGAGGGGATAGGGCCGGTCGCTGTTCTTCAGCATGGCGAAGGAACCGCCGTTGAAGGCGACAATCAGCGGCCTTTCCTCCAGCCTGCCTTTGCCCGCGAATTTGACCGATTCGGCCCCATCGGCTTCGCCGGTCGCGAGGCTGAGTTCACCATCGATCAGAAGCTTCCGCGCATCGTCGCGGTATTGGAGAATGCCGTCGCTGATCTCGACGAAATCGAGGGCCGGCATTTCGTCGCGCTCCTCCGGCGCCACGGTCACCGCGGCCTGGCTCACCACCGGCTGCGCGCCGAAAGACCAGTTGACGGCGCCGTCCGGGTGCTTTTCGAGATACAGCCGCGGCGCGGCAAGAGCGAGACGCGGCAACACGATCTCGCCCCCTAGCAGGGGCCACATCTCGATATCCAGCGACAGCCTCTCCGCCTCCAGGAAATTCTCCTGATGCGCCCAGGCGACATTGGCGACCTTGAGGCCGGCGAGATCGATATGGGTGACGCGTCCCCAATCGATATTGGCATCGGTGATTGTGATCTCGCGTCCGAGGAGCGCGCTGGCCCGCGCCGTCGCCTCGCGCAATCCGGCCGCAGAATTGAGGTAGATGAAGAGGCCGGCGAGGGCGATGCCGAAACACAGCAGGAGGACGCCAAGAAGGATACCGACGACCTTCAGGGCGCGGCGCATGGCATCAGCCGATGCTGCCCGTGACGGGGAGGACGATACCGTTGATGTAGCTGGAGCAGCAGGGTGCCGCCAGGAAGACGTAAGCGGGGGAGAGTTCGTCCGGCTGCGCGGGCCGCTTCATGTCCGTGCCGGCGCCGAAATTCCGGATGTCGTCCGGCGCCTTGTCGGCCGGGTTGAGCGGCGTCCAGACAGGACCGGGTGCCACCGCGTTCACGCGAATGCCCTTTTCCAGCAGATTGTGGGCGAGCGATTTCGTGAAAGCGTGGATGGCGCCCTTGGTGGCGGCATAGTCCAGCAATTCTCCGCTGCCCTCGAGACCGACGACCGAGCCGGAATTGATGATGGCAGCGCCCGACGGCATTTCCGGAACTGCCGCCTGGGTCAGATGGAACATGCCGAAGACGTTGGTGCGGAAAGTCTCGTCCAGGCGGTCCTCGGTGATCTCGCCAATCTCGTGGGCATGGAGCTGGAAGGCCGCATTGTTCACCAGGATGTCGATCCGGCCGAAACTCTCCACGGTCTTTTTCACCACCTGGCGGCAAAAATCCTTGTCCCGGATATCGCCCGCGATGAGCAGAGCACGCCGTCCCTCGCGCCGAATGTGATCGCAGGTCACCTGCGCATCGCCATGTTCGTTGAGATAGACGATGACGACATCGGCACCCTCGCGGGCATAGAGGACAGCGACGGCGCGGCCGATGCCGGAATCGCCGCCGGTGACAATCGCCACCTTGTCCTTCAGTTTTTCACTGCCCTTGTAATCCGGCGCCATGAATTCCGGGGCGATGCGAAGATCGCTTTCCACGCCGGGCTTTGCCAGGACATCGTCGGGCAAAGGTGGCGTGGGACGGGCGTTGGGTGCCGCCACCTCGGCCGCGCCATCCGGCGTCTCGGCCTGGCGCGCCGAATCCTGCGTCAGTTGCGCCTGGTGCATCTCCTCCTGACGGCGGGCGATGGCATTGATGTGGTCGGCTGCGGATGGGTTGCCCATGAGTACCTCCGGGGTCAAATCGAGAAGGGCCATCCCCAAAAAAGCATCCCCTGAAGGCGCAACGCCGCGTTGCCTGCGCCGTTCCCTGTTGGGGGCTAGCCGCGCTCAGTGCCAATCCGGGTGGGCCGGTCCAGGCGCGTCAATTGCCGGATTCCATCGGACCAACTGAGCGGCAGCGCCGCCTCTGTCACCGCAGCGTAGCGACTTTCGATCTGGCCGACGAACCAGCGCTCTTGCGGGGCAAGCGCCCGGGCAATGCCGGTGTGATTCATATTCCGCCCGGTTGTGTCATCGAGGCGGGCTGCGTTGAGTTTCACGCGATAGATCATGCCGTCATCCCGGCCAGGCTGTTCCGAGCAGGGAGAGAAGATAGGCCGAGCCCAACGCGGTCAACAGATAGGCGCCGATGGTCTGGGTCATCACAGGTCTCCCATTCATGATCGAACCAGAAATGACGCGCGGCGCCGCGCGGGGACACGGCGCCGCTGTCGTCATACCCGCTTAGTGCCAGTAAGGCGGCACGCCGAAGAGGCCGTGGACGCGGTTGCCCCATTCCGGATCGTTCTCCGCCTCCACGCCATAGACCGGCGCCTGGCGCAGAACGTCGTCGGTGGCGTCGACCACATAGCCGCCTTTTTCGACGTCATAGGTGAGAACGCTCCAGGGCAGCGCGCGGCGCTCGGCACCGATGCCGAGGAAACCGCCGAAGGTCACGACGGCATAGGCAACCTTGCCGGTCCGCTTGTCGATCATGACATTTTCGACCTCGCCGAGATTGTCGCCGCGGCGGTTGTAGATGTCGGTGCCATGCACCTTGTCGGCGGAGATGAGAGAGCCGGTCTCATCCTTCTTCAGCCTGTCCTGACGATTTTCCATAGATGTCTGCATGGGTTCCTCCTTGCGGTTGTGCCTCCCTAACAGGATGGCGGCGGCGTTTGTTCCGTCGCGAAGGGCGCAAAGGGGGAATGTCACAGCAGGAAGGGGGGCGTCAGCCCGATTTGCGCGCCGATCTCTTGCCGAAAACCAATTGCCGCAGGACGACCGGCAGCATCAGCGCGATGCCGATCAGTGTCGCAATGAGGTCGGGGGCAATCAGCAGCAATGCCGCAACCACCAGCAGCAGGCGTTCATAGGCACGCAACGGCGCAAAGAGCCAGTTGGAGACGGCCGCCGCCAAGGCCCAGATTCCCAGCATCGCGCCGATCGCCGCCAGGAAAAAGGCACTCCAGGTGAAGCCCTCGGTGACCAGAAGGAGCGAGGGCGAAAAGGCAAAGACAAAAGGCACCAGAACCTTGCCCATGCCGAGGCGGAAGGCCGTGTTGCCGGCCTTGAAGGCGTTGGCGCCGGCGATGCCCGCGGCGGCATAGGCGGCAAGCGCCACGGGCGGCGTGATATCGGCCAGAACGCCGTAATAGAAGACGAAGAAATGCGCGACCAGCGGCTGCACACCGAGCAGGCCCAGGATCGGCGCCGCCACGGCGACCATGATGATGTAATTGGCCGTGGTCGGGATCCCGCAACCCATCAGCACGCAGACCACCGCCGTGAGCAGCAATGTGAAAAGCAATGTGAGGGTCGGCACCGACATCACATCGAAGGGCAGGATGGCGAGCCAGGCGGAAACCGTCGTCGCCCAATCGGCGGCCATGCCCGTGACCATATAGGCGATCTTGAAGCCGACGCCGGTCAGCGTGACAACGCCGATCACCACGCCCACCAGCGCGGCCGCCGCGGTCACCGAGATCGATTGCTTGGCGCCGAGGATGAAGCCTTCCCAGACACCATGCGCCGCCTGCCGCAAACCGGCCCGGATGCCGTCTTGCGAGACCGATTGCCAGACCAGCACCGCGATACAGGCGGCGATCGCCCAGAAGGCCGCGGCAAAGGGCGTGCGACCGCTGAGCAGCACGCCGATCAGCAGGACCAGCGGCAGCAAAGTGAGCCAGCCCTGTTTCAGCACCCGCCAGGCATTGGGGAGTTCCTCGCGGCTCAAGCCCCTGAGGCCAAGGCGCCGTGCCTCGAGATGCACCTGCACCAGCACGCCGAAGAAATGCATGAAGGCCGGCACCAGCGCCGCGGTGAGAATGGTGGTGAGCGGGACGCCGAGATATTCGATCATCAGAAAGGCCACGGCGCCCATCACCGGCGGCGTGATCTGCCCGCCGGTCGAGGCCGCGGCTTCGACCGCCGCCGCGAAATGCCGGGGATAGCCGACGCGGATCATGGCCGGGATGGTGAGGGCGCCGGTGGTCACCGTATTGGCGATCGAGGAACCCGAGATCGAGCCCAGCAGAGCCGATGACAACACCGCGACCTTGGCCGGTCCGCCGGAATAGCGACCCGCCGCCGCGGATGCGACGTCGATGAACAATTGGCCGAGGCCGATCCGCGTCGCCATCACGCCGAACAGCACGAAATGAAAGACATAGGTGGCGATCACGCCGAGCGCGGTGCCGTAGATGCCCTGGCTGGTCAGATAGAGATGATTGACGATGTTCGACCAACTGGCGCCGGGATGCACCAGGACGCCCGGCATGGATTGGCCAAAATAGGCATAGGCGATAAAGAGAAGGGCGATCACCGGCAGCGGCCAGCCCATAGAGCGGCGCGTTGCTTCCAGGAGGACGAGGATCAGCACCGTTCCCATGGCGATGTCGATCGGCAGCGGATCGCCGACACGGAAGGCCAGTTGATCGTAGATCCAGGGCACATAGAGCGCCGCAATGGCGCCGGCGATTGCGAGCGCCCAATCCAGAAGCGGCAATCCCAAGGGCGCCAGCAGGCCGGCGCGGGTCTGCCGGCGCGAGAAGGCCGAAAAGCTCAGGAACGCGAGAAACAAGGTGACCGCCAGATGCAGCCCGCGATGCGTGGTGGCGCGCGGTATGCCGAAGCCGGCGGTATAAAAATGATAACAGGAAAGAAGAAAGAGCAGCAGTCCGGCAAGGACAGTCAGCGACCGGCCGAGTCTGCGGAAGCGCAATTCGGGATCGAACTTTTCCTCGATCGCCTGCAGCTCGTCGGCTGTCAGGCCATGAGGAACATTGTCGTCGCCGGGACGGGGTTGCTTGCTCATGGCAGGCGCGTCAGCGATGAAAGCGGGGCAGCCACAATTCGGCCCCGCTTTCCGCCGATCCTATTTCAGCAATCCGGCTTCCTTGTAGAAGCGTTCGGCGCCCGGATGCAGCGGGATGCCGACACCATCGAGTGCCGTTTCCTTGCGGATCTGCTTGCCCTTGGCATGGCCCGCATCGAACAGCTTGCGCGTGTTGTCGTTCCACAGCGCCTTGGTGATGCCATAGATCAGTTCTTCCGGCTGATCCGTGCTGGTCACCCATTGCGCGCCGACCGAGAGCGTCGTCACATCGGCACCGACGCCTTCATAGGTGCCGGCCGGCACCAGATCGGCCGCGAAGAACGGATATTTCTGGCGAATCGCCGCAGCGGCGTCGCCATCGATCGGCACCAATGTCACGTCATGCTGGCTGGCCAGTTCGGCAATGGCGCCGGCCGGATAGCCGCCGACGAAGAAGAACGCGTCCATGGCCCCGTCGCGCATGCGGTCGGCCGCCTGATCGGGCTTCAGGAATTCGGCTTCGACATCGCTTTCGCTGAGGCCGTAACCTTCCAGGATGATGCGCGCATCGACCAGCGTGCCCGAGCCCGGCTCGTCGAGCGAGACGCGCTTGCCCTTGAGATCGGCGACACTCTTGATGCCGGCATCGGCACGGGCCACCAGATGGATGCTTTCCGGATAGAGATTGGCGATGGCGGCGAGCTTGGTCACCGCGGGCTTCCCGTCCCAGATGCCGGTGCCGGTCTGCGCCCAGGTGGCCACGTCCGATTGCGCGAAGCCCGATTCCAGCGAGCCGCCGGCAATCGCGTTCACATTGGCGACCGAGCCGTTCGAGGCAAGCGCCGAAGCGACCAGCCCCGGCACGCCGCAGGAGCCGCCTTCTTCGCAGGCACGGGAGCCGGGCGGGTTGGAGATCGCATTCGCGATCAGACCGCCGATCGGATAATAGGTGCCCGCCGTACCGCCGGTGCCGATGCGGAAGAAGTTCATCTCCTGCGCATGGACCACGCTGGCGGCGAGGCCGCCGGTGGCGAGGCCAAGGGCCACGGCAATTCCCAAAAAGGATTTGAATCGTCGGGTCATTCGCTGTCTCCGATGTCTAGTGTCTTGCGGATTGATTTGAATTTTCGTTATGCCCGACGGTGTCATGGCAACACTGGCGACGGGAAGTCACGGACGATGAGTCATGCTCGCCCGGCTGTCGAGTTTAGGCAGCGGCGTGCTTGCATGGCAAGCACCGATCTACGCGGAATGGAAGTTGCCGCTCAAGTGATTCGGTGAGGGCGATCCGACCTATTCGATTCTGCAGGCGAAATCGAAGGCGAGACGCGGATTGCGCGGATGGAGCGTCGCGGGATTGCCGTAGCCGATATTGCAGATGAAGTTAGACTTCCAGTGTGTCCCGGCGAAGAAGGCGTCATCGATCTTCACCTTGTCGAAGCCCGACATCGGGCCGCAATCGAGGCCGAGCGCACGGGCCGCCAGCATGAAATAGGCGGCCTGGAGCGAGGAATTGCGCAGGGCGGTTTCGGCGATCGCCGCGGGTTTCCCCGCGAACCAGGAACGCGCCTCGGGATCGTGAAACTGCGTCCCGAGCTGTTCGTAGAATTCCATGTCCATGGCAAAGATCGCGGTGACCGGCGCCGCCATGGTCTTCTTGCGATTGCCTTCGGACAAGGCCGGCTCCAGCTTCGCCTTGGCTTCCCTGGAGCGCACGAAGAGAATGCGCAAGGGCTGGCAATTGGCGCTGGTCGGCCCCATGCGCGCGAGGTCATAGGCCGCCTGCAAGGTGGCGTCCTCGACCGGGCGGTCGAGGAAATGCGAATAGGTCCGCGCGGTGCGGTAGATGAGGTCGAGCGCCACATCGTCGACCAGGCTGGGTGCAGTTCGGTTCATCGCGGCAAGTTCCCCTTTGAACGAGAAAAGGGGCGCTCCGGAAAGCGCCCCCTTCAATAAAGACCGTCAGACGCGCGAAAGCCTCAGACGGGACGCACCTCGAGCACTTCCGGCACGTAATGACGCAGCATGTTCTCGATGCCCATCTTCAGCGTCGCCGTCGAACTGGGGCAACCGGAGCAGGAACCCTGCATATGGAGATAGACGACGCCATCCTCGAAGGAATGGAACACGATGTCGCCGCCATCCTGGGCCACCGCCGGACGCACGCGGGTCTCCAGCAATTCCTTGATCTGGATGACGATCTCGTCATCCTCGTCGCTGCCGCCAGAAGCCGGCGCCACGTCGCCCCCGCCCAGCACCCCATCATCGCCCAGCATGACCGGCTGGTTGGTGGTGAAGTGTTCCATGATGACACCGAGCAAGGCCGGCTTCAGCAGCGACCAATCCTTCTCGTCCGCCTTGGTCACGGTGACGAAATCGCCGCCGAGGAAAACACGGCGCACGCCGTCGATACCGAAGAGGCGGGCCGCCAGCGGCGAACGTTCGGCACCTTCGGGACGCGCGAAATCGGCAGTGCCTTCGCCCATGACGTCGCGGCCGGGCAGGAATTTGAGGGTCGCCGGATTCGGCGTCTCTTCGGTTTGAATGAACATGGCGGAACTCCGCTGCAGAAAAAGGATGCGCGCAGCACGCCTGCACGCTTTCTCCCAGAAGGTAATGCTGGGCGCCGCGTCTTCAACCCTTATTTTTCTGTGGCTTAGGCGCGTATTGTCACGGAGCTGGCGGAATTCCGCCCAAAGATGGCCACAAGAAGCGGCGCATCCTCTCCCCGCGCGGTTTGCATTTCTCTTATGCCGCGGGTGTTGTTACATTGTTCCTGTAAAAAGGCATTTGATCCCGAGACTTATGCTTCCCATATCAGCGTCCGAGACGAGGGCGCCACAGAATGGATGCCAAAGTGGGCGGGTGATGGGCGGATAATGGCGGCGAAGATTCAGATAGCCAGCAATGACGACGATCTTTCCGACGGCCTGTTGCGGCCGATCGGGTTCGAGGGTGTCGGATTGCGGCATCCCGGCCCGGCCGCCCCCATGGTGGCCCGCGCCATGGCCGGCGAGGATGCCTGTCTCGGCTGCCCGGCGGTGGAAACCGCTTTCCGCTGGATGCTGGACGAGGGCCGTCTGCTGCCCGATCTCGGCGATTTTGTGACCGGCATCGCCCGGCAATTGAGCGAAGCGGGATTTCCCCTGCTGCGCTTCTTCGTCTCGGTCCGCACGCTGCATCCGCAAATCGCCGCCATCGGCTATGTCTGGGGCCGTGGCGATACGCAAGCCAATCGCGTCGCCCGCGACCACGCCGTTCTCACCAGCCCCGAATTCATCGCCTCGCCCTTGCGCATTCTCTATCAGGGCGAAGTCAACGAGATCCGCCGGCGCCTGACCGGCCCCGAAGCCGCCAATGATTTCCCGATCCTCGAGGATATGAGGAAGCAGGGGGCGACCGATTACGCGATCTTCGCCATCCGCCTGCCGGGTGGCGTGCGGTCCTCGGTCTCGATCACCTCGGATGCGCCGGACGGCTTCAGCGAGATGCAGATGACGGCCTTCCGCACCCTCATCCCGCTGCTCTCGCTCATCATCGAAGCGCGGGAATGGGCCTATATCGCGCGCTCGCTCATGCATGTCTATCTCGGCAACAATGCCGGCGAGGCGGTGCTCTCGGGCCAGATCCAGCGCGGCGATGCGCGCACCATCGCGGCCGCCATCTGGTATTGCGACTTGCGCGGCTTCACCCAGATGTCGAACGAATTGCCGCGCGATCTGGTGATCGCCACACTCAACGATTATTTCGACACGGTGGCGCGCCCCGTGATCGCGCGCGGCGGCGAGATCCTGAAATTCATCGGCGATGCCATGCTGGCGATCTTTCCCATGCAGGACGATCTTGACCGCGACGGCAAATGCCGCATCGCCCTCGATGCCGCGATGGCGGCCCTCGACGGCCTCCGGGATCTCAACGAGCTGCGGGTTGCGACCGGCCAGCCGGCGCTGAAAGTGGGCATCGGCCTCCATTGCGGCTCGGTCTCCTACGGCAATATCGGCGCCGCGCAAGGCGAGGATGCCAGACTCGATTTCACCGTGATCGGCCCGGCGGTCAACCTTGCCACCAGGATCGAGACGCTCTGCCCCACGCTCGACCAGCCGCTCCTCGCCTCGAAGCAATTCGCCTCGATCTGCGGCTCGGAGCTGAAGCATCTCGGCGCCTATCCCTTGCGCGGTTTCGCCGAGAACCAGGACGTCTACGGCCTGCCGGATTGAAGCCGGCGGTGTGGACAAGGATGCGAGCTCGGATTGTTACCAGCATCGTAGGCGCGGTGTTGTAGAGCGCCTTCAGTTCCTTCGACAATCCGGCAACCGGAATCTCTTTGGCGAGTTGATCGATCACTGGCCGATCTCGTGGCCGTAGACGCCGGGGAGTTCTTCTGGGGCGAGCTTGCTTGAAAGACCTATGTCCTCCGGCATCCTGGAATAGCGATCTACAGTGACACGGCCGACGGTGTTTCCGGGGAGCGCAACGCGCGCAATCGGTTTGCCAGTTCCTGCCTTTGCGATGGCGTCAAATTCTGTTGGCGAGAGGGCTTCGTCCGCTCCGCCAGCCACGCGGCGGCCCACAATTCGATTGCCGATTTCGAGGGGGTTTCCGTCGATGTCGTGGGTGAGGTTTCCGGCTGCGTCGGTTCGGTAGCCATCGGGATAATCCTTGCTGAACGGCCTTTGAACTTGCGGACCATCATACAGTTT
>NZ_JAYRDA010000006.1:0-370891 GCF_041909655.1 Dongia sp. | reverse complement strand
ATCGTGATGCCGCGCGCACGCTCTTCCGGCGCCTTGTCGATCTGGTCATAGGCCGTGAACGTCGCACCGCCCGTTTCCGCCAGAACCTTCGTGATCGCCGCCGTCAGCGACGTCTTGCCGTGGTCAACGTGGCCAATCGTGCCAATGTTGCAGTGCGGCTTGTTACGCTCGAATTTAGCCTTCGCCATGTCTGTACAACCTTAGAACCAGAATTGCGCTCGTCTTCTTAACTCACCCAATGTCCGCAGCTGGCGAGGCCGGCCACAAACGAAACTTTGGAGCGGGTGACGGGAATCGAACCCGCGTAGCCAGCTTGGAAGGCTGGAGCTCTACCATTGAGCTACACCCGCCCACACCACTCCTTCAGCGTCTCCGCGCGGCTCACCGGCGAGGCCGAAAAACGGCCAAACCGGCAATTGGTGGAAGGGGTAGGATTCGAACCTACGTAGGCCGAAGCCAACGGGTTTACAGCCCGTCCCCTTTAGCCACTCGGGCACCCTTCCATCGCGACCGACTCCGCTGGGCGGAGACGCGGACTTATGAGCATTTAACCAGCCATGTCAACTTGAAAACACAGCAAAAACTCCCTATCGCGCCGATTTCGATTCCGGCCCGAGGGGAGTTGGAGTAAAGCTCGCTTGTCGCAGCAATCATAGAGACTGACATGGCCCCGCGCAAGCACTCCGGACCACCCTCAAAACCCCGTCATAAGGGGCCGTCGGGAGACCGCCACAGCGCTGGTGAGCGGCAACGGGGCAAAGGCGGCCAGGACCGCGATATAGGGGCAGGTCGCCCGCGCCACAAGCCTGACTCGTCCGATCGCCCGGGGATTTCAGCAACAAAATTGCCGCATCACCCCAGGCAGGACCATTTTCCTGCCGCTGGCGGGCAGTATTGGCTCTACGGCCACCACGCGGTCGGCGCGGCGCTCGAGAACCCGAAGCGCCGCATTCATCAGATTCTGGCCACCAGCGAAGCCGCCGCGTCAATCGGACGCGGGCATGCCGCCACCCACCCGGCCCCGGAAGGGACCGATCGGGAAGCGCTTGACCGCCTGCTCGGCCGGGATGCCGTCCATCAGGGCATCGCCATGCGAGTTTCGCCCCTGCCCGAAACCGACATTTACGAGATCTGCGACAGCGCCTGCGACATGGAGCGGGCCAGCGTGATCGTCCTCGACCAGGTGACCGATCCCCACAATGTGGGCGCGATCCTGCGCTCGGCGGCGGCTTTCGGTGCCCTTGCCATCATCCTCACCGAGCGGCATGCGGCGCCGGAAAGCGGTGTCCTCGCCAAGGCTGCCTCCGGTGCCCTGGAACATGTGCCCCTCGCCCGCGTTACCAACCTTGTCCGCGCCATGGGGGAATTGAAGGAGGCCGGTTTCTGGTGCCTGGGCCTGGCGGCCGAGGGCCGGCAGACCCTCTCCGAAGCCAAGCCCAGCGGTAAAGTGGCCCTTTGTCTCGGCGCCGAAGGCAGCGGCCTGCGTCGCCTCACCCGGGAACATTGCGATTTGCTGGTGCGTCTGCCGACCTCAGGGCCGATCGATCACCTCAATGTGTCAAACGCCGCCGCCATTTCCCTCTATGAGTTGGTAAGGTAAACAGCCCCATATCAGGAAGTTGGGAATACGGGATGAATCGGTCTTTGCAATTTGCTTGCGCCACCCTCCTCGCCGGCTTGACCAGCGCCTTGCTGGCCGCGTCCGCCACCGCGCAGGACAAGCCGGATTTCCGCGCCCTCTATTTCAACCGGCTCGATCAGAACAAGGATGGGCTGGTCTCGCTCGAGGATCTGCAGCGCATCGCTGCCAAGGAGTTCCGCCGCGTCGATGACAACAAGAGCAGCACGCTGTCGCTCGACGAGTATATCTTCGGCATCCCGAGTGAGCGGCAGGATGCGATCGATTTCTTCACCGCCCGTTTCGAACGCTCCGATTTCAACAATGATGGCCAGGTCGATTTCAACGAAGACCAGGCCTATTGCCTCGATCTGGTCGCGCGCGCCGACGTCAACAAGGATGGCATGGTCTCCAAGGAAGAATTCCTCGCCGCCGGCGGCAACTGATCCCAATCGCGGAAATTTGACTGCAAACGGGTCATCCTGCCTTGCGGGAACCACTTTCTGTGCCTAAATAGTGCGATTGCAAGTCAGTATTACTTGCACAAAAAGCCATTCGCATCATCTGGAGCATCAGGGGGTCCCATGACAGCACGCACATCCTTCCATCTTTCGCGCCGGCAGTTCGCCGCCGGCACCATGGCCCTTGCGGGCCTCGGCCTGGCCGGCAAGGCGAAGGCAGCCGGCGAGGTCAATCTTTACAGTGCGCGCCACTACCCCGCCGACGAGATCCTGTTCGAGCTCTTCACCAAGGAGACCGGGATCAAGGTCAACAAGATCCAGGGCACCGCGGAAGAATTGATGGAGCGCGTGAAGCTCGAGGGCAGCAGTTCGCCTTGCGACATCTTCGTCACCGTGGATGCCGGCAATCTGTGGCGCGCTCAGGAAGCCGGCGTGTTTCAGCCGACCAAATCGGCCTTCCTCGACGAGCATGTTCCGGCCCAGTACCACGAGCCCGAGGGCCATTGGTTCGGTTTCTCCACCCGCGCCCGCGTCATCGTTTATGACAAGACCAAGGTGAAGCCCGAAGACCTCAGCACCTATGAGGATCTCGCCGATCCGAAATGGAAGGGCCGCATCCTGATCCGCTCGTCGGGCAACATCTACAACCAGTCCCTGCTCGCCTCACTGGTCGAACATCACGGCGAAGCGGAAGCAGAAGCCTGGGCCAAGGGCCTGGTCGCCAATTTCGCCCGGAAGCCCGAAGGCGGCGATACCGATCAGATCAAGGCGCTCATTGCCGGCCAGGGCGACATCTGCATCAGCAATACCTACTATTTCGCGCGCATTCTGGGCGGCGACGATGCGGAACTGAAGAAGCAGGCCGAGAACCTCGCCGTGTTCTTCCCGAACCAGCAGGATCGTGGGACCCATGTGAACGTCTCCGGTGCCGGCGTCGCCGCGCACGCACCCAATCGCGACAACGCGGTGGCGTTCCTCGAATTCATGGCAAAGCCGGAAGCGCAGGAAATCTTCTCCGGCGCCAATTACGAATATCCGGTGGTCGAGGGATCGAAGGTCTCAGACGTCGTCGCCGCCTGGGGCGAGTTCAAGCGCGACGAAGTGAATGTCGCCGCGCTTGGCCGCAACAACCCGATCGCCGTCAAGATCATGGACCGGGTTGGCTGGCCCTGATCCGCTCCGGCTGAGAAATGAAAAACGCCGCCGAGTTGCCTCGGCGGCGTTTTTGATTCGAAACCTGCGAAAGCCTCAGACGGTGATGTCGAGGCGGCGTTCGCCGGTGCCGCTGGCTGCCTGGTTACCGCCGGTCTCCTCGACCACTTCGGTCTGGCGCAGGCCGGCCTCTTCAGCCTCTTCCTTGCCCTGACGCTGGGTTGCCGAGGCTGCAGCGGTTTGCGACGATTGCTGAACGCCGGCCACACGGGCAGCTTCAAATCCAGCGGCAAACGATCCGACTTGGGCGACGACCATCGGCACCCTCCTCATAAAGGTTACGGTTGCCTATAACATTGGCATGTCGCACCAGAAGCGCAAGAAGTATCGATTACGAATTTAATCGAACTTTAAGTAATTATCTTTCCAAACACGGAAGATTCGATGCAAGGCTGCCTCGACGCCATGCCGTAGGCGCGGATAGACTTGACCGGAATAGGAATTTCTCCGTCCCCGCAGGTGCCAGCACCATGATTCCAGACCGTATTGCTGCCCCCCAAGAATCGCTCCGTCACCTCACCGCAGCGCAGCACGCGGCGTTCTGGCGTGACGGTTACGTTCTGGTCGAGAACGCGCTCAGCCCACAGGAACTCGCGAGCTTGCAAGTAGAGTTCGCTGGCTGGGTGGCAGAAAGCCGGTCTCATGCCGAGCCCTGGGGTGAAATCAGTGACGGTCGGCCGCGTTTCGATCTGGAGCCCGGACACAGTGCCGCGCGCCCTGCCCTGCGCCGGGTCAATTCCCCAACGGAGATTTCGAGCGCCTATGATTCGGTAATGGCCGAGAGCCGCATTCCCGCGATGGTCGCCGACCTAATTGGTCCCAACGTCAAATTCCACCACGCCAAGATCAATTCGAAACTGCCGGGCGCCGCGACGCAGGTGAAATGGCACCAGGATTTCCCCTTCACCCCGCACAGCAATGATGACCTTGTCACCGCCCTGATCTTCGTCGACGAGGTAACGGCGCAGAACGGGCCGCTGGAAGTCCTCGCCGGATCGCATCAGGGCCAGCTTCACGAGTTGTGGCATGATGGCCGTTTCACCGGCGCGGTGACCAAATCGCTGGAAAGCGAATTGATGGCGCAATCGCGCCAATGCATCGGACCGGCGGGTGCCGTCTGCTTCATGCATACACGCCTGCTGCACGGCTCGGGCCCCAATCTCTCTGACCAGGCACGCACGCTGTTCATCTGCGTTTATTCCGCCGAGGATGCCGTGCCGCTCTCCCCCAACCCGCTGCCCAGCCGGCACGAGGGACGCATCGTGCATGGAACGCGCAGCGGCCGCGTCCGTTGTGTTGCCAATGAACTGCCATTGCCGCAGCTGCCGACGACCGCCTCGTTCTTCGGACAGCAGGCGGCCAGCTATGACGGCTAGAAAGAAACCTCACTCATGACCACCGTTACCGACGATCTGCTGCGGCGGATCCTGCGCGAAACGAAGATTATCGCCCTGGTGGGCGCCAGCCCGAGGCCGGAGCGGCCGAGTCATGGTGTGATGCGCTTCCTGCAGCAGCACGGCTATCGCGTCATTCCGGTCAATCCCGGCATCGCCGGCAAGATGCTCAACGACGAACTGGTTTATGCGCGCCTTGCCGACATCCCTGAAGCCAAGGCCGGCAAGATCGACATGGTCGACATCTTCCGCAATTCGGATGATGCGCTCGCCGCCGCGCGCGAGGCGATCGAAATCGGTGCCCGCACGGTCTGGATGCAATTGAACGTGGTCAATGAAACCGCCGCGCAGGAAGCCGAGGCCGCCGGCCTCCGCGTAGTGATGGATCGCTGCCCAGCGATCGAGATCCCGCGCCTGTTCGGCGGCCGCCACGAAGCATAACGATCCTAAGCGGCAATCCTTGGCGCTGGTCACCGATTGCGCTATTGTCGGCGCAAGTGGGGTAGAGTTCTGAGGGATAAGATGCCGCGGGGATCAAGTGCCGCCAATACAAGCGAACGACCGTCTGACACCGAGCTGTCTTGGCTGTCGAAGGGGTTGAAGCAGCCGGGCGGCAAGCTGCCTCTGTTCGACGAATGGGGTCAGAAGATCAATGAGCGGACAATCCGCGCCTGTATCGATCATGGCTGGGCGGAACCCTGGTTCAGCAATCCGCTGAAGCCTGACTGGCTGGTGTGCAAGCTGACCGATGCCGGCCGCCGCGTCATCGAAGGCACGCGCCACTAAGCTCTCAACCAAAAACGTCAGAGCGCGTAGGCTGAGCGCATCCGCTCGAGGCCCAGAGGATCGTTGCTGTTGCCGAAGGCATCCCGGTTGAAAAGGCTGGAGCCGCCATTGGCCTGATCGTTGCCGAAGAGGCTCTTGGGCTGCTGGTCCTTGGCATCCTCCTTGCCGACCGGCAGGGCTGCCAAAGTCACCAGCATCAAGGGCGAGAGCAATCCGCCCACGCGGCTGAAGCCGCGGATTTCCGGGGTGTTCTGCGTTGCGCTCGCAGTTGGTCTCGTGCCGTCGCCAAGATAAGCGAGTGCGATGGCGCCGGCCTTGGCTGCCTGAACATCCGCCGTGGCAGCCAGCGCATCGGCGACTGTCACATCGGCGACCGCCACATCGGAATCGACACCGTCGCTGGCCTCCAGGCTGGCATAGGTTTCCATATCGGTGCTGATGCGCTGCTCGAAGCGCTCATAGATCTCGTCGACCGAGCGTGCCCTGCCCTCCGCGGTGTAGAAGACTCCGGGATTGGCCGCGGCCGCCTTGGGGAACAGGCTGGCGCCACTGCGGTCCGGCGTTTCGGCTTGGGCGCGCAGGAATTTGATCGCACCGCTGATGCCAAGGAAATGGGCCATGTAAAGATCGGTGCCGGTCGCTTCGCGATCCAGCTTGTCCTCGAGCTTCGCCTTGTTGTCGGCGGCGTGTTCGGCCGCCATCGACGCCGCGAAGGCGGGATCCCGGCGCAGATCCAGAATCTCCTTCTTGACCGCAGGATCGCTCACCACGTAGCGGCCGTCCGATCGTTTGGTGATCTGCTCGGCCAGATCGGCGCGGCCATATTCCGCGCCATGGGTCTTCACGACACCCAGCCAGGTCTGCTCGATGAATTGATAAAGCCCGGCCGCCGACGACGATGTCGCCTGCGCCGTGGGATCGAAACTGCTTTCGCGATTGGCCTGGGCCATCAGGTAGGAAAAATCGATCCCGGTCGAGGCACTGGCCTGCTGGATACCGGCCAGGACATCCGGACGGATGGCAACGTCCTTTCCGGTGGCGCCGGTCAGCGTCACTGCTCCGCTCAGCATTCCACCCTCCCGCTCTGCCCACGGCATTGGCGGGCGCGAATGGCAAGCCGATCGGCAAGATTTGCCGACAAATATCGTTTTATGGCTCTCATCGCGCCCATCACGTGCCGCTTTCTGCCGCCTCGTATTGTCCTGGGCCCAACTCAGCAATCGGCGTGCCAGAACGCCGGGGAGGCATGCTAGAAGAGCCCGAGGCAGGAATTCCCACCCAACAACTCCTTTCAATTGCGGCCGGGCGATGTCAGATTTTGCCTCAGGCACCAATCAGGTCACCGGGTCCTTGTGAAAAGCGATTCGTTCCATCGGCTGGTTTTCGAGACGGTAGATGTCGGCATCTATTTGACCGCGCATGGCGGCCGCCTGCTCTCCGTCAACAACGCCTTTGCGAGAATGCTGGGATATGCCTCGCCAGGCGACATGCTGGCGGCGGTCGCCGACCGGCTAAGTTCGATCTTCGTCGACCCTCAGGAACGCGACCGCCTGATCCGCAAAATCGCGCAGGACAAGTATCTGGCCAACGAAGTCAGCGAAATCGTCCGCGTCGATGGCCAGCATTTGTGGATTTCGCAATCGGCCTCGCTCCACATCGATCCCGAGGACGGGCCGGTCGTGGTCGGCAGCATCATCGACATCACCGCTCTGGTACAATCCCAGCACGCCCTGCGGCAGGCCGAGGAACGCTTCCGCAGCCTGTTCGACAATGCGGTCATGGGCATTTACGTCTCCAGCCTGGATGGGCACATGATCAGCGCCAATCCGGCCCTCGCCCGCATCAACGGCTATGAGACGGCGGAGGATTTGGTGCGCAGCGTCAACGACATTTCGCGCGAATGGTATGTCGATCCGACCCGGCGCGCGAAATTCGTCGCCATGATGGATCGCGACGGCATGGTGCGGAACTTCGAATCTGAAATCTATCGCCACAAATCGCGCGAACGCATCTGGATTTCCGAGAATGCGCGGCTGATCCGCGACGCCCAGGGCAATCCGCTGCATTATCAGGGCACGGTCGAGGACATTACCGAACGCAAGAGCGTGGAGCGGCAATTGCTGCTCGCCCGGCGCGAAGCGGAATCATCCAACCGGGCCAAGAGCGAGTTCCTCGCCAATATGAGTCATGAACTGCGCACGCCCTTGAACGCGATCATGGGTTTTTCGGAACTGACCGAACTCATGACGCGCGGCAAGGCCGATTTGTGTCAGATCAATGAATACGCCAAGGACATCCACAGCAGCGCCAGCATCCTGATCACCTTGATCAGCGAGATCCTCGATTACTCCAAGGTGGAATCGGGCAAGCTGGACCTCGAGGAAGGCCCGGTCGATTTCGCCGAATTGATCGCTCAATGCGCAACCATGGTGGCCGAGCGCGCCCGCCAGGGCGAGGTCACACTCAAAATCGATTCAAGCCCCGATCTTCCCAGCATTCGCGGCGATCGTCGGCGGCTGCTCCAGGTCCTCCTCAATCTTCTCACCAATGCGGTCAAGTTCACGCCGCCGGGCGGCTCGGTCGCTGTCACCACGGCGATCGGTGACAACGGCACCTTCTCTCTTACCGTCGCCGATACCGGTATCGGCATCCCCGAACAGGATCTCTCTCGTGTTTTCGAACCCTTCGTGCAGGCCAATCGCTCCTCGCAGCATCAACGCGAAGGCACCGGGCTGGGCCTCGCCATCTGCCGCAGCCTCATCGAACTGCATCAGGGACACATCGCCATCGAAAGCGAGCCGGGCAAAGGCACCGTCGTGCGCGTGACGTTGCCGGCATCGCGTGTGCGTCAGCCGGCGGTGATGCGCGGCGGATGAGCGGACCATCCGCCCGGACCGCAGCCATGATTTTCCGCGCAGCCAATTTTACTAAAATTCAACCTATCGCCGCTTAGTGTCGCAGTTTGCGAGAATCTGAAAATTATCTTGGTCAGACGACAACAATCACTGATTGAGCGGGCGTGGCGCCGATCACTAACACAGCCCATCCTCAGGCCACAGCGGTGGAAATTCCTGAAAACGCGAGATATGAGGCATCCGCAGCGCATATCGCGCGGCGCGGCGCATCTGTGGAATACGGCCTTTGATTGAACTTTGCCGTTCTTATTAGTCTATTTGTGTGAGTTACGAAGTTTTTTATCACTAACATTTTCTTAAGAATATTGGTGAGTAAAATCCTCTACTCGACTAGATTCATTGCGTGACTAGTTCTGCCACCGCGTAATCAGGATGAATACCATCGCGACCGAGGCGCCAAACGGGATCAGTGACCCCCGCTTGAAATCGCTCTATGGCTATTGGAGCGACAAAAAAGGCGCGCGCGTTCTGCCGGCCCGACAGGACATTGATCCTCTCGAGATGAAAGACTGGCTCGGCAATCTGATGCTGATCGAGTTTCCCGGCGACATCACGACCTACCGCATCCGCCTGGATGGCACCAATCTGGAGCATTATTACGGCTCGCGCCGTACCGGCCGCGGCATCGAAACCCTCACCTCCGAGGAAGAGCGGGACCTGATCCTCGAACAATACCGCCCGGTGATCGAGAAGAAGCGGCCCGCTTACATCGAAAGCGAATTCATCAACAGTGATGGCGTGTTCTCGCGCCAGGCCAAACTGATCCTGCCGCTGTCGAGCGACGGCACGCGTGTCGACATGGTTCTGGTCGGCATCTACTTCCGCAGTGAAGCCGGCGTCACGATGCGCTGATCCCAGCGCGCCCGGCTCATCCCCGAACGATATACTCGCGCAAGGATTCGGCCTCCCGCTCGGCATCCTCGACACGCCGTTTGACCACGTCGCCGATGGAAATCATGCCGATGATGCGGCCTTGCGAACGGACCGGCAGATGCCGGAAGCGCCGCGCCGTCATCATGGCCATGGTCGAGGCGATGGAATCGTCGGGCCCGCAGCAAACGACGTTGCGGGTCATCACGTCCCGCACCGATCGCGTCAGCACCTCGGCGCCCACTTTAGCGATCTGCCGCACAAGATCGCGTTCGGAAATAATACCCACCATATCGCCGCCGTCATCGAGCACCGGCAAGGCGCCGATATTCTCTTGCGTGAGGATGCGCGCGACATCGGCGAGGCTATCGGCCTCCTTGACGGAAATCAGGCGATCGGATTTGCCCTTGAGGATGCTCGCAACGGTCATCGCAGCCACCCTTCCTTGCGGCCGCTCAGCGGCCCTGAAGGAAACAGCGTAGCGTGGATTTGAGCGAACGCAACGCTTTTGGCATCTGCGAAGGAAAAGGCGTGACCGACGGCCTGCCTCAGGCTTCCTTCACCGGACGGCCTGAATCCGGATCGTCATCGTCGGATTCTTCATCGTCGTCGTCATCGTCATCATCTTCGTCGTCATCGTCGCCGCTCTCATCCTCGTCGTCGATGTCGTCGTCATCATCATCGTCGTCATCGGCTTCATCATCTGAATCCGAGCCGGCATCCTCATCTGATTCCGAGGCGGCTTCTTCCGCACCTGCGAAGGCATTCTCGGCGGCCTGCTCTTCCAGGCGGGCGAGGACCTCGGCATCGTAAGCATCGTCGGCGGCGGGCACCGCCTCGCCGGCTTCGGTGTCCGGTTCGCCGCGAAGTTCGATTGCGGCCGCGGCTTCTTCGTCATCGTTCTCGTCACCCGACAAAGCATGGCCCGCGGCATTGGCCTGGGTCCCCAGGGTCGAGATGGCCGAGCGTGCATCGAGCAGGCCGGCGGCGCGCAGTTCTTCGATCCCCGGCAGAGCCTCGCAGCTTTCCAGGCCGAAATGCTCCAGGAACTCGGTCGTCGTACCCCAGACCACCGGTCGGCCCGGCGTTTCGCGGCGGCCCTTGGGCTTGATCCAATTCGCTTCGAGAAGCGAATCGAGCGTGCCCTTGGAAATGGCGACACCGCGGATTTCTTCTATCTCGGCCCGGGTGACCGGCTGGTGATAGGCGATGATCGCCAGCGTTTCGATGGCGGCGCGGGTCAGCTTGCGCACCACCTTGCGCTCGACCGACATGCGGTGCGAGAGGTCGGGCGCCGTGCGGAACGCCCAGCGGTCCTCGAACTGCATCAGCATCACGCCACGATTGGCATAGTGCTCCTTCAATTCCTGCAGCAGGCCCTTGAGGTCGGCATCGTCGGGCAGGCGCTGGGCCAGCACCTTTTCGCTCAGCGGCTCGGAGGCCGCGAACAGGACCGCTTCCAGGAAGCGCAGGGTTACAAAGCGTTCTTCACTCATGATGGGGTCACTTCACTGGGCACGTCATTGTCGGAATCGCGCTGGCGCGGGTCGGCCCGCTTCAGATAGATCGGCCCGAAAAGACCGTCCTGGCGCAGATTGATGATGCCGGAGCGTGCGAGCTCCAGGCTGGCGGCAAAGGTGGCGGCGACCGCGGCGCGGCGCTGCAATGGCTGGCGCAGCCCCTCGGGCAGGAAATGCTGCAAGGTGGTCCAATCCAGGGTCTGGCCGATGAAATCGCCGATCCGCTTCAGCGCATCGTCCATCGAGAAAAGATTGAGGGGCTGGATCTGCAGCATGCCTTCGCGGCGGCGGCCGGGATGGGTGCCATAGGCCTTCAGAAGGTCGTAGAGCGAAAGCTCGAAGACTGGCACGTCGACCACCCTGAGGGGCTCAGGCGCGCCGCGCAGGAAGGTGTCGCGGCCTAGCTGCGGCAGATCGAGCATGGCCTGTCCAGCCTTCTGCATCGCCTCGAGGCGCTGCAGCTGGAAGGCCAAAGCGGCGGCTAATTCGACACCGGTGGGTTCCCCGTCGCCGGGCGGTTCGGGCAGCAGCAGGCGCGATTTCAGATAGGCAAGCCAGGCCGCCATGACCAGGTAATCGGCCGCCAGCTCCAGCCGCAACTTCCGGGCCCGGGCGATGAAGGCAAGGTACTGGTCAGCCAGTTCCAGGATCGAGATCTTCTTGAGATCGACCTTCTGGTCGCGGGCCAGGGTCAGCAGGATGTCGATCGGCCCCTCATAGCCGTCGAGATCGAGATGCAGATCGCCATCGTCATTGGCCGCCACCGGCTCGCGGTCGTCGGCCTCGCCCCCCGCCTCGCCGGTTTCAGGGCCGGATTCGGGGCCCGCGGGCGCATCGGCCGGCGCAACCTCGTCCACAGCAGCCTCAGCCTCGGGTCTGGGCTCGGATTGGTCTTTGTCGTCGTCGGCGATCCATTGCGCCATCGAAACCGTCGCTTCGTTAATTCGTCAGGAGGGTATCCGCGCCGGTGAAGGCGAGGATCTTCCCCACGACATATTCGTAGGGGGTATGCAAAAGCCAGCCCAAAATATTGATATTGGCGCCGAACTGATTCCCGATCATCGGAATGACGAAAATCAGGGCGAGCAGAACCAGCATGCCAAAGCGCTCGGTCCGCATGAAGGGGATGGCCAGTTGCCGCGGCAACAGCGTGGCGAGCACCCGGCCACCATCCAGCGGCAGCAAAGGCAACATATTAAAGATCGCCAGCACTACATTGAGAATAATGGAATTTATGAGTGTCGCCGCCGCCCATTGCTGCGCGACCTCCGGCAGCCAGGCAATGGCATGCAGCGCCACCGCCGAGAGCAGCGCCAGCACGATATTGCTGCCCGGCCCAGCCGCCGCCACCAAAGCGGAATCGCGGCGCGGGTGCCGCAGGCGTCCGAAATTGACCGGCACCGGCTTGGCATAACCGAAGGGAGGCCCCCCGAAGAGAATCAGCAGGCCCGGCAGCAGCAGGGTGCCGAAGGGGTCGATATGACGAAAGGGATTGAAGGTCACCCGGCCCAGGCGATAGGCGGTGTCGTCACCCAGCCTCCAGGCGACGAAGCCGTGCGACGCCTCGTGAAACGTGATGGCCAGCAAGACCGGCAGCACCCAAGTGGATGCCGTCTGAATAAAGCTGCCGATTTCGGCTTCGTTCAACGCCTGACTCCTCGTGGCTGGCGGCCAATTCATGGCACGCCCGACTTTCGCTTCAATAATGACGCAGGATCAGGCCATTAAAGCCGAAAGCTCATCCAACATTTCAGCGCGATCGACATCCGGTTCCCGGTTGAGGCGCCGCTGGCCCTGTTCATAGCGGGCTTGGCCCACCGCCGACAAGGGTTTGGACCCGCGCACCACCCGCTCCATCTCGGCCATGTCGCCGTTGCAATGGAGGACGACGTCACAGCCGGCCTCCAGGCTCTGCTGGGCGAGTTCGTCGAGACCGCCCTTGAGCGCCTTCATCGACAGGTCGTCCGACAGCAGCAATCCCGGGAAGCCGATCTCGCCCCGGATCACTTCGGCGATCACGGTGGGGCTCAAGGTTGCCGGCAGCTTGTCGTCGATGGCGCCGTAGATGATATGGGCCGTCATCGCCCAGGGAATATCGTTGAGCGCCCGGAAGGGCACGAAATCGGTCTCGGCCAGGGTGTCGAAATCGGCATCCACCCGGGGGAGATCGTGATGGCTGTCGATGGTCGAGCGGCCATGGCCGGGGATGTGCTTGACGATCGCCATGACACCACCCGCCATCAGCCCCTCGGCCGCCGCCCGGCCGAGATCGGCCACCAGATAGGGGTCCGAGCCGAAAGCGCGGTCGCCGATGACGTCATGGGCGCCGGGTGCCCGCACATCGACCATGGGTGCGCAATCGACATTGATGCCGAGATCGAGCATCTCCGCCGCCATCAGTTCATGATTGATGCGGACCGCCTGCGCCGCCCGGGCCCGGTCCATGGCGGCGATGACACCGAACTTGTCTGCCGCCGGCGGATGCCGCCAATGCGGTGCCTTCAGGCGCGCCACACGGCCACCCTCCTGGTCGATGAGGATCGGTGCATCCGACCGCTCCACACTCGCGCGCAGCTCGGCGGTGAGGCGACGAGCCTGTTCCGGATCGATCAGGTTGCGGGCAAAGACGATGAAGCCGAGCGGGTCGACGGATTTGAAAAAGTCCCGCTCGGCCGCCGTCAGTTCGGGGCCGGCACAGCCCAGAATGGCTGCCAATGGCATTGTAATTCCCCCTGAGATATCGCCTTAATTAGCGACGATACACGCTTGATTTTTCTGCTTTAAATCAGCGCAAATTTGCTTGGCGCTGGCCTTGTCGCCGAGTGGCCCGGCCTGCACGCGGTAATAGACATCGCCGGCGCTCTTTTCAAAGCGCTCGATATGCAGTTCCAGTCCACCCAGGATGGCGGGATGAGCCTTCTGGAGCCTTGCCCATTCGGCGCGTGCACCGTCCTCGGACTTTACCGACGCCAATTGGATCCGTGCCGTTCCGCCGGGAACCGGCTGGATCGCGGCACTGACTTTGGGCAGATCGGTGGCCGCCGCCGTTTCGGCAGGAGCTGTTTCCGCCGGGGCCGCTTCCGTGGCGGCAGTCTCGGCAGCCGGCGCGGCTGTCTCGGGCGTTGCCGCTGCCGGATCGGCCGCACCCAATTCGGTCGGCGCCGGCACGCTGGGGATCGCCGTGACGTCGGGGGCGCTCACGCTGGGAATACCCGGGGTCGCAGTGGCGGCTTCAGGCGCCGTCGCCACGGTCGCCGGAACATCCGTTGCAGGCACTTCGGTCGCCGCGACTGCCGGTGGCGGCGGTGGTGCCGCCGGCTGTTCCGGCGCCGGCAGGACCGTCTCGGCCTGATTCGTCGTCGTGCCATCGGCATTATTGAGTATCGCGACATCCTGGTTGGGGACGGCAAGGCCGCCCTCTTCCTCCGGCTTCACCCGCTCGGGTGAGCCGTCGGCCGTGATCACCGGGACTTCCTGGGTCCCGCTATCGCCGCCGCTCAGGATCCAGAAACCGGCCAGCAACGCGACCGCCGCCGCACCCAGCAGCAGCCGGTTCCGCAGGCGGCGTTTCCGCCGCGCGGCCTCAACCTCGGCATCCGGCAGATCGGCAAAAGGCGGTGGCGAGGCGCCGATCCCTTGCAGCAGATCCGGCTGGTCGTCCGGCGTCAGCCCGGTCAGGCGCTCGAACGGTGTATCGCGGTGGCCGGCCGGTTCCGTCCCGCTTCCATGTGGGCCCAGGGCCATGCTGGGATCCGGCACACCCATCGTCGCACTGGCATTGGCATCGACCGAGAAGAGGGGTTCGCCCTCGGTGAGAATGTGGTCTGCCTCGGCACGGGGCGCCGGGGCCGAGGGCGCGGCCTGCGCTGCCGGCTCGCCCCGGAGGCGACTCAACGCAGCGGCCACGTTGGCCTGAATCTGTTCTGCCCGCGGGCTGGGTTCGGTGGACATGGCCGCGATCCTTGACGCGATGTTGGAGGGCGGATTCGAGATACCGCCACAATCTTGGAATCAAACCAGCAAAAGCCCGAGTCGGTCAAGCGACAGGGCCGTGACGGCATGGCTTAACGCATAGATTCAGTTAGGATTTTTCTGAAACATCGCAGCCCGCGCCGCAGAGCCGGGCATGGGTTTCGAGGGCGAATTTGTCGGTCATGCCGGCGATGTAATCGGCGACATGGCGCGCGCGCTGCCGCGTATCCTCGCCAGCCATCTCGCGCGACCATTCCGGCGGCAGCAAATCGGGCCGCGCGATGTGAAGATCGAAGAGGTCGCGCACCACGCCCTTTGCATGGGCCATGGTCGCGTTGATGCGCTCATGGCGGTACATGCGCTGAAAGAGAAAGCGCTTGAGACCGACATCGTTCTCGCGCATCGCCGGCGAGAAAGCGATCACCGGCGTAGTGAGCCCACGGATATCGGCGACCGATTGCACCCGGTTTGCCGCGAGGCGTCGCCCGCTCTCCTCCAGCACATCGGCCACCATCAGATGGATCATGCGCCGCACCGCCTCATGGATCACCCGGCTGGTCTCGAGGCCGGGATAGCGCGCCGCCACGTCGGCAAAGACCGGCCCCGCCAGCGGCACATCGTGGAGATCGGCAATGGCGAAAAGCCCGGCCCGCAAGCCGTCATCGATATCGTGATTGTTGTAGGCGATGTCGTCGGAAAGGGCCGCCACCTGGGCCTCGGCGCTGGCAAAGCCGCCCAGTTCCAGCGGCCATTCGGCATCATAAGCCGCAATCGTCGCCGGCACGCCATGGGCCAGGGCCTGGGCGCCGGCATGGGCTCCCGTGAGCGGGCCGTTATGCTTGACGATCCCTTCCAGCATCTCCCAGGTCAGGTTGAGCCCGTCGAAAGCGGCATAGCGGTGCTCCAACGTGGTGAGCACGCGGAAGGTCTGCTCGTTGTGATCGAAGCCGCCCAGTTCCGCCATGCAGGCATTGAGCGCCTCCTCTCCCGCATGGCCGAAAGGCGGATGGCCGAGATCGTGCGCCAGCGCCAGCGCCTCGGCGAGATCCTCGTTGAGGCCGAGGACGCGGGCGATGGTGCGGGCGATCTGCGCCACTTCGAGGCTGTGGGTCAGGCGCGTCCGGTAATGATCCCCTTCGTGATAGACGAAGACCTGGGTCTTGTGTTTGAGGCGCCGGAAGGCCGCCGAATGCACCACCCGGTCGCGGTCGCGCTGATAGACCGAGCGCATCGGGCTTTCCGCCTCGGCGACGCGCCGGCCGCGGCTCTGTTCCGGGTAGCAGGCATAGTTTGCTAATTGCATGGCGCGACCCTACCAGCCCGCCGGGATACGTGCCACTGGCTTGATATCAGGGGAAGCATTTGAAAAGACGTGGAAATATTAGGGCCATCGATACCAGCCATGCATGGCGGGCGTTTGACATTTGCGGGAAACGTCCTAGATACTGGCTCAACTATTCGACTTGGTATTCAACTTGGCCGAAGTGACTCGTATGACCGACATGACGCCCCATCCGCAGGTGACCTTGAGCGCCAGTGCCGCGAAGCGTATCGCCACCCTCATCCAGATGGAAGGCGATGCGAACCTGATGTTGCGCCTCAGCGTGTCCGGCGGCGGCTGCTCAGGCTTTCAGTACGGCTTCTCCTTCGACAAATCGGCCCAGCAGGATGACCGCGTTTTCGAGCGCGACGGCGTCAAGCTGGTGGTGGACGATACTTCGCTGGAACTCCTCGCGGGCTCGGAAGTCGATTATGTCGAGGATTTGGTCGGCGCCGCGTTCCAGGTGAAGAACCCGAACGCGCAATCGAGCTGCGGCTGCGGCAGTTCCTTCTCCGTCTGATCCGGCATATCACCGGTGAAAATCGCGACCTTCAACGTCAATTCGCTGCGCGCGCGCATCGGCAACGTCCTCGACTGGCTGAAGCAGGCGCAGCCGGATGTGGCCCTGTTCCAGGAAATCAAATGCACCGAGGCCGAGTTCCCGCGGCTCGAGATCGAGAGCCTCGGCTACAACGTCAATTGCATCGGCCAGAAGAGCTATAACGGCGTCGCCATCCTGTCGCGCACACCGATGACGATCGAGCAGAGCAGCCTGCCGGGCGATCACGGCGACGAGCAGGCCCGCTATCTCGAGGCCATCATCGACGTGCCCGAGGGCGAGAAGTGGAAGGCGCTGCGCGTCGCCACGATCTATCTCCCCAACGGCAATCCGGTCGAGAGCGAAAAGTTTCCCTACAAGCTCGCCTGGATGAAGCGGCTGAAGGCGCATGCGGCCGAGCTGCTGAAGCTGGAAGAACCAACCATCCTCGGCGGCGATTACAACGTCATCCCGACCGATAACGATGTCTACGATCCTGTGGCCTGGGCCGATGACGCCCTCGCCCGCCCGGAGACCCGCGCGCATTTCCGCGCACTAGCCTGGCTGGGCTATACCGATGCCTTCCAGCATCTGCATCCCGAAGGCCATCGCTATACCTTCTGGGATTACCAGGCCGGTCGCTGGCAGCGCGACGAGGGCCTGCGCATCGATCACCTGATGCTCTCGCCCCAGGCCGCCGATTGCCTGGAAGCCTGCGAGATCGACCGCGACCCGCGGAAGAAGGAAAAGCCCAGTGACCACACGCCGGTCTGGTGCGAGCTGAGGCTTTAGGAAGAGCGCACCACTTTTTTGTCATCCCCCGCGAAGGCGGGGGATCCACGAGTTGCTTTCTTCAATCGCAATCAAACTCGTGGATGGTCCGCCTTCGCGGACCATGACACAAAAAATTACTTCGAAGATATGGGATCAGAACTCTGTCACGAGCTGCGAGACGCGCTCGTGATCGGCGGGGAAATCGACTTCGCCCCAGAGACACCCTTCGATCGAGCAGGTCTCGACCTGGTGATTTTGCGCGATCTGGCCGATGGCGCGGAGATACCACCATTTGAGGCCTTCGGGCGTGTGCATCAGTGCATCGAGCGTGTCGGTGAAGAGCTTCGGCCCCGGCCCACGGAACAGCAGCATGCCGATCGATTCGCCGTCGGTGCGATCGGGGGTCAGCGTTTTGCCGATATCGAGGAGCCGCGTGCCCTTGAGATGCACCTTCATGTCGTCGGAATCGTAGGATTCCTTCTTGTCGATCGTGACCGTGATCGGCGCCGCGGGGCTCGCGCGCAGAGTCTGGAAAATCTTCGGCTCGATCACCGTGTCGCCGTTGAGAATGACGAAATCCTCGCGCATCTCCTCGCGTGCCAGCCAGCACGAGGCGAGATTGTCGGCGAGCTTGTAGAACGGGTTGTAGATGGTGCGGATCTTGAGCTTCGGCCCTTCGAGCTTCTTCAGAAGGGCGACCACATCCTGTGCGTGATAGCCCACGACCACGGCGATGTCGTCGACGCCGCCTTGCGTCAGCGCCCAGATCTGCCATTCGATCAGCGTCTTGTCGCCGAGCGGCAGCAGGCATTTCGGGCGCCCTTCGGTCAAGGGCAACAGACGCGAACCTTGGCCCGCGCTCAGGATGACGGCCTTCATGGAATCTCCGAAGAATCTAGGTGGCCCGGCGGTTTGCGCCCGGGTCTCGAATGGCGCGGCAGGATCGATAATGTCGCCCCCGCTGTCAACCCCCGGCAGGGGGCGGTGCGACAATTGGCGGCCCGGATTCTCGCGCCAAATCAGGCGCTTGTCTTGGTCGGGATGAGCTGAGAAAGCTGTTTGCAGCCGGGGAAAGCCTCTGCTATAAGCTGCCCCGCACGCGTTGGACCCCCGTTTGGGTCCGCTGCCGATTATTCCCCGGTAGCTCAGCGGTAGAGCAACCGGCTGTTAACCGGTTGGTCGCTGGTTCGAATCCGGCCCGGGGAGCCATTTTCTGAAACGCGCCGGAATCCAGATCGGGTTCCGGCGCGTTTCGTTTTGACGGCTATCGCTTCCTGGGCCCGACCAGCATGCCGCCATAGGCAATGACGAAGAGCGCGAACGCAGCAACCCAGAGTAGCGCCGACACATCGAGCAGCGGCATCGTCCAATCCGTGGCGAGGGCCGCGATCACCCGCGTCAGGGCGGCGAGATTGATGCAGAGATAGGCGAAGCTGGTGGCGCGGTCCGCGACCAGGTCGCGGCCGGTATGGCCGCGCGTGGCACGCGTCATCACGGCGAGGATCATCGTGGCGGCGGTCCCCGCCGTCAGCGCATGGATGGCCGCACTCTGCGGCACGCCGAGATCGAGCACGGAGAGGCCCAGCAGCCCGATGCCGATCGGCAGCCAGGCATAGGCGACGTGAAGAATGACCAGCAGCGGCTCGGCCAGCGTCGCCTCGCCCCGCCAACGCGAAAGCCGCCAGAAATGAAGCGCCGACACGGCGAGTAGCACCAGACCGACGGCCCAGAAATCCGGCTGAACCACCCAGCACAATAAGGCAAGTACGGTCGCCAGCAGCGCCACCCGATCGACCCAGCCGAAAGGTGCGGGCAGTTTTACGCCCGGCCGCTTCGCCAACCAGTTGCGGGTAAAGCTGGGAATGATGCGACCGCCCACAATCGCGATCAGCACAATGACGGCACCAAGCCCCAGGCGCCAGCCGATGCCGGCCGCAACATCGAATCCCATGGCCTCAACATGCATCAGCAGATTGGCAAGACCGAAGAGACTGACGGGCACCAGCATCAACAGGTTGCGCCAGTTGCGCCCGGCCACGATCTCGCGCGCGGCCACCGCGATCAACACTACTGGGAAGGCGAGATCACCGGCGATGGCGAGCCAGGCCGGCAGCGCCGCCGAGAACAGGGTGACGAGACGCCCCAGGATCCACAAAGTGACGAGCCCGGCAAGCGGTGCGTTGTTGACCGGCAATCTGCCGGTCCAGTTGGGAATGGCCGTCAGCAGAAATCCGGCAATGGCAGCCATGACAAAGCCGAACAGCATTTCATGGATGTGCCAGCTCATCGGATCGAACCGGCTGGGAATCTCGATCCCGACGGCAAAAGCGAGAATCCAGAGGACGAGACTGCCCATCGCCCATAAGGCACCGAGCAGGAAGAAAGGGCGGAAACCGTGGCTGAGAAACTCGTTGGCGCGCGGCTCGGTAATATCGTGCATGGTGAGGGTACTCATGGCGGATCACCCATTTCGGGATCAGGAGATGAAGGGACTGAGCACACCCAGCGGATCCTGTGTCCGGGCAATGCCGATGATGAAGCCGAAGACCAGCAGCGCCAGTGTAAAGCAGACGAGACGCGTGCTACGCGTCCGGCCCCGTTTGAGCGCGAAGCTGCCGAGCGCGATATAGACAACCAGCAAAGCGACTTTGACGCTGAGCCAATCCTGGCCGCCTGGATATTGCTGCGTGATCGCCATCAGCATCACCGCCGCCGCGAGCAGCAGGGTATCGATCCCATAGCTGAGATAGCGCAGGGGTGCCGCCATGGCCCAGCCCCCGCCGCCGGCATTGAGCACCAGGCCACGCAAGGTGAAGAGGCTGCCGCTCATGATCACGGCGACAATGTGCAGCCATCGGATCTCGGGATAGAGATCGGTCATCAGCCCTACCTGAGCGCACACGGGTCATCTAAAACATTCATCTAATATGTATATTATTGGCCGGCCAACGCCAACCAGGGCGACCTGCGTCAAATGCGCCGGTCGCTCCCGGCCAACTCTGCCGAGCCGGCCGTCCTTGCCGGGAAGCCAGTCTGGCAATCGCCCGTTCCAGGGCAATAATTCAACTTATAATCAATAGGATAGATGATCCGCCCCGGCATGCACCGCTTGGCACAGGGCGTGCTTGAAGAAAGGCAGGTTTTGACCCCGTTTCAAAGGCCCTCGCCATGCGCCATTCCTTGCTGCCCCTCGCCGCCGCCCTCATCCTGGGCGCCTGCACGTCGACCGCGCTGCTGGCAAAGCCGGACGTGACCGCCCGCATCGATCAGCCGCCGATGGTGATGTCGGGCTGCATGAATGAGGCTCTGGCCACCGAATTTCCCGGGACTTATCCGGACCTGCAGCAATTCGGCCCGAAATCGGAGATCAGCCTTTATGCGCCGCGCGGCGGCCTCATCGCCTTCATCACGGTGGAACCACATCCCAACGGGAAATCGCTGGTGAAGTTCTATAACGGCGATCTCTATTGGCCGGAACATCAGGTGAGCGGCGTCTTCCCCGACATGGCACGCGACAACTGGCACAGGGTGGAACGCGCGCTGCAGGCCTGCGCCCCCCTCTCCGCCAACGTTCCGGCGAATACCTCGCCCACGATGTAAGCACCCGCACCTTGCCGGATGGGTAGCGATCCGTCAGAATCGTCCCATCAACGGGCGGGGAACGGACACGACATGATTGCCAAGGAAATGTGGGCGGCCCTCGCCCTCTATGTCGTCATGCTGTCTTCGGGCCAGTTGCTGTTCAAGAAAGCGGCGCTGGGCAGTGCCATGGTCTCGGGCATCGGCGATCTGCGGCATCTGATCTTCAATGGCTGGCTGTGGGCGGCGCTGGTTCTTTATGGCGTCACGACCTTCCTGTGGGTCGCCATCCTGCAGCGCGTGCCGCTCTCGACCGCGATCCTTTTCAACGCGCTCTGTTTCGCGCTGGTGCCGATCGCCTCGGCCGCGTTTTTCGGCGAAGCGCTGGGTTGGCGTCATGCCATCGGCATCGCCTTCATCGTCACCGGCCTGGTGATCGTCGCCCGCTAGACGAGCGCGTGCCCCTGCTGGAGCGCTTCGACCTTCAGCGCATCGTCCGGCCCGCTCACGCCATAGACTGGAATGGCGGGCAGGCTGTTATAGACAAAGGGCGTCGAGAAATAATAGGCGCCGGTATCGTGCAGCATCACGAAATCGCCCGGCTCCAGCAGCGGCAATGGACGCGCATGGGCGACGATGTCGCCGGCAAAGCAGCAGGGCCCGGCCACATCCTGCTCTATACGCTCGCCCTTCTTCGGCCGCGCCTGGCCATCCAGCGCACTGACGCGGATTTTCCAAAGTTCCGGCATGAAGACCGTGCGCGTCGCCACCTGGGCGCCGGCATGTGTGATGGCGATGGGATGCCCGCCGGTTTCCTTGGTGTATTCCACCCGCGCCAGGATGAAGCCTGCTTTGGCCAGGACCGAACGGCCGAATTCGGTCACCACCTTGAACTCGCCCGAGAACAGGCCCGGCACGCCGGCGCGCAAGGATGCGACATAATCCTTGAAGCTCGGCGTGATCTTGTCGCTCTCGAAATTGACCGGCAGGCCGCCACCGATATCGAGGGTGGTGATCTGCTTGCGGCCCAGGCGTTCGTTGATCTCCTCAGCCAGCGCATAAGTCTTGGCGATACCGGCGGCGATCAATTCCAGAGGGCAGCCTTGCGAGCCGACATGGGTATGGAGGCAGGTGAGCCAGGGCCGCGCCGCATAGGCCGCGATCACCAATTCGCGATTGTCGCCGTCTTCCAGGCCGATGCCGAATTTCGAGGTGCGCGTCGCCGTGCTCATGGCGGCAATGCCGCCGGCACCGACCTGCGGGTTGACGCGGATGCCGACGATCGAGCGTGACTTGCCCTTCCCCATCCAGTCGTCGACGCGCGTCAGCTCCTGCCAATTGTCGATATTGAGCGTGGCACCGCTCTTCAAGGCGGCGTCGATTTCCCAGCGCGTCTTTGCGGGGGAATCGAACACGATCTCCTCGCCCTCGAAACCGGCGGCGACGGCCGCCTCGAACTCGCCGGGGCTCGCCACCTCGCAGGACATGCCGGCGCCGCGGATGAATTTCAGAATCGCCGGCATGGTATTGGCCTTGGCGGCAAAGGCATGGCGGAAGAAATTCGGGAACGACGCGCGCAGATCGTCGATGGTATGGCGGAACGCATCCATGTCGATGACGCCGATGAGCGGCGCATCTTCGATCAACAGGCCGTCCCCATAGGCACGGGCGGCGATCGCGGCCTTGCGCGGCGAAACGCTGTCATCCATATCCGGCAAACTCCTTGAAGCACGAAAATTCCAGGGCGTCATAGGGACCAGAATGCCCCCTCAAAGGCAACCCTGTTGACGTATCCCCAGCCTTGCACGGATGGAATGGCGACTAACCGTCACGGGCGGCCTGCAAAGCGTGGCCGAATGCCGCCGAGCCCATCAATTTCTTGCAGCGCTCGAAGCGGTTCACCGCATAGGCCCAGAAATCATCCGCCGGGTTTTCATTCACATGCTGGATGATGCCCCAGAGCGTCCAGAGGAGATCGCACATCGCCTTGTAGAGAACCATGCGCCCCGCCTCACCTACCGGCACCCGGCCGCCGAAATAGGCCTCGAGCAGAGCCGCGTCCTGGTCTGGACCGAAGCCGGCCTCGACCGAGACATCGCCCAGATCCCACATCGGATCGTTGTTGCCGGCATATTCCCAATCGATCACATAGACTCTGGTGCCGGTATCGAGGAAGTTCTCGGCCAGCGGATCGCAGTGGCAGGGCGCCGAGGGCAGCTTGCGTGCCGCGAGGGCGCTTCGCACCGCCTCGGCCTCGCGCTTCACATCGTGATAGCCATCCGGCAATGGCGCATCCTTCTTCGCCAGAATGTCGAGATAGTCGTCTATCATCTGGAAGAGTTCGAAGCGGTTGCGGAAAACCTTGCCGCTCTCATGCACGCGCCGCAGGCTCTCGGCCGATCGCTTGACCGCGCCCAGATCCCTGAAGCGCTCGGCATTCAGCGTGGCGGCACCCTCGATGAAACCGGCAAGCTGCACGCCGTCCTTCTCGTCGAAGAAATGCAAGGGCGCGTTTACGCCGATTTCGGACGTCATGCGGGCGGCATGGGCCTCGTTGGCGCGCGAGATATATTCGCTGGTCCCCTCCCCCGGGATGCGCAGGACAAACTTTCCCTTCGGCGTTCCCAGCAGGAAGTTCTTGTTGGTAAGACCGCCCAGCCGCGCGGTACTGACATCGTCGACGCCGAGACCCGCCAGCAGCGGAATCCGCCGCATCGCCTGCTCCATCACCTGCCGGTCATCCGCGTCGGTCATATCGCCTCCTATTCTGTCATCCCCCGGCTTGGCCGGGGGATCCACGAGTTTCTTTCGTCAGTCGCTCATGAACTCGTGGATGGCCCGCCTAAAGCGGGCCATGACAAGAAACTACTACGCCTTCAATTTCACGTTCTTCGGATCATAGAGCGCGCCGTCATGACGGGTTGCCGGCGAGGGCTCCGTGAAGGCCTCGATCGTGAAGCCCTGCACGCCTGCGAGCTCGATCGGCAGATAGGCATAGGCGACCGACTTCCCGAAGGTGTGGCTGAAATTGCCACTGCTGGTCACGCCCACGACCTTGCCGTCATGGATCACCGCCTCGCCGCCATAGAGTGGCAGCGGCTTCTCCAGGGTGACGGTGCAGAGCTTCTGCCGGATGCCGGCTTCCTTCTGGCGCTGGAGCGCATCGCGGCCGATAAAATCGCCCTTCTTCAGATTGACGCGAAAACCCAGGCCCGCCTCATAGGGCGTGTAATCCGGCGTAATGTCGCTCGACCAATAGAGATAGTTCTTTTCCATCCGGAGGGAGTCGATCGCCCGGTAGCCGACATCGCGGATGCCGAATGCGTCGCCGGCTTCACGGAGCACCTCATAAACATGGCCCGCATATTCGGTCGGTACGTGCAGTTCCCAACCCAATTCACCGACATAGCCGATGCGGATCGCCAGCACCGGCGCCGCGCCCAGGGTAATATTGCGGCAGGTCGAGAACGGAAAGGCCGTATTGGAGGCATCCTCCTCCACGACCTTTTCCAGCACTGCGCGCGCCTTGGGACCGCAGAGATTGATCACGGCGCGGGCCGAGGTCACATCGACAATCCGTACCGAGCCGTCGCGTGGCAGATGGCTTTCGATCCATTGCCGGTCATGAAGACCGAAGGCGCTGCCGGTGACGAAGTAATAGCGGTCCTCGGCAAGACGCGAGAAGGTAAGATCGCATTCGATCCCGCCCTTCTCGTTGCAGAGCTGTGTATAGATCGTGCTGCCCACCGGCTTCGCCATATCCGAAACGGCGATCCTCTGCAGTGCCGCCTCGGCACCCTTGCCGATCACTTCGAATTTGGCAAACGAGGTCTGGTCGATGAGGGCGACGTTCTCGCGCACCGCCTTGTGTTCGGCACCGACAGCATTGAACCAATTGGTCTTGGCCCGGTCGAAAGCCGGTTCGTCCTTGGCCGCGACACCCTTGGGCGCGAACCAGTTCGGTCGCTCCCAGCCGCCGCGCGAGCCGAACACGGCGCCACGGCTCTTGAGCGTCTCATAAAGCGGCGAGCGGCGGATGCCGCGCATGGTCTCGTGCTCGTCGCCAGGGCGATGCAATTTGTAATGATGGCCGTAGAGCTCGACCGCGCGCGGATACATGAAATGGCGCGTGTTATGATGGAAATTGAAGCGGCGCACATCCAGGGGCCAGAGATTGAGGCTGGGGGCTCCGTCGATAATCCATTCCGCCATCATCCGCCCGGCCCCGCCCCCAGCGGCGATGCCATAGAGAAAACCCGCCGAGACGAAGGCATTGTCGAGCTCCGGCACTTTCCCCATCACGAAATCGGAATCCGCCGAATAGGGAATGGGGCCGTTGATGAGTTGCCGGACACCCACGGTGTTGATGATCGGCGTGCGCTTGCCACCCAGTTTCGCCAGCATCTCGAAGCGTTCGAAATTGCCGGGCAAGAGCTCCTGGGCAAAGTGCCGCGGGATGCCGCCGGGCGCAAAGGGCAAGGTATCTGGCTCATAGCCGCCGATGACGATGCCGCGGACCTCGGGCTTGTAATAGACCAGGTGATCGGGATCGCGCATGGTCGGCATGCGCTTGGGGGCGTCGGGAATGGGATCGGTGATGAGATATTGATGCTCGACCGCGAAGCTCGGCACCCGCACGCCCATCATCTGGCCGATCTCGTGCCCCCACATGCCGGCGCAATTGACCAGGAGATCGCAAGTCCAGTTCCCTTCCTCCGTCTCCACGGCAATGACGCGCCTGTTCTCGACCTTGATGGCGGTGACACGGGCGCCCACAACGATCCGGGCGCCCTTGTCCTTGGCACCCTTGGCCAGGGCCTGGCAGACGCCGGCCGGATCGATATAGCCGTCAGATGGGATATAGACCGCCGAACGCACATCCTCCGTGCTCATGATCGGGAAAAGATCCTGCGCTTCCTTGGGCGACAGCTCGCTCATCTCCAGCCCGAAGCTCTTCGCCATGGTGAGCGAGCGCTTGTTCTCCATCTCGCGTTCCGGCGAGCAGGCAAGGCGCAGGCTGCCGTATTTCTTCCAGTCGATCGCCATGCCGGTCTCGGCCTCGAGCTGGTCATAAAGCTCGACCGAATGGCGCAGCATGCGCGTCACGTTGCGCGAGGAGCGCAGCTGCCCCACCAACCCTGCCGCATGCCAGGTGGCGCCATGGGTAATCCCGCTTTTCTCCAGGATCACCACATCCTTCTTGCCCATGCGCGTGAGGTGATAGGCGATCGAACAGCCGATGATGCCGGCGCCGATGATGAGGATTTCGGCATGAAGCCGGCCGGTCGCAACGTCGCTCATGAAAGATATCGTCCGTGTTGAATGAGGCTGAAGGATTATCCGCGGGGCTCGACGACCAGGATTTCGACATCCTGCGCCTCGAGGGCGGCGGCCAATTCGCCGGCGGGCCGCTGATCCGTGACCAGGAGATCGACATCGCCCAAAGCGAGGGCCGCCACCAGGCAGCGTCGGTCGAACTTCGTGTGATCCGCACCGACGATGACACGCTCGCAATGCCCCAGCACCGAGCGCGAGACTTCCGCCTCGCAGAGATGGTTGTCCATAACGCCGAGCTTGGGATCGAGGCCGGAAGCACTGATGATCGCGGTCTTGACCATGAATTGCTGCAGGAACGAGATCGCCGCCGGGCCGAAGGCGGCACTGTCATCGGCACGAAGCTCACCCCCGGCCAGATAGACCCGGTTCCCCTCGCCCGTCGAAAGGTGCTGGGCAATCGGCGCCGAATTTGTCACCACAGTGAGATGGTGCCGCCCCTTCAGGGCCTGAGCCACATAATTGTTGGTGGACCCGGTATCGAGAAAGATCGATTCCCCGTCGCTGATCTCGTCCGCGATGGCGGCGGCGATGGCCTGCTTCGCCGCCATGTTATCCAGCATGCGGCGCTGCAAGGGCTGATCCTCGCTGCGGTCGCGCCAGCGCACATTGCCGTGGCTC
Source organism: Dongia sp. (assembly GCF_041909655.1). GTDB lineage: Bacteria > Pseudomonadota > Alphaproteobacteria > Dongiales > Dongiaceae > Dongia. The sequence continues at coordinate 343,976 of NZ_JAYRDA010000006.1, read as the reverse complement.
TTCTCGACCAGCCCCTTGGCGCCCAACAGGCGCAGATCGCGGCGAATGGTCTCGCCCGACACATCCAGAATTTCCGCCAGATGCGTCACGGCAAGAACATGCTCGCGCCGCAGCACCTCCAGAATGCGCGCCTGGCGTGCATTCAGCCTGAGGTCGGACAGTGTCCCGATTTCCTTGCCCATATCCATATCTCGATTCTTGACCAGCGCCGAGCTTACCACGTTCCGGCCCTATTCGTCCGGCAGCCCGAGGCGCTGGCGCACCCGCTTCGCCCCGGCGACGATCAACCGGTCGGCAACGATACCAAGGAAAGCCACGCAGAAGCCGGCCGTCATGCCCCGCCCGACATCCGCCTTGGCAAGACCGAAGAAGACCTCCTGCCCCAGATCCCGCGTGCCAATCATGGCCGTGATCACCAGCATGGCCAGTGCCATCAGCAGAGTCTGATTGATGCCGAGCATGATTTCCGGCATGGCCAGCGGCAGCTTGACGCGCCAAAAGATTTGTCGCCTGGTACAGCCGATGGCCACAGCAGCTTCAATCAAATGCCCCGGCACCTGGCGCAGGCCATGATCGGTGTAGCGAATTGCCGCTGCCACGGCAAAGAGCACAACGGCGATCATCGCACTCACTTCACCGATACCCAACAGCATCACCGATGGGATGATAAAGACGAAGCTGGGTATGGTCTGCAGTGTATCAATGACGGCCGTTACCACGCGATGTCCCATCTCCCGCGTCGAGGCCCAGGCGCCTATTGGTATCCCGATCAATGCCGAAAGAAAGGCCGAGATCGAGCACAGATAGACCGAGAACATGGTCTCCTTCCATAATCCGACAACAGCCGGGAAAAGAATCATTGGCAGAACCAGACCGGCCAGGCGCCAGCCACCGAGTTGGAAGCCCAGCAATCCCGTGGCTGCGACAACGATGACCCATGGCAGTTCCAGCAGAAAGTTTCTAAGGGGATTGAGAAGGTTGACCTGGATCCAAACCTTGATGGCCTCAATCACGTCATAGAAATTACGCACGATCCAGCCGACCATATCGTCGATCTGTTTCCCCGTCGAAAACGTCAGGGCATCGGGAACGGATTCGAATGACGGGAATGCGAAGCTCGCGAGGGTCGTTACCACCAGCCATATCACAGCCAGCACCACAAAGGGGTGACGTTGCCGCCAGGTGGCGCCGGAAACACGGCTGAAACGGCGCTCTTTCTGAGCTGCTGCGAGGCTCATCCGGTCGAGGGCGATGGCCACAACGACGATGGCCATGCCGGCTTCCATCGCCGGCCCGATATCGAGCCGGCGCAACGATGTCAGGACGTCAAACCCCAGTCCACCGGCGCCGATCATCGATGCAATGATGACCATGTTAAGGGTCATCATGATGACCTGATTGATACCGACCATCAGCAGGGGTTTGGCCGTGGGGATCATTACCCGCCACAGACGCTGGCGGCGGGTGCAGCCCAGCATTTCGGCCATACTGGTGATTTCTTCGGGCACCTGCTGGAGTGCAAGCTTGGTCGCCCTCACCATTGGCGGCGTCGCAAAAATCACCGTCGCCACCATTGCCGGGACTGGACCGGAGCCAAACAGGAGAAGGACCGGAACCAGATAGGCAAAAGCCGGCATGGTCTGCGCCACGTCGAGCGAAGGCCGAATGAACCAATCATCAAACCATTTGATGCGGAATGCCATGATTCCAAAAACAAGGCCGCACACGATACCGATAGGCACACAGAGCGCCACCGAGGCCAGGGTCAGCATGGCGCTGTCCCATTTGCCGATGACTGCAATGTAGAAGAAGCAGGCAAAACTCAGGACCGAGGTTCGCCAGCCACCCAGCGCATAGCCGGCGATGGCCATCGCACCGATAATTCCGACCCAGGAAAGGCGCGGAAAGATTACGTCCTGACTTATATTAGTGAAGCCTTTGGCCAAAAGCGCGGTGACGAGCCGGAATGGCAGATCTATCACGGCGGCTATGGCACGCGTGAACGGCATTATTTGCTCGATAGAGGCAGCCTTGAGGTCGTTCATCCACGCCGCAACCGGAACCACCATGCCGCGCGGATACTTCACCAATCCCTTGGCGATTTCAGGATGTGTCCACAAAATGATGGCGGCCACGCCCAGGACCAGCCACAGCAGCCAGAAATAGGCGCGCGGCACGCTCCCCAGCCTGAGCGCCAGCGCGGTCATGCGCGGCCGTCCCGGCCGATCAGGGTGTCGATCACCGCCTGCGGCGCCAGCGTCCCGATCACAGCTCCCGCCTCGTCGACAACCGCCAGCGGCCGTCCGGCATTGATCACGATCGGCGCCACATCGGCGATCTTGTCGGCGGCGTTCACCTGGCCGATCGCAGCGACGCCGTTGACCGGCCCCATGACACTGCGCGCGGTCAGCACCTTGGCGCGCTGCACATTGCGGGTGAAGGCCGCGACATAATCAGTGGCCGGGCGCATCACCAGTTCTTCCGGCGTGCCCATCTGGATGACGCGGCCGTCCTTCATGATGGCGATGCGATCGGCGAGCTTGATCGCCTCGTCGAAATCATGAGTCACGAAGATCATGGTCTTCTTGAGCACGCGCTGCAGGCGGATGAGCTCGTCCTGCATCTCGCCGCGGATGAGCGGATCCAGCGCCGAAAACGGTTCGTCGAGAAACCAGAGTTCCGGCTTCACGGCCAGCGACCGTGCGATGCCGACGCGCTGCTGCTGGCCGCCGGAGAGTTGCCGCGGATAGGCACCCTCGCGCCCGCCGAGTCCGACCAGCTCGATCACTTCGCGCGCCCGCTGCTCGCGTTCCGATCTGGAGATCTTCTGGATCGCCAGCGGGAAGGCCACGTTGTCGAGTACCGTGAGATGCGGCAGCAGGGCGAAATGCTGGAACACCATGCCCATCTTGTGCCGGCGGATATCGATCAATTCCGCCTCGCCGGCCTTCAGAAGATCCTTGCCCTCCAGCAGCACCTCGCCGGCACTGGGTTCGATGAGGCGCGACATGCAGCGAAGCAAGGTCGATTTGCCCGAGCCCGACAGCCCCATGACGATGAAGATCTCGCCTTCACCGATTTCCACGGATACATCGCGGACGCCGGCCATCAAGCCGGCCTCCGCCAAAGCCTCGGACGTCAGGGCCTCGGGCGACGGCTTCGCCGCCATATAGGTCTCCGCCCCCCGCCCGAACAGCTTCCACACGCCGCGGCAAGCGAGCTTCACCCTAGCGACCTCGGTCATCGGTCCCGTCTCATGATTGAATTGGAAATAGCCGCGCCGATACTCTTCGCATCGGCGCGGCTGGCATCATCGGCAACTTACTTGGCCCAGGACGCGATCTTGTCCTGATTGGCAGCGATCCATGCCGCCGCCACATCCTCGATCGGCTTGCCTTCGAGATCGACCTGACCCGAGAGCGCATTGAGATCGTCGGCGCTGATCGAGTAATTGGTGGCGATCTTGTGTGCGACCGGCCACTTCTCCTTCATCCCGGCCCAGGCATATTTCCAGATCTCGCCAAAGGGCTTGCCGCAATCATAGGCAAGGTCGGGATTCACGCCGACGGACGGATCCTCGTAGCATTCCTTCGAGTATTCGGGGAACTCGACCCATTCGCCTTTGTACTTGGCCGGTGCCCAATGGGGGCTATAGACCCAGACCATCACCGGCGCCTGGCGCTGATAGGCCGATTCCAGTTCCGCGAACATGGCAGCGTCGGTGCCGGCATGAATCACTTCGAAGGGCAAATCCAGCGCTTCGACGCGTTGGTCATCAAAGCCTTCCCAGGTGACCGGACCGCCGACATAGCGTCCCTTGGGTGCCGTCTCGGGCGTCGAGAAGGCTTCCGCGCAGGCAGGATCCTTCAGCGCTTCCCAATTCGGCAGGCCCGGGCATTTCTCTTTCATGTAAAGCGGGTACCACCATTCTTCCTTGGCCTTCGGCCCCAGCGCGCCGAGGCGTTCGGTCTTGCCGCTGGCATCGGCCGCGGCCATGGCTTCGCCGGCGGTCGTGTCCCAATATTCGAGAGCGATGGTGAGATCGCCGGTCTGCAAACCGGTCTGCAGCGACGACAGATAATCAGACGTCACCATTTCCACATTGTAACCCTGGGCGATCAGGATCTGCGCCAGGATCGTGGCGTTGATGTTGACACTGGTCCAATCAAACATGGCAATCTTGATCGGGTCGGGACTCTCCGGCACGGATTGCGCGAAAGCCGGCATCGTCATCAGGCTGGCGCCCAGCCCTACGGCCATTGTGGCAGCGACCGCTCCACGGCGGAACGTCTCTAACATCGCAAACCTCCTGTCTAAGGTTGACCCCCCGTTAATCGGGGCGTTCTGTTTGGTCTGAAACCTTATCCACAGGGCTTTCAGCTTCGCAAGTCAATTTCGCGATATTCGTGGAAGTACTGTTGATTTGCACGAGTCGTTAGTTGAATCCAAAACAAAACCGGCCTGACGGCATTCCCCGTCAGGCCGGTCTGTTGACCGGATCTATGGAAGGAAGCGTCAGGCGGCTTGCGTGCCCGCCACACCCTTGGCCGAGAGCAATTGCTGCAGCTCGCCGGATTCGAACATCTCGCGGATGATGTCGCAGCCGCCGACGAATTCGCCTTTGACGTAAAGCTGCGGAATGGTCGGCCAGCTCGCGAAATCCTTGATACCCTGGCGCAGGCTCGGATCCTGCAGCACGTCGACGCCCTTGAACTTCACGCCGAGATGGCTGAGCACCTGGACGACCGCCGCGGAGAAGCCGCATTGCGGAAAGACGGGGGTGCCCTTCATGAAGAGCACGACGTCATTGGTGCCGATTTCGTCGCGGATACGGTCGAAGACGGGGTTATCGCTCATCGGATCAAATCCTTTCTGCCTTTGCCCGCGATATGGTTTGAGGGCGCTGGTAAGTCAATGGCATGGCCGGTCAGCAAGACCGGCCGGTTGAGGTTATTCTGCCGGGTTGAGGCTAGCCGCGCCAGTCCAAGAATGCCGCGGGCACAACCAGGAATTTAAACGGGCGCCGAGGTTTGCAGCGCCAAAGCGTGTAATTCGTCGCCCATCTTGCCCTTGAGGGCGGCATAGACGATCTGGTGCTGCTGGACACGGGACTTGCCGGCAAAGGCCGACGAGATCACCCGCGCCGCATAATGATCGCCGTCCCCGCGCAGATCCTCGATCGTCACCTCGGCATCGGGCAGGGCTTCCTTGATCAGCCGGGCGATCTCGCTTGCTTCCATGGCCATGTCGGCAACTCCTAAAAAAACTCAGGCCGCGCCCATCAGGCGCGGCAGGAAGGCCTCGTGATTGGCACGGAGATCGGCCAGCGGAATATCGCGGCCGTCGAGCGACAGGACGTCGCCGCCGGTTTCGCCGAGCTCGGTCACCTTGATTCCGGCGGCCTTGGCCTTGGCTTCGATCGCTGCGGCGGCCTTGGCTGGCACCGCGATCACGTAACGCGCCTGGTCCTCGCCGAACCAGAAGCCATGCGCTTCGCTCGTATCGCCCGGCGTCGTCAGCCTGGCACCGATGCCGCCGGCCAGCGCCATTTCGGCGAGTGCCACCAGCAGACCGCCATCGGCAACATCGTGGCAGGTAACGAGGCTGCCCGCTTCGATGAGGCCGCGGACGAAATCGCCATTGCGGCGCTCGGCGGCGAGGTCGACCGGCGGCGGCGCCCCCTCTTCCCGGCCATGCAATTCGCGGAGATAGATCGACTGCCCGAGCCAGCCCTTGGTCTCGCCCAGAACCAGCACCTTCTCGCCCTTGCCCTTGAACGCGACCGTCGCCATGCGATCGACATTGGCCATCACGCCGACGCCGCCGATGGTGGGTGTCGGCAGGATGCCCTTGCCGTTCGTTTCGTTGTAGAGCGAGACGTTGCCCGAGACGACCGGATAGTCGAGCGCCTGGCAGGCCTCGGCCATGCCTTCGATCGCGAGTGCGAACTGGCCCATGATCTCGGGCCGCTGCGGGTTGCCGAAATTCATGTTGTCGGTGATGGCGAGCGGCCTGGCACCGACTGCGGTCAGGTTGCGCCAGGTCTCGGCGACCGCCTGCGCACCGCCGCGCTTCGGATCGGCAAAGACATAACGCGGCGTGCAATCAGAGGTCATGGCAAGGCCCTTGGCCTTACCCGGCAGGCGCACGACCGCGGCATCGCCCCCCGGGCGCTGCGCGGTCTGGCCCATGACCAGATGATCGTATTGTTCCCAGACCCAGCGGCGGCTGGCGAGATCCGCCGAGCCGATCAGCGTCTTCAGGGCACCAAGAAGATCGTTGGGGGCCGGCACGTCCTTGGCGGCGATTTCCGCCTGCAAGGGGGTGGGCACCCAGGGACGTTCATAAAGCGGCGCCTTCTCGACCAGGGGCGCTACCGGCATGTCGGCCGCCACCTCGCCGTTCTTCTTCAGGACCAGATGACCGGTATCGGTGAGCACGCCGATCTCGGCGAAATCCAGCTCCCACTTCTCGAAGATGGCGCGCGCCTTGTCCATCGCCTGCGGCTTCAGCACCATGAGCATGCGCTCCTGGCTTTCCGAGAGCATGATCTCATAGGCGGTCATATGCGTCTCGCGCACCGGCACCTTGTCGAGGTCGAGCTCGATCCCGAGGCCGCCTTTCGACGACATCTCGACCGAAGACGAGGTGAGGCCGGCAGCACCCATATCCTGGATGGCGACGATGGCATCGGTCGCCATCAATTCGAGGCAGGCTTCCAGCAGCAGCTTTTCGGTGAAAGGATCGCCGACCTGCACGGTCGGGCGCTTCTCTTCCGAATCCTCGGTGAATTCGGCCGAGGCCATGGTGGCGCCGTGAATGCCGTCGCGCCCGGTCTTGGCGCCGACATAGATCACGGGATTGCCGATGCCCGCCGCCGCCGAATAGAAGATCTTGTCCGCATCGGCGAGGCCCACGGTCATCGCGTTGACCAGGATATTGCCGTTATAGCTGGCGTGGAAATTCACCTCGCCGCCCACGGTAGGGACGCCCATGCAATTGCCGTAGCCGCCGATGCCCGCGACGACACCGGAAACCAGATGCTTGGTCTTGGGATCCTCGGGCTCGCCGAAACGCAAAGCGTTCAAATTGGCGATCGGCCGCGCACCCATGGTGAAAACGTCGCGCATGATGCCGCCCACACCGGTCGCCGCCCCCTGATAGGGCTCGATGAACGAGGGATGGTTGTGGCTTTCCATCTTGAAGACCGCCGCTTGGCCGTCGCCGATATCGATGACGCCGGCATTCTCGCCCGGCCCCTGGATCACCCAGGGTGCCTCGGTGGGCAGTTTCTTTAGATGGACGCGGGATGATTTGTAGGAGCAATGCTCCGACCACATGACCGAGAAGATGCCGAGTTCGGTCATGCTGGGCTCGCGGCCCATGATTTCCAGAACCAGTTTGTATTCGTCCGCGCTGAGACCGTGTTCGGCGACGATCTCCGGGGTGATCTTTTTGGCGACACTCACGACACGGCCTCCACCATGCTCTTGAACAAGGCCTTGCCGTCGGTCGAGCCATGCATCGGCTCGATCGCATTCTCCGGATGTGGCATCAGTCCCAGCACATTGCGCTTCTTGTTGAGGATGCCGGCGATGTGCCGGATCGATCCATTCGGGTTGTAGACGGAATCAAGCCGACCCTCAGGCCCGCAATAGCGGAAGGCGATGCGGTCTTCCGCCTCGAGTTCGTCCAGCGTCCGAGGATCGGCGAAATAATTGCCGTCGTGATGCGCGACCGGGATCGACAGCACCTGGCCCTTCTTGTAGCCCGCCGTGAAGCGCGAGCCTGAAGTCTCGACCCGCAGGCCCACATTGCGGCAGACGAATTTGAGATTGGCATTGCGGAGCAGCACGCCCGGCAGAAGCCCGGCTTCGGTGATGATCTGGAAGCCGTTGCAGACACCGATGACAGCCATGCCGCCTTCCGCCCGTGACTTCACTTCCCGCAGCACCGGCGAATTGGCGGCGATGGCGCCGCAGCGCAGATAGTCTCCGTAGGAGAACCCGCCCGGCACCAGGACCAGATCCACCTTGGGCAGGGAAGTGTCGCGATGCCAGACCATGATCGGGTCCTTGCCCGTGGCCTGTTTCAGCGCCGCCTTGGCATCGATCTCGCGATTGGAACCGGGAAATACGACGATTGCCGCCTTCATGTGTCAGTCCACCAGCTCTATCGAGTAGTTTTCAATGACGGTATTGGCCAGGAGCTTGCCGCACATCTGATCGACCGCCGCCTTCGCCTTGGCCTTGTCGGTCTCGGTGAGATCGACCTCGATGTATTTGCCTTGGCGCACGTCGCCGACCGAATTGAAGCCGAGTGCATGGAGCGCACCGGCAATGGCGCGGCCCTGGGGATCAAGGACGCCGTTCTTGAGGGTGATGTGAATACGGGCCTTCATAACCTTCCCTTTTGTCGCAAAGATAAAAACTGAACTACCCGGAAGCCCGCGGCTGGAATGAATGGGGCGCCAACAGGCGCCCTCATTTCCCAGGCCATGGGCCCTATTGCATCGTACTCGGGCCCTTCATGTCGCGGGGGCCGCCTTCGGGCAGAATGCCGAGGCGCCGCGCCACTTCCTGATAGGCCTCCTCGACATTGCCGAGATCGCGGCGAAACCGGTCCTTGTCCAGCTTCTCGCCGGTCTTGACGTCCCACAGGCGGCAATTGTCGGGGCTGATTTCGTCGGCGAGAACGATGCGCATTTCCTCGTTCTCATAGAGCCGGCCGAATTCCAGCTTGAAGTCGATGAGGCGCAACCCGACGCCCAGCATCAAGCCAGTAAGGAAATCGTTGACCCTTAGCGCCAGTGCCAGCATCTCGTCGAGATCCTGCGGCATGGCCCAGCCGAAAGCCGTGATGTGCTCTTCCGAGACCATTGGATCGCCGAGCTCGTCGGACTTGTAATAATACTCAATGATCGAGCGCGGCAACTGCGTGCCCTCGGCCAGCCCTAAGCGCTTGGCCATCGAACCGGCGGCCACATTGCGCACCACGACTTCGAGGGGAATGATCTCGACCTCGCGCACCAATTGTTCGCGCATGTTGAGGCGGCGCACGAAATGGGTCGGCACCCCGATCTCGCCCAAACGCAACATCAGATATTCGGAGATGCGGTTGTTGAGGACGCCCTTCCCCGTGATGGTGCCCTTCTTCTGATTATTGAAGGCGGTCGCATCGTCCTTGAAGTACTGCACCAAGGTGCCGGGCTCCGGGCCTTCGAACAAGACCTTGGCCTTGCCTTCGTAAATGCGGCGGCGGCGCGACATTTGGGGGGTCTCCAATGCTGCTCGGCGCGACCAGATCGACGGGGCATCGAATCTGGCGGGCCGCGCTATCGAGATTCGGCCTTCTTCTAGCAGCATGGGGTCCGCAATACAATGACGGCGACCACCTTGCGCGGGATCGTCGCGGGCAATTTATATCGTTTTATTTCAGCATATTAGTAACTGGACGGCGAGATCGCACTGAGCACTAGCAGGCCGCCGCCGACCAGGATCACAAAAAGCGGTCCCAGAAGAGCCAATCCGCGCGTCCATCCGCTGCCTTGGGGCAGGCGCAGACTGACCTGCCGGCGCAGGAAAATGCTGAACACCCCCAGGGCCGCGAGGGTCATTCCCATGCCCAGCGCGATCGCCGCCGCCATGACGATCCCGGCCAGAATGAGATTGTTCGCCATGGCGAAGAGCAAGATCAAAATGGCGCCGGAACAGGGCACAAAGCCCGCGGCCAGCGCCAGCATCCGCTGCTCCAGCGGCCGGCCCTTTTTCGTCCAGGTCATCTCGCCGGCCGCACAGGCATGGTCATGGTCATGATGATGCCCATGATGAACATGCGCGTGGCCGCCGCGCCACCACTCCCGCAGCATCAGGAGGCCGATCGCCAGAATCGCCGCATAGCTCACAATGCGCAGCCAGAAATATTCGTTGGTCGGCGAGACCAGGCTGCGCGAGAGGATGAGATGGGCAAGGCCCACGATGACGATCGCACCCACCACATGGCTGAGCGCGATCCAGGCGGCCATGGCGACGCCCCGGCTGGGCCGGGCGGCACGGCCCAGGAAATAGCCGATGACGACACTCTTGCCGTGACCGGGCCCCAGCGCGTGAAACACGCCATAGAGGAAGGCGAAGAGGATGCCGGCCCAGAGGGCACCCGTATCCTCGCCACGCTTGATGGCCACCAGACGCTGATTGAGCGCGCGGTTGACGTCGCGCTGGATGGCAAAAAGCCCATGCCGGAAATCGCGCCAGATGCCGCCGGAATTCGTATCGGCGGCGGCCTCGGTGGAGGTGCCGCCGGTGAAGGGTGAATCCGACTGCGCCTGGGCCGCCAGGGGCATGACCAGCAGCGCCACGCATAGCAGCAGGGCGCGGAGGAACAGGGTCATCGGCATTGCACCGAAATGGCCTGGGGGATCACGAAGCCCTCGTAATAGGCATTCTCCGGGTCATCCTTCACGGTCGCTTCACAGCCGGCAGAGCCCTCGCCCTCCACTCTTACCGGATCCGTTTCGGCCATGAGCACCTCGACGTAATAGTCGCGGTCACTTATTTCGAGGCGCAGTTTCTGCTGCCGCGGATCGATCGGCTGCGGCAAGGCGAAGGTCAGTTCGTAATGCAACGCACCCTCTTCCACCCTGGCCAGGAAAGCCTCCGGCGCCAGATCGGGAAAGTCGGTGCCATCCACCGACGCGCGGGTGAAATAGCGAAAGCCGGCGAGATTGGGCAATGTCTCGCTTCCCATCGCCTCGCTCTCGGCGGTGCTGATCGCGCCGTCGCCGTCCTTGTCGAACTGCATCAGCATGTCCTCGGTGAAGATTTCATCGAAACGCCAGTCGGTGCGGAAGCCGGCGAGCTTGCCACCCTCGAATTGCAGGACAACGCGGTTGTCGATGAAAACATGCGGATGGGCCAAGGCCGCGCGGGGCAACAGCAGCAGAACCGCCACGCAGGCGAGGATGGAATAACGCAGCACGATCAGAAAGCGATTTCGGGCGCGACCTTGAGGCTGCAGCGACAGAACGGACAGACGATGGTCGTGTCGTAATTGGCGGGCAGCAGCCCCTGCTTCACCTCGCCATCCAGCAGCAACCGGGCCTCGGCCACCAATTCGGCATGGGAGGCCGCGGCCCCGCAGGCCAGCGCCATGGCCCGGGCATCGGCGGGCGCCATGGGCTCGGTCGAAAGGGCCAGCGCCGGCACCACACCCGGGCCCGCCGCCGAAACAATCGTCGCCGAAGCCAGGAGCATTTGTCGCCGTGTCAGCATTGCCGAATCTCCACCGTTCTTTGCCTCCCCCGTTGGGGAAGAAGATAGGTCACTGCAAGGCCTTCAGCAATTCACTTTGATTGTGACGGAAGAGCGACAGCAGATCCGGGGCCGGCCCGTCCGGCCCCGACAGGGCATCTGCATAGAGCGCGCCGCCAACCTTGATCCCGGTATCAGCCGCCAATGTCTCGACGAAGCGCGGATCGCTCATGTTCTCCAGGAAAACCGCCTGGATCTTGCCGTCCTTGATCTGCTCGATCACATGCTTGAGGTCCTGCGCGGTGGGCTCACCCTCGGTACTCACCCCCTGGAGGCCGACGAATTCGATCCCGTAGGCATGGGCGAAATAGCCGAAAGCGTCATGCGACGTCAGGACGCGGCGGCGTTCCGCCGGCAGCGCGCCGAGGCTCGCTTTCAATTCGGCATCGAGTGCCGCAAATTCGGCCTTCAAGGCACCGGCATTCTTGCTGAACAAGGCCGCCTGTGCCGGTTCAGCGGCGCTGAGGCCGGCAGCGATATTGTCGATATAGGTCAGAACCAGATGCGCATCCTGGAAGGCGTGCGGGTCGAAATCCCCATGGTCGTGCCCCTCTTCCGCATGCTCCTCTTCGGCCTGCCCCTCTTCCGCATGCTCGTCTTCGTGCGCGTGCTCATCTTCATGCTCTTCCCAGGGCAAAGCCGCGATGCCCTCGGTCGCCACGACGAGGCGCCCCTTGAAATCCGCCGCTTCGGTCAGCCGCGCGAGCCAGGTCTCGAAACCGAGACCATTGGCGATCAGCACATCCGCTCCCGCCACCGCGCGTTGATCGGCGGCATTGGGCTCGAAGCCGTGGGAATCGAGATCCGGACCAACCAAGGTGGTGAGCGCGATGGCATCGCCCCCGATCCGCTGGGTGAGGTCCCCCAGAATGCTGAAGGTGGCGACCACCTTGAGCTTTTCCTGCGCCAGGGCGGGGGCAAGGACCGCCAGCGAGCCAAGGCCGGCGAGCAGGAGGATGCGGAAGGTCGATTTCAACGACATGATCGCTCTCATTCAGAATGTTATAATATAACACATTTAACGCAGAGCGGTGCCCGCGGCAAGCTCTTTACCGCCGGTCACTCCAGGTCGATGTCCGTCCAGGAAAAGGTTTCCGGCCGCCCACCCAGGAACCGCCAGATCGGCGCCCGTTCGGAATGCTGCACCGAGGGAAGCGCCATGAGCGAGGACGACATGGTGCCGAAGCCGGTATTGGAAACGATATGCATGGCGTCGAACACATCGCCCCCCGGCGCGTATTCGCGGTTGGTCAGCAGCGCTTCCCATTCCCGCCATTGCCCGATTTCCGGCTCCGGCGTTTCGGCGATCTGCCAGCGCGGCAGAAAATGGCGGATGCGCAGGCTCTCGGGATCATTGCGATCCGATGACGTGATCATGGAAATACCCGGCTGCAGGGTTTCCGCGACGATTTCGGCCCCGTCGTTCCTCAGCCAGAAACCGCCGGAATTGTCGGCCACGAACATGTTGAAGGGCCGATAGGCGCCCGCATCCAGTTCCCGCAGCATCTCGATGGCAGCGTCGGCATCGGCGAAATCCAGCGCATCGAGGACCAATTCGCCCCGCGACCTCTTGCCCGCCTGCGGCCCCAGAGTGTTACGGCGGTTGAGAATGCCCGCCACCACCCCGAAATCATTGATGCCCAGCCATGAACCGCCAGCTAGCTGATCCTGCCCCGCCACGATTTCCGGCCGGTCGGGCCAGTGCCGCCCGGGGGCAAGCCAGGGGCGCTCATGCATTTCGTCGCGATTGGCGGCAACGAGGATCGGCCAGTCGTGATTCGGCCGATGGAGAATGATTACGCTGCACATGAGCTTACGGACATAAATCGGGACATCTGGGTTTGGGCCCGCCGGTTCGCGGTAACCCTATTAGACTTGACGGAAGGCGGTCGGCCAACCATTTTTCCAGACAACGGCCAGTGTCACAGCCTGGCCGCAGGGAACATTTAGCCGGGAACATTTAAAGGATTGCATCGGTATGACGAGTTTCAACGACCGGGAAGCCGCTTTCGAAAACAAGTTCAAGCACGACAAGGAGCTTGAATTTAAGGTCAACAACCGGCGCAACAAGCTGCTGGGCCTGTGGGCGGCGAAATTGATGGGCATCGACGGCGCCGAGGCCGAAGCCTATGCCAAATCCGTGGTCGCCTCCGATTTCGAAAAGCCCGGCGATCATGACGTGCTGGCGAAGGTCCTGGAGGACTTCAAGGCAAAGAATGTCGATATCAGCGAGCATCGCCTGCGGAAGCAGATGGACGAGCTTCTCGCCATGTCCAAGCAGCAGCTCATGAGCGAAAACAACGGCTGATCGCCCCTCAAGCGAAGTGCCGGACCAACACCGGCACCTCTTTCTCGATCTCGAAATAATAACAGCGGCGATAGAGCTCTATCGCCGCTGTTATTGTCTTTGCCGTACAGAATTCCAGCGGCTCAAGCGTGGCCGAAGACCCGGCGGAAGATGTCGTCGACATGCTTGTAATGATAGCCGAGGTCGAAACAGGCTTCGAGCGACTTGGCATCGATCTTCTGGCTGACCACGGAATCGTTCTTGAGCTCGGTCAGGAAGTCCTTGCCTTCCAGCCAGACCTTCATCGCGTTGCGCTGCACTGCCTGATAGGAATCCTCCCGGCTCATGCCGGCCTGGGTCAGCGCCAGCAGCACGCGCTGCGAATGCACCAAGCCGCCATAGCGATCGAGATTGGCCTGCATGTTCTCAGGATACACGATCAGCTTCTCGACCAGGCCCACCAGACGGTTGAGCGCAAAATCGAGGGCGATGGTGGCGTCCGGGCCGAACACGCGCTCGACCGAGGAATGGCTGATATCGCGCTCGTGCCAAAGGGCGACATTCTCGAGGGCCGGGTTGACCGCGGCACGCACGACACGCGCGAGGCCCGTGAGATTTTCCGAGAGCACCGGGTTGCGCTTGTGCGGCATGGCACTGGAACCCTTCTGGCCCGGCGAGAAATATTCCTCCGCCTCGCGCACTTCCGAGCGCTGCAAATGGCGCACCTCGATCGAGAGGTTCTCGATTGAGCTGGCGATGACACCCAGCACCGCGAAGAACATCGCATGACGGTCGCGCGGAATGACCTGGGTTGAAATGGGCTCGACGCTGAGGCCCATCTTCTTCGCGACATGGGCTTCCACGCGCGGATCGATATTGGCGAAGGTCCCGACGGCCCCCGAGATCGCGCAGGTGGCGATGTCGGCGCGCGCCGCCACCAAGCGCTCGCGGCCGCGCTTGAAGGCCGCGTAATGGGTGGCGAGCTTCAGACCAAAGGTCGTGGGTTCGGCATGGATGCCGTGGCTGCGGCCCATGGTCGGCGTCATCTTGTGTTCGAAGGCGCGCTTCTCCAGCGCCTTCAGCAGCCGGTCGAGATCCTCGAGCAAGAGATCGGTCGCCTGCGCCATCTGCACCGCGAGGCAGGTATCGAGCACGTCGGACGACGTCATGCCCTGGTGCACGAAGCGCGCTGCCGGGCCGACATACTCAGCGAGGTTGGTGAGGAAGGCGATTACGTCATGCTTGGTCTCGCGCTCGATCTCGTCGATACGCGCCACTTCCCATTTCCCCTTGGCCCAGATTTCCGCCGCGGCCTCTTTGGGAATGACACCCAGTTCCGCCAGCGCATCGCAGGCATGGGCCTCGATCTCGAACCAGATGCGGAATCGGTTTTCCGGGTCCCAGATCTTGGTCATTTCGGGACGGGAATAGCGCGGGATCATGCGAGCCTCATTTTTCTGGCGATTGCGGCGCCAAATCAGCGGCAAAGCCCCGCAAAGTCAACCTGGAATCGGTTTTTGAGCGGACTTCCTCAGTAAAGCGGCGGCGTGAAGGCAAAGAGCGCCACGGTTCGCCCAGTATTTGAGGGATTCTTGAAGGTATGGAGCTTCCTGGGATCGAAGGTCATGGAATCGCCCTCCTCCAGCAATGTCTCCTGCCCGGCCACTGTCATCAGCAGGCGGCCGCTGATCACCATGACGAACTCCTCCTCGGCCGGGATGGTATAGAGCTGGTCGCCGCCGGATCCCCCCGGCCCCATCTCGCTCCAGACAACCTGGATGCGGCTGCGGGTCGAAGGCGAGAGCAGATAATCGTGCAGGCCCTTGCCGCCGAATTCGATGCGGCGGCGCTTGTTCCGGCGCACCACCGCCGTTTCCGTGCCCTCGAACAGCGACCCCACCGAGAGGCCGAGCGCATTGCAAATCGCCAGCAGCGAGGCGACGGAGGGCGAAGCCAGGTCGCGCTCGATCGCACTGAGATGGCCCTTGGTGAGATCGACCCTTGTGGCGAGGTCGTCGATGGAGAGGCCGAGTTGCCGCCGCCTTTCCCGCAATTGCGGGCCGATCTGCGGTTTCGGCTGCGGCTCGCTCAGCAATTTCTGCGTCTTCATCCGGAATCCTCGAAATCTGATGTTCACTATAACCAAACTAAGTTGACTATTAAAGAACCTCGCGGAATCATCTGGCGAGCCCCGCCAGCCAAACCGAGGAAGCCATGAACAAGCCGCCCGCCAGCAAGCCCACCGCGCAGCCGATCACCGATGCCCTCTACGCCGAACGGGCGAAGGAAATGGAGAATTGGTATTGGTGGGGCGTTCAAACCTTCTTCAAATGCGACTTCAACCCCGACCCCAAGGCCTGCGACATCGCTTTGGTGGGTGTCCCGCATTCCTCCGGCAACGGCTCGACCGAGCGTGACCAGCATTTGGCGCCGCGCGCCATCCGCAACGCCTCGGGCTGGTATCGCCGCGCGCATCAGAAATTCCAGCTCCGGCCCTGGGAGACCTGCCGCATCAACGATCTCGGCGACGTGCCACTGCCCGAGGCCATGGTGAACGACATTTGCGTCGATCATATCGAGGAATATTACAAGCGCCTGGATCTCGCCGGCACGCGGCCGGTCTCGATCGGCGGCGATCATTCCATCACCGGCCCGATCCTGCGCGCCTTGGGCGGCAAGGACGGCCATCTCAGCAAGGGACAGAAGATCGCCTTGGTGCATTTCGACGCCCATCGCGACGATTACGAACACCTGCCGCATTGGCTGGGCAGCCGGCGCTCGGCTGCACATTGGGCCGCCTATACCATCACAGAAGAAATCGTCGATCCGTCCCATTCCATCCAGCTCGGCATGCGCGGCAACCCGATGAAGGCGCGCAAGGACCCGTCGCAAAGCGATATGGGCTACGAGATCATCCCGGCCGAACACATCTTCGAGCGCGGCATGGAGGATGTCGGCGCCGCCATCCGCAAGCGCGTCGGCGACATGCCGGTCTATATCACCTTCGACCTCGACGCCCTTGATCCCAGCGACGCGCCGGGCGTCTCCAATCTCGAGCCCGGCTATCGGGGGCTGCGGGCTTACGAAGCGATCAAGCTCATCCAATCCCTGCGCGGCACCAATGTCATCGGCGGCGACATTGTCTGCATGATCCCCTCCAAGGACAACGCGACGCAGATCACCGCCATGAACTCGGTCGTCATCATGTTCGAAATGCTGAGCCTGATCGCGGACAAGCATTTCCGGAAGGATTGACCAACAAACAATTCTATCAATTGTCATGGTCGGCGAAGGCCGACCATCCACGAATTTCTTGGTGTTCGCACGAAACTCGTGGATCCCCGCCTTCGCGGGGATGACAGAGGAAGATCGGGGATGTCGTAATCCCTCAACAAAACACCCAACTTGGCGCTTCTAAGAGAGTGGCCGTCGCGCTAGCTTGGCGGCCCAGCCAACACCGTCCCAGCCCGCGAGCCAGACATCATGACCACCGCCCTGCCGCATCTCTTCCAGCCCCTCGAGATCCGCGGCTGCCGCATCAAGAACCGCATCTTCTCGACCGGTCATGACACCACCATGCCGACCGACGGCACGCCCAACAAGCGCCTCGCCGCCTATCACGAGGCGCGCGCTGCGGGTGGTGCCGGGCTCATCGTCATGCAGGTGGCGGGCGTTCACGAGACCGCGCGCTACACGTCGCATCTCATCATGGCGACGACCGACGATTGCATTCCGGGTTATCGCGAGGTGGTCGCGGCCTGCAAGCCCTATGGCACCAGGATCTTCGGC
Organism: Dongia sp.; assembly: GCF_041909655.1. Lineage (GTDB taxonomy): Bacteria > Pseudomonadota > Alphaproteobacteria > Dongiales > Dongiaceae > Dongia. The sequence goes on along the minus strand of NZ_JAYRDA010000006.1, from coordinate 326,591 downwards.
CAGCTCTTCCATCCCGGCCGCGAGATCATGGAAAGCCAGGACGGCACCGCGCCGGTCGCCTATGCCCCCTCGGCAATCCCCAATGAACGTTTCCATGTGATGCCGAAGCCGATGTCGAAGACGATGATCCACGAGATCATCGATGGCTATGCCGAAGCCGCCTTGCGCCTCAAGAAAGGCGGTCTCGACGGCGTCGAGATCGTGGCGAGCCACGGCTATCTGCCGGCGCAATTCCTCAACGAGCGCGTGAATAGGCGCGAGGACGAATATGGCGGCTCGTTCGAGAACCGCCTCCGCTTCCTGCGCGAGGTCGCACAGGCGATCCGCGACCGTGTCGGCGACGAGATGGTGGTCGGCATCCGCATCAGCGGTGACGAGAAGGATGCGGAAGGCCTGCAGGAGAGCGAGAGCCTCGCCGCCATCGCGGCGCTCGACGGCGACATCGATTTCTTCAACGTCATTGCCGGCACCTCGGCGAGCTTTGGTGGCGCTGTGCATATCGCGCCGCCCATGGCCATTGCCAATGGCTATGTGGCACCCTTCGCCGCGGCGGTGAAAAACAAGGTGAAGGCCGCGGTCTTCGTCGCCGGCCGCATCAACCAGCCGCAGGATGCCGAGAAGATCCTGGCAAGCGGTGCCGCCGACATGATCGGCATGACCCGCGCCATGATCTGCGATCCGGACATGCCGAAGAAGGCGGAGGCCGGCAAGCTCGAGGACATCCGCGCCTGCATCGCCTGCAACCAGGCCTGTATCGGCCATTTCCATATGGGCTATCCCATCTCCTGCATCCAGCATCCCGAGACGGGCCGCGAGCTCACTTACGGCACCCGCCAGCCACTCGCCCGCAAGAAGAAGATCCTCATCGCCGGCGGCGGCCCGGCCGGGATGAAGGCGGCGGCGGTTGCCGGCGAACGCGGCCATCAGGTCATTCTGTGCGAGGCCAGCGAACGCCTCGGCGGCCAGGCCCTGATCGCGCAATTGCTGCCCAGCCGCGGGGAATTCGGCGGCATTGTCACCAATCTCGCTCGCGAAGTCGAACTGGCCGGCGTCGAGGTCAGGACCCGCACGCCGGTCACGCGCGCGCTCGTCGAGGCGGAGAAGCCCGATGCCGTCATCATCGCCACCGGTGCCCGGCCCCGCTCGGCCCTCGAGGCCGGGATCGAAGGCGTCGAGGGCGCCCATGTGGTGAGCGCCTGGGCCGCTATTCGCGACGAGGCCAATATCGGCCGCTCGGTGGTGATCGCTGATTGGCGCTGTGACTGGATCGGCCTGGGCTTGGCCGAGAAGCTGGCTCGCGCCGGATGCCATGTGCGACTCTGCGTCGACGGCTACATGGCCGGCCAGCGTATCCACCAATATGTCCGCGATCATTGGGTGGGCGAGCTTCACAAGCTCAATGTCGAGGTTGTGCCCTATGCCCGTCTTTACGGCATCGACGGCGACACGGTCTATTTCCAGCACGCGACCTCGGGCGAGCCGATCATCTTCGAAGGCGTGGACACGCTGGTGGCCTCCCTCGGCCACACGCGCGTGGCCGGGCTGGAGGACGAGCTTGCCGGTTGGCAGGGTGACGTGTATGTCATCGGCGATTGCCTGACCCCTCGAACCGCCGAGGAAGCCGTCCTCGAAGGCCTCAAGGTGACCGCGGAGATTTGACAGCCTGATGCCGTTTGCGTTCACGCCACCCACACGCGCCCATATTCTTGGCCTCGTTCTGGGTGCTATCGGCGGCTTCACCTTTTATCTCCTCCACATGCCGCTGCCCTGGATGCTGGGCGCCATGGCCTTCACCACCGTGGCCGCCGTCTCGGGTGTGCGCATCTCGCTCATGCCGCGCGTGCGCATGATCTTTGTCTCGGTACTCGGCATCATGCTGGGCAGCCAGTTCTCGCCGGCAATCCTGGGTCACCTTCAGAACTGGATGATCAGCTTTCTCTGGCTCGGCCTTTATGTCGTGGTCGCGACCTGGGCGGTACGCTGGTACTATTTGCGCGTCGCCAAGTATGACCCGGTTACCGCGTATTTCGCGGCGGCACCCGGCGGCCTCTCCGAAATGATCCTGGCGGGTTCCGCCTTCGGCGGCGACGAGGCGCGCATCTCGCTGGCCCATGGCGCGCGCATCCTGGTCGCGGTCTTCGTGCTCTCTTTCGGCTATCGCTGGTTCGGCGGCTATGCCCCGCCCAGCGCCAATCCGCTGGCCAGCCAGGCCCCGCTGGAACTGATCGACATCTTCTGGCTGGCGCTTGCCGGAATTGCCGGCTATCTCGGCGCCCGGCTCATCCGCCTCCCCGCCCATGCGCTGGTCGGGCCGATGATCCTCAGCGCCGGCTTGCATCTTGCCGGCATCACCGCCTCGAAGCCGCCACAGGAATTGGTGACGCTCGCCCAGATCGTGATCGGCTCGATGATCGGCGCGCGCTTCACCGGGCTGGCCTTCGGCCTGGTTCTGCGCGGCATCCTGCTGGCAATCGGGGCCACCGCCCTTTTGCTGCTCCTGGCAGGCGCCTTCGGCTATGCGGTTGCCTGGAGCGCCGGCCTGCCCTTCGCCTCCACCATGCTCGCCTTCGCACCAGGCGGCCTTGCCGAGATGAGCCTCATAGCCTTGGCCCTCGGCATCGATTCCGCCTACGTCTCCAGCCACCATGTCGTGCGCATCTTCATGATCATCGTGGCGGCCCCGCTGGTCTTCCGCCTATTGGGCGGCCGACGCGGCAGTTAGGGCCATCGCCTTCAGGCGTTTGAGATCGGTCTTGCCCGTCCCCAGCACCGGCAATTCCTCGATGCGATAAAGATCCGCCGCCTTCGGGATCCAGATCTTCGGCATCTCGCTCTCATTGAGCTGCCGCCAGACCAGTGCCGGCTCCAGCGGTTCCTCGGCCACGTAGAAGCCGACCAGGCGTTCGCCCTTGGCGGCGTCGGGGATGCTGGTGACATTGGCACCGCTGATGCCGGGAATGCGCAGCAGCGCCTCCTCGACCTTGAGATGCGGCACCATCTCGCCGCCGATCTTGGAGAAGCGCGACAGGCGGTCGGTGATGCGGATGAAGCCATCGTCGTCGAGCACGGCGATGTCCCCCGTCACATACCAGCCATCGCGCAGGACATCGGCGGTCTTTTCCGGATTGTTGAGATAGCCCAGCATACGGGCAGGGCTCTTGAGCAGCAGCAATCCCTCCTCGCCCGGCGCCCGTTCCTCATAGCTGTCCGGGTCGACGATGCGCGCTGCGACACCGGGAATGGGATGTCCGACCGTGCCGGGCTTGTGGCCCACCTGCCGGTCGATCCCGTTGCCGTAGTTAGGGACATTGACCGCCACGACCGGCCCCATCTCGGTGGTGCCATAGCCTTCCAGCATATCGAGACCGTATTTCTCCTTGAACTGGGCGGCGAAATCCGGCCGCAGCTTCTCGGCCCCCACCACGACATAACGGAGGCTCGCAAAATCCTCCGCCGGGCAGATGCGGTAATAGGCCTGGCAGAAGGTCGGCGTCGAAATCATGATCGTCGCCCGGTACTTCTTCACCAGCCCGCCGATCGTCTTTCCGTCCAGCGGATTGGGGTGATAGACGGCCCCCAGCCCCACCACCAGCGGCAGACACAAGGTTCCCGTGAAGCCGAAAGAGTGGAAGAACGGCAGCACGCCGATGATGCGGTCGCTCTTCTGTGCCCAGAGAATTTGGGCCAGAGCCTCCAGATTCGAGACGACATTATGCTGCGAGAGCATAACGCCCTTGGGTTCGCCGGTTGAGCCTGAACTGAACATCACCGTGCAAAGATCGTCGATCTTCTGCCCGCGCGGCCCGGCGAGCAATGTCAGCATGCCGGTCGGCGTCAGCAAGGTCTTCACATACATGAGAAGACGCGTCGCCTTGCCGATCCCGCCCAGCAGATCCTCGGCATAGATCATGCCCGGCCGCTCTTCGAGCTTCGCCTTGGCGAGGAACGGCTTCGCGGTCACGATGGTCTTGATGCCACATTGACGGATGGCGGATTCCATCGCCTCCGCCCCGATGGTGAAGTTGAGATTGACCGGCACTTTGCCGGCCAGCATCAGCCCCATATTGACCAGCGCCGCTCCCACCGATCCCGGCAGCAGCACACCCACCATCTGCTCACCTGGCCGTTCGCGCTTGAACCAGTCGCTGAGGATTCGCGCCCCTGTCAGTGTCTCGCCGAAAGTCATTTCCCGACCGAGGGAATCGGCGAGCGCGAAACGGAACCAATTGGCCTTCGCCGTCTTGATGAAGCGGATCGCGACCAGATCGTCTTCCTTGCGCCGGTGGCGAAACGAATCGCCGCTCATTTCCAGGAGCTTCTGGCGCACGACAAAGGCCTTGGTGTCTGACGGCAACGGTTTCCCGAAGGTGATCGTCACGGGATAGAAAAAGCGGCTGGGCCATTTCCAGAAGAACTTGCCGTCCTTGAAGCTGAAGATCGAGCCCCAGACCTGGTCGAGATGGACCGGAATCACCGGCGCCTCGATGCCATCGCTGATCCGCTCGAAACCGCGCTTGAAGGGCAGCATGTTGCCGGTCCGCGTGATCGCGCCTTCCGCGAAGATGCAGACCACGTGGCCGCCTGCGAGTTCCGCACGAGCGCGGCGGATCGGCTCGGCCACCTTGCCGCCGCCGGTCGGGATCGCATGCATTCTTTTGAGGAATCCACCGAGGCCCGGGATCTGGAAGAACGGCGCATAGACCATGAAGCGCACGAAGCGCTGCACGCAGGCACCCACCAGCAACCCGTCGACGAAGGAAAGGTGATTGCAGACCAGCAGCGCCGGACCATTCAACGGCACATTCTCGGCACCGACGATGCGGATGCGATAGATCGAATGCGTGAGCGACCACAGCACGAAGCGCAGGAAGAAATCCGGCAGCAGGAAGAAGATATAGCCCGTCACCAGGAAACTGAGGATGCCGCCGGCGAAGATCACCTCGTCGGGCCGGAAAGCGAGCACGCTGCCGAACACGTAATTCGCCACCGCCGCCAGCAAAATGGCGATGAAATTGAGCACGTTGTTGGCGGCGATGATGCGGCCGCGCGATCCGGCCTCCGATTTCTGCTGCAGCATCGCGTTCAACGGCACCACGAAGAACCCGCCGAAGAAACCAAGCAGCCCGAAACAGAAGATGGCGCCGCCGGTGGTATCCGCCGTCACCAGGAACATGGCGCAGAGACCCATGCCGACCGAGCCGATCGGCACCAGGCCGAGCTCGACCTTGTGGCCGGAGAGGCGCCCCGCCGCCATGCTGCCGATGCCGATACCGATGGCGACCGCCGCCCACAATGTGCCCGTGGCCCCTTCGCCGAGGCCCAGAACCTGCGTGCCGTAGAGCGGGATCGAAATCTGCAGCAAGGCGCCCAGGAACCAGAACCAGGAAATGCCGAGAACCGTCAGGAAGAGTCGCCGGTTGCCGAAGAGTTCGGCCATGCCTTTGTCGATACCGGCCAGCGGATTGAGTTGGAAAGGCGCCTTCACCACCGGATGCGGCGTCCGGCCGATGCCGAAACTGGCCAGCGTGCCGATAACCGCGATGGCGAGCACGATGGCACCGAGCATCACCGGCTGGTTACCCATGGATTCAAAGAGCTGCCCGCCGGCCCAGGTGCCCAGGATAATGGCCAGGAACGTGCTCATCTCGATCAGCGCATTGCCGCGCGAGAGATCGTGATCCGGCAGCAATTCTGGCAGGCAGGCATATTTCGCCGGACTGAAGAAGGTCGATTGCAGGGCCATGAGGAACATGACCGCCATCATCAAATTGAGATTGCCGAGGACGAAGGCAACGAAGCCCAGCCCCATCGCCAATATCTCGAGACTCTTGGTGACGATCAGCACCGAGCGTTTCGGATAGCGGTCCGCCAATTGCCCCGCATAGCCGGAAAAGAGCAGATAGGGCAGAACGAACATCGCCGCGATCGCCGACAGATAGGTGGCGGCATCCAGACCGTCTTCCTGCTGCGCTGCCAGAGCGATCGCAAAGAAGCTGACCACGAACCGATAGATATTGTCGTTGAGCGCCCCCAGGAACTGGGTGACGAGCATCCAGCCGAAACCGGGGTCGAGGATCAATCGCCTGTAGGAGCGGTCGTTCATGCTGGTGCTTTCCCAAGTTGCCCCTCGATAAGGCGCTAAGGGGCAAAATCAAGGTCCAGCGCGGCCAAGTCAAGCCGAGCAACGCGAGACCCGTTCACAATCATCCTCGGGATCGCTAGAGTGACCCCATGATGACAGCCAGCCAGACCGCCAAGCAGATCATCCGCACCACCTGCCCGCGCGATTGTTACGACGCCTGCGGAATTGCCGTCGCCAAGGCCCCGGACGGCCGCATCAAGGTTCTGGGCGACCCCGACCATGCGGTAAGCCGCGGTGCCTTGTGCGGGAAATGCGCCATTGCCTATAACGGCGCCTATCTCGATCCCAAGGCGCGCCTCACCCAACCGCTGCGCCGCACCGGCCCCAAGGGCAGCGGGCAGTACGAGGCTGTCACCTGGGAAGTTGCGCTTGCCGCCATCGCGGAAAAGCTCCAGGCGATCGTGGCGGAAAGCGGCCCGGAAGCGATCTGGCACACCCATTATACCGGCACCTGCTCCGCCATCGCCGGCGGTTTCCCGCAGCGATTCTTCCACCGCCTGGGCGCCAGCGAAGTCGATCCCGACAGCATCTGCAACGCGGCCGGGCATGCCGCACTGGGCTATCTCATCGGCACGGGCAGCGACGGTTTCGACCCGCGCATGGCTAAAGACGCCGCCTGCATCCTGGTCTGGGGTGCCAACCCCTCAGCTTCCGCCCCGCACCGGCACAAATACTGGCTGAAGGAAACGCCGGCCAAGGTGATCGTGATCGACCCGGTCCGTCATGAAACTGCCATACAGGCGGATCTCCATCTGCAGCCCTTCCCCGGCAGCGATGCCGCCTTGGCCTACGGCCTGCTCCATGTGCTGGTGCGCGACAATCTCATCGATCAGGATTTCATCGACGCGCATGTGATCGGCTGGGACGAGATCGCCGAAACCACCGCCGCCGCGACACCGGCCCGCACGGCGGCGCTGACCGGCATCCCCGAAGCCGACATCATCGCAGCCGCGCGCCTCTATGGCAGCGGACCGGCTCTGCTCTGGCTCGGCCAGGGATTGCAGCGTCAACCCATGGGCGGCAACATCTTCCGCGCCATCGGCCTCCTTCCCGCCGCGACGGGGAATTTCGGTAAACCCGGTGCCGGGCTCCTCTTCCTCAATGGCGGCGCCCGGCGCGGCATCGACGGCGACTATCTCGAGGCACCGCATCTGCGGCAGAACGAGCGCCAGGTGGCGAGCCATATGGACCTGGTCGATCTGCTGAACGACCGCCAACGCGTGCAAGCACTCTTTACCTGGAACATCAACATCGCCGCCTCGAATCCGCGCCAGGCCGATCTCAAGAAAACGCTGCAAAGCGACGACCTCTTCCATGTCGCCATCGACCTGTTTCCGACCGACACCGTCGATCTCGCCGATTTCATCCTGCCGGCGGCCTCGTTCCTGGAATTCGACGATCTCGTTCTTTCCTATTTCGACCTCACCATCTCGGCGCAGGCGCAAGCCACGGACCCGATGGGCGATGCCCTGCCCAATCAGGAGATCTTCCGCCGCCTCGCCGCCGCCATGGGGTATAACGCGCCGGAATTATTCGAAGACGATGCCGTCATCCTCGACAATCTGGCGCGGCAGGTGGGTCAGGAGAGTTTTGCGGCCTTGAAAGAATCCGGCACGGTCGCGCGCTGGTCAAAGCCGGTCACACAATTCCCGGACCTCGTTTTCCCGACACCCTCCGGCAAGATCGAGATCGCCAGCGAGGCCGCAATCGAAGCAGGCTTGCCGCGCGTGCCGGTCGCCAATGTCGATGCGCATCCCGCCAAGGGTCTTCTGCGGCTTTTGTCCCCCGCTTCGAAATGGCTGATGAACAGCTCCTATCACAACGATCCGAAGATCGCTGCGAAGCTGGGCCCGGAACATCTTGTCCTTCACCCCGATGACGCTATGCAGCGCGGTATCGCGAACGGCGCGCAAATCCGCGTTTCGAATGCGACCGACAGCATCGAGATGATCGCCGAGATCGCCGACACAATCCCGCGCGGCGTGGCGCTTGCCGCCAAAAGCCGCTGGCCCAAGCTCCTCCCCGGCGGCAAAAGCATCAACGCCCTCAACCCCGGCACCAAGGCCGACATGGCCGAGAGTTCGAGCGTGCACGGGATCGAGGTGGAAGTGGTGCTGGCTTAGCCCCTCACCCGCTCCATCTTCGGGTCATAGAGCGGCTGCAGGCTGACCTTGGCCGGATAGCGTTCGCAGGCGATTTCCAGTTCGTAAGAGCCCGACAGCACATCCTCGGCGCTGACACCGTTCTGCGGATCGCGCACATAGCCGATGCCGATATTGGTGCCCAGCGTATAGCCATAGCCACCCGAGGCCAGCCAGCCGCATTGCTTGCCGTTGCGGAAAATCGTCTCGCGGCCCAGCAGCACGATCGAGGGATCATCGACCGTGAAGCAGGCCAGGAGCTTCGGCAGCTTTTTCTGTGCAAGCGTCGTCAGCGCCTCGCGGCCCAGGAACGGCGTGTTCTTTTTCAGCTTCACCGCCCAGCCCATCCCGGCTTCCAGCGGCGAATGATCCGGCGTGATGTCGGATGACCAGGCGCGATAGAATTTTTCCAGACGCAGGCTTTCGATGGCACGATAGCCGGCATTGGCGATGCCGTGGCTTTGCCCCGCGGCCCAGAGCGCGTCATAGACCGTGACCATCGCTTCGACCGGGATGTGGAGTTCCCAGCCCAATTCGCCGACATAGGTGACGCGCAGGGCCCGCACCATCGCCCCGCCGATCGCGATCTCCCTCGCCGTGCCGAACGGGAACGCCGCATTGGAGACATCGGCATCGGTGACGGCGGAGAGCACGTCGCGGGCCTTCGGTCCCATCAGCGAAAGAACGCCATAGGACGATGTCACATCGATCAGCCGCGCATCGAGATCCGCCGGAATATGCGCTGCGATCCAGTGGAAATCATGGGTCGCATAGCCGGTGCCGGTGACGATGTAATAGGCATCCTGCGCCACCCGCGTCACGGTAAGATCGCATTCTATGCCGCCGCGCTGGTTCAGCATCTGGGTATAGATGATCGCACCCGGCTTTTTCGCGACGTCATTGGCGGCGATCCAGGAAAGTGCCGCCTCGGCATCACGTCCGACCAGCATGAATTTCGCAAACGAGGTCTGGTCAATCAGCACGACGCGCTCGCGCGCGGCCTTGTGTTCGTTGCCGACATGCTCGAACCAGTTCTGGCGCTCGTACGAGTAAATATCCTTAGCTTCGACGCCTTTCGGGGCGAACCAGTTCGGCCGTTCCCAGCCCAGCTTCCAGCCGAAGACGGCGCCCTGTTCCTTGAGCTTGGCGTAAAGCGGCGAGACGCGCACGGGCCGCACGCTCTCCAATTCCTCATGGGGCCAGGCCATCGAATAATGATGCGCATAGGCTTCCAGCGTCCGCGTCAGCACCCAGTTGCGGTCGCGATGCACGCTGCCGAAACGACGGATATCGACCGGCCACAGATCCATCGGCGGCTCGCCACCCGCGACCCATTCCGCCAGCGCCCTGCCGGCACCGCCACCTGATGCAATGCCAAAGGCATTGAAGCCGGCGCCGACGAAGAAGTTCCGCACCTCCGGCGCCTCGCCCAGGATGAAATTGCCGTCCGGCGTGAAGCTTTCCGGACCGTTGATCATCTGCTTGACGCCGGCATTCTCCAAAGCGGGCACCCGGGCCAGGGCCTGCTCCATTAATTGCCCGAAATGATCCCAATCGTTCTCAAGCAGCTGGAAGGCGAAATTGCCGGGCAGCGCAAAACGATCCTTGCCCGGAAGCCAGGGAACCGGGTTGTGTTCGTAGCCACCCATGACGAGACCGCCCACCTCTTCCTTGAAATAGATGAGCCGGTCCGGATCGCGCAAAGTGGGCAGATTCTTCGGCACGCCGGCCATGGCTTCGGTGACGATGTATTGATGCTGCACCGATTGCAGCGGCACGTTGACACCGGCCAGCGCCCCGATCTCGCGCGCCCATTGTCCGCCGCAATTGACGATCACATCGGCGGCGATGCGGCCCTTATCCGTCATGACGGCAATGGCCCTGCCCTTCACCACCTCGATCCCGGTGACCGCTGTTTCCTCGACGATCTTGACACCCGCCAGCCTGGCACCCTTGGCCAGCGATTGCGCAATATCCGCCGGATTGGCCTGGCCGTCGGTCGGCAGGAAGGCAGCCCCCACCAGATCGCCGATATCCATGATCGGCCACAGATCCTGCGCTTCCTTGGGAGTGAGAAGGTGCATCTCCAGCCCGAAGGAATGCGCGGTCGTCGCCTGACGCTTGATCTCGGTCATGCGCGCGTTGTTGCAGGCGAGACGCAATCCGCCATTCATCTTCCAGCCGGTCGCCAGGCCGGTTTCCGCTTCCAGCTTGTTGTAGAGCTCGACCGAGTATTTCAGGAGCTGCGTGATATTGGCGCTGGTGCGCAATTGCCCCACCAGCCCGGCGGCATGCCAGGTCGAGCCGGAAGTGAGCTTGTGCCGCTCGAGGAGGACGACATCCTTCCAGCCGAGCTTGGCCAGGTGATAGGCGGTCGAGCAGCCAATAATGCCGCCGCCGATGATGATTGCCCGGGCCGAAGCCGGCAAAGTGCTCATACGCTACTCCTCACATCGCTTTGAAATCGCCGAGCGCGCGTTCGAACCGCGCCAGATTCTCGGCGGTATAGGCCTGATAGTCGAAATCGAGGGTGGAATGAATTTCCGAGATCATGCTCCACATCGTCTCGCGCAGGAGCGAGGCGCATTTCATGGCGTGGTAGCGCCGCAACAAGTCGTCCGAAGCAGGCGCCTCGAAATAGCTTTCCAGCAGATGCCGCTCGTCCGCCGTTGCCACCTCGTTGTTGGAACAGAGATTGGCAAGATCGAAGAGCGGCGAATTGAACCCCGCATAATCCCAATCGATCAGCCAGAGCCGCCGGCCGTCATCGATGAAATTTGTCGGCAGCAGATCGTTATGGCCATAGACGATCTCGACCGGCCCAACCGCCTTTTCCAGATCCGAGGCGATGCCGAGCAGACGCGGCAGGGCACCGAGATGCCGGCTCTTGCCGGCCTCCAGCGAATGGCCGTAATCGCGCAGCACATGGAAGACCCAGAAGATGAGCGCCGGCCCGGTTACATGCAGCGGCATCTCGCGGTGGCAGCGCTTGATGAGCGGCAGGATCCGCGCGAGCATGGCCGGCGCACGCACATCTTCCGCCGCCAGCGTCTTGCCTTCGATGAAGTCGAAGACCAGAGCACCCGCTTCCGCATGCACCACAGCGGGCGACAATCCACAATCGGCGGCGGCGCGGCTTGCCGCCAATTCATTGAACCGCATCACGCCATGGACCGGGATATCGTCGCCAATGCGCACGAAATAGCGCCGGCCGCGATCCGTCACCCGGAAATTGGCGTTGGTGATGCCGCCTTTGATGATTTCGGGTTCGACCGGGCCTGACCAGCAGGTCAGGCTGCGCACCCGCGCCATCGCCTCACGCATGAACCCGCCGCCGCCTCCCATTGATGGCATCCGCTTCCGGACATCCATTCGCCATCAAACGCGGCAAAAGTCAACATTCAAGGCACAATTCATGTTGATTTGATGTTGTATTGGCGGTGGGGCGCTTAAAGCGCCCGCACCCCGTCCAGGAATCCCTTCACCAGATGATCCAGTTGAGCCGATTGACGGGCAAGCTCGCCGGCCGATTCCCGCACCGTTGTCGCGGCTTCCGTGCTGGCCCGGGCGGCATCGCTGACCACCGAGATGTTCTGGGTCACCTCCTCGGTTCCCTTGGCCGCCTCCTCGACATTGCGGGCGATCTCCTTGGTGGCGGCGCTCTGCTCCTCGACCGCCGCGGCGATGGTTGCGGCGATTTCGTGGCTGCGCTTGATCGTGCTGGAGATTTGCTGGATGGCGGTAACCGCTGTTCCGGTCGAGCTTTGCACATCGCCGATCTGCTGCCCGATCTCTTCGGTGGCACGGCCCGTCTGCTGGGCGAGGTTCTTCACTTCCGAGGCGACGACGGCAAAGCCGCGCCCCGCCTCGCCCGCCCGTGCCGCCTCGATGGTGGCGTTGAGGGCCAGGAGATTGGTCTGGTTGGCGATGTCCTGGATCAGGGTCACCACCTGACCGATGCGGTCGGCGGCACTGGCGAGCCCGGTCACCACCTGGCTGGTGCGCTCGGCCTCGCCCACCGCCTCCTCCGCCACCCGGGTCGACATGGTGACTTGATTGCCGATCTCGCCGATCGAGGCGTTGAGTTCCTCGGTCGCCGCCGCCACCGTCTGCACATTGGTCGACGCCTCCATGGCGCCGGAGGAGACGGCCTGCGCGCCGCTTGCGACCGATTGCGCCGATTCCGCCATCTTGTGCGCGGTCGTTTCCATCGCCAGGACCGCCGCGTTGACGGTGGCCAACGCCGCCGCCACCTCCTGGTCGAAGCTTCGTGTGAGCGCCAGCATGCGCTCGCTCCGTTCCAGCTGCTGGCGCTGCGCCGCCGCCTGCGCCGCCGCCAGGCGCTGTGATTCCAGCATCGCGTTCTTGAACACTTCGACACTTTTGGCCATCTGCCCGATCTCGTTGCTGTAATCGGTGGCGGGAATGGCCGTCTCCTGATTGCCGCCGGACAAGGCATGCATCGCGCCGGTCATGGCCCCGATCGGGCGCGAGATGCGCCCCCCGATATAGAAGGCGACCAAAGCCGAGATGATCGCCGTCACCACAATCGCGATCATGATCCAGCGTTCCGTCACGGCGCCGAGTTCCACCGCGGCCGCGTTGGCCGCCTTGAAATCCGCGTCGATGCGCTCGATCATGGCGGTGACGATCGGATCAACTTTGGCGAAGGCTTCCGAGAGCAGCTTTTCGTCCCCGATCAGTTTCAGACGCAATTCGGCCACACGCAGGAAGTCGACGGCATAGCCTTCCATCAATTTCGCGATGGCATCGCGGTCGGCGGGCATGAGACCAGCCGCGGTGAGATCCGCCTGGAACGAAGCCGCTGTCTTGGCATGACGCTCGACATAAGCGGGGTCGAGGCGCAGCAGAAAATCCTTCTCCGCGCGGCGCAGCATCAGCATCGTGATGGTGAGCTTGTCGAGGGCGAGGGCTTTCAGCTTCTCTTCGACGTCGTGCACCGATTTGCGCAATTTCCCGCGCAGGCCGAGCTCGTCAGTGAGGCCGATCTCGCTCCAATCCGCCGCCAGCGCCACGAAGGCATTCTGATATTCGCCGATCCCCGCGCGGATTGCTTCGATGTCGGATGTGAAAGAACCTCCCTGGTCCGCTGCCTCGAGCCGCGCCAGATTCTCGCCGATGGCCGTCATCACGGTGCCATGATCGGCCACATATTTCTCATCGAGGCGCAGCAGGAAATCCTTCTCGCGCCGCCGGGCGTTGAGGAATTCGTAGCGCAGGGCCTGCGCCGTCACGTAGATGTCGGTCGCCCTGTTGGCGCGATCCTGTTCGCGGCCGCGCGCGCCATCAACCGTCAGATAGACGATCAGGATGGCGGCGAAGCCCACGAACGCCATCAAACTTACGAGCTGGATCTGCCAGGAAATCCTGAGCGTCTTGAACAGGCCGGACATCCGGTACCTCCGTCACCAAAGGTTGCGCCGAGAAAACGCACGCCGGGAGATGGGCGCGCGGAAACGCCGATACCTCAGTATTTGTCGAAAATATTACGCTCTCGTTAGCGCAATCGGGTCCGAATTCCGGTATCCGTTAATGCGGCATCAATGAATGCCTATCCCGCCGGCCGGAATAAGCGCGCGTTCCTAGACTCGCTGATGCAGGCGGCGCGGCGCCGCCGATGCGATCTCCGCCAGGGCCACCAGCAGATCTTCCCGCGACCGGATGCGCGCCGCATCGAGTTCGGGATGCAGGGCCGATAATTGGGCAATCAGGCGCGGCAGATAAGGCGGCTCCAGAAAGGCCGCGATAAAGGCAGCGTGATCTTGCCCGATCGTTTCCGTGGGACCCTGCGCCACCACCTGTCCGGCACGCAGCAGCACGATGTCATCGGCGAAGGCATAGGCAAGATCGGCATCATGGGTGGAGAAGATGATCTGCACCCCGCGCGCGCTCAACCGGGTCAAGGCATTGAGCAGATGCTGCGTTGCCAGCGGATCCAGCCCGGCGGTGGGTTCGTCGAGCACCAGAATTTCAGGATGCATCGCCAGCGCCCCGGCGATCGCCACCCGCTTCCTCTGTCCGAAGCTCAGCGCATGGGTGGCCCGTTCGGCAAGATCGGCGATATCCATGTCGGCCAGCGCCGCCGTGACCCGAGCCTCGACCTCCGCCAGGGGTAGACGCAGATTCATCGGACCGAAGGAAACGTCCTCGGCCACCGTCGCGGCGAAGAGCTGGTCGTCCGGATCCTGCAGCACGAAGGCCACGCGCTGCCGCCAAGCCCGCAGGCTCGCCGCGTCATAGCCGGCGGGCGCATCGTCGATACGCAGCATGCCCCGGCTCGGCCGCAGGCTGCCGTTGAGATGCAGCAGCATGGTGGTCTTGCCGGCACCGTTGCTGCCCAGCAGCGCGATGCGGCGTGCACCCAGAGACAGCGAGATACCGTCCAGCGCAATCCCGTCATCGGCATAGCGATAGCCGACTTCGTGAAAGGAGAGGATCATGACGTCACCGGCAGCGCCAAAGTCAGCAACATCAGCAGCGCCAGAACGCCGCCAACACCGGCCATCCGGCGCGCCGACAGGGCTTCGCCCACGCGCAGGAAGGCGAGGCGCCCGTCGAAATTCCGCGCCGCCAGGCCCAGTTCGATCCGCTGCGACCGGTCGAGCAGCCGCGGAAACAGCGTCGCCGCCGCAATGCCGAGCGAGCGCAAGGTGCCGCGATAGCCGGCAAAGCCCAGACGCGCGCGCTGTGCCGCGAGGCTCCGTTCCATGATCTCCGCGGTGATCCAGATCTGCCGATAGATCATCAGCGCCAGATCAGAGAGAAAGGCCGGCAACCCGATCCGCCCGGCAAAGGCCAGCAAATCGGTGACGGGGGTCGTCGTGGCAAGGCCGATGAGACAGGTCAGCGTCGCCAAAGCCCGCAGAGCGAGCGGCCAGATCGTCTCCCAGGCATTGGGCGCCAGACCGAGATGCCAGCCATCGCTCCAATCCAGCGATATAGCCATGGCGCCAAGGCTGGTCAGCAGGAAACCGGCCGGGACTGCGATGAGCCCCGCGAAGACGCGCCACTTCACCCGCGCCAGCAACAACGTCGCCCCCAGAGCCATGGTCGCGGCCAGAGCCGCCGCCACCGGCAGATGCGCCCTTGGCGCCACCATCACCAGGATGAGAGCGCCGAGATAGAGCACCATCTTTTCCAGCGGATGATGCCGCGACCAGCGATTGCCGCGGGCCACGATGTCGATCGTGCGGATCACCTCCGGCGATCAGGCGGATTTGCGGCCGTGGCGGCGGCCCAGAACATAGCCCAGGATGCCGGCCCCGATCGCCGCCTGCAGGGCGAACAGCGCACTTTCGATCTCGGCCGAGGGCGGTTCCCAGAGCGGCGCCGCCCAGGGTTCGTAAGTCGGGTGCAGTTCCTGGATGATTCCTTCAGCCTGCCCGTCGGCACCGCCGAATTCGGCGCTGCCGTCGCTGAACATGAACAGCGGCAGGATCGAGATCGCAACCGCCAGCGCAATGAGGATGAGATTCTGCCTGGTCATCAGAGGGCACTCCGCGAGAGATTCTGGAGATTGGCGTTCTTGTTGACACCACGCTGCAGCAGCAGATTGACGACGACGACGGTGAGCAGCGCTTCCGTGATGGCCAGCGGCACCTGCGTCACGGCGAAGATGCCGAGAAACTTGGTGGCTGCCCCGGCCATGCCGCTGGCCGGATCCGGAAAGGCCAGGGCAAGCTGCAGCGAGGTCACCACATAGGTACCGAGATCCGCAACGAAAGCCGCCAGGAAGACACCCACGCCGATGCCCGCCCCCAGCGCCTTGGCGCCCTTAAAGACGGCATAAGCGATCCAGGGGCCGGCGATGCCCATCGAGAAGATGTTGGCACCCAGCGTGGTCAACCCGCCATGGGCCAGCAGCAGGGATTGGAACAGCAGCACGATGGCGCTGAGAATGGCCACCACCGACGGCCCGAACAATACCGTGCCGAGACCAGCGCCGGTGGGATGCGAACAGCTTCCCGTGACCGAGGGCAGTTTCAGTGCCGACAGGACGAACAGATAGGCGCCGGAAACCGCCAGGATCGGCCGCGCCTCCGGTTGTTCGCGCAGAATTTTCCGAATTTTATAAGCGCCATGCGCCAGGAACGGCGCGCTGGCGAGACCCCAACCGATGCTGTGCTGCACCGGCAGGAAACCTTCCATGATATGCATGAAATCCACTCCCCGAGAGAACACGCTGCAAAAAACGCGCTGACGGGAATGGCGGTGACGCCGGCAACAGCCGCCGATCTCCGCAATCCGGTGAAGATACTCCCCGTATTCTTCCCGCTTCGCTACGCCGGTGGCAGGTCTCCTGGCTCACGGCTCGACGGTTCCGGACGGCCTTCCCGGCTTTCCTTGGAAAGCCAGTGGCAATGCGCCTGGAACCTTGCCGCTTACAGTTGCGGGGGCAGCCACGGTATAGGCCCCTATCTGGGTCGTCCGCACCGTGTTCCCTATTAATCCCCTGGACTTCATCCGTCGGGGAACCACCGAGGGATCGTCTAGCAGATCGCCCCGGGCGGCACAAGCGGCGGCGCTATCAGCCGAATTTCAGCATCAACGCGACGAGGCGCGGCATCATCATCGGCCGCAGCAGGCGCGGGTCATAGCCCGCCATGCGGCGATCGTTTTCAGCGAGGCACAGCTCGAAGAATTTGCGCTTCGAAAAGCCCTTGGCGACGGAATTGGCGCCGGCCGTGAGGAAATTGGACTTCACCTTCCCGCGCTTGCGTTTCGTTTCGACCGCCATGCCGATCCGGTTGGCGAATTGCTCGGCGATCGCCACCAGGCATTTGAGATCGAACCACAAACGCGGCAGCAGGCCGAGCTGCGCCCGGCGATAGGCGACATAGTTCACGAAGAACATGATGTGCCGCGCCTCTTCCTGGATGACCGGCTCGAAGGTCTCGACCAGAGCCGGCGGGAAAAAGCCCGAAGACCGCGCCATGTCGAAAAGGCCGAAGGCGAAGAATGAATTGATGCACTCGCCGAACCCCGTGCGCAGGAAGCCGAATTCCGGTTCCTTGGGCGGCAGATAGACCGGCTCTGGCCCCAGCTCGATCCGGTAGAAGGTCAGCATGTTGTGGAGCACTTCCTTGTGCCGCCTTTCCTCGGCGGCGTTCAGGGAAAGCGCCTCCGCGATCTGCTTGTCGGCGAGACGGTCCGCCTGCCATTGCATGCGCAGGCTGGCGCGCCCTTCGATGGCGACGGCGGTGTCCCAGAACGGCAGCGCCGCCAGCCGCGCCAGTTCCTCGACGGAAAGTTTCGGCCAGGGAATGACCGCCGGCTTATAGGGATTGTAGGTGTCCGTCAGCAGGCGGCAGAAGGCATCGCGATGCGCCGCCGACCCCGGCACGAGCGGCGCGCGGTCCGGATAGGTCCAGTTGTAATAGGGCGTCGGATCGTATTGCGCCATATCGAGCATGCTGACCAACTCCGCTGAGATTCAGTGTGTTGATTCGTGGCACGCTCGCCCCGCGCGCCTGTCCGGGGCGGGTGTATGGCATGAGGAAGCGACGCTCGCAAGCCGCTAACCTCATAAAACGACAGGAAATTTGCCTAACTGCGACAATCTGGCGCGATTTTGTCAGGATTCAGACAGGTTTCTTTCCCAGCGAGAGCAGCGCGTCGATCGTGGTCGGCACGTATCGCTCGCCATAGCCCATGCCACTGGCCAGGCAATAAAGCTGGTGCGCCCCGGTGGCAGCCGGCGATGGCAGCGACAGGCCTTCCACCAATTGCAGGTAATAGCGCAGGTCTTTCTGCGCATTGGTGATGGCGAATTGCGCCTGGCTCTTGTCGCCATCGATGAAATAGCTGGAGAGGCGCTGGAACATGACGCTGTTGGCCCCGCCCGCGGTCACGATCTCGCGCAGGGCTTTGAGATCGACCCCCGCTTTCTGCGCCGTCGCCAGGGCTTCCGCCGTGACCGCCGCGGCACTCAATGCCAGCAGATTGTTGATGAGCTTCACCTTGTGCGCGGCCCCCACCGGGCCGCAATAGACGATCGTGTCGGCAAAGGCCTCGATCACCGGGCGGATGCGCGTGAGGATCGCCGCATCGCCGCCGGTCATGACGCCGAGCTTGCCCGCCTCGGCCTCGTTCGGCGTGCGGGTGAGTGGCGTGTCGACGAAATGCCCACCCTTGGCCATCGTCTCGGCGGCGAGCGCCTCGGTCGATTGCGGCTGCGCCGTCGTGCAATCGGCGATGATCGTGCCGGGCTTCAGGCCGGCAAGGACGCCATCGGCACGACGCATGATGTCCTCAAGCTGCGCCGAATTGCCGACACAGGTGATGACCAAATCGACGGCGGCCGCCAAGTCTTTCGGGCTTTTCGCTTCCGTCGCCCCGCGGCCGATGAGGTCGTCGACCGGCTTGCGGTTGCGATTGGCAAGGACCGTCAGCTTGAACCCTTTCAAGAGGATGTTCTTGCCGATGCCGTGCCCCATCAGGCCGACGCCGATCAGGCCCACTTTTTCGATTGCCGCCATAATATCCTCCTGACTGATACCGTTCCGATCAGATCGTCATGCCGCCATCGATGACGAATTCCGTGCCCGAGACAAAAGCCGATTCATCCGAGGCGAGATAGAGACACATATCCGCGATTTCCTCCGGGCGGCCGAGGCGCCCCATCGGCTGCCTTGCGATGAAGGCCTTGCGCGCGGCTTGCGCATCCGGATTGGCATTGATGCGGTCATCCAGCGACGGCGTCTGCACGGTCCCCGGACAGACGGCGTTGCAACGGATGCCCTGGCCGACGAAATCTGCGGCCACCGCCTTGGTGAGCCCCATGAGGCCCGCCTTGGTCGTGCCGTAGATGAAGCGGTTCGGGACACCTTTGATCGTCGAGGCAACCGAGGCGATGTTGATGATCGAGCCACCGCCATTGGCCACCATGGCCGGCAGGAACGCCCTGATCATGCGATAGGCGCCGCGCATGTTGAGCGTCACGGCGAAATCGAAATCCTCCTCGCTGCATTCCAGGATCGTGCCGGCATGCACCACGCCGGCACAGTTCAGCAGCACGTCGATTTTACCAATCTCGGCCGCCGCCTTCTTGATGTCCTCGGCATCCATGACGTCGAGGCGCCGCGTCGTGACGCCCGCCGGGAAATCGCCCATCTTCGCCATATTGATGTCGGTGGCGATGACACGGGCGCCCTCTGCCGCGAATCGCAACGCGCTGGCGCGCCCGATCCCCTGCGCCGCCGCCGTCACCAATGCCGTCTTGCCGGCCAGTCTGTTCGTCATCTTGTCCTCGATTGTCTCAGTTCTTGGATGCCAGCAAGCCGCGCTGCGCAAGGTTCTGCATCAGGGCCCCGGTTCCGAATGTCCAGGGCGCCACGTCATGGCAATAGCGCACCCGATTGACCAGCGCCCCCAGTTTCGGCGTGGCGATGGTGACGATGTCGTCGATCTTGTGGGTAAAGCCCATGCCCGGTGCGCCGCGATCCTTGATCGGCGCGAACATGGTGCCGACATAGAGCACCAGGCCATCGGGATATTGATGGTTCTTGCTCAGCGTCTGCCGTGCCAAATCGGTGACATCGCGGCTGATCAGCGCCATGTTGGAATGATCGTCCAGCACGAATTGATCGAGCCCCGCCACCTTCACGCTGAGTTCCGCCTGTCGCAGATCGTCGAGCTTGTAGGTCTCGTCGATGAGGCGAATGAACGGCCCCAGAGCGGCCGAGGCATTGTTGTCCTTGGCGCGGCCCAGCAGCAAAGCCGAGCGACCTTCGAAATCGCGCAAATTCACGTCATTGCCCAAAGTGGCACCGACGATCTCGCCCTTGGGGTTGATCGCCAGCACGATCTCGGGTTCCGGATTGTTCCAGCCGGATTCATGGTGGATGCCGATATCGGCCCCCGTGCCGACCGAGGACATGGGCTGCGATTTTGTGAAGACCTCGGCATAGGGGCCGATGCCGACTTCGAGATATTGCGACCACATGCCCCGCTCGATGAGGGCCTGCTTCAACCTTTCGGCTTCCGGCGAGCCCGGCTTGATGCGCCGGAGATCGCCACCGATTTCCGTGGCGATCACCTGACGGATGCCGTCGGCGGCCTTGGGATCGCCCTTGGCGCGTTCCTCGATCACGCGCTCCAGCATGCTGGCGGCGAAGGTGACGCCGCAGGCCTTGATCGCCTGCAGATCGATGGGCGAGAGCAGATAAGGCTTGGTTTCGTCGCGGCTATCGGGCGGCGTGTTCGCGAGAATATCATCGAGCGAGCCGAGCACCGGCGCCTTCGCCGCCGCGGCGCGCGCTGCCGCCACCGGGTTATCGCTCGCCAGCAGGGCCGATATGGTGGCGAAGGACGCGGTCAGATCTTTCAGCCCGGCATCCGTCACCAGGACGACACATGGCCCACCCGGTTTGCCCGGCACCCAGACGCGGCCCAGCAGGGTTCCGGCGATCCCGTCATCAGGCAGAACGGCTTCAGCTCTCAAGGCAATATTCATCGAACTTCCCATCTCACGGTCGTTGCGCGCCATTGGCGCTGACATAAACAGCATAAAGCGACGAGGTCGCGGTGATGAAGAGGCGGTTCCGCTTTTCGCCGCCGAAGGTGAGGTTGCTCACCATCTCCGGCAGCTTGATGCGACCGAGCTTGGCCCCTTCCGGACTGTAGCAGATGACACCGTCCTGGGCCGAGGTCCAGACATTCCCCTGGGTATCGACACGGAAGCCATCCGGCACGCCATGCTCGATCTCGGCGAAGACCCGCCCCTTGCCGAGCTTGCCGCCCTCGCCGACCTCGAAGGCGCGGATATGGTGCGGTCCCTTCTCATCGTGAGAGCGGCCGGAATCGGCGATGTAGAGGATCTTTTCGTCGGGCGAGAAAGCGAGACCGTTCGGCTTCACGAAATCATCGATGGCGATGGTGACGGCGCCCGATTGCGCGTCCACGCGATAGACGTGGCAGCCGGTCTGCTCAGATTCCGCCCGCTCGCCCTCATAATCGCTGAGGATTCCATAGGAAGGATCGGTGAACCAGACGCTGCCATCGGATTTCACCACGACGTCGTTGGGCGAGTTGAGGCGCTTGCCGTTATAGCGATCGGCGACCACCGTGATTTTACCGTCGGCTTCGGTGCGCGAGACGCGGCGCGTCAGATGCTCGCAGGTGACGAGCCGCCCCTGGCGGTCGCGGGTATTGCCATTCGAGTTGTTGGAATAGGCGCGGAACACGCCGACACCCAGGCCCGGCACCCAACGTAGCATGCGGTTCTCGGCGACATCGCTCCAGACCAGATAATTGCCGTCGCCGAACCAGACCGGCCCTTCCGCCCAGCGGCAGCCGTCATAGAGGCGCTCGACCTTGGCAATCGGAACCGTGAGCGCACGAAAGCGCTGATCGTAATATTCATAGGCGTCGCTGACCATGGACATGGCTCTCTCCCCTACCGCTTTTGCTGCTCGCCACCACCCGCCAGGGTAATGACGCCGATGATGATGAGGCCGGTCAGGATGAGACGCAGCCCGGCGCTGGCGCCGAAGGTGTTGAGCATGGTCACCAGCAGATACAGGAACAGGGCGGCGCCCCAGATCCCCGGCACATTGGCGCGGCCGCCGGCGACTGAGGTGCCGCCGATGACCACGACCGCGATCGAGGCCAGCAGATATTCCTCGCCCATATTGAGCGACGAGCCGCCAGAAAATCCTGAGAGCAGCAGGCCGGAAAGCCCCGCCAGCATCGCCGACATGACATAGGTCATAAGCCGCGTGCGCTCGACATTGATCCCCGCCAGCCAGGCCGCGCGCATGTTCTGCCCCACGGCCAGCACCGAGCGGCCGTACATCGTCCGCGCCAGCACGATCCCCATGATCGCGGTAAAGACCAAGCCGACTAAGGCCAGGATGGGCACGCCCGCCACCTGCGCCGTGGTGAAATCGGCGAGGACCGGCGGCGGCTTGATACGGAGGCCACGCCCATAGGCGATGGCGGTCGATTGCACCAGGAAGCTCGCCGACAAGGTGGCGATGATCGGCGGGATGCGCAGGAGGCGGATGAGCAGATAGTTGCACAGCCCCACAGCCACCCCGATGCCCAGCGCCACGACGACGCCCAGCGCGACGAGACTGTCCTGCGTATCCATCAGCTTGGTGGTGACGGCGCCCGACAGGGCCATGGTGGCCGGGATCGACAGATCGACATTGCCGGGACCGGTCGTGATCACGAACATCTGACCCGTGCCGACGATGACCGTGAAGACCGCGAAGGACAAGGCCGCCGTCAGGATCTGCCCGCCGCCGAGACCGCCGGTGAACATCACCGTCGCCAGCCAAACCAACGCGGTCGCGACGAAGGACCAGATCCAGGCGCGGGTGCCGAGGAGACGCAGCAGGTTCATCGCGCCTCTCCCCGGCTGATGAGGGCGCGCAGGGCAAGAACCAGGATCAGGATCGCTCCCTGCGCGCCGATCTGCCAATCCGGCGAGACGCGCAGGAAGATGAGGAAGGATCCGGCCAGGGTCAGCGTGAGGGCACCCAGCACCGCCCCCACCGGCGAGACCCGCCCGCCGACGAATTCCGCCCCGCCCAAAATCGCCCCCGCAATCGAATAGAGCGTATAGCGATCCGCGATATGTGCATCGCCCGAAGTGGTGAGGCCAATGAGCGACAGGCCGGAAAGCACGCCGAAGAAGCCGGCAAGGCCGAACATGATCATCTTGGTGCGCAGCAACGACCAGCCGGCCCGCGCCACCGCCTTGGGATTGCCACCCGCCCCGCGCAAAATGACGCCATAGGAAGAATGCATGAGGGCGAAATGCACGACGAGCGCGATAATGATTGCGGCGACGATCGGGAAAGGCACCAGCGGCACCTGAATCGACATCAGGGCCTTGAGATATTCCGGCGCCTTGCCGCCAGGCGTCGGCAGAACCAGCACCGCGATCCCCAGCCAGACGAAGGACATGCCCAGCGTCACCACGATCGAGGGCAGGTTCCGCAGATGGATGAGCGCCCCCATCGCCGCATAGAGCGCCACACATCCGGCCAGCATCAAGAGCCCCAAAGCAGGCGTGTCATGAAGATAGGTGGCTCCGATCGACGCCACCAATCCGACGAAGGGCCCGATCGAGAGATCGAGATCGTTGACCGTGATCACGAACATCTGTGCGAGCGTCGCCAACGCGATCGGCACGGCATATTGCAGCATCAGATTGAGCCCGAAATAGCTCATGGCCCGGGGCTGCGTATAGAAGATGGCGACGAGCAGAACAGCCAGGGACAAGGCCGGCAGAGCCGAGCGCAAGAGGCGCGGATTGACGAAGCGTTGCAGCATTCTTACGCCGCCTCATGGAACGAGGCACGCAACACCCGGGCTTCGGTCAGTTCACCGCGCGGAATGTCGTCGACGATGATACCGTTGCGGAAGACATAGACATGGTCGCAATTGCCGAGTTCGTCGATCTCGGTCGTGTACCAGAGGAAGGTACGGCCGCCTGCCGCCTCCTGGCGGATGCGCTCATAGACTTCGAGCTTGGTGCCGACATCGACGCCGCGCATCGGATCGTCCATCAGCACGATTTCGGCATCCGAGCCGAGCGCGCGGGCGAAGAGCGCCTTCTGCTGGTTCCCGCCCGAGAGCGAGAGGATGTTGTTGTCCATGTCCGGTGTCTTGATTTTCATCTGGGCGCGCCAGGTTTCCGCCATGGCGCGTTCCTTGGTTCTATCGAGCAGCAGATGCCGCGCCATCTTGCGCAGCGAACGGATGGTGACGTTCTCGCCGATTGACCAGAGCGGGAAGATGCCGTCGGTCTGCCGGTCGCCGGCGATGATCGCCACCGGCGCCGCCACGTCGGTAAAGAGATCGCGCCGTCTGGCGGCATAGATTTGGAGCAGCATCCGGGTCTGACCATGACCGGCCAGGCCGGCAAGGCCGATGACCTCACCGCGATGGGCGATTAGCGCCCGGTCATTGGGCTGGATGCGCAGGCGCGCATGCACCATCACCGGCCCCCGGCGGCCAACGCTCGCGACCGCCGATTGCGCCGCCGCCTGATGCGCCTCCACCACCGTACCCATGGCAGCGACCAGTGAATCCCGCGTGAATGCGTCGGCGGGCTTTGCCGCCACGACGCCGCCATCCTTCATCACCACGATCCGGCTGCAGGTGCCCAGCACCTCGCCCAGCATATGCGAGATCAGAATGACGCTGGTCCCCGTCGCCACCTGCCGGCGCACGAAGCCCAGCAATTGCTCCGCCGTCACCGCGTCCAGCGACGAGGTTGGCTCGTCGAGAATGACGAGATCCAGCGGCTCGTCGGTCACGGTAAAGGCGCGGGCGATTTCCACCATCTGCCGCCGGCCGATGGAAAGATCGCCGACGATATCCTGCGGCTGGATGTCATGACCGGGGAAAATCTCGGCAAGCTTGGCGCCGATCAGCGCCGCCGCCCGCTTCTTCCAGCCGAAGCCCGTGAGGTGCTTGTGAAAGACACGCGCATTCTCGGCCACGGTGAGATTGGGGCAGAGCGACAATTCCTGGAACACGCAGCGAATGCCGCGCTGATGCGCCACCCGCACATCATAGCCGCGCGTCACATCGGTGCCGGCGACATCGATCCTGCCGGTATCCGGCACCAGAGTGCCTGCGAGCACATTCATCAAGGTGGACTTGCCGGCGCCGTTATGGCCGACAAGTCCCACGCATTCCCCAGCCGCCACGGCCAGATCGACGCCGGCCAGGGCCTTGACGGCACCGAAGCTCTTGGCGATCCCGGCAAGGTCGACGATCTGCCGTGGCGATTGGGTCATCACGATCTCTTACTTGCCGGCGATCACGGCTTTGGCGTCGTCGAGCGAATACTCGACATTGGCGACGCCGCCCTTCTCCGTGGTCTCCAGCGACTTCTCCAGATCACCCTGGTTGATCTGGAGGAACGGCACCACGAGATCCTTCGGCACTTCCTGGCCGTCGAGGATCTGCTGTGCCACCCAGAACGCCAGCGTCGAGACGCCGGGCGCGATCGAGACCGACATGGTCTCATAGCCGTTGGCGTCCTTCTGTTCCTTCCACCAGGCAAGCTCGTCCTGGCGGTTGCCCATGATGATGAGCGGCGTCGGGCGGCCGGCGGCCTTGAAGGCCTGCGCGGCGCCATAGCCGTCACCGCCCTGGGTCACCACCGCCTTCACCTCGGGGAGCGAGGGCAGAATGCCGGCAACGGCCTTCTGCGCCACTTCCTGCGCCCAATCGCCATGGACCGAGCCCACGACCTTGAACTGGCTGTGCTTGGCCACACCCTGCTCGATGCCGGCATGGATTTCGTCATCGACGAAGACGCCGGCAAGGCCGCGGATCTCAAGCAGATTGCCGCCCTCGGGCATGCGCTCGGCCAGATAGTCGAGCTGGATGGCGCCCATCTGCTTGAAATCGACCGCGATGCGCCAGGCACAGGGTTCGGTCACGATACCATCGAAGGAAACGACGATGATGCCGGCATCGCAGGCCTGCTTGATGGCGCCGTTGAGCGCATCGGGCGAGGCCGCATTGACGACGATCGCGTCATAGCCTTGCAGGATCAGGTTCTGGATCTGCGCGGCCTGTTCGGTCACCTGGTTTTCCGAGGTGGTGAAGGCCGAGGCTTCGGCGACCACACCGTCGCTCACGGCTTTGCCCGTCACCTTCTCCCAGCTCTTCAGCATCGCCTGGCGCCAGGAATTGCCGGCATAGTTGTTGGACAGCGCGATCTTCTTGTCCGCGGTATCGGCCTTGGCCGGCATCGTGCCGACAGTTCCGACGCCCAGGACGATCCCCATCGCCGCGAACGAAAGCAGCAAAGTCTTGAAACGCATGTTCTCCTCCCAAATTGGTCTTATGCTTGCGTCACCGTTGATCTGGAACCGGACCGGCAGGATGACGCTGCCGGTCCGGACAGCAATCAGTTCTTGCGCGTGACCCGTCCAATCCGCACCGGCGCCAGCGCCTTGGCCGCGCTGACGGGCGGCGGCTCCTTGGCGCCCAGCAAAGCCGCGATATCGGCCCAGGCTTCGTCCAGCAGCACTTCCATTTCATGCCGTGCCGCTTCCGGATTGTGCGCGGCGATGGTTTCCAGCACGGCGGCATGGCGCGGCAGCGAATGGGTGCGCGCCCCCTTGATCTGGCTCGCCATCTTGAAGCTGAACATGAGGGCGGATTCGATCACATGCCCGGTCGAGGCGAGAAAGGCATTCCCGGTCGCCGCCAGGATCGCCTGATGAAATTTGAGGTCGTTGACGATGCTGTCCTGGCTGTCTTCCTCGGCCGCTTCCATGCCGTCATAGGCGGCGCTGATGCGGGCGAGCTGCGCCGGACTGGCACGTTCCGCCGCCAAGGCCGCCGCCGCCGGTTCCAGAATGCGACGCATTTCGGACAGCGCCACCGCATAGCTTTCCGCCTCCGGCGAGGCGAAGCCCCAGGCCAGGATGTCGGGATCCAGCATGTTCCAGTCTTCGCGCTGCTTCACGCGCGTGCCGATCTTGGGGCGGGAATCCACCAGCCCCTTGGCGGCCAGCACCTTGATCGCTTCGCGCAGGACCGGGCGGCTGACCTGCAATTCGTCGGAAAGCGCCGTTTCGCTGGGCATGATCTCGCCTGGAGAGAAGACGCCGCACAGTATGCGCTCGCCGACCTCCTGCAAGACCTGATGATGCGTACTTTGACGCAAGAACGGGCCGCGCATATCGCGCCCACGCCCGTCGCGCCCACGATTGTCGCGTTTGGACAGCACAGAACCCTCCCGGCAAACTTGCCGCGATCCGACCGATTTTTCTCCCCAATCGATCAAATCCCGGGGCGAGTGCATTTTTTTTCGTCAGGCCGGCCTCGCCGAGCCGCCCGACGTTTATTGTCATACAATATGCTTAAATGCCTCCGGGGTGCCCGTCAAGACGCTGTTTTCAAGGTTGAACCGGCTGCCGCCCCGTGGCTCTATCCCCGCCGTCGATTCACGTTTTTAGGGGAAAGATCATGGCGACTTGTGGCGAGCTTCTGGTGCAATTGCTGGAGGCCTATGGCGTCGACATGGTCTTCGGCATTCCCGGCGTCCATACGGTCGAACTCTATCGCGGCCTGCCGCAGACGAAAATCCGCCATGTGACGCCGCGCCACGAACAAGGTGCCGGGTTCGCAGCCGACGGCTATGCGCGTGTCAGCGGCAAGCCTGGCGTCTGCTTCATCATCACCGGCCCCGGGATGACCAATATCCTCACCGCCATGGGCCAGGCCTATGCCGATTCCGTGCCGATGCTGGTGATCTCCAGCGTCAACCGCACCGAACAGCTCGGCATGGGCGATGGCCGCCTCCATGAACTGCCATCGCAGCGCAACATGGTGGCGGGGGTTGCCGCCTTCAGCCATACCCTGCTGCGGCCTGAACAATTGCCGCAGGTGATCGCCCGCGCCTTTGCCATCTTCCGTGGCGGCCGCCCGCGCCCGGTCCATATCGAAATCCCGATCGACGTCATCACCACGCAGGTTGAGGCAAAGGCGGTGGTGGCGCCGCGCAACATCCCCCTCGCCCCCTCCCCGCGCCATGCCGATCTCGAATCCGCCGTCGCTTTGCTGCGCCAGGCGAAATCGCCGCTCATGGTTCTGGGCGGCGGTGCCGCCGACGCCGCTGCGGCGGCTCAGAAACTGGCCGAGCATCTCGATGCGCCGGTGATCCACACCGCCAATGCCAAGGGCATCCTGCCGCCGGGCCATCCTTTGCGCGCCGGCGAGAACATGGCCTATCCGCCCATCGCCCGCGCACTCCGCGAGGCGGATGTGGTGCTGGCCGTGGGCACCGAATTCGGCGAGACGGAAATGTATCCCGATCCCGAACCCCTCACCTTCAACGGCAAGCTGGTCCGCATCGACATCGATCCCGAGCAATTGGTGCGCGGCTTCGGCGCCGATCTGCCCATCGTCGCCGATGCCAAGGCAGCGCTTGAGGACATCGTGCGGGCGCTGGGCATCGGCGCCACCAAGGCCGACAAGACCACCGCCGGCGCCAAGCGCGCCGCCGCGATCCGCGCGGCATCGAAGACGCATTGGTGGCCCGCCGTGCATCGCCACCAGAAGATCATCGAGGTGGTGAGCGCCGCTTTGCCCGACATGATCCTCGTCGGTGATTCCGCCGAGCCGGTTTATGCCCTCAACCAGAGCTACGAAGCGCCGCGTCCGCGCTCCTTCTTCAGTTCCTCGACCGGCTACGGCACCTTGGGCTACGGCCTTCCCGCCGGTCTCGGCGCCAAGCTGGCGGCACCGGATCGCCCGGTTGTCGTGCTGGTGGGCGATGGCGGCCTGCAATTCACCATCGGCGAGTTGGCCGCCGCGGTCGAAGCGCAGGTGCCGCTCATCATCCTGCTCTGGAACAATGACGGCTATGGCGAGATCAAGAATTACATGGTCGATCGCCAGATCCACCCGATCGGCGTCGACATCTACACGCCCGACTTCCAGACGTTGGCCAAGGGCTTCGGTTGCGAAGCCCGTCGCCCGGCCAGCTACGACAATCTCGCCGCCGAACTGAAAGCGGCAGCAACGCGTCAGAAACCGACAGTGATCGAACTACGCGCGGACGATTCCTATCTCGTCTGATTGATTTGCGGAATCGCGACAGGCCCGGTCGCAACCGGACGAGGTCTTGGCCGCGATTCTCATATCCTCGGCCGCGAGAGGTGCCACGCCGGACCCGGGAGGAGACGGCGCGGAGAATTGGGAAGCCGGTGAGATCCCGGTGCTGCCCCCGCAACGGTCATGGCGGAATGGGCGCGGCCAAAAGCCACTGGACGGATCATCCCGTCTGGGAAGGCGCCGTGCCCGGCTCGACGGAGCCGCCGCCTCAGCCCGGAAACCAGCCTCTGGAATTTTGGTCCGTGATCGCGGTGGGCGATCGGGCGGGACAGCCGCGCGTGCCTGCACGCCATCGGCGCCGACCCATTCCCTCGCTTGCAATCACTCTCGTCAACTGGCCCCGCCGGGAAACCGGCGCGCCGTCGCTTGAGGTGCCTAGAGATGGTTTCGCGTTCCACCCAGATGCTGGTCGAACTCCTCGGCCGAATGCCGAATTTCAGCCTGCCGCAGAATTTCTATACCAGCGAAGACTTCCATCAGCTCGACCTCGAACACATCTTCTACCGCGAATGGCTGTTTGTCGGGCATTCCTGCGAAATCAAGAAGCCCGGCGATTTCATCACCGCGAAGATCGGCGCCTATCCGATCATCGTCACCCGCGGCCAGGACAAGGTGATCCGCGCCTTCCACAACATCTGCCGCCATCGCGGCCAGCAGCTCTGCACCAAGGACAAGGGTTCCGGTGCGAAGCTGGTCTGCCCCTATCACCAATGGACCTACGATCTCGACGGCCGCCTGGTCTTTGCCCGCGACATGATGAAGGAGATCGACGTCAAGAAGTTCGGCCTCAAACCCGTGCATTGCGAGGAAATGGCCGGCTATA
Organism: Dongia sp.; assembly: GCF_041909655.1. Taxonomy (GTDB): domain Bacteria; phylum Pseudomonadota; class Alphaproteobacteria; order Dongiales; family Dongiaceae; genus Dongia. The sequence goes on along the minus strand of NZ_JAYRDA010000006.1, from coordinate 296,866 downwards.
TCTTCATCAGTCTCGCCGACCAGCCGGTGCCCTTCGCCGAGTTCCGCGCCCAGGCCGAGCCCTATATGGCGCCGCACAATCTCGCCGATGCCAAGGTCGCCTTCACCTCGACCATCATCGAGAAGGGCAATTGGAAGCTGGTCATCGAGAACAACCGCGAATGTTATCACTGCACCAGCAACCACGCCGAGCTTTGCCGCGTCTATTCCGACAGCCCGACCCTCACCGGCGTCGATCATGTCGAGGAGGACAATCTCATCGCCGCCCATGCCCGGCGCTGCGAGGAGATGGGCCTGCCCAGCCAGTTCAAAATCTCGGATAACGGCCAGTACCGCACGGCGCGCATCCCCTTCAGCAACAAGGCCGTCTCCATGACCATGAACGGCCAACCCGCCGTCAACCGGCGCCTCGGCGATTATCCCAGCGACGATCTCGGCTCCATGCTGCTGTTCCATTTCCCCAACACCTGGAACCATCTCCTCGCCGATCACGCCTTGAGCTTCCGCATTCTGCCGATCAGCCCGACGGAAACAGAAGTCACCACGAAATGGCTGGTACACAAGGACGCCGTCGAAGGTGTGGATTACGACATCAAGGCCCTGACCGAGATGTGGCTCGCCACCAACGACCAGGACCGCAAGATCGTCGAGGACAACCAGAAGGGCATTCTCTCGCCCGCCTACGAACCCGGCCCCTATTCCACGCTCCACGAAGGCGGCGTCATCCAGTTCATCGATTGGTATCAGCGCCTGATCACGCCGCGTTTGAAGAGCGTCACGCAATCCAACCGGAACGTCGCCTGATGAACGCGCCGCAGCCCTTGCGCTTCTGGAACGCCGCGACCACGAAACTCCGCTGTGTTGCCATCGCAACGGAAGCGCCGGATGTGAAGACCTTCCACTTCGCAGCCGAGGACGGCGCCTGGTTCCGCTACCAGCCGGGCCAGTTCGTGACGTTCGCTTTGCCGGTGCCGGGCAATACCGTCTATCGCACCTACACGCTTTCTTCGACGCCGACCCGACCCTTGCGGGCGAGCGTCACCGTGAAGGCGCAGAAGGACAGCATCGGCACGCGCTGGCTGCTGGATCATTTCCAGGTAGGCGAGAGTCTGAGTGCCGTCGGACCGGCCGGTGATTTCACCCTGCCGCCAAACCCCGAGAAGCTGCTCTTCATCTCCGGTGGCAGCGGTGTCACACCGATGCTCTCAATGACGCGCTACCTCCACGACCTTGCCGCTGAAGTTGACATCACCTACCTGCACTTTGCGCGGACGCCCGCCGACCTTCTCTTCACCAGCGAGATCGATGCGCTCGCCGGATTCTGGCCGGCGCTGAAGCCGCGTTTCATTGTCGACGACCCCGCATGCGCCAATTGGGCTGGTCCGGTGGGGCGCCCCAGCGATGCGCTGCTGCGCCAGCTCTGCCCCGATCTCGCCGGCCGCGATGTCTTCTGCTGCGGCCCCGCCCCCTTCATGCAGGCGATGCGTGAGGCTGTGACCACCATCGCCGGATCGCTCGATCGCTACCGCGAAGAGAGCTTCCAGCCCGCGGCACCAAAACCGGTCGAATCAGCGGTGACCACCGACAGTGCCGAAATCCGCTTCACGCAATCTGGCCGCAGCGCCAGTATCGGCGGCACCGAGACGATCCTCGCCGCCGCGCAGGCCGCGGGCATCCCCATCCCCTATGCCTGCGAGATGGGATTGTGCGGCACCTGCCAGGTGAAAAAGATTTCCGGTGACGTGGTGATGAACCATGACGGCGGCATCACCGACGACGCCATCGCCGAAGGCTATATCCTCGCCTGCTGCTCGCGCCCGGCCTCGGGCACGATCGAGATCGACCTCTAGAAGCCGTAGAGCTCGGCCGGGTTGTCGGCGAGGATGCGCTGCCGCGTTTTCTCGTCCGGCGCCCAGTCAAGCAGCAGATCGAGCTGGGCCGCGTCGTCCGGATAGCCGATCTTCTCGGCCAGGGCATGGGGCCAGTTGCTGCCCCAGATGACGCGTTCGGGTGCCGCCTTCACAAGGATGCGCATCAGCCGGCCCACATCCTCGAAACGCGGCGCGCCCTCCTTCGAGGATTCATAGGCGCCGGCGATCTTGACCCAGCAGCGTCCGGTCTCGACCAGACTCAGCAATGTCTTGAACGCGGCACTGTCCGGCTCCACCGGCTCCAGAAACTTGCCGCAATGATCGATCACGTAATTCACCGGCAGGCGGCGCAATTGGGCCTCGTGCTCAGGCAGATTGCGGCCGTCGAGCTGCACGATGGCGCTCCAGCCGAAAGGCTTCACCCGTGCCGCCATCTCGTCCATCTCGGCAAAACCCAGGGTCCCGCCCAGCATGGTCATGAAGCGGATGCCACGTGCACCCTTGCGCGTGTAGTCCTCCAATTCGGCATCGCTGATGCCGGGCTTCACCACGACCACACCCCGCGCCATCTCGCCCAGGGCCGCGACCCCGCCCATCGTGGCGCGGTTGTCGGCGCCATAGGCATTGGGCTGCACCACGATGGCGCGCTCGATGCCCAGCCATTTCATCACCTGATGATAATCGGCGACACTTGCATCAGGCGGGTTGAGCGTCCCCGGCAGCGCCGGATAGGTCTTGCTGTAGAAATGCATATGCGTGTCGCAGGTGCCGCGCGGCGCTTTCAGCTTCGGCGGCGTGCCGGTCAGGGTACGAATGAGGGCCATCTTCTCTCAGCTCACGATGAATCGGTCGAGGGTTGTCGGATCCGGTGCAAAGCCAAGGCCTGGCGCATCAGGAATGGCGACCCTGCCGGCTTTCGGCAGCGGGGAATCGATCCCCACCCAGGCAGCGGGTTCGATGAACAGGAATTCCAGCATGCCGATCTCCGGCAACAGCGCCGCCAGTTGCAAACTCGCCCACCAGCCCGGTCCCGAGTAAGGGCAATGCGGCATCAATTGTTTACCCGCCGCCTTGGTCGCTTCCGCGACCTGGAAGAATTGCAGAAATCCGCCCACCGTGGGGACGCTCGGCTGGATGTAGGTGATCACGGGGATGAGATGCTTGAACTGAAAAGCCGTCGAGGCATTCTCGCCCGCCGCCATCGCCATGCCGAATTCCCGCTCCAGGCGGCCCAAAGTCGCAAAGTCCTCCGGCGGCCAGATCGGTTCCTCGACCCAATAGAGCTCCAGCTCCTTCATGCGCGGCAGCAGCACATGCGCCTGATCCAGCGACCAGTTGCAATTGACGTCGGTGGTGAGGCGCAATGCCTTGCCCCCGGCATCGCGCGCCGCCGTGATCGGTTCGTCAGCGATCTCGTGGAGCTTCACATCGCTATAGCCCTGGCGCAACGCCGCCTCGGTGACACGCGCCACCGGCAAGGCTTCGCCATAACGCACCAGGCTCGCATAAGCCGGCACATGATCGCGCAACCGCCCGCCCAGAAGCCGCGCCAGCGAGAGATTCTCGCGTTTGCCCGCAATGTCCCACAGCGCCATCTCGATCCCCGACCAGGCGAAGATGGTGATGCCGTAGCGACCCTGGATATGAAGCTGCCTTTGCATCTCGCGGCTCAAGGCGGCGATGTTGTCGCAAGCCTGACCGATGAGGCGCGGCTTGAACATGTCCATCACCGCCGCGCGGGTAGCCGTGGCACAGGCATAGGCGAAGGCCTCGCCCCAGCCGACCAGACCGTCATCGGTTTCGACCCGCACCAGCAAGGTATCGCGCTGCACCCAGCCCCGCGGCTTGGTGCGAGGCCCGTTGTAATAATCCTCGAAGGGGATGTCGAGCAGCAGGGTGTCGAGGCGCGCGATCTTGGCCATGTTCAAAGTTCTTTCCGCAGGGCCTCGAAATCGGCCGAGAATTCCTGGCTGCAGAACGGCCCGCCCTGGAAGAAATCGCTGACCGGATCGGGCGCCAGCTTCGCCTGCCCGTCGAGCGCTGCCTGCAGCATGGTTTCGGAATCGCCGCTGGGCTTGTAGCCATAGCGGTAAGCTGCCGAATTGTCCCACCAGCCGCGGGTATTGGCCGAGGCGCCGTAGAAGATCTCGTGGCGCAAATCGGGATGTTCCAGGCCGATCTGGATCAATTGAACGAGATCCTCCGGCTTCAGCCAGATCGAGAGCCGCCGCACATCCAGCGGCACGTCGCCGAAATTGCCGATGCGCAAGCACAGCACGCGCAGACCATATTTATAGGCATAGAGGGCGCCCAATGCCTCGCCGCAGGCCTTGCTGACGCCATAGCGCGTATCGGGCAAGGCGGTCACGTCGGTACCGATGCGCTGGCCGCGCGGATAGAAACCAACCACATGATTGCTCGACGCAAAGACCACGCGCTTCACCCCCTGGCGCCGCGCCGCCTCGAAGATGTTGTAGGTGCCGGCGATATTGGCCTGCAGGATCGTCTCCCATGGCCCCTCGATCGAATGGGCGCCGAGATGGATGATGCCATCCACGCCGTCCACTGCCCGCTCAACCTGCACCATGTCGGAAAGATCGGCCGCCACGAATTCCTCATCGGCGCGGAGATCTTTGGGTGCAGCGAGATCGGAGAGGCGGAGATGCGGGTAATGCTGGGGCAGCATCTCGCGCAATCTGGTGCCGACGCCGCCGCTTGCTCCGGTGAGGAGAACTTTCATGCCGAAATCTCCCGAAACTCTATTGCGGCCCAAGCCGATCGATCAGGGCCTTGAGCGCCGCGCGTTCGTCGGCATTGCAATCCATCAGCGGTGTCCGCACCGGTCCGGCACCATGGCCCACCAGATCGGCCCCTGCCTTCACGATGCTGACCGCATAGCCCGGCCGCCGGTTGCGGATCGCCGCATAGGGCATGAAGAATGTGTCGAGAAGACCATTGAAGGTCGCTTCGTCGTTGCTCGTGATGGCACGGTAGAAATCCATCGCCGTCTTCGGGATGAAATTGAACACCGCCGAGGAATAGACCGGGACACCCATGGCCTTGTAGGGGGCGGCGAAGAATTCCGCCGTCGGCAAACCGCCCAGATAGGCGAACCGATCGCCCATGCGCCGCCGCACCGAGACCATGAGTTCGAGATCGCCGATCCCATCCTTGAAACCGATCAGATTGGGGCATTCCGCGGCCAGCTTCTCCAGCGTGTCGGGGCCCAGCCGGCAAACGCCGCGATTATAGACGATGACACCGATCTTCACCGACCGGCAGATCGCCGCCACATGGCGCGAGATGCCCTCGGAATCCGCCTCGACCAGATAATGCGGCAGGATGAGGAGACCAGCGGCTCCCGCCTTCTCGGCTTCCCTTGCATAGGCGATGGCCTGGCGTGTGCCATAGCCGGTGCCGGCGATGATCGGCACCTTGCCCTTGCAGGTCTCCACCGCGGCACGGATCACGGCCGGATATTCATCGGGTGCCAGCGAGAAGAACTCACCCGTGCCGCCCGCCGCGAACAAGGCGGTGGCACCATAGGGCATCAGCCATTCCAGCCGCGCCCGGTAGCTCTTGGCGTTGAAATCACCGGCGGCGTCGAAATCGGTCACCGGAAAAGACAACAGGCCGGTGCCGATCGCTGATTTCAATTCTTGGGGATGCATCGCATTTCCTTGGGCAAACGGATCGAGGGAATAAGGTTCAGGATTCGCCGGCGGCCATGGCCTGGCGCAGGCGCTCGCGCGAATTGCTGAGATGGAGGCGCATGGCCGAGCGGGCCATTTCCGAATCCTGCCGCAGGATCGCCTGATAGATGTCCTCGTGCTCGCGGTTGACGCGACGCAGATATTCGCTGCGGTCATCCTGGAAATAGCGCGAGGTCTGTACCCGGGCGCGGGGAATCAGCAGCGACCCCAGATAGCTGAAGAGATGCGTGAAATGCGAATTGCCGGTCGCCTCGGCGATGGTGCGGTGGAAATCGAAATCGGGCGAGACCGCATCCTGCGAGGCATCGATCGCCGCCGTCATGCGGTCGAGCGCCTCCCGCAGCTTCACAATATGCGTCTCGTTGCGGCGCTGTGCCGCCAGGGCGGCCGCATCGGATTCCAGCGCGATGCGCAGCTCCAGCACCGCGATCACGTCCTTAATGAGATTGAGGCTGGTGCCCTCGATGCGGAAGGCCTGGGTGGTATCGGATTGCAGGACAAAGGCCCCCACACCCTGCTGCGAGGCAACGAGGCCCGCCGCGCGCAGGCTGGAAATCGCCTCGCGCACCACCGTGCGGCTGACCGCGAATTCCTCGATCAATTCCTGCTCGGTCGGCAGCCGGTCGCCGGTTTTTAATTGGCCGCTGCGAATGCGCTCGGTCAGCGCCTTCACAAGTTGCGATGTCAGTGTTTCGCGCTGGCGCAAGGCCGTCACTCTCAAATCCTCCCGCAAGATCGCGCCAACTCATCGGTCGGGCGCTGCAGGGCCATTTTCTAGCATCCTTTAAGACGTATGACAACTGAAGCCATTCGCCTCGCCATCGTATCGCAGATGCAAAATGTCATGCTGCATTTGCTCATGTTGTCATGTTAACTTTTTAGCCAATTAATACAGCCATTACATTCAATATGGATTCAATCTACCCACGACTTAAGTCGGCTTGACCAGGTTATACGGTTATCATACAACTTGCCTCGGATACCCCCAATAAGACGAGCGGCGATCTATGCAATCGCGCGCCGACGAGGAGGAGACCCCAGATGACAAAACTCACCCGCATCATTGCCGGGCTCGCATTGTCGATGACATTGGCCGGCACCGCTTTCGCCACCGAATTCCGCTCGTCCGACGTGCATCCGGATGATTATCCGACCGTCATGGCGGTGAAGAAGATGAGCGAGTTGATCGCCGAACGGACCGGCGGCAAGCACACGATCAAGGTGTTCGGCCAGAGCGCGCTCGGTTCAGAGAAGGACACGGTCGAGCAGGTGAAGATCGGCGCCCTCGATCTGGTCCGCGTCAACGTAGCCGCCTTCAACAACATCGTGCCAGAGACCATCGTCCCGGCCTTGCCCTTCCTGTTCAATTCCAAGGAACATATGCGCAAGGCGCTGGATGGCGAGGTGGGCGAGAAGATCCTGGCGGCTCTTGAATCGCAGGGCTTCATCGGCCTCGCCTTCTATGATAGCGGCTCACGTTCCTTTTACACGACCGAGAAACCGATCAAGAGCGTGGCCGACATGAAGGGCCTGAAGCTCCGCGTGCAGCAATCCGACCTTTGGGTGACGCTAATTGAATCCCTGGGCGCCAACCCGACGCCCCTCCCCTATGCCGAGGTCTATACCGCGCTGAAGACCGGCATCGTCGACGGGGCCGAGAACAACTGGCCCTCATACGAATCCTCGAAGCATTTCGAAGTCGCCAAGAATTACAGCCTCACCGAACATTCCATGTCGCCGGAATTGCTGGTCTTCTCGAAGGTGGTCTGGGACACGCTTTCGCCTGAAGATCAGGCCGTGATCCGCCAGGCGGCCAAGGATTCAGTTCCCTATATGCGCGAATTGTGGGATGCGCGCGAGGCGAAATCGCGCGCGGCGGTGGAAGCCGGCGGGGCCACCATCACCAGCGAGATCGACCGCCAGAGCTTCATCGACGCGGCCCAACCGGTCTATGACAAGTTCGCCGCCGACCCCGCTCTCCAGGCATTGATAGAGCAGATCCGCGCCATCCAGTAACCGGCATACACAGCACGGCCGGGAGAAAATTCCATGCTGAAATGGCTCTCAACCATCAATGCCTGGATCTCCCGGCTGTGCATGTATGTGGCGGTGGCGGGCCTGCTGGCCATCGTCGTGGTTGTGGCGTGGCAGGTTTTCGGCCGCTACGTCCTCAACAACACGCCGACCTGGGCCGAGAGCCTGGCGCTGGTCCTGGTGCTTTACGTCACCATGTTCGGCGCCGCGGTGGGCGTGCGCGATGCGCGCCATATCGGCCTTGATTCCCTCGCCTTCTTCGTGCCCGACCGATACCACATCTGGTTCGAACTCACTTGCCACGTCCTCGTGGGCCTGTTCGGCCTCATCATGGCCTGGAACGGCGGCAAGCTCGCGCAATCGGTCATGACCTACAAAATCCCCGTCCTCGGCCTCTCCGAAGGCCTCAATCACATTCCCCTCGTCATCGCCGGCCTGCTCATCTTCCTCTTCTCCATCGAGCATATCCTGGCGCTGCTTGCCGACACGAAGGTCGAACCCTCTTGGCATTGATCATCCTCTGCGTCAGCTTCCTCGTCCTCCTGGTGATCGGCGTGCCGGTGGCCTTCGCCATCGGCCTTTCCGCGGTCGCCACCATCCTTTATGAGGGCCTGCCGCTCGCTGTCGTGTTCCAGCGCATGTCCTCCGGCATGAACATCTTCTCGTTCCTCGCGATCCCCTTCTTCATCTTCGCCGGCGAATTGATGCTCTATAGCGGCGTCGCCGACCGCATCGTCAATTTCGCGCGCAATCTGGTGGGCCATATCCGCGGCGGCCTCGGCATGTCGAATGTGGTGGCCTGCACGCTTTTCGGCGGCGTCTCCGGCTCGCCCGTGGCCGACGTCTCGGCCATGGGCTCGGTCATGATCCCGATGATGAAGCGCGAAGGTTATGACGCCGATTACGCGGTCAACGTCACCACCCATGCCTCGCTGGTGGGCGCCCTGATGCCGACCAGCCACAACATGATCATCTATGCCCTGGCGGCCGGCGGCCATGTCTCGATCGCCGCCCTCATCGTTGCCGGCCTGGTCCCGGCCGCGCTGCTCACCATCTGCATGCTGGTGGCGGCCTATCTCGTGGCGCTGAAGCGCGGCTATCCCGCTGGCATCTTCCCCGGCTGGGCGCCGGTCTGGCGCTCGCTGGCCGCGGCCATTCCCGGCCTTTTCGTCATCGCCATCATTCTGGTGGGTATTCTCTCGGGCGTGTTCACGGCGACGGAATCGGCCGCAGTCGCGGTCATCTATTCGATTTTGCTCGGCGTCTTCTTCTACCGGACACTCCGCTTCGAGCATCTGATGAAGGCGGCGGCCAAGGCGGTGAAGACCACCGGCATCGTGCTGCTCCTCATCGGCATCTCGAATGCCTTCGGCTATCTCATCAGCCTCTATGGCGTGGCACAACTCACCGCCGATTTCCTCAGCCAGATTTCGACCTCGCCCTTCGTCATCTTCTTCCTGGTCAATTTGATCCTGTTCCTGCTCGGCACCTTTCTCGACATGGCGGCCACCATCCTCATCTGCACGCCGATCTTCCTCCCCATCTGCATGCAGATGGGGATGGGTCCGGTCCAGTTCGGCATGGTCATGCTGATCAATTGCGCCCTCGGCCTCAACACACCGCCGGTCGGGACGACCCAGGTGGTGGGCTGCGCCATCGGCGGTGTCTCCGTGGCCGACGTCATGCGCACCATCATGCCCTTCTACGGCGCCCTCATCGCCGCCCTCTTCCTCGTCACCTATGTCCCGGGCTTTGCCGAATTCCTGCCCAATCTGCTGCTGGGGGATTGAGGCATCGGAAGTGCGGCCGAGTCGCCGCGCATCGGCGCTGGCCGGGACAAGGTGACGCAGCGATCCGCCCGCCACTCTTTCTCGGCGATTCCCTCGATCTTCCGCCCAATTTCCAGTGTCCCGGCGCCCGACACACCATCGTGAGCGGGAGCCGTCTCCAACCGCCCTGCCTTGCCCGATTATTCGGTTGCTCCTTTTCCGGCGCGAACGTAGATATCTGGGCATTACAGTGGATTGGAAGCTTCTGGCATGTCGGATCAAGTCATCCCCTTGGCCCGGGTGAATTTCGGGCCTGAGGAGGAAGCCGCCGTTGCGCGCGTTCTGCGTTCCGGCTGGGTTACCCAGGGCCCGGAGGTTGCGACCTTCGAGCAGGAATTCGCCGCCTTCTGCGGTGCCCGGCATGCCGTCGCCGTGTCGAATTGCACGACTGCCTTGCATCTCTCGCTGCTGGCCAATGACGTGGGGCCGGGCGACGAGGTCATCACGGTCAGCCATTCCTTCATCGCCACAGCCAATGCCATCGTCCATGCGGGGGCGGTGCCGGTCTTCGTCGACATCCGCCTCGACGATTTCAACATGGATCCGCAGCTTATTGTCCAGGCCATCACGCCCCAGACCAAGGCGATCCTCGCCGTCCATCAGGTGGGGATGCCCTGCCGCCTGGAAGCCATCGCCGCCGTCGCACGCGAGCATGGCCTGCGCCTGATCGAGGACGCCGCCTGCGCCGCGGGCAGCGAGCTCTTCGCCGACGGTGCCTGGATGCGGATCGGCAAGCCAATCGGCCAGGCGGCCTGTTTCTCCTTCCATCCCCGGAAATTGCTCTCGACCGGCGATGGCGGCATGATCACCACCGATGACGATGCCATGGCGGCACGGCTGCGCCTGCTGCGCCAGCACGCCATGAGCGTCAACGATCAGAAGCGCCACCAGTCGAACGCCGTCGTGTTCGAGGAATACACCGAAATCGGTTTCAATTTCCGCCTGACCGACATCCAGGCCGCGATCGGCCGCTGCCAGTTGCAGCGCCTGCCGGTCATGATCGCCCGCCGCCGCGACCTCGCGGAGAAATATCAGCGCGCGCTCTCGGTCATTCCCGGGCTGGAACTGCCCAAGGACCGCAACGACACGCGCACAAACTGGCAGAGCTATTGCGTCCTGCTGCCGGCGGGCGCCGATCAGCGCCGCGTCATGCAAGCCATGCTCGATGCCGGCATCGCCACCCGGCGCGGCATCATGAACGCCCATCGCGAGCCGGCTTATGCCGGCGGCCCCCATGCCGCGGGCATTCGCTTCCCCCTGCCGCAATCGGAAGCGGCGCAGGATCGCGGTCTCGTCCTGCCGATGTTCGACACCATGACCGAGGCGCAGATCGACCGGGTCGCCACCACCCTCAACGCGGCCCTGCAAACCCCGGAGCGGAAAAGCGCCACATGCTGAAATATGGAATCATCGGTTACGGCTATTGGGGGCCGAACCTCGCCCGCGTCTTCAATCAGGCCGCCGGCTCGACTCTGGCCGCGGTGTCCGACCAGCAGGCGAAGAACCGCGACCGGGCGCTGGGTCTTTACCCCAAGATCCGCGTCTTCGCCGACGCGCTCGAGATGATCCGCGATCCCGAGATCGACGTCATCGCCGTGGCGACGCCGGTCTCGACCCATTTCGCGCTGGCCAAGGCGGCACTCGAGGCCGGCAAGCATGTGGTGGTAGAAAAGCCGCTCTGCGCAACCGCGGCCGAGGCCGAACAATTGGTCGAGCTGGCGGCGAAGAAAGGCCGCCAGATCCTGACCGACCACACCTTCGTCTATACCGCGGCGGTCCGGCGCATGGCGCAGATGAGTGCGGCGGGCGAGCTCGGCCGCGTGCTCTATTACGATTCGACCCGCATCAATCTGGGTCTCTTCCAGAGCGATGTGAACGTCATCTGGGATCTGGTGGTGCATGATTTCGCCATCCTGCAGAGCCTGATGCCGGCGGCACCCACGGCGATCAGCGCCACGGCGCTCGACCCGATGGGATCCAAGCAGGCGAGCCTCGCTTACGTCACGCTCTATTACCCCGGCAATGCCGTTGCCCATATCCACGCGAGCTGGCTGGCACCGGTCAAGATCCGCCAGATCATCGTCGGCGGCGATCGTTCCATGGTCGTCTATGACGACATGAACCCCTCGGAGAAGATCCGCATCTACGACAAGGGAATCGAACTCATCCACGACACCGAGCGGGAGCGGGCGCTGAAGGTCGATTACCGCATCGGCGACATGCGCGCACCCCATCTCGACAGCCGCGACGCCCTCTCCGTCATGGCCGAACATGCCAACGACTGCTTCACGGCCAACAAGCCGCCGCTGACTTCCGGCGAGGTCGGCCTCAACATCGTACGCCTCCTTGAAATGGCGGATGCCTCGGCACGCCAGGGCGGCCTCATCCTCGAACTCTGAGTAGCGCAATCATGGTGCCATTCCTCGACCTGAAGAGCCAATACGCGGCCATCAAACCGGACGTCGACAAAGCCGTCATCGACGTGCTGGAAAGCGGCCAATATGTCCTCGGCCCCGCCGTCGCCAGATTCGAAGCCGCCTTCGGTGCCGCCTATGGCATCAAGCACGCGATCGGCTGCAGCTCGGGCACGGCCGCCTTGCATCTGGCGCTGCTCGCCGCCGGCATCGGGCGCGGCGATGAAGTCATCACCACCACCATGACCTTCATCGCCACCGCGACCGCCATCGACCTGGTGGGGGCGACACCGGTCTTTGCCGATATCGAACCCGACACCGCCTTGCTGGATGCCGGCCGCATCGCCGCCGCCATCACGCCGCGCACCAAGGCGATCATGCCCGTGCATCTCTATGGCCAATGCGCCGACATGGGTGCCATTCAGAGGATCGCCGACCAGCACGGCCTGATCGTGATCGAGGACGCGGCCCAGGCGCACGGCGCCAAGCTCGGCGACCGCTTCGCCGGCACGATGGGCCGCATGTCCTGCTTCAGCTTCTATCCGGGCAAGAATCTCGGCGCCTATGGCGAGGGCGGCCTCGTCGCCACATCGGACGATGCGCTGGCGACCAGGCTGCGCATGCTGCGGGATTGGGGCCAGGACCGGAAATACAATCACGTCATCAAGGGCCTCAATTACCGCATGGACGGTGTCCAGGGCGCCGTCCTCGACATCAAGATGCGCCATATCGAAGCCTGGACCGAAGCCCGGCGCCAGGTCGCCGCCTGGTATCAGGAAGCGCTCGGGAACACGCCCGGCATCACCCTGCCGGTCGAGCGCGCCGGAAGGCGCCATGTCTGGCATGTCTATGGCATCCTGGTCGCCCCGCAGCAGCGCGAGGCCATCATGGCGGGCCTCACCGCGCGGGGCATCGGCACCAATCTCCATTATCCGACGCCGGTGCATCTGCAGCCCTGCTTTGCCGAACTCGGCCGAGGCCGCGGCAGCTTCCCCCTGGCCGAACATCATGGCGCCGCCGAATTGTCGCTGCCGATGTTCCCGGAAATGACCCGGGCCCAGGTCGACGAAGTGGCCAAGGCCCTGCGCGAGGTGATGGCGGAAGTCACCGCGAAGGTGCCGGCGTGAACGCCCAGAACCTTCGCGTCCTGGTAACGGGCGGCGCCGGATTCATCGGCAACGAGGTCGCGCGCCAATTGGTGGCGCTGGGCGCCCAGGTGACCGTGGTCGACAATTTCGTCAACGGCAAGGACGCCAATCTCGCCGATATCGATCCGCAGCGCCTGACCGTCGCCCGCAATGACATCCGCGACGAGGCCGCCATGGCCGGATTGATCAAGGATCGCGATCTGATCCTGCATCTCGCCTGCCTCGGCGTGCGCCATTCGCTGCATGCGCCCCTGGAAAACCATGCCGTCAATGCGACGGCGACTTTGGCGCTCCTCGAACTGGCGCGCAATGCCGGCATCAAGCGCTTCGTCTATGTCTCCTCCTCCGAGATCTACGGCACCGCGCGCACGGCGCCGATGACCGAGGAACACCCGCAATTCCCGATGACCGTCTATGGCGCGGCGAAGCTCGCCGGCGAGCGTTATACCGACGCCTATTGGCGCACCTGGCGTTTCCCGACGACGGTGATCCGGCCGTTCAACGCCTTCGGCCCGCGCAGTCATCACGAGGGCGATAGCGGTGAGGTGATCCCGAAATTCATGCTGCGCGCGATGGCCGGGAAGCCCCTCATCGTCCATGGCGACGGCACCCAGACGCGCGATTTCACCTTCGTCGCCGACACGGCCCGGGGCATCATCGAAGCGGCCCTCCATGAAGGCACGATCGGCGAGACGCTCAATCTCGGCAATGGCCGCGAAGTCTCGGTGAATGACCTTGCCAACCTCATCGCGCGCGTCCTCCCTGGACGCAACATCCAGGTGGAACATGGGCCGGACCGTCCGGGCGATGTCCGCCGCCTGATCGCCGACAGCAGCAAGGCCCAGCGCCTGTTCGGCTTCAAGCCGCGCATCACGCTGCAGCAGGGGCTTGAGGCCCTGCGCGACTGGTATCTGGGCAGCGGTCAGAATCCTGACGATCTGCTGGCCAGCGAACGCCCCATCAATTGGGACGCGCCCGCGCGTTAGGATGTCCGGGCGCTAAGAAGGCTACGCTTTCGCCTTGGCCTTGCGCGTATCGCCGATCACCTTGGCGGGATTGCCGGCGACGATCGCATAATCCGGCACATCGCGCGTGACCACCGCGCCGGCGCCCACCAAAGCGAAGCGGCCCACGGTGAGGCCGCAGAGAATCGTCGCATTGGCCCCGATCGCCGCCCCTTCCTTCACCAGGGTCGGCACGACTTTCCAGTCGCTGGCATCCTTCAGCGAGCCATCGGCATTGACCGCCTGGGGGACGGGATCGTTGGTGAAACAGGCATGCGGCCCCACGAACACACCATCCTCCAGGGTGACGCCCTCGGGAATGAACACAAAAGCCTGGATTTTGCAGCGCCGCCCGATCCGCACATCCCGCCGGATTTCGACAAAGGCCCCGACCTTGGTCTCGTCACCGATCGAACAACCGTAAAGATTAACCAGGTCCGGCTGAAAGACCTGAACGTTCTGGCCGAGTTTGACGTCGTTCTTGATCAAAGGAAGCGCCCCACTTCTTGTCTTCGGTTCGGTCCTTCCTGGACCCCGATTCGCCGGGAAACTAGGTAATAGATGCGACAACGTCTACCCTGGATTTCCACATTCTTCAGATGGTAAATTGGTTTTGTGTCTTGTAGAAGAACTTCAATAGGTTAGAGGCATCGAAATAGAGAGTTGCGGGGGAGCAGCTTGAAAGGCAAAACAGCGTGCGGCTGTAAGATCGGATGCGCATGTCGCCCGGAATTTCCACCGCAAGTCATAATGTCCCGCGCAATATTTGGAATTGGTAGAGAAGCAGAATGCCACCAGCGCTAACATCCTGTGCCGTTTGCGGAAGCCTCAACTTGCGAGAGGCGGCACGATTGGATCGCTACCCCGCTTACATCGTACCGCTGCCCAAGGACTTGGCTCAGAGCGTACGCTGCGCGGATCTGCTTCTGATGAATTGCCTCGATTGCGGCCACTTGCAGCAGGCCGTTCCGGACCCGGAAATACAGCGTCTAATCTACGACGTTTACTACTCCTACTATTCAGTCGATCGCGCTGAGGCACTTCTGCCGCACTACCGCGTGCCCTTCCATACCTTCTTTTCGGAAACCTTCGGTCGCTTGTCTCCGGCCCTCTCCAGTCTGCTGGAGATCGGTTGTTCTTCCGGCGCCAATGTCGATTTTTTCAAGCAGTTCTGCGAACGCTATGTCGGCGTTGACGCGTCGGAAAAGATTGCCGACGCCAAGCGCGAACACCCAGATTGCGAATTCGTTCATGGCTACTTCCCTGGAGCGATGCCGTCGGGCAGGTTCGACTGCATTGTCAGCCAGTTTAATCTTGAACATATCGCCGACCTGGTCGAATTTCTGACCGCTGCATGGCAGTTGGCAAGCGAGCGGGCGACACTGGTCATTCAGGTTCCCGATATCGGCGAGTTTGTGCGCCACGGCCAGCCCAACTTCCTGGCCCATGAACATCTGCAATACTTCCGGCAGGATCAGCTTGCATACGTCATGCGGCGCACTGGCTGGGAACCCGAGACATGGGCGCCACAAGGCAGCAGTCTGATATGTGCGGCTAAGCGCAGCCAGCCGATCACACAAAAGCCGCAGATGATGAAAAATGACGATGTGGAAGGCATCGCGCATCGATTGGCGCAGACGCCGGCCGTTCGCAGCAATGCCGTTGTCATGTATGGGGTGGGGCCACAGCTCTTCTGGCTGGCACAGCGGGTGGCGCCGGAAGCCATAAAATACGTGGTCGATGATAACCCCAGCTATAAAGGCCATCACGTGCCGGCTCTTGGCTTGCCTGTCTTGACGCTGACCGAGGAGATGCTGGCCGAAGTTCCGTATGTCGTTCTCAGCCTTAACAGCATCTATCATGAAAAAGTGATCGCGAGAATTCGTAGCCTGGGCAGGACGACGACGATTTTGGCTTGCCTCGACAATGGCTGGGCGGAATTCACCGTCAACTGAGCGTTTTGCCGATACTGGAGGAATGTCATCATGCTGAAGCTGGACAACAAGCGCGCCGAGGCTGGTTTAGCCGATTTCGACGCCACGTCTCTCGGGAAAGATGGCTTCCTGCTGGCGCGGGATCATATCGAGCGCGAAGGGGCGATAGTCATGCGCAACCTCGTGACGCCGGATATCGCCGCAGCTCTGAAAACGGCATTGATCCGGGCACTGGCTGAAGACGCCGAGGCGCATGGAACAGAATATCGGTTCTACGGAATGGTTCATGCCCTCATGTCTCGGGGACAGCCTTTCCTGGATTTGCTATCGACCCCCGCTTTGCTGCGCATATGCAGAACGGTACTGGGGCACGGCTGCATCGTGCATGCCTACAACTCGTCGTCGATGCCGCCATCGGCATCGAATTACTCGCGCTCTATCCATGTCGACTGTCCTCGGCTCATTCCTGGCTACATCACCAATCTCGGCGTAACATTGGCTCTCGATCCTTTCACAAGCCAAAACGGCGGAATGGAAATCGTGCCCGACAGTTTTCAGGTGCGCGAGCAGCTCAGCGAGGAGGCTTTTGCGGCGAAGTCGGTGAGGCCGGCACTGAATATCGGTGATGCAATCATCTTCAACGCCCGGTGCTGGCATCGTGGCGGCATAAACCATACTGAGAACTGGCGGCATGCCGTGACTCTCAACCTGTGCCGCTCTTACATGCGGCAACAATTCGACTATCCGCGGATGCTCGCCCCCCAGCATGTGAGCGGCCTCTCCGAAGATGTGCGTCAGTTTCTGGGCTACCATGTCCGCACGCCGGTCAGCATGGCTGAGTTTCTGATGCCTCCCGAAACGCGCCCCCATCGCCCCGGGCAAGAGTAGGCGATATGACGGACACGTTCCCTTTGCTCCTCTCCGATGACGTCATTGGCTTGCGCCGCCCGGAACCGAGTGACGGCCCTGGCTATCATCGCATGCGCAACGACCTCGTTACTGTAGAGCAGCTGATCTCTTTCAATCGCGGCGTATCGACTGCGAAGGTCGACGAATGGATACGCGGGCTTGGCGAGCGTCCGGACGAGCTGGTATTGACAGCCGTCGTTCCGGGTGAGGCGCACCGGCCGGTGGGATTCATCAAGGTCTTCAACATCGACCCACTGTCTGGGAGCTGCCGCCTTGGACTTGCGCTATTCGATTCCGCGGCAGATGGGCGGAAAGGCTACGGCGGGCATATGCTGACACTGTTGCTGCGTTACCTCGCGACGAGCCTGAGAATGCGCAAAGTAACGCTGGAAGTTATCGACGACAATCTGCCTGCGATGAAGCTGTATCTAAGTCACGGCTTCGTCGAAGAAGGTCGGCTGAAAGATCAATACTATATCGGCGGACGCTTTCGCACGGTCGTTCTCATGTCGAAGTTTCTAGCCAGAGAGGAAGCGGCCCATGGCCTCCAGTAAGGATGAGCGTTTGCCGCTTTCCGTGATCGTGCCCTGCTATCATGAAGAAGACGCTCTTCCCGAGTTTTTCCGCCAACTGGCCGCGTGGCAGAATTCCAGTGAGATCGGCCGGAACGCCGAAATAATTCTGGTGGATGACGGCAGCCGTGACGGGACCTGGCGCGTCATTCAATCTTTCTCGGCCCTCGACGAACGAGTGCGCGGCGTTCGGTTGCTGGTCAACCGCGGCAGCCACATAGCATTGCGGTGCGGCTATAGGCATGCCCAGGGCAATCTCATTGTGAATGTGCCCGTTGATCTACAGGAACCATTGGAGCAGATTGATCTACTGCTCGCGGAAATGACCAGCAAACAGGCGGATATCACCCTGGCGATCCGTCATTCGCGGGATGACAAATTGACCGATAGAATATTTAGCGCGCTCTATCACCGTTTGTTGCGCTTGCTCGGCCTGAAGAATCTTCCCGTGGGCGGCTCCAGCCAGTTCCTGTTCTCGCGCCGCGTCATTGACTTGTTGAACAGCTACCCGGACCACTCGGTCACGATCGACGGCTTCATCGCCAACAGCCCCTTCCCCACCGCGACGATCACCTATCATCGACGCGCGGCCGTCAGGACGACACGCTGGTCGTTCATGCGCAAGATTTCCCATGCGCTCGACTCCATCGTGGCTTTCAGCGAGCTGCCGATCCGCTTGATGGGTGCCGCCGGATTGATCATAGCCGCGGCTGGCTTCCTGTTCGCAATCTTTACCGTGTATCGCGCGATCACTGGTGGCGGCACTCCGGAAGGCTGGGCCTCGATCATCTGCGCCGTGACATTGATCGGCGGCTTGAACCTGATGGCCCTGTCGGTCATTGGCGAATATTTGTGGCGAACGCTGAACGAAGCTCGCCGCCGGCCGCTCTATGCCGTTGCGGAAGTGTGTGGGTTCAAGTCCCCTGAAACCGGCAATGCTCAATAGCACCGCCGCGATCGTCGATCAGCCTGACCGGGTCGATGCGGCGGAACTGGCCGACTTTCTTCGGCATGCGGGCGACCAGCTTCTCGGATATCACCATCTCGACTATCAAATCGGCATGACGGCGATCCTGGGCGATCGCTTCCGCCAGTTGATCTTGCGCGACGAGGCGGGGAAGATCGCTGGTTACATGCCGTTCCGAGAGCGTGCCGGGCCGGCAGGGAATCTCGTCAACGCATTGCCCTTCTTTGGTCCCAACGGGCTGCTTGCCGCCCGCGACGACCACTGGCGCGATAGACTTCTGATGGCGTTCAGGGAATCCATGGCACGGCCGGAAGTTCTCGTTGCCGTGATCTATACCCCCTTCCTCCTACCTCCCGAGCCGATCGCCCGCGTCTTTCGCCCGGACTTCCGAGTGCCGAAGGAAACCCAGTACCTGGACCTGACTGGCCCGATGTTCTGGCCGAAGGCTCGGCGGGGCGATATTAGAAAGGCACAGCACGCCGGTTTCACGGTGCGGAGAAGCCAATCGTCCGATGTGCACATGCTGTATCAGATCTACCTGCAAAATTGTGCCGACGCCGGAATCCCGACCAAGCCTCTCTCATATTTTGAGCTGACGATGGGGCTGGCCGAGAACAAGCCGGACCATCCGACATCACCCCTATGGTTGACCGCCGAGCTTGAAGGAAAAATTGTCGCCGGGTTGCTAACTATGCGCGGCCCCCGGGTGGCGAGCTACACCATTCCGATCGCGGCCGCCGATGTCCGGTCGCTGCAGCCGACGGCGCTCTTGATCGATATCGCTATCGAACAATGCCGCGCCGCTGGGCTGGTCCGCTGGAATTTTGAGAGCTCACCCGCCCGGGGCGATCCGGTGTTCAAGTTCAAGGAGCGATGGGGCAGCCAGTCTTCGGCATACGAAATACAGGGTTACTATCCGAATGGAGCCGATCTCGTGCAGGCAATCTCACCCACTGACCTGGCTCGGTCATATCCAGGCTATTTCGCCTATCCATTTCGACATATGATTGAAGAAAAGCGGCTACAGAATGAGCACAGATGATGACCGGATACGGCAATGACTAAGTTGGCTTTTATCCTGACGGTGATAACCGCGGCGATGACCATAGCGGCCAACGTCCTGCTGCGTATGGGCTTGACCAAGGCTGGCGGGCTCGGCGTCTCCGGCCGCGGTTTTATTGCGGATATCGCCAGGCTTGCCCTTGAGCCCATCTTCATTGTCGGCGCCCTGACATACATGGCGACGGCACTACTCTGGTTCTACGTCCTTTCCAGCAGCACGTTGTCAGTTGCCTACGTCATGCTGGTCAGCATGGCGTTTGTCGGCGTCACGCTCCTGGACACAGTCATATTCGGTGCGCCCATTGGCGCCATGAAAATTGTCGGCATCGGAATTATATTGGGCGGTATCGGGCTGGTTGTATTCTCTGGATCTCACTAATACCATCAGCCGCGCCACTTGCCTCCATTTAGCATCAGCATCGACAAGGATTAAACCGTGTCCCCGAGCTCGTCTCCCGAGAACCTGCCTCAGAATGACAGCCTAGTCCGCATCGAGCGGATCAGTGCGGCCCTCCTGTTTTTTATTCTGTTTTCCGGCGCCTTGACGGCAGGAATTGCGGCTTTCCGCATCGGACTGGATTCCAGTATTTGGCCGAGCTTGTGCGCGTTCGCGGCCCTGTCATTCACGTTGGCGGTTCCGCCGGCGATCCTTTCGGTTTTCCTGCCGCGACGGCCGTCATTGGCGATTCTCGTCGGGCCTTCGATCGCGGCCGGGCTTGTCGTATTTCTGGGCTTGTCGTTCCTCGGGTCGCTGGGCGCGATTGTCACGATGGTCGCCGCCATCGCGGCGACTATCCGGCTGGCATGGCTTGCGCGTCCCGAGATGCAGCGCCAAGTCTGGCTCACGGCGCTGGGCTTCGTCCTCGTTTTCATTCTCTATGTCGTCGGTCTGGCGGGAACGCGCTACGGCTCCTTCGTGGCCGATTATCTGGCGCTGGGCGGACGCGCCAGTGCTGACGTCTACTATCACTGGTCGATCACCAACGCGTTGCGCTATTTCGAGCAAGTTGCGATCGGCATAGACGGTCTGCACGGCATCAAATATTACGCCATGGTCCATTTCATCGGCGCCAGAATTGCCGATATGAGTGGCGGCGACAGCGGCTGGACATTCGTTTTGACGCGCGCACTCTTCGTCACGCCGCTCTGCCTTGCCGCCTGCACTCTCATTGCCCTGACCTTCGACCGGACCGAGAGCCGGCGGCCGGCGACCTTGGCCTTCCTCGTGACCTTGCTGGTCTTTCTCTACGAATGCTTCGGCCGCGATTTCTTCGACAGCGAAAGCCATATCCTGGGCCTCGCTTTCTTTGCCCTTTTAGTGCCGACGGCATTCTACGTCATGACCCGGCCGCTCGGACGGAACCTCGCCTGGATCGCTTGGGCCGCCTTGCTCTTCTGCCTTGCCTTGACCACAGCCTCAAAGGTAACGACTGGTTTTGTCGCTCTCGCTTTGCTTGGTTATGTGGCGTTGCGCGCCTATCACAAACGGCCGCTTGTCATGCTCGCGATCTGGGCATCTTCCGTCACGACGGCTTATCTAGTCTATCGCCAGGTCATCGATTCAGGCGTCATCGGCTCCCTCAATGCTGACATCGCAGGCAATTTCGGCATCGACTGGCGCTGGTATTACCCGATCCTGCATTACAGCCTGTCGGCTTTGGCTCTCCTCGCTTTGCTGGTCAGCGCGCGCATGGATGGCTCGATCTGGCTGCAGTTCCGGCAAGGAAAGCTGCCGCTCCTCGAAGTACTGGGTGTCGTGCTGGTGGCCGCGACGCTGCCGGCCTTGCTCTTTCCCATTCCGGCGGGTGGTGGCTATTACATGACCCATCCGCAGATGTGGGTCGCCTTGCCGATCCTGCTGACGATCGGCATTCCGCTTCTGGCGCGCGAATTGCCTGCCTTCAAGCGCGGGGCGTGGCACCGTTCGCTGATCGCACTCGGCATCGTGGCGGCCATGGCTGCCGCGCTGGTCGAGCATGTGCCGGATGTCTTCATGGAACGCCTCGCCCAGATGTTCTCGCAAGCCTCCTTCGTCCGCACCGACGATCCCAGCTTCTTCGAAAGCCGCAAGAAGAAGGCGGTCCGGGACGATATGAAGCGCACCTTCCCGCTGTTGCGGACGTCATCCTATTACTGGCCGGAGCGGCGCCCGCTGGTGATGGAAAATTTGGTTGCCGAACTGAAGGCGCTGCGCCAGACGCATGGCAATAGCCTCGCCGCCTACGCCTCGCCCAAGGCGCAGGATTTCTGGGCGCTCACAGACAATTGCTTCGTCTCGTCGATGATGCTCTTCGGCATGAGCGCGGTGCCGCTGGTCGATGGCTTGCCGCCGCTTTCCACAGGCTGCGCCGAGCAGCAGACGGTGAGCTACGGCTTCAGCACCGCGGCCCGACGCACCAGCGACGAGCCGCTCGACGATACGGCCTTGTGCCAGCTTGCAAAGAGCCGCGGCTTCGACGTGGTGGCCCGCATCGAAAACCTCGGGGCGGTCGACCGGGTCGTAACCTGTGCGCCGTAACGCCTAAGCCGCGGCGGGCGCCTTGCGGTAAATGCAAAAGACGCCTTCGAGCCCGGTCGCGGCATAAGATATATGCTCGACACTCCAGGCCGCCCGCTCGGGCAGCAGGCCAAGGAGCCGTTCTTTCGGGCGCATGAACCGGCCGCGGTCGAGTCGGCGGATGGCGTAGGCCAGGGGTCGGCGCCAGACGCTGCGCGGCAGAATGCTATCGAAAACCAGGACGGCACCGCCGGGGCGCGTCACCCGGATTGCCTCAGCCAGCGCCTTGCCTGCCAGATTGTCCGGCAAGTGATGAAACATGGCGAACGTCCAGACGCACTGAAATGATTCGCTGGGAAACGGCAGCTCCGCGGCCGATCCGACGACCGCTCTATGGCCGGCGGCCGTATACGCCGCCGCGTATGAAGGCTCGATATCCAGCCCGACCGGGTCATAGCCCAGTTTGAATAGCCATGATTCGGGGCCGCATCCCATATCCAGCAGAGGCCCATCCATCGGCAGGGTCGCCACCAGCGCCTGCAAGCGCCGCAGAATGTTCTTCTCCGCCCCCGGCCCCAGGATCATCTGGGCCGCCCGATAGACGATCGGAATGTTCAGAATGCGATAAATCATCAAGCACCACGCCCAGCATTGTCTCAGAAAACCAGGACACTTCTAGAGGTTGCCGCCCCCGGGATGTCAACCCAAAGTTTCCGCTGCCGCCCCCTGTTGCGGATCGCGCCCCTCTGAGGGGCGTTTCGGCCGGCCTTTACGACATTCGGCTCCCATGGCCCGGCCGAACGGGAACAAATCCGCACCAGGCTGGTTAGCAGGGGGTGAAGCGGCGATCTCTCCACTTCCAGGGCCGCCGCGTTGCTGCGTGCGCAGTGAGGATCCCTCCTCCGCTTGCGGTCTTTCGGGTTACGGACAACAGGAGCATCCGATGAAACACGTCATGGCCTTGTGTGTGGTTGGCCTCATATCCTCGACGGGCGCGGCATTGGCCGCGGAATCAGCCCTCGTTCAAACCGCGCAGGCGGATACCGGACGCTTCACCGTCCTTTTTCCGTTCGACCAGGCGACTCTCGATACCGAAGCGCGCGCTGTCATTTCCGCGGCGGCCCAGGAATACCAGCGCAGCGGATCCGCCCGGATCTCGGTGCGCGGCCATACCGATACGTCCGGCAACGCCGCCTATAACCAGGAACTGTCCGAGCGCCGCGAGCAGGCGGTGGTCGACGAACTCGTCCGCCAGGGCGTGCCCGCCGACGCTGTAATGAGCGCGGCCCTGGGCGAAACCGATCTGGCGGTGCCGACCGGTGACGGCGTCCCGGAAGCGGCCAACCGCCGCGTCGAAATCATGTTCGAACAGCCGCCGGCCCCGGTCGCCGAAATGGCCCCTGCCCCGACACCCCAGCCAGCGCCGCCGCCGGCACCCGCCGCGGCCCCCCCGCCGCCCATGAAGCATGACAGGATCTTCAGCCTCGGCGCCTTCTACGGGTTCAACCTGGAAGATCAGGCCGGCAATACCAGCCATCTCGGCGGCCTCAATCTCGCCGCCGATGTGCCGGTCCTGCCCTGGCTGTCACTGGGCGTGGAACAGGCCGGCTTCTATCACTTCGACACCTCGAATGACGGATTCGGCGGGCGCAGCGTGGCCAGCCTCGATTTCCCCTTCGGTGATGACGAGAATTTCCGCCCCCATATCGGCGGCAATATCGGCTATCTCTATGGCTCCGGCATCGACGACGATTTTGTCGCCGGCCCGGAACTCGGCCTCGCCGCCGGCCCCTTCCTCGCCAAGCTCGCCTACGACATCCCGTTCAACCAGGATCTCGATGAAGGCATCATCAACACCACCATCGGTATCCGTTTCTAAGGGGACCGAGTGGGGCTGACGGATCAGGCTAAGATCAGGAAATTGGCGTCCCCAACGGGATTTGAACCCGTGTTACCAACGTGAGAGGCTGGTGTCCTAGGCCACTAGACGATGGGGACCTGCCGGTGGCGCCGGGCATGGCGCTGGAAGCGGGCGAACTCTTAGAGGATTGCGGCGCGCCGATCAAGAGCAATCTAACGCCTTGTCATACATGAACATTTCCAACGCAAAGAGGCTGCCATCCGGTCTGGATGGCAGCCTCGATACGTCTCACGGAAGACCGTAACGCCGACCTTAGAACGTGATCGACGAACCGACCGCGAATTCGATCGCGTCGTAATTGTTGTCGTTGAAGGAGTTGAAGCTGTCGTCGGTAGCAGCCCCTTCATCGGCCGCATTGGCCCAAGTGTAGAAGACACCGGCATCGAGATCGATGCCCGGGCCCATCGCGTAATTGCCGGTCACACCGACGCGGTCGATGTGGTCCTTGGCATTGGTGCCCTCGACTTCACCCACCACATGCGACCAGCCGGCGCCGATCGTCCAGGCGTCGACGTTGTAGGAGAGACCGGTACCGATCACCCAGGTATTCTCGCCGTCGCTGCTGGCGCCGGTGATGGTCGAGTCGGCAAGATAGGTACCGGCGACGCCGACGGTGAAGCCGCCGAAGGCCAGGTTGACGCCGGCATTGTAGCCGGACTGCTCGGTTTCATCGGCGCCTTCTTCCTGCACGTCGCCTTCCAAATAGGCGGCGGCACCGACATCGACGCCCCAGCCGTCACCCTCATGAGTGAAGTGGGCGCCGAGGCCAATATTGTTGTCGGCATTGCCGGCCTGGCTGTTCGCACGCCATTCGCCGTCGGCATTGTCGCCGTTGTTGTAATCCTTCTCATCATCGTTCGGGGTGAACGCCACGCCGAAGGTGAAGCCGCCGAATTCCGGCGAGTAATAGACCAGCTTCTGCGACTTGTCCTGATTCGCTTCCATGCCTTCGATGTCGAAGACACCCGGCGAAACGGCGGCACCGGTGGTGTTCGGCGAATAGGGACCGAAATTCGCGGTCGAGCCCGGCGGCAGCATGTACATGTTGCCGGCGACACCCGTCTGCGAACCGATGCGGACGTCACCGAAGCCGCCGCGGAAGAAGGCATAGGCCTGGTCGATCTGGTCGTTGTTCTCGTCGCCGCCTTCGAGATCGAAGCGCGCACCGACGGTGACGCCGTTATCCAGCGTCACGCTGCCGAGGAAATAGATTTCGGCATCGGTACCGACACCGACTGCGTTCTGGTCGTCGCCGGCTTCTCCGGCATCGTCGTCATCGAAAGCCACGCCGATCGCGTTGGTGATGTAGCCGCCAAGTGACAGCTTCACGCCGTCCGACGCCATCGCCGCCGTGGCCAGCAGGCTGGTTGCGCAAAGAGTGGTGGTACCGAGAAGAATGCGTTTCACCGCCATCGCCCCCGTTTTCATCATTCATGTTCCCATGTTGCGGATGACACGCCACCTGGCGCCCCGTCCATTGTCTGCCTTGCAATCAGCAACGCGTTGACAACGCGTGCAAGGTGAAGGTGTCGCGGAAGGTAAAGGACGGGAGTCAGATCGGAAAAGCGCCTATCTTTTGTATTCGGTGCTGAAAGAAATTCACCAATGCAGCAAACCGAGGCCTCAATAAAGCAGATCTGCGCCGCTCCATGAAGCAGCGGCATGGCAGGACCGATGAAATCGAATGCCTGGGCCTCGCGCGGCCTCAGGCTGCGACAAACGGATTGCCGAAGGCCCGTGGCGGCTGATGCTGCGACGGGGCCTGCTCCCGAATCATGTCGATGAGTGCCCGCAAAGCCGCCGGCACCTGCCGGTGACTGGGATAATAGAGATAGAGTCCCTCCAGACAGGTGGACCACTCCTCCAGGACCCGCACCAATTGCCCGGATCTCAGGAACGGCTCGGCCAGCGCCTCGATGGTGAGTGCGATGCCCAATCCGTCCACGGCCGCGCGCACGGCAAGCTCCGGGCTGTTGACCATGACATGGCCGTTCACCGCGATCTTCTGCATGCTGCCGTTGCGCTGGAACGGCCATTCCAGCACGGCGCCGTCCGCCCCCAGGCGATATTGCACGCAATTGTGCTGCCCCAACTCTTCCGGTGTGCGCGGCTTGCGGTGCCGCGCGAAATAGGAGGGTGCCGCCACGGGGGCAAGCCGCATCGGTCCCATGACCCGCACCGCGATCATGTCGATGGCCGCCCGGTCATGGGTGCCGATCCCTGCGTCAAAGCCCTTTGCCACGATATCGATCGGCGCTTCGCCCACCTGCAATTCGAGATGCACGTCCGGATAGGTGGAGAGGAAACGCTCCCAAACCGGCGTGATCACCGCGGCCGTCGCCATCTGCCCGGCATAGATCCGCAAGCGCCCGAAGGGCCGCTGCCGTTCGTTGTTGAGATCCTCCAGGGCACCGTCGATCTCGTCGATCGCTGGGCGCAGCCGTTCCAGCAGACGCACGCCCGCATCGGTCAGCGACATGCTGCGCGTGGTACGATTCAACAAACGCACACCGAGACGTTCCTCGAGCTGCCGCATGGAATGACTGAGAGCCGACGGCGTGATTCCCAGCCGCGTGGCGGCCGCTCGGAAGTTCAAATGATCGGCAACGGCAATGAAGGCAGTGAGGTCGCTTAGATCGCTACGATGCATTCCTGAATTCTCCTCAACACCGAATGCAATAGATATGGGCTTCTCATTTACGCGCGCTATCCACATCTTTGCTGCTGACGCCGAGCAGCGGCGTTATCTGGTTACAAAGGAAATGGATCGCGATGCCAATGCCGAGCGTGCATACGCGGCCCTCTCGAATGAGTTGCCTAATCCTCGATTGTGTTTGCTGATTCTTCGCGTAAGCCAATTTGTCGCAGGCCCTTGTTGATGAAATCCGTCCTTGGTTCGTGTTCTCGCCCGCGATTGCCGGAACATGAGCCGATGGCCCCGGCGCCCTCCTCCAGGGGCGCCGGGGACGATTTCAAGCGCCGCACGGCTCAATGACCAATTGATATGACCGATTGATATGATCGACACAGATGATCGGCGCCCGCACGAACATCGCCGATGCTGTGGATGCACTTATTCGCCGGCCGCGCGCATCGCGCAGGGCGTACAATCCTGGTTCGAACGCCAAGCTTGGGATTGTGACGGTTGTAGCCGACATGTACTGCGCGATGGTCACCGCGTGCGTCTAGCGATGCACGCGCAACAGATGCTGTCGCGACTCACATCACGTCAGTTCCATGTGTGAAACACAGATTCCACAGACATGAATGAATTCGATCACGACGCGTACAAGGAGAGACTCGCACAATCGGCGCGGCCACAAAAGGCGCTCGCGGCGTGGAGCATCCTTGTATTTGCGGCGGCCGTCTTCATCGGCCTCGGCCTGTCGGTGAGCGGAGAGGAAAGCGTCGATTGCCGTGCCCGCGGCCCGGTGCTGGAAATACATGTGCCGGAGATAACCGGCATAGATCCCAACACCATCAATCCCGGCCATCGGAAGGATTGGGCACCGCGCA
This sequence comes from Dongia sp., assembly GCF_041909655.1. Taxonomy (GTDB): domain Bacteria; phylum Pseudomonadota; class Alphaproteobacteria; order Dongiales; family Dongiaceae; genus Dongia. Next base: position 269,476 of record NZ_JAYRDA010000006.1, on the reverse strand, counting down.
TCGACCCGCATGAGGTGGATGAGGAAGAAGACGGCGCGAGCGGAGATTCCCCGAGCCCGGAAACAGTCCCGGCACTCCCGCGCGGGAATCTGAGATGCTGACGTCGCAGCCCGTCATGGCCCGGCGCTGCGGCGCCGGCAAAGAGATGCGGGCGGCAGACCACCTGCCGCCCGCTCTTTGTCGCTGACCGCCGCCGCACTCGGGGGAAGGGGCATACGGCGGCCCGCCGACGTCGTCCTTAGAAACGGAACAGAAGACCGGCGCCGACGATCGCCTGCGTGGCGCTGCCCTCGTCATCGACGATGGGACTGTCGGCGGCGTCGCCGACCAGTTGCGTGATGCCGGCCATGCCGGTGATCCCCCAATGCTCGTTCCATTGATAGATCGCGTTGACCATCAGGCCGACATCCTTGATGCCGCCATCGGCGTCGTATTGCGAGAGGCCACTGCGCCGGGCGTTGTCGGCATCGATGCCGAAATAGGTATCGTTGTAATTGCCGCTGGCATAGGTGGCCGAAGCGCTGATGCCAAGATGCACGCGCTCCCAGGGCTGGAAGCTGTAGGACGGGCCGAAGCTGATCGTGGTGCCGTCATGCTCGCCGCCCACATCGCTCAGCCATTCGATCTCGAAGGCGATCTCGTCACCGGGCAGCAGGCCGGCATCGGTATAGAGCTTGGCGAAAGCGCCCATCTCGATCGTGCCGTCGATATTGCGAAGATCGTCGACGCGGTCGTTGTCGACATCGTCCCGGCCGCCGCGATAGGAAAGTGCGGGGCCGAATTCCAGCCCGAAGGGCAGCAGATCGCCCGGCAACACATTGGCGCGCAATCCCGGCCCCCGGGCCTCAATATAATAGTCATCGTAAGAGAGCTTGCCGGCAGCCAGCGGCGCCGGCCCGTAATCCTCCGAGCCCTCGTAATCCGGAACCGCCAGGCCACCCAGGATCAAATGGCCGCCCCAGCCTTCCGCCTTCTCCTCTTCCCCCAGCGCCGGGGAAATGCCGGCGAAGCCCAGCAGCATCGTCAAAGCAAGGCCCCATCGGGTTGCGATCGCAACGGCTCTCATTCTTTCGTCCCTTCTTCGGCGCGCGCCGGCGATTTCGCCACCGCGTCCTGGATCGCGGCATCCAGCACCAGATCGAATCGCCTGGCCCCGACCCGGCCCTGCAGGATCGCAGCCAGCAAGGGCGGCAAGGGTAGCGGATTGTTCGGCCCGGCCATGTCGGGGCTATCCATGACGTCAGAGCTATCCATGATGGTTTCCAATCGATGATGGGAATTGTCTCTCGCGGCGGACCTTACAGGGCGGCCCCCTTCCGGCGATGTCGGCTGCTTGTCGATTTGTTACGAAATATTTCTTGTGTGAGCTTCCCGCTGAACATTTGTCCGAGCTCGGCTAAGGTGGCGGCACCTTTCCACACGGAAATCGGGGGATTTCGGCCCCCAACCCCATGAACAAGAGCCATGAACCAGTCGATTGCCATCCCGCATATCCTGATCGTCGATGACGACCGCCAGATCCGCCAGCGCCTGGCGAAGTTCTTGCGCGAACATGGCTTGAGTGTCAGCGAGGCGGGAAACGGCCGCGAGATGCAGGCATTGCTGCAGCGTGGCCAGATCGATCTGGTCGTCCTCGATGTCATGATGCCGGGCGATGACGGCCTCACCCTGTGCCGTCAGTTGCGGGCCGAGACGCCGATGCCGATCATCCTGCTCACCGCCCTCTCCGGCGATACCGACCGCATCGTCGGCCTGGAGCTCGGCGCCGACGATTATGTGACCAAGCCGTTCAACCCGCGCGAATTGCTGGCGCGCATCCGCGCGCTCATCCGCCGCGCCGGCCTGCAGGCCAATGCCGGCACTACTGCTGTACGTTCGGCGATCTACCATTTCGCGGGCTGGTCGCTCGACGTTAATCGCCGCGCCTTGACCTCACCGGACAAAATCCTGGTCGTGCTCACCAGCAGCGAATTCGATCTCCTCGTGGTCTTCGCCGAAAACGCCCAGCGCGCACTCAACCGGGAACAATTGCTGGAACATCTCCACGGCCGCGTCACCAACCAGTTCGACCGCAGCATCGACGTCCACATCAGCCGCCTGCGGCGCAAGATCGAACCGGATCCGCAAAACCCGACTCTCATCAAGACCATCCGCCATGAAGGCTACTTCTTCACGCCCACTGTTGTTATGAACGGCACCGCCGCCACAGCCGGAACCGCAACCACATGATCAAGTTCCGCAAACCCCGGCTCGGCCTAGCACCGCGCCTCGCGCTCACCATCGCGCTGATCATCCTGTCGACGATCCTGGTCGACGGTCTGTCGCTGGTGATCGTGCCGGAACCGGATGTCATTCTCATGGAAGAGGAATGGCTGGCAGACAATATCGCCGAAGCGCAGGCACGCCTCGATAGCGCGGCACCGGCGGCGCGCCCGGAGATTCTTGCCGACCTGCCCTCCCGGGATCTGCTCGATTTCGCACTCGTCGCGACGCCGGACCGCCGACGGTATCACAATGAATTGCCGCAGAGCGAAGCCCTGGCCGAGATACTCAGACGCCATTTGCGCCCCGGCACCGAGATCATCGTCAGGGCCAAGGACTTTCCCTGGGACTTCAACCGGTCGCTGAACTCGGTCGCTGTCGTGGTCAGCCAGATGCCGGTGCGTCTGGTTCAGTCAGTGTCGGAGAACGGGCAGGAGGAAATTTTTGCGACACCGCATCTCGATATCCATGTGTCGCTGGCCGATGGAACCTGGCTCTTCGTATCGCAAAGCAATGACGATTCCATGGGACTGCGGCTCGCGCGCAACTTCGCAGCGCCCATATTTGGCATCCTCGCCATTTTGCTGATCTCCTTCTGGGCCGCGCAGCGCATGCTCAAACCCTTGCGGCAGATCGCGGCCGCAGCGGAAAAAATGGGGCGTGAACGCAACGTGACCGTGTTGCCCGACATGCGCATTCCGGAATACAAGGCCATCGCCGACAGCATCAACGACATGCAGACGCGCCTCAAGCGCTTCGTCGACGACCGGACCCAGATGCTGGCCGCGATCTCCCACGATCTCGGCACGCCGCTCACCCGCATGCGGCTCCTCGCCGAGGAACTCACCGACCCCCGCCAGCGGGAACAGGTGCTGTCCGACATCGCCGAGATGGAGGTGATGATCAAGACCTCGCTTCTTTTCGCCCGCGACGACGCGCAACAGGAACCTCATGTCACCGTCGATCTCGCGTCGCTGGCGATCAGCCTTTGCGATGGCATGAGCGATGCGGGGCAAATGGCCAGCTATCACGGCCCCGATCACGCCACCCTCCCCTGCCGCCCGGTAGCCATCCGCCGCGCCCTCGCCAATCTCATCGACAATGGCTGCAAATACGGTGGTCATGTTACGGTGACGCTCAGCGAGGCGCCGGACGCGGTGACGATCGCCATCGCCGATGCCGGTCCCGGCATTCCCGAGAATGAGATCGAGGCCGCCTTCAAACCCTTCCACCGCCTCGAAGCCTCGCGCAACCGCGCCACCGGCGGCACCGGCCTCGGCCTCACCATCGCCCGCGACATCATCCACGGCCATGGCGGCAGCCTCACTCTCCGCAACAACAAGGATGGCCCCGGCCTCACCGCCACGGTTCGATTGCCCAAGCCGGGGGCGTGATGCCGGTCAGCTCTCCTCGTTGACGAACAGCGAGACGCCCGTCTTTGCCAGCAGGGCGCGACGACGCGGCGAGATCACGTTGCGGACGATCAGGCGGCGCTGCCGGACATCGAGCACCTTGACCATGCGCGAGAAGCTCGCCGTCACTTCATTGTCATTGGCCCAGGGAATGCGGGCATAGTCGATCGTGACCAGCCTTACCTGCGAGGGCAGCATGTCGACGAAAGCGGCATCCGCCGCGGGCAATTCGATGGCAACCGATTTAAAGAGCGAAGACAGGCGCATGGTGAGATCGGTCAAGCGCAACGACACGATATCGCGCGGCACGTCCCTGACCTCGATCACGATCTGCCGCTTGGCGGCCTCGCCCAGCGCACGGCCCACATCCAGCCAGGCCTCCGCCGTGCGATTCTGGGACAGGGTTGCCAACCTGACCGGTGTAACGATGAGTTCGCCCACACTCTTGGTCAGCCCGCTGAGCACGCGCTCGCCTGCGCCTGCCAGCAGAAAGGTCTCGGTCTCCAACTGATAGACATGCTGGCCCAGCGAACGCAGCGTCTCCGATGCCTCCCTGAGGTCGCTGGGCAGGCGCACGAAGATCATCGGCGCTGCCTGGCCGCTCAGATTCGTCGCGTTGGTGTGGACGGATTTCGCCTTGCGCAGGCCGGTTTGCAAGGCCGCCTTCGATGCCGCTTCGACCCTGTCCCGCTCTTCCTTGAGACGCCGCTCGATCACCGTGATGATTTCCTCTTCGGATTCCCCGATCTTCTCATCGACGGGAACGGTACCAGCAAAGGACGTCATCTTCGCCACGGCCAAATCGGGGATCTCGCCGGTCAGCTTCTCGCGAATTTCGTCAGCGATCGCGCGTGCCTTGAACTGGGCTTCGTTCTCGGAGAGATGCGCGAACAGAACCAGGAAGCCCTCTTCCGAGGTCCTGCGGAAGACATCGCCGGTCCGCATATGCCGCTGGATCGTCCGCTCGGCCAGCGAGAAGGCGCGCTCCGCGGTCGCCGGCCATTTGTCGCCGAGCGATTCCCTCACCTCATCCAGCCCGACCAATTGCAGCTTGCCGGCCACCACATTGGCATCTGCCTTGCTGCCCTTCATGATATCGCGGACGGCAAGCTCGAAATCCCAGGCCCTGCCCTCCGTGGCCGGCACGGCATCGGGACGCAGGGTCAGCACGTGATAGCGCTGGCCATCGGGCTGCAGGATCGTCGTCAACTCGACCTCGCCCGGCACCGCCGGCTTTCCCTTGATCGAGAGCAGGCCCTTGATCTGCCGGGTCTGATCCAAGGCATCGCCCCCTTGCATCATGTCGCTGAGATGCGGCCGGTCCGCCGGCGCCATCAATTGCACCACGGGCTTTCCCATCAAATCGAAGATGCTCCAGCCCAGGCGCCGCGTGACCGCCGTATTCGCCATGGTCAGATTGCCGGCCCCGTCGGCGACGACGAGTGGCTGGTTGATGACACCGAAGACCGAGGCCAATAGGCGCTGGGTGCTTTCGCGCTGCTGCTCGATCTGCTTCCGGGCCGAAACATCGCGGCCGATCCGCACGAAATGCTGCAGCCGGCCGGCCTTGTCGAAGATCGGCGTTGAGGTAATTTCCAGCCATCGGATGCGGCCGCTGCGCGAGCGTGTCGGGGATTCGCTGACCACGACTTCGCGCTGCTCCGCCACCTGGGTCAAGGTGCGGATCACCTGCGGCATGACATCCTCGGCATAAAGCAGGCCGAGGCGCTTGCCGACCAATTCACCAGCCGCATAGCCGGAACTCTGCGTCGCGGCGGCGTTGGCGAAAAGAATGGTGGGGCCAAGGCGCGGATCAACATCACCGTCGGTCACGACGACGGTCTCGACCGCCTTGGCGACGATGACCTCAATCAGAGGTCCAAGTACGTCCGCAGGAGCCTCGATCATCCGAGGGAGGCTAGCAAAGGCGGGGCGTCGCCTCAACCCATGATGGCAATGTGGATATTGACAACGGAACGCAGAGAAACCTGGAATCGCGCCACTCTTGACGATCGCGCCGCGATAGCATGAAGTCGCGAGCCAAGATTTCTAGACGAAAACCATCGGCCCGGATTCAACTCCCATTGGAGATTGCCATGTCCTCGATGCGTTCCGCGTTCCTTTCTCTCCTCTTTCTCTCCGCTGCCTTGCCTGCCTCGGCCGACATGCTTGAGGATATCGGCGCCGCTCAGAAGATCCGCCTTGCGGTGCGCGCGGATGCACCCCCCTTCTCATCGATGGCGGCCAATGGCGTGCCGGAAGGTTATTCCGTGGGCCTCTGCCGGGCGGTGGCGGAAGAGATCGGGCTGCAACTGAAGCTGCCGAAACTTGCCATCGAATACGTGACGGTGAGCGCCACGGACCGTTTCGACGCGATCGTGGAAGGGAAGGCCGATCTGCTCTGTGAGGCGACGACGGCGACTTTGGCGCGTCGCGCGCTTGTGGATTTTTCGATCCCCACCTTCATCTCCGGCGCCAGCATCGTGATCCGCGAGGGCGGGCCGAAGGATCTCAGCGAACTCAAGGGCCAGCGTATCGGCGTGCTGGACGGCACCACCACCGAGGAAGGGCTGCGAACGACGCTCGCGATGCAGAAGGTCGAGGCCGAAGTGGTGCTCGCCAAAACCCATGAGGAAGGGCTCGATCTGATCGAGAAAGGCGACATCGCCGCCTATTTCGCCGACCGCACCATCCTCGTCTATCTCCTCGACCAGCGCCCGGCGCCGGCGACGAAGCTGGTGGTCGCGGACAATTACCTCACCTCCGAAACCTATGCGCTCGCTCTGCCGCGGGGCGAAGATGATCTGCGCCTCGCCATCGACCGCGCGCTCAGCCATCTCTACCGCTCCGGGGCCGTCGGCAAGATCTTCCTCGATGCCTTCGGCGAGAAGGCAAAGCCCACCGCGCTCCAGCGCAATCTTTACCGCATCTCGGGCCTGCCGGAATAACGGGGATCAGGCGGCGAGCTTCTTGGCGGTGGCGATGAAGCCGGTGACGTCCTCGGCCCGGGTAGCAAAGCTGGTGACGAGGCGGATCGTGCCCGGCGCGGCACCCGGCCAGTCGTAGAAATCGAAACCGGCCGCGCGCAAACCGGCGACGACGGCCAGCGGCAGGCGGATGAAGATCTCGTTCGCTTGCACCGGATGCAGCAGCTCGACGCCGGGCAACGCCTGCAAACCCGCGACCAGGCGCGCGGCTTGCGCGTTCGCATGATCGGCGAGGCGCAGCCACAGATCGTTTTCGAGATAGGCATCGAGCTGGGCCGAGACGAAACGCATCTTCGAGATGAGATGCCCGGCGCGCTTGCGGCGGAAGCCGAATGTCTCGGCCAGCTTCTCGTCGAAAAACACGACGGCCTCGGCGGCCATGGCGCCGTTCTTGGTGGCGCCGAAGGAGAGCGCGTCGACGCCCGCTTTCCAGGTGATGTCGGCAGGGCTCGCATTCATGTGGCGCAGCGCATTGGCAAAGCGCGCGCCGTCCATATGGAGCTTCACATGGTGGCGCCTGGCGATCTCGCCGATGGCACCCACTTCCTCGGCCGAATAGACCGTACCGCATTCGGTCGCCTGGGTGAGGCTGACAGCCGCCGGCTGGACGTGATGCACATCGCCCGCCCGCGCATTCTCCAGCGCATGAGCGACGTCGGAGGCGGCGAGCTTGCCGTTCTTCCCCGCGATCGGCACCAGCTTGGCGCCGCCCGTATAGAATTCGGGGGCCCCACATTCATCGACGATGATATGCGCCTCCGGATGGCAATAGACGGCGCCGTAAGGCGGCGTCATGACCGAAAGGGCCAGGGAATTGGCGGCGGTGCCGGTCACCACTGGGAAGGCCCAGACCCGGCGCTCGAACACCTCGGAAAGCTTCGCCTCGACCCGTGCGGTGATCGCGTCGCCGCCATAGGAGGGCATCGCGGCATTCTCATTCACCCGGCCGATCGCGGCCAGGATTTCCGGGGCGATGCCGGCGACATTGTCTGAGCAGAAATTCATGGGGTTACCCTCAGCTAATCGATTAGCTAATCGATTAGCTAATCGATTAGCTGGCGGAATTCCGCGGTTTTTTGTTCAGTCCGGCGGGAAGGCGATTTCGCCGATCACGCGCCCGCTTTCCATATCCGCAATGATCACCTTCCGGCAATCATCCCGGCCCGTGATGGTGACGATCAGACGGTCATCGGCGCTGGTCACGTTCCCCAGTTCGCAGCCGGTGGGCAAGGGAATGCTGGCGGGGTCGAAACCCTGCTTGCCCGACATCCGGCTCACCCCGACACCGACCAGGATGAGGGCGCAGAGGATGAGGAGCCCGGCCATGCCGATCACCATGGACTTGAGCGCCAGCAGGTTGCGGGGTACTTCCGGGGGCTGAGATTGCATGAGGTTCCAAATAATGAGCGACCACCGGATCGAGATCACCCCCAGCGAGGCCGGCGAACGGCTCGACCGGGCGCTCGCCATTCACCTGCCCGAGATGTCCCGTTCGCGCCTCAAGGCCTTGATCGAAAGCGGTAATCTCAAGGACGGCACGGGCGCGACCATAACCGAGCCCTCCCACCGGGTCAAACCGGGCGAGGCCTTCGACCTCACCGTTCCCGCCGCCGAACGCGCGGTGCCGGAGGGCCAGGCGATTCCCCTGGACGTAGTTTACGAGGATGAGGACATCATCGTCATAGATAAGCCGGCCGGAATGGTGGTCCACCCCGCCCCCGGCAATCCCGACAAGACCCTGGTCAATGCCTTGATCGCCCATTGCGGCGACAGCCTCTCCGGCATCGGCGGGGTGAAGCGGCCGGGGATCGTGCACCGGATCGACAAGGATACCAGCGGCTTGATGATCGCCGCCAAGAACGATGCCGCCCATCACGCGCTCTCGGAAGCCTTCGCCGCCCATGACATCGAGCGGGCCTATCGCTGCCTGGTCTGGGGCCTGCCCAGCCCGAAATCCGGCACCATCGCGACCCTGATCGGCCGCCATCCCAGCCACCGGCAGAAGATGGCGGTGGTCAGCCGGAACGGAAAGGAAGCGGTCACCCATTACGAGGTGCAGAAGGTGTTCGGCCTCGGCGCCAGCCTGGTCGAGTGCCGGCTGGAGACCGGGCGCACCCACCAGATCCGCGTCCACATGGCCCATATCGGGCATCCGCTGATCGGCGATCCGACCTATGGCCGGCCCACCCCCGCCCGCCGCGCCCAGCTTCCCGAGGCGGCCCGGGCGGCCGCCATGGCCTTCCCCAGGCAGGCTCTCCATGCGGCGATTCTGGGGATCCACCACCCCCGGACGGGCGTATTCATGTCCTGGGAAAGCGAGCTGCCGCGAGATTTCGTCACACTGGCCGCATCACTGGGAACGAAGTAACCAATTGTTCCGTTTGATTTGTCGGAAGGTCTTGAATCCCCTATTTGTTAACTTATCTTAAGGAAAGCGATAACCGACGCCCTTACTTGGTTTTTACCCCATTCTTGCCACGAAAGTGCCAAGATTGGGTGGCCAGATGAGCCAGTGACGAGGTGAATGTAACTTTGGTCTTCGCGCCTGCGAAACGGAAGTAGCAGGCAGATGAAAGTGGGGAACAAGATGGCAAGTGGTGCAACGACATTACCGGCTTTGGTGGGCGAGAATTCCCTCGGCCGCTATCTTTCGGAAATCCGCAAGTTCCCGATGCTGGAACCGGCGGAGGAGTTCATGCTGGCCAAACGCTGGCAGGAACACCAGGACCCGGAAGCCGCCCATCGCATGGTCACCAGCCATCTGCGCCTCGTCGCCAAGATCGCCATGGGCTATCGCGGCTATGGCCTCCCCATGTCCGAGGTGATCTCGGAAGGCAATGTCGGCCTGATGCAGGCCGTGAAGCGCTTCGATCCGGATAAGGGCTTCCGCCTCGCAACTTACGCGATGTGGTGGATCCGCGCCGCGATCCAGGAATACATCCTGCACTCCTGGTCGCTGGTGAAGATCGGCACCACCGCCTCGCAGAAGAAATTGTTCTTCAACCTCCGCCGCGTCAAAGGCCAGATCAAGGCGCTGGAGGAAGGCGACATGTCGCCGGAGAACGTGAAGGAGATCGCGACCCGCCTCAACGTCAGCGAGAACGACGTCATCGACATGAACCGCCGCCTGATGGCGCCCGACCACAGCCTCAACGCGCCCTTGCGCGTCGACGGCGAAGGCGAGTGGCAGGATTGGCTGGTCGACGAAACCGAGAGCCAGGAAACCCGCGTCGCCGACGACCAGGAATTCGGCCGCCGGAAAAAGCTCCTCGACAAGGCGATGCTGGCCCTCACCCCGCGCGAGCGCAAGATCCTCATCGAGCGCCGCTTGAAGGACGAGCCCACCACGCTCGAAGACCTCTCGACCGAATTCGGCATCAGCCGCGAACGCGTCCGCCAGATCGAGGTGCGCGCGTTCGACAAGCTGCAGCGCTCGATCCGGAAATCGGCCATTGATGAGAAGTTGATCGGGGAGTTTGTGTAAGTCGAACCCGACTGAAGATGATCCAAGCACGAAGAAGGCGGGCTGAAAGGTCCGCCTTTTTTGTGTATATGTTCGATGGTGCGTCTCTCTAAACGGCCCTCGCTACCGCAACCAGAAGAGCATCGGCACCAGACCGACGTTTCTCGCAGTGAACGCGACTTCCCGTCGCGAATTGCCAGGTTTCACACTCAGGATCGTGGCTGTCGGCTTCGAACAAGTCGTAGACATCGCCGGATATGAAGGTAGCGGGTTCTGGCCCGAATCCTCTGCCCCGCTAATTAAAGCCCGCCCAGCCGCGTCGCGCCCCTATACAGGTGCCTCAAGCCGTCACGACCTACCTCGCCTCGCCGGAAGTGCGGGCCCGCATGGGTGGTATCGTCGCGATGAGGCCGCAAGTGGCTTGAGGGGGAGAGTGAGATGCGCCAATGCGAGCTGCCGTCAGAATTCTATCCAGACGAAACCTCACAATCATCAGACGCCTAATACTGAACGACATAATCCAAGTATAGGTGATGCCCCGTCACTCTTGATCTAAATGCTGCCCAGTCTGCTTGATGATTTGTTGCTTTCATTTGACTAAAATCAGTATCGCTCTGAAACACACGCCCACCGGCTTTCTCAAGCAAAGCGTCCTTGATTGCCTTCAATGGATGGTCCCAACCCTTTTGGGTCTCAGCCCAAGGTCGCACTGCGGTAATCATTGTAGAGAACTCGCGCGAAGCTTCACCAGTCCCCATCCAGCTCAAATTCGCATATTCGTCTTCAAGCTCACCCTTGAGCGTGGCGTTATGACTGCCATGGTGGCCGACCTTATACAAGACGGTTCGCCCAAGTAGATCACGACATGAGACACTCCTGTCGCCGTCCTTCCACTCGCCCTTGGCCCACGAGGCCCAATTTCCGCGCTGAGCATCTGCCGCAAACAAAAGTACTTTTCCGCCAGGCGTCAACTCAAATGCCAGAACAAGACTTCCGTTGTTTGTATCGCTGTTCATATCAAGTGCGAGTTGATCTGCTGAGTAAAGCCAATCTTGATCAATTCGCCGCCACTGGGCGTCGTCTTCGGTTTCCTCCGGTGGTGCCTGCAAGTTTGGCTTCGATGTGCCATAGTGCTCCCGCCAGAAAGCGCCTTTTCCCTTGGCACGAAGCGCCATATTCCATTCCATACAATACCGGGGCGCGAACGGAGCTACCTGCCCGGATTTAGTTCCATCCGCAACAGCGGCGAAGAAGTAACTTTCGGGCGACCCCGCAGATAATTTATGAAACCCCTCCTGACCCACCGGATTGAGTGATCGCAACAGTGCTTCATCGCGGGGTGGGCCAAGCGTGAAGACACGCAGATTGCTAGTTCCTTCCACCTTGGCCGCCGTGCCATGAGGCCGCAGGTACTTGCATCGCCCACCCGACAGCTCCCTGACCAGAGCCAATGCCCTTTTGTTTTGCGAAACACCTGGCATTGCAGCCAAAGAAATATCTCGGCTACGTAAACTTTCCTCATCCCCTCCCAGTTCAAACGCTAGAAAATCGTCGATCTTCGTAGTGCTATCGCCCGATGCTGAGAGACGATTGCGCGCACCAATAAGTGCGGCTAGTCGATCATTGAATCGCTCGCGAAGCGAGTTCGCCAGCTTATCATCTTCGTCTTCAGTCCAGGCGAACCAAGCTTCGCCAAACGTTACATCCTTGAAGTTTTCTTTCGTAAAACCGTTCACGTGATCCTGATGTTCGTGCGTGATGACAACGACATGCACATGGCCTCCAGTCGCAGCTCGAATGCTAGCCGTCACTTCTCGAGCGGTCGTACCAATGAATGCCGAAGATCCGGGTTTATATCCACAATCGATGAGAATATAGACTGGGCCATCACTCTGATCGCTCGCGAAAGCTAGCAAGAAACAATCCCCATGCCCAATTCTATACATTCTTACCACGACGCAATCGGGAGGCGGAATGAGCCGATCCTGCGCAGCTAGGTCTGTATGTCTGGTCTTTTTTTGTGCAGGCCGTTGGGCACGCTGTACTCGTTTCGACTTCACTCGTGCAGCCGTCTTCTTCGCCTTTAGAACAGCTTCCAGATTGGGCATTGCGGTTACTCCTCGCCATGCTTGTGCAAGAGCGCGAATGGCTCGGACGCGGTCATGGCTCGATGAGCCGGCCAAAATGCATTTCCGGGAGAAAGCCCGCCACCAACTAGGAACTCTCGCACCGATCGCATTTGCGCATCGTCGCTAATGGTTCCGTGAGTCCTGATTACGCGGCGAATGCGCATTGTTACCGGGTCAATTAGCACGGTGCATCCGGCTCGATAGCGAAAATCTCCCCTGTCATCGGGCTTAAAAGTCGATTTCGGCGAATCCTTTTGTTGCTGCACATTTTCGTCAAAGTACCCGCGCCTTCGCTGCGTAATCTCAACCACAAGGTCGCTGACCGTCGCTCCACGCGGACTGCGCCTCAATGCTGTCCTCACTGAATGCACTTCGACTGCGGGAAGATGGGTCGTCTGCGATCGAAAGATCGTCGGCGCGGCATTGTCTCTAATATCAAGACCAAACGCAGGAAGCAGCTTTTTACCTGTATCGCTCATCAACCACGCCCAAAGCACAGCAGAGTTTTCGTCTACGCCCTGCCACGTCTTATAGCGGTCGCTTTCAAGATTCCAGGGCTTAAGTATTGAGACAATCGCCTTTGGTCTCCTTTTCCAGCGGTTGCTTTCAATTCTCCGACTCTCGATAAAGAGGGATCGCATATCATCAGCTTCCATCGTAATGTGCTTTTCCTCCATTGCTGCCTCGCCGGTCGGCCAAAGAAGCGCTTCTATCGACATGCTTCGCATGCCATGGGGGTGGATACCCCATTGCCGGAAACTTTCAACAATGGCGAGGCGATAACCGAATTGATCTTCGCGATTGAAATCGTAATCCGCCGTAACGAGCGCCCGAAGATAATCCCCAAACGTGATACCAACCGGAGGACAGTAGTCTATTGCGCGAATGCACATTTGAAGAATGTACTTGGCACATTGAGCCGCTTCGTCCGCCAGCCGATTTGACAAGTCGGGGTGTATCTCACCGGGACGGAGAACACCCGTTCCTTCGGATGCGATGCGGTACAAATCTGCGGTTCGCGATCGATAGACTTTCAGGAAAGCACCAAAGACTGCCGCGACGAGTATCGCACCTCTGGCGTGGGGCTCATGCGTCGTCTCTATCTGGTGTACATTGGGGTCGAGTGGTTGCCACTCGCCTGTCGCCTCATTTCTCTTGCCCAGAAAATCACGCAACGCTCCCTTTCGACCAGCGGCCTTGCCAAACTGTTGTGCTATCTGGCCGAGTAGATTCTCTTGCGCCAAGTTGCCGCGGGTCTGAGCGATTTGGTGCCGCAAGACACCCGGATAGGAAAAATGCTGAAAGAGCGCGACGATATCTGCGAAGCCTTCATGAAAGGCCAGCACATCCTCGTTAATCGGTTCATTAAAGCGTGGATGCACCCCATCCAGTAATGCATGCGTCGTCTCATGAGCAATGATGTCGTGTGACAATGCGGTGAATATGAGAGAATCCGGTGAATTGTTCTCATCTCTTACTCCCGCTGGAAAATATCCGAACAGTAAAGCTTTCTTCTTCGGGCTGTAGTACGCATTGCGGTCACGCAAAGCATGTGGATAGATGCGAAGGCGGCGAACGAACTGTTCCCAGTTGTATTTGCCGCTTCCATCATCCTTGTAATGGGTCGCCCATAGAGCGACCCGACCAAGAGCTTGCTCGAAATGCTCTATCGTTGCCTGAGCGACCGCGTAGACCATCTGCTGATGGAATTGTGGGTTTGTTTCAGATGGTGCTAGTCCATGCTGCGCCAGAATGCGCTGGTCATTCAGATCCACAGGCTTGTAGAAGCAACCGCTCGCAGGATCAGCGTCGATGACCTCAATATACTCGCCAATCGGCCCTGGCTTCAGGTCTCCTTCCCAAGGAATCGTGATCGTAATTTCGCTAACGCCGGACATTCCGTGCTGCGCAGCGAGGCTTGGATCCAGAGCAAAAATGCGGATTCTGCGATGCGCCGGATCAGGTGTGAGATTGTCCCCCATGCCGAGCTCCTTATCTGAACCGAACGGCTGTACCTTCAGATAGAACAAATGCTCGAAAAATAAATTAATAATAGCATTATATTTACTGAAGCTCAATCCATTTCTGCGCTTGAACTTTGACAAGTGAGATAAATGTCCGCTTAGAAAAGTTCGAACACTCTGCTGATCTGCATTTGCAATGCGTTCAACGAATTACACATGATTTTCCGGCACAGTGTCGGTTGCCGGATCGAGGAGACTCTTTATTTGAGGGGGATCGATGAGGATTTCTTTGAGTGAGGTTGTGAGATCTCGCGGTGAGAGTTTCACCTGCGCCCCACTCTGCCGACGCACGCCGCCATTCGCCCGCCCTCCCTTCCCGTCACACGATTAGTTCCGGGCCTTCGTTCTTGGCGGCGTTGACGGATTTGGAGACGATGCGTTCCTTGAGGAGGTCGTTCGCGGCCGGGCGCAGGAGGGTGGCGGCGGTGTCAGGAGTGCCTTTTAGCCAGATGTCGAAATCGCCCGGCTCGAGGATCACGGGCATGCGGTCGTGGATGCGGCTCATCCAGTCATTGGCGCTGGTGACGATGATGGTGAAGGAATTGACGGTCTCGGTGCCGTCCCTGGATTTCCAGACATCGTAGAGGCCGGCGAAGCCCAGCAGCCCGCCATCGGCCTGCTGGATGAAATGCGGGACCCGGTCGTTCTTCGGCCCGGTCCATTCGTAGAAGCCGTCCGCCGGCACGATGCAGCGGCGTTTTTCGAACGGGCCCTTGAAGGAGGGCTTCTCGCGCAATGTTTCGGCGCGAGCATTGAACATCGGATATTTGCTGCCGGGCTCCTTCGACCAGGAGGGCACCAGCCACCAGCGCTTCATCTCGATGACGCGCCCTTCGCCGTGATCGACCACGACGGGCGCATCCTGGGTGGGCGCCACGTTGTAGCGGGCCGCCCAGTTCGGCATCTGCCGGGTGATGCTGAAATAGGCGTGCACCGCGCTGGGGTGCGTATACATCGCATAGCGACCGCACATGGCCCGCCCCCCCTCACAACCGCGCGACCGGCGTCATGACGATGTTGTCGTAGAAGAATTCCGGTTCGCCCGTGGCGTCGCGGTCGTAGTTTTCCTGGTCGGCGACGCCGATGGCGAAGGCGCTTTCGCCGGCATCGTTGAGGAGCGGCAGCAGGATGCGGTGGGCGTAATAGCAGAGGCGGCCGTTGCGCAGGACGGGGCCGCGGCTGAATTCGGCGCGCTCGTCTTCTATGATGCGCGCGTAGCGGTAATTGGCCATCTGGGCGCGGGGCGGGTCGTAGGTTTCTTCCACGGTTTTTCCGCGCAGGCCGCGCTCGAAGGCATTGATCGAATTTTCGCCGGTCAGCGAGAACCGGAACCTTCCATCCGCCAGGCGCTCGATCAGCCAGACATCGGGCATGATGCCGGCCCGGGCGATCGTCACAGGGTCGATGTCGGATTTTTTTGGCGCGCGTTTGCTGTCGCCGCGCCATTCCAGCCAAAGGAAGAACAGCTTGCGCGGCTTTTCCCTGAGGTCCATGGCGCGCACATCGCCATCCTCCTCCATCGACGTCACGAAGAATGGCAGTTCCATTGCCGTGCCCCCCCAGCAACCCAGCGCAGGCCGGATGTCGTCATCCCGCGTTCGATGCTAGGGGCAAGGCACGGTGCGCGCAACTTAATTGAGAAAAATGCGGGTCGGGTGGCAACTGACGGTCAGATCGCCGCGCGCCGGTCGTCGACGGGCGATGCCTTCGAGTGAACCGGATCACAGCCCGTTTCCGCGGCGTCGCTTAAGGCTGCCGTCACGGCGTCGACGCGGTGTCAGGCCATCACCGGCCGCCATCCCGCCGGCGTTATCTTGATCAAGAGGATTTTCGAATGAAAAAGTTTCTTCGTATCGCTTCGGCGATCACGGTCGTCACCCTGCTGGCGGCACCCGCCTTCGCGGAGGGGCCGGCCGATCACGGCGGCAGCGACAATGCGCAAGGGAGCAGCGGCAGCGAGAGCGGCGCCGATAACAGCAGCGACAACGATCCCCCGCATTACAACCACGACGGCAATGACGAGGAGCGTCAGCCAAACCGCCGGACGGAGATCACCTTCGATGGCGCCCGGCAACAGGGCGGTGCAAGCGGCGGCAAGAAGTAGCCATTCCCGACGGGATGTCGAGAGAGCCGAGGCCGGGGGAAACCCCGGTCTCTTTTTTTGGCCAAGCGGCGGCTTCCTATTCCTCGATATGCGCCTCGATGCTGCCGGCGCGGATGGCGGCTTTCAGGGCGGCGTGGTCGCGTTCGGCCTGGTCGGCGTAGAGACCAGCGAATTTGCCCATGGCTTCGTCGAAAGCATCCGAATTGCCGAGATAGCCGGTGATCATGAGCGGGTCGCCGGATTTCGCATGGGCGCGAGCGAGGACCCAGCCGCAGGCCTTGGCGAACTGGGTGAGGGTTTCCTGCTCCATGATCTCCACCAGCGGCTTGATCTTGGCGTCGCGGAGCTGGCGGACATAGCCCTTGCGGCCGCCCTTGCCGGTGACCCAGCCGAGGAACACGTCGCTGGCGGGCTGCGTCAGGCGCTGGCCCATCACGACGCGCTGGCCGGGATGGTCGTAGCGGCTTTTGCCGGCATAGGGTTCGAGGACCGAGGCGCGTGCTTCCTTCCATTGCAGGAACAGGGGCTCGTTGGCGGCAGACATCATGAGGACGATGAGGCACATGGTGCCGACACTGCCGATGCCCACCACCTTGACCGCGCCGTCGACCAGGCGGTAGCGGTCAAGCAATTCGCGCCGGTCGTCGGCGAGGCTCTCCCGATAGGTGACGAGGGTCTCCTCGAGCCGCGCCTGGAATTCGTCGGCATTCCATTCGGTCGGATGATAGATCAGGGGCGGCGCATCGAGAATCCGGATCTGGCCGCCGACCATGCCGGCGAGCTGCGGATAAGCGAGGTCGGAGCCGTTCTCCTCCAGCGCCTTGGCGACGCGCTTCTCGGCCCGCTCGCGCACCTTGTCGTCCTTGAGAAGGCCGATGACGTCGCGGTCGGTGACGCGCGCGTACCAGATGTCGAGCGGACTCATCTCGGAGAAATCGCGCAGGCGCTTGCGATAGGCGCGGGCGCAGGTAACGGCCATGTCCCTGCCGTCGTCATCGGAGAAGCCGTTGCTGCGCGCGGCCAGCATGAAGGAGGCGACGAGGCGCTTCAAATCCCATTCCCAGGGCGCCGGCAGGGTCTCGTCGAAATCGTTCATGTCGAAGAGGATGTTGCGTTCGGGCGTCGCGAAGCCGCCGAAATTCATCAGGTGGCAATCGCCGCAGGCCTGGACCCGAAGGCCGCTGGCCGAGCTTTTGGCGAGATCGGCCGCCATCACCGAGGCCGAACCGCGATAGAAGGCGAAAGGCGATTGCAGCATGCGGCCATAGCGGATCGGCACCAGGCGCTCGACCCGGCCCGCATCGTCCGCCTTGAGGATCGCGAGCGGATCGACCCGCGCCTTGTCGCGCTTCCAATTGCCCTGTGACTCGCGCGCGACCTTGTCGCGCAAGGCCTTGCCGGCAGCGAGGCGTTCGGCACCGGGCGATTGATGCGTGATCGTGGGCGCGGCGGGCGGCGGCGCGGATTTCGGCGCCTTCGCTTTCTTGCCGGATTTTGCTTTCTTGGCGGGCTTTGCCGGCTGCGCCGGGCCTTCCCCGGCAGCCGCGGCATCCTTCTCGTGCTTCATCCCGTCCTCCTCCGTCAAATGGCGTGGCGGCCTTGATGACATTGAGCGCCGGAAATGCGCGGTGTGTCTTGACCTGCGTCAAACGCCGGGTGCGGCGGCCAGAGGCCGAAGATTCCCTCGGCAGGCTGGAATCGCGTCCCTCAAGCCCTTGAAATGCTTGCGGTCATTTCGTTGCCCGGCGCTTTCTTGACCAATGCCGGGGGGTGCCATATGACAACCGGCACCTAATTCGCCCCAAGGAGTTCCCGATGCCCGCTTATCGTTCCCGCACGACGACCCATGGCCGCAACATGGCGGGGGCGCGCGGGTTGTGGCGTGCCACCGGCATGAAGGACGGGGATTTCGGCAAGCCGATCATCGCGGTCGTGAATTCCTTCACGCAATTCGTGCCCGGTCATGTGCACCTCAAGGATCTCGGCCAGATGGTGGCGCGGGAAATCGAGGCGGCGGGCGGTGTGGCCAAGGAGTTCAACACCATCGCGGTCGATGACGGCATCGCCATGGGCCATGACGGCATGCTCTATTCCCTGCCCTCGCGCGAGCTCATCGCCGACAGCGTCGAATACATGGTCAACGCCCATTGCGCCGACGCCATGGTCTGCATCTCCAACTGCGACAAGATCACGCCGGGCATGCTGATGGCCTCGCTGCGCATCAACATCCCCACGGTCTTCGTCTCGGGCGGGCCGATGGAAGCTGGGAAGGTGATCCTCAAAGACAAGGAAGTGGCGCTCGATCTGGTCGATGCCATGGTGGCCGCAGCGGATGACAAATACACCGATGCCGAAGTGGCCTCGATCGAGCGTTCGGCCTGCCCCACCTGCGGGTCCTGCTCGGGCATGTTCACGGCGAATTCGATGAACTGCCTCACCGAAGCCCTCGGCCTGTCGCTGCCGGGGAACGGCTCGACGCTGGCGACCCATGCCGACCGGAAGAACCTGTTCCTGGAGGCCGGGCGCCTCATCGTCGACATCACCAAGCGCTATTACGAAGAGAATGACGAGAGCGTGCTGCCGCGCAAGGTCGCGAGCTTCAAGGCCTTCGAGAATGCGATGAGCCTCGACATCGCCATGGGCGGGTCGACCAACACGGTGCTCCACCTCCTCGCCGCGGCCTATGAGGCGGGCGTCGATTTCACCATGGCGGATATCGACCGCCTGTCGCGGAAGGTGCCGTGCCTCTGCAAGGTGGCGCCGGCGAAATCCGACGTCCATATGGAAGACGTGCACCGCGCCGGCGGCATCATGGCGATCCTGGGCGAGCTCGACCGCGCCGGGCTGCTGCATGGCGACGAGCCGACGGTGCATTCGAAGTCGTTGAAGGACGCCTTGAGGCGCTGGGACATCAAGCAGACCAACAGCGAGAGCGTGCAGAAGTTTTTCATGGCGGCGCCCGGTGGTGTCCCCACGCAGACCGCTTTCAGCCAGGACAAACGCTGGAAGGAATTGGATCTCGACCGCGAGAAGGGCGTCATCCGCGATGCGGCCCATGCCTTCTCGAAGGATGGCGGGCTCGCGGTCCTGAAAGGCAATCTCGCGCTCGAAGGCTGCATCGTGAAGACGGCCGGTGTGGATGAAAGCATCCATGTCTTCGCCGGTCCCGCGCGCGTCTATGAGAGCCAGGACGACGCGGTCAGCGGCATTCTGCTGGGCGAGGTCAAGGCCGGCGACGTGGTGGTGATCCGCTACGAAGGCCCGCGCGGTGGGCCGGGCATGCAGGAAATGCTCTATCCGACCAGCTATCTGAAATCGAAGGGCTTGGGCAAGGCCTGCGCGCTCATTACCGACGGGCGTTTCTCAGGGGGAACCTCGGGCCTTTCCATCGGCCATGTCTCGCCGGAAGCGGGCGAAGGCGGCTTGATCGCCCTCGTGGAGAACGGCGACCGGATCGAAATCGACATTCCGTCGCGCGGCATCACGCTCGCCGTTTCGGAAGCGGTGCTCGCTGAGCGCCGCAAGGCGATGGAAGCGCGGGGGGCTGCGGCCTGGAAGCCCAGCAACAACCGCAAGCGCAACGTCTCGCCGGCCCTCAAAGCCTATGCCGCCTTCACCACGAGTGCGGCCCGCGGCGCGGTGCGCGATGTGGATCAGGTGCGGTAGGCCGCACCCTACTCCGCCTCGGCCTCTGCTTCTTCTTCCTTGATGGCGCGGACGGCATAGGCGCCGCGGACGGTTTCGCCCCATTCGGCGACGAGCTTGTCCTGTTGCGCCCCGAGGCGGCGCAGACGGATGGCGGTCTGCGCGGCGGCGATGCGGCCGACGATCGCCGGCATGGCGCCGAAGATGACCCAGCCGGCCGCCGCCCCCACCAGCGCGCAGAGCCAGCCGAATGTATCGCCCAGGGTCGGGCCGATATCGCTGACACTGTGGCCCGTGGCCCAGATGCGATGCACGAAATAAAGCGCCCCCACCAGATTCATGGCGCCCACGGTGACGGTGAGGCGCCGGCCCGGCGAGGTGTCGACGATGCGCGCGACGAAGGTCGGCGTCAGCGCGGCGAGGACGACCACTGTGGTCGGCAGGAAGACGAGCCCGATCAGGACCATGGGCACGGCGACGGCCCAGGGCTTTACCTTGAAGATCGTTTGATCGGTGGCGGCGGCC
Source organism: Dongia sp. (assembly GCF_041909655.1). Lineage (GTDB taxonomy): Bacteria > Pseudomonadota > Alphaproteobacteria > Dongiales > Dongiaceae > Dongia. The sequence continues at coordinate 248,925 of NZ_JAYRDA010000006.1, read as the reverse complement.
ATTGGCTGTTCTCGTTTCCTAGAAGATCACGGTGAAGACGCCATAGGCCGCGAGGCTGGCGCTGGAAATCAGGGTGGCGGTGACGGCGGCCGCACGCTGGGCGGAGGCACGCACGCGGGTCACCTCGGTGAGGCCACCATGCTGCAGCCAGACACGGCCGCGCTCGAGATTGGCATATTCCTGCATGGCATGGGCAAAGCCGTTATTGTCGCCCTCGCGCAATTGCCCATCCATGTCGAGCAGCAGCAGCATCTCGTCGAGGCGGCAGCCGGCGGCATGGCGGTCGACCTCGTCCTGCACATGCTTCCTGATCTCGACATTGCGGAAGGAGGCGATGACCGGCTTCACCATGTCGAGAACGGCCTCGGTCAGGCGCGGCAATTCATAATTCTGATGCACGCGCTGCACGATCGCCAGCATGCGCAGAATCCCGACCCGGTAGCCGAGATCGTCCTCCTTGTTGGCGAGCGCCACCAATTCGCTGTCCATCGCGCGTTTCATGGTAGTGGCCATGAAGGCTGCGATGTGGCGGTCGATCGGCAAGGTGCCCGAAGGGGCGGCACCGATCGCGGCATCGATCGCGGGCAGCAGATCCTTGAGGTCGGTCACGTAATAATCGGCGATCAGCGAGGAGCGGCAGGGTGTCCCTTTGGCGAACTCGTAGAGCACGCGCTCGATGCCATAGCCCGGCCCCGGCCGGCTGAGCACCTTGTCGACCTGTTCCAGGGCGCGGCGCTGTTGCATCTGTTCTGTGGAAAGATTGGGCTGGTCCTCGAGCCAGGTATGAACGAGGCGTGCCGCCAGGAGCTCGGCCACCTGCTGCACCACTTCCGGCCGCTCGAAATTATGCGCGAGCAAGGTACCAAGGCCGGTCAGATTGGCGATGATGCCCTTATAGGCGATGGGCAGCGAGCCACCCATCTGGATGATGTAGCGCGAGAGCATGCGGTCGCGGATGGCGGCGGCCGGGCCGGTCGCGTTGGCGAGGCTGATGATGCGCCCCATCTTGTCGCCGGCCTTCTCGTCGCTGAAGCTGCGCTTGAACCAATTGTCGAAATCGGGACTGGTGATGAGGGCGACACCGTCATCCCAGTTCCGCGCCATGGCCTGGGCGAGGCCGGGCTTGCTCAAATATTCGCTGCCGCCGAATTTGATCGGGCGCGAGGCGCGCTGGGGAACGCCGGGCAGGACCGGGCTGTAATGCTGGCCCATCACCCAGCCTTCGAGATGCTTGATGGTCCAGCGGTCGGCGACCTTGTCGGAAAGGAGTCCGCGCAGCAATTCGGCGATGCCGGGGGCGAGCTTGTCGCCGCCCGCCAGCGCCGAGAAGGTGCCGGCATTGATCTTGGAATGGACCAGTTGCTCGTCGCTCATATGCGCGGCGGGATTGCGCCCCAGATGCAGCATCAGCGAGGTAACGCCCAGCGCATAGAGATCGTCGGCGATGGAACCGAGGCCACGGCCGATCGGCTGCGCCGTCGCATTCTCGATGGTCTCGAAAGCGGCGGGCTGGATATAGGCCGGCGGCGAAGCAAGGCAATCGCCGAACATCACGTCGCCGGAATCGCCACTCTGGTAGAACATGTTGGCGGGATTGATGGCGCGGTGCGGCGCGCTCATCAGGATCATTTCCCGGAGCATGAGGATCGCGGGCTGCAGCACCTGCTTCACCAGCGCGGTCTCGGTGAATTGCGGCAGGGCGCCGACCTCGCGGCCGATCTTCTCGCCCTTGAACAGGCGCTCGCCGGCCGGCTGCTGATAGACGAAGGCCGGGCGCCGGCCCCAGAGAATGCCGTTGCCATCCGACCCAACCGGCCAGTCGATGATGCCGCTGGCCATCGGCCACATCATATGGGTACCCATGGCAGCGCGCTGCGGCGCCAGAGCGAGGCCGCGGCAGGCAAGATGGCCGGGGGCGATGAGGGCGAAAACCTTGCGCCCCGGCTCCAGCCGGTCGGTGGCGGCATAGGCCTCGGCGAGGCCGCAATCGAGCTGGGCCATGCGGGAACCCGGCGCAATCTCGAAGCGCTCGCCCAGCTCGACTTTCTCGGAGAACCCGACCGCCACCGCCATAAGACCCCGCCACACAAACCAACCCGGCAAAATCCGCCGCCAGAGGCGACCGATTCCGGGCGTTGCTACCGAATATGCAGTTTTGATGCCGGAGTGGTTAATGAAGGGTTAGGGGCTGGCCCAAAGCCAGCTATATTGTCGGGGTGGTGAACTTGATTGGTCATCCTGGACACATCATGCGACGTTTTCTGGCAATCATTCTGGGTTGGGTTCTGTTGGCGCCCGCCGGCATGGCGCAGTCAGTCGAGATCGACCGGCCGATAACGGTGCCGCTAATCAAGCTGGAGTATCCGGGCAACCCGCCCAATATTCGAATGCTCTATGTCAAGGTGCTGACATTGGGCCAGCGCGCGGTCAACCAGCCACTGTTGTTCGATACCGGTTCGGTCGGTGTCACCATCGACTGCGACGTTGTCTTGCCTGCCAAGCTCTGTTCAACGGAGGGTATCGCGGTCAGTCGCGAGACCGAAGTCAACGGCATCACCGTAACGACCAGGAAGATCGTCGCACGCTACGGCACCTATGACGAATATGGTCATCTTGCTTTTGCGACACTCGAATTCGGATCGCCGCTGCGCCCGGTAAAGACAGACCGGCCGATGCCTTTTCTGATCCGCTATAAAAAGGTTCGCCGTGACACTGGTGAAATCGTTGGCGGGCCGCTCTGGCCCAAGGGCATCTTTGGCATCTCGCCGGTTGGAAGCCAAGCTGATGGCCATCTGAAATCCGTTTTCGATTTTCTGACATTCGGCGCGGGCGTGGACCGAGGTTATGTCGTTGCACCCATCGGCACGCAGTGGCGCGCCTGCACCAATGAAGCGGCGGATTGCCCAGAGGTAACCTCGTTCGAAGTGGGGATTCTGGATCGGGTGCGATCTGGTTTTGCCGCGCGACCAATGCGCGCCTCCCCCTCAGATCACTTCTGGCCCTTGATCGATACCTGCCTCACCATTGACGTCGACGGCACACCGAACTGCCTACCGACACTTTTTGATACTGGCAATTCGACCATTGTCGTGGGTGGTGATGATCGACCGCCAGCAGCGATCGGCACACTGCTCACCGTCGATATCCCATCCGTTGCAACATGGCGGATCACAGCCAACTACGATCCGGAAATTGAATTCAATGCGACCTCGGACGTTCACGTGATCGGCATCCGGTATTTCGAGAAGAACAGTCTCTTGATCGACCTGGAACGCGATGAAGTCGGGTTCTCGCTTGATCTCCCTTGATTCCAGCCAGGGATAAACATCTTGTCTTTGAAGGATAGCGTGATGTCGCTATGCGAGAGTCTTCTTCACTTCCCCCAGCCAGCTTTCGCGCTGCTCCGGCGTGCTGGCGGCGATGGGGGCGAACATGCGGCGTTTTACGTTGGTGATGCCGCAGAGGGGGAAGACGCAGCGGGTCCAGATGTTCTCCAAGGGATCGCCGAAGACGGCCGCCTCGCGCTCGGGTGGGGTGTTGGAGGTGTTGAAGACCAGGGCCGCGCGGGCTTTGAGGAGGCCGCGCGGGACGCCTTCATAGCCAATGCCCGGTGGATAATCGTAGGCGGTGCCGAGGCGGAAGACGCGGTCGATCCAGCCTTTGAGAATGGCCGGCGGCTGGCCCCACCAATTGGGATGGCAGACCACGATAAGATCGGCTGCGGCGAGATCGGCGCAATGTCGTTCGACCAGGGGATCCGCGGATTGCGTGTTGCCCGCCTCGCCAATCGGCTGGACCGGGTTGAAGCCCTCGGCATAAAGGTCATGGCGCCGGATGTCGTGGCCGCCGGCGACAAGGACCGCCTCAGCGGTCGCGGCAATGGCGTGGCTGAAACTGGCAGCACCTGGATTGGCGACGATGATGAGGGCTTGCATCCGCGTGATCTCTCCATCTGTTCGGCGAGAGAAGATGAAGGCGACGCGGATCTGATGCAAGGGCCGGTGGGGGATCCGTTCAAACCCGATTGGGCTGGATGATATATCTGACGTCCGGCTCTCTGTTCCAGACATCCGTCACCTGAGCAAGCGGCACGCCGGCAAAGGGCGACTCAAATCCGGCGGCGGGGGATGCCGCCAGCAATTCGCCGGCCCCGATCACCATTTCCCTCACAGACAGGCTGCCGATGCCGCTGCCCATCAATTCCAGGCCCGAACTGCGCAGCATGTCGCCACGCAGCGGGATTTCCTCACCCGCCGCGGTGCCGAGCTGGACATAGCGCAAACGCGGTTCGCCCGTGCGCGAGGCCCGATTGCCCGCCGCGGCCTTCAGGATGCGGGTGGCCGGCGCACCCCAAATGAAATCGAGGACGACGTCGACGCCCTGGTCAAACACCGCGCGCAAGGGCTGATCGGCATCGTCGGTGAGGGCAATCTTCACGTCTGCCTCGAGTTCGTCCAGCCTGGCGCGGTTGCGCCCAACGGCGACGACCTTGCGGGCGCCGAAATGGCGCGCGATGTCCAGGGCCATCCGGCCCGCGGATCCGGTGGCGCCGTTGACGAGCACGACCTCTCCCTTCTGGAGCTTTGCCCGACGCGACAGCGCAACCCAGGAGGCAAGCCCCGCCGTGGCAATCGCGGCGGCGCGATCGTCGGACAATTGATCGGGCACCGGCACGAGCATGTCCCGCGCGACGAGAGATTTCTGCGCCATGGAACCGAACGGCGCTTTCGGAAAGAGGAAATAGACGCGGCGCCCCTCCGCATCGACGCCGACACCATCAATGCCCGGCACAAAGCCGGCCGTCCCACTACTCGTATAATGCCTGCCGGAAGCCAATGCCTTCACGATCGGGCTCAAGGGCGCTGCGTGAACCGTCACCACCGTTTCGCCGTCGCCGGCTTCGGGCGCACGAAATTCCCCTAGCGCCGGCGCCACGCCGAACGCGTTCACGATTGCCGCCTTCATATCCATCCTCCGCAAACTTTCCCGGCCTCGCCATCGAGACCAAATCCGCGAAAAGGTATAGACCCGAGGAGGCCGCACGATCTATGCGTAAAGGTCTGTTATTTGTTGGCGATCGTCCGAGGCGCCTATGGATCCGCTATCCGAAGTTCTGGCTCTGCTGAAGCCGCGCAGCTACATCACGGCCGGATTCGATGCCGGGGGAGCCTGGGCGCTTGCCCTGGACGACCTGGCCGGCCGCATCAAATGTTATGCCGTGATCAAGGGCACCTGCTGGCTGTCGCTGGGCGACAAGGAGGCGCCGGTTCGATTGAACGCGGGCGATTGCTTTGTCCTTCCAAGCGGCCGTTCGGTCAAAATCGCGAGCGATCCGAGCGTGCCGCCGAAACGCGCCAGCGAGGTGCTCGATCCGAACCGAAGTGGCGAACGCGTCACCTATAACGGCGGTGGCGATGTCTTTCTTGTCGGCAGCCGCTTTGAAGTGAATGGACGACATGCCGAAGCGCTGCTGCGGACCCTCCCACCCATCATCCGGGTCGAGACATCAGGCGATCAGGCGAAGCTGAGATGGTCGATCGAACTCATGATGGAGGAATTGCGGGAGGCACAGCCGGGATTTTCCCTGGTGGCCCAGCACCTCTCCCACATGATCCTGGTGCAGGCGCTTCGCCTCTATCTTTCCGACCGGTCGCATCATGACATCGGGTGGTTCGCGGCACTGGCGGATCCGCAAATGAGCGGCGCGATCGCAGCCATGCACGCGGACCCGTCGTTTCCCTGGACATTGGAGGAACTGGCCCGCCGCACCGGCATGTCGCGCTCGACCTTCGCGCAGCGCTTTCGCGAACGGGTCGGCGAGACGCCGATCGGCTATCTCACCCGCTGGCGCATGATGCTGGCCGGAGAGCGGTTGATCGACGGCCGCGACACCATCGCCCGCATCGCCCTGTCGCTGGGCTATGCGTCAGAACACGCCTTCAGCACGGCTTTCAAAAGAACCATGGGTTGTTCACCCGGACGATATGCCCGCGAATCCGCAGGCCGGGATTCCCCAGATATCGCCCGTCCATAACGCACTCACTCCTCTTTCGCAGCGCACCAATTTTGTCATGGCCCGCGAAGGCGGGCCATCCAAGAATTTGCTAGCGGCTATTCGGTATTCGGCCAGAAACTCGTGGATCCTCCGCCTTCGCGGAGGATGACAAGCGAGTTTCTGGCGGCCGACTATTTCCAACTGTCCCTGGAACGCCCTAAAGCCGCAGATCCAGCCGGTGGTAATTGTCCTTCTTCCTATATTTGCGGTTGGGCAATGACATCTGGTCGCCGCCCAGCATCACGCCACAGATGTCGTCGCGCACTTCCGGGACCAGGCGGTAATATTGGTGCCATTGCGGATCGAGGCGCTTGTTGGGTTTCAGCTCCGGATTGGCGGCGGAGCAATTGACGAAGTGGATGTTGCGGCCCTTGAAAGCGGGCTTGTCCGCCGGCCCTTCGATCCCCAGCCGGCCGGTGCCGTGGATGACGCGCGAGATGGTCGAGAGCGGGATGTCCTGCTGATTGTAATAGAGCGCCACTTCGCCCGCGATGTCGGTCGCGAAGCGGAGGCCGCTTGAAGACGAGAGCGCGTCGTGATCCTCGTCGCTGGCGATGAGGACGACACGATCGATGAGGGCCGCGAGGGTGGGTGCCGCGATCTGGCCCGGTCCCGATCCGATGCTGGCGGTGAGACCGGCATGGAGGAAGTGGTTGCCCATGCTGTGCGCCATCAGGGTGACGCGGCGCTTGGGGTCGCGGGCGCGGTAATCGGCGAGGATCGGCAGCAGTGTGTTCAGATAGCGGCGGAAGGCGCCGCCGGAAAGCCCGGCGCTGCGGTAATCGGTCTTGTAGGCGTCGATGCTGAGGCTGCCCAAGGACGGCCAGGTGAAGGCGAGGATGGTGGAGGTGACACTTGGCTTGCCGCGGCGATACCAATCGCCGAGGTATGCCGCGCGCATCACCACTTCGCGAAAGCGGTAATCGAAGCCGTGGAGATAGAGAAGGAGATGCTTCTCGCCGTTTTCGGCGATGGCCTTTTTGAGCTTGTCGGTAAACCCAGTGGCGCTCACCTCGTCGATGGCGAGATTGCTGTTGCCGATCTCGCTTTCGTCCTTCACCGAGGCGATGGTGGCGCGGCCGAAAGTGAGGCCGCCATCGGGATGGAAATCGGTGCCGAAATTATTGGGGATTGCGCTGTCGATCGGATTGCGGTTGGTGGCGAAATAGACGGGGATGGGCATGGTGGGGTCGCCTTTCTCGGTCTAAAAGGTCGTCATCCCCGGGCGAAGACCCAGGGATCCACTGGTGCAGTTGAGAGAGTGGATGCCCGGGTCAAGCCCGGGCATGACGAAAACTCAATGCTTCAACCAAGATTAGAAGCATGCGCCCACTGGTTGCATTCTGTCCAGATCGGCAGGGACCAGTTCACCCCAGCGCGGGAATGATGTGGCGGGCGACGAGGGTGTGAAGGTCGTCGGCATAGCCTGAGCGGCCGGAGGGCGCGCTGGGGTCGGAGGTGACGACCACGGTGAGGCGGAGATCCGGGACGATATAGATCATCTGTCCGCCATAGCCCCAGGCGTAATAGACCGGGTGGCCGCCCAGTTCATAGATGAACCAGCCATAGCCGTAGCCATGGCCGGTGAAACGCGAGGTGGTGCGGAGGCGCCAGGAACTGGCCACCCAATCGGCGGGCAGGACGCGCTTGCCGTCGAACTGTCCGCCTTGGCGGTACATCTCGCCGAAGCGCAGCAATCCTTCGGGCGACAAGAGCATGTTGTTGCCGCCGAGATAGACGCCCTGCGGATCGCGTTCCCAGGCGGGGATGTCAATGCCCAAAGGTTCGCCCAGCCAGGCGCGGGCAAGCTCCAGCGTCGAGCGGCCGGTGGCATCGGTGAGGATCGCCGAGAGGAGATGCGTGCTGCCGGTCGAATAGAGCATCGGCCCGCCCGGCTCCTCGACGAAAGGCCGCGAGAGGATGTGCCGCACCCAATTGCGGCTTTTGACCCAGGCGCCGTAATTGGGGCCCGAAGTACGTTCGAGCCCGGCGCGCATGGAGAGGAGATGATCGAGCGTGATGCGCTGAAGGCGCGGGTCGGCCTCGGCGGGCAGGCGCTTTTCCAGGAGTGCGACCACCGGCGCCTCGGGTCCGGGCAGGATGCCATCGCCTATGGCGCGGCCGACCAGAGCGGAGATCACCGATTTCGAGATCGACTTGATATTGACCGGCTGATCGAGGCGCGGGCCGCGGATGGGCTCGGCCAGCAGAGCCTTGCCGTCCTGGGCGATGATGAGACCGTGGAGCTGAGCGAGGTTCCGCGCCGCATCGAGGGCAGGTGCCAGCCGCGCCGCCTCGCCCGCCGCTCTGGCGAGGCGGGGCGCGGCGAGCAGCGCCGTCGCAGCGGCGGTCGCGGTCAGGAAATGGCGGCGCTTCATGGGCCTGAGCTTAGCGCCGGCCGTGGCCGGATCAAAGCCGTTCGAGAGCGGGCAGATCGTGGATTTCGAATTGCGCGCGGTGGAGTGTCAGGACGTGGTCTTCGTGCAATTGCTTGAGCACGCGCCCGACATGGATCGCGGTGAGGCCCAGAGCATCGGCGATGTGGAGCTGGCTCAAGGGGAGATGGCCGATATTGCCATTGAGCATGCCCTTGCCCTGCATGCGCCGGGCAAGGGTGAGGATCAGGCGTCCGACCCGTTCATAGGCGGTGCGCCGGCCGATATCGACCAATTGCTCTTCCGTGGCGGCGTTGGATTCGACGCAGAGCAATTCCGCGCGCCGCGCCACATCGGGATGCGCGCCGACGAAGGCCGCGAAGCGCTCGCGGTCGAAAGTGCAGATGGTACAGGGTGTCAGCGCCTGGACCGAGAAGGCGCCGCGATCGAGGAACAGCATGCGCATGCTGATGGCATCGCCGGGCAGCGCGAAGGAGAGGATCTGGCGGCGCCCGCCGGTCAGCAGCCGGTAGCGGAAGGCCCAGCCGCTATAGAGAATGTGGAGCTCCCGCGCGATCTCGCCCGCGCGGTAGATGACGCGCTTGGGCGGCACGTTGCGGCTGGTCAGGCGCAGCGCCTCGACGGCCGCGGCCCTGCCGGCATCCGTGCCGCCATAGAAGGCGTTGGCAAAGCGCGGACATTGCGCGCAGCCCATGGCAACGGACGGACAGGTCCGCATCGTCAGCACCCCTTACTCTGGTAGAACACCGCCCCGGCCCGGCTATTTGATGAAACCGCCAAGTCTTGTCAATGCAGGGGCCCCGGCAACAACAAACATATGTTTAATACATAAGTATAGTTTGCAGGTTTCAAACCCATTTACTTGGGTTTATCTACCGAGACAGTAGAATTTTAGGATATTTTTACTGCTCCGGCTCAACATTACAAAATATACTCAAATAACGACTTGATTCCTATTGTTCGCGACAAGACAAGTGTCGGTGGGGAGACCGAGAGATGTCGAGGCGGCAAGGTGACACAGGGTTGGAACGCCCCGGAAAGGCCGCCGATTCCGTGGCCCAGCGCCGCCGCTCCACCACAGAACGGAGCATACGCAGGCAATTGCGCGCCACTCAAATCCATTTCGCCAAGATCGTCGAGCTGTCAACCGACGCCATCATCTCCGTCGATGCCAACGGTCTCATCACCCTGTTCAGCGCCGGGGCCGAGGCCATGTTCGGCTATCGGGCCGAGAAGGTGATCGGCCGGTCGATCGAATTGCTGATTCCCAAAAGGCTGCGCAACAAGCATCGCGCGCATATCGCCGCCTTCATCGCTGCGAAGAGCGGCACAAGGCGCATGGGCCAGCGCGGCGAGATCCTGGCGCGGCGGCGCGGCGGCGGGGAATTCCCGGCCGAGGCCTCGATCATGCATTACGAATTGCAGGGCGAGCAGGTCCTGACCGCGATCCTGCGCGACATCAGCGACCGCGTCGCCGCCGAAATGGCGCGGCGCGACGCCACGCGCCAGGCCGATCTCGCCAACCGGGCGAAAACCGAATTCCTGGCCAATATGAGCCATGAATTGCGGACCCCCCTCAATGCCATCATCGGGTTTACGGAGGTCATGACGCGCGAGACCTTCGGGCCGCTCGGCTCCGAGCGATACAGGGGCTATTGCAAGGATATCGGCGAAGCCGGGCGGCATCTCCTCAGCCTCATCAACGACATCCTGGACGTCGCCAAGATCGAGGCCGGACAGATGCGGCCCCATGAGCGTGAAATCGACGCGGCCGATGCCATCAGATCCTGTCTCAGGATGGTGCGGGAACGGGCGGAAGCGGCGGGGCTGTCGGTGCGGACCGAGATCGCCCCGGATTTGCCGCCCCTCCTCTGTGACGAGCGGCTGCTGAAGCAGATGCTGCTCAACCTGCTGTCGAACGCCATCAAGTTCACACCCGAGGGCAGCATCACGGTGACAGCACACCTCGCCCAGGACGGCGCGCTGCAGATCGCCATCAACGATACCGGCATCGGCATCGCCGGGCCGGATATTCCCAAGGCGCTGCAGCCCTTCGGCCAGGTCGACAGCACCGCCACCCGGAAATTCGGCGGCACCGGCCTCGGCCTGCATCTGGTGAAGACCATGGTCGAGCTGCATGACGGGCATCTCGATCTTGCGAGTGCCGTCGGTATCGGCACCACGGCAACCCTGACCTTTCCGGCCGCCCGTCTGCGGCCGAACGGATCCGGCAACATCGCGGAGGAACGAATCCGCGCTTAAGAGGGGAAATCGAGATGGATGCGATCACGAAGTTCGTGCCTGCCGCCCAGGGGGACGGCCAGGCACAAAGACTGCGTTTCGTCGAGATGTCGGACCAGACCACCGCTTTGCTGCGCGCGTTCTGGCCGGTGGTCGCCGCCAATCTGCCCGCGATCCTCGACGCGTTCTACGACCATATCGGCGCCTTTCCGGAACTGGCAGCCCTGATCGGCGGTCATCGCGACCGGCTGAAGAGCGCACAGACCAAACATTGGGCGCATCTTTTCGCCGGCAGATTCGACGCGGAATATGTGGCGAGCGTCGAGGCGATCGGCCATGCGCATAACCGGATCGGGCTGGAGCCGCGCTGGTATATCGGCGGCTACAGTTTCGTGCTGCAACGCCTGCTCGCCGTGGCGGCGCGGCAAAAACGCTGGCAGGCCGCGGGGTCCGGCAATCTATGCGCCGCGATCAGTGCCGCCGTGCTGCTCGACATCGATTTCGCCATTTCCACCTATCAGCAAGCCATGCTGCGCGAGCGGCAGCGCCGGCAGGAAATCGTGGCAGATGCCATCGCGAGCTTCGATGCAGCGATGCAAGGAGCGTTGGGCGCGGTCGATGCCGCGGCGGTGGAACTGCAGGGAACGGCGGTAACGCTTAACCAGGCGGTGGGCGTCGCCGCAACACAGACCGAGGGTGTCATTGAGGCCGCGCAAGCCGCCACCAGCAACGTCCATGCGGTGGCGTCCGCCGCCGATCAGCTCTCGGCCTCGATCAGCGAGATCGGCCAGCAGGTGACGCAGTCCCGCAACGTCAACCAGAGCGCCGTCGACGAATCGCAGAACGCCGAGAATTCGATGCAGGAACTGACCGGCGTTGCCGGCAAGATCGGCCATGTGGTGAAGCTGATCAGCGACATCGCCAGCCAGACCAATCTGCTGGCCTTGAACGCGACGATCGAGGCGGCCCGTGCCGGTGAGGCGGGCAAAGGTTTCGCCGTGGTGGCTTCGGAAGTGAAGAACCTCGCCGGCCAGACCGGACGCGCCACCGAGGAGATCACCACCCAGGTTCAGGCGATCCAGGACGAGACCAGGAGATCGGCCGATATCATCGGCAGGATTTCCGGCACGATCGGCCGCATGAGCGAGGTGGCGACGACGATTGCCGGGGCCATCGACGAGCAGAACGCCGCCACCCAGGAAATCGCCCGCAATGTGCAGGAAGCCGCCGACCGGACGTCCTCCGTCTCGTCGCTGATCGACGGCATGACGGAAAGTACGACGAGCACGCGCGACGCGGCGGAAAGCGTGCTCACGGCATCGGGCGAGCTCGGCCGCCAGGCGCAGATTCTGCGCCGGGAGATCGAGACCTTCCTGAAGCGGGTGGCGGATGCCTGATTATTTGCCGGAATAAAGTGTCACGTAGGAAACGCCGGCCGCGATATTGACGCCCTTGTTGCCGTTGACGCTGACCGGCTGCAGGGCGATCTGGTCGCCATTGCCGCCGAAGAGGGCGTTGGCGCCGACGCCGTATCCGGCCGCGACATCGGCACCGGCGCCGCCATATTTGCCGGCCAAGGCGCCCTTGGCCACGTCGCCGGGAGCGAAGACGCCCCAATACATCCAGCGTTCGTCGGTGAAGCCGATATCGAGGCCGTAGCGGTCGAATTCGCCGCGATAGCTCTCGCGGGTACCGTCCGGGCGCTTGAAGGTACAGGTCATGTCCTTCGACGAGCCGACGATATAGCCGAAACCGCTGCCGACCTTGCATTCGAGCACGCCGACATTGACGCCACCTTCGGCCCAAGCCGGCAGGGAGGCGGCGGCGAGGAAGATGAGAGGAAGAAGCGTACGGGCGATCATGGTTTTTCTCGCGTGGTGGAGGAACGGGAATCGATGGGAATAACGAGAGAGAGTGACCCGAAGTTCCGTGGGGGATTGTGATTTTGCTGAAAGATCGAGCGCATTCCGGCCATGGCCATACAGTAAAATTCGGATTAGCCTTGGGGACCGGACTTCCTTCCTGATCCTCGCGAGTGCTCCCATGATTCTCGACCTCGATACCCGCGCCGATTTGACGCTCGATCTCTATCGCCGTGTCGCCTGGGAGGGGGCCGGATTGCGCTTCACCAAGGGCGCCATGGCACGGATGGAACAGGCCCGCGCCTCGTTCATGAAGCTGATCGAGGATCCAGAGCTCGTCATCTATGGCGTCACCAGCGGTTACGGTCAGCATGCCAAGCTGCGCTTCGAGGGTGAGGCGCGGCTGAAACACGCGCGCATCCCGCCCTTCCCCACCACCGCCCCCTTCGGCAAGGCGGCACCCGAGCGCGTGGCGCGCGGCATCGTGCTGGCGCGCCTCGCCAATTTCATCGACGGCCATGCGGCGGCGACACCGGGCCTCGCCGTCGAAGTGGCCAATCTGCTGAACGGCGGCAAGCTGCCCGAGGTGTCGCTGGAAGGCCAGGGCGGCGCCGGCGAGATTTTGTGGATGGGGCCGCTCATCATCGCCATCGCCGAACGCTTTCCGCTGGCGGAGAAGGATGCGCTCTCGCTCATCAACGGCTCGCCGGCGGCGAGCGCTCTCATCGCCGATGCCGCCATCGCCATGCGGCGACGCCTCGATCTCGCGGAACGGGTGATGGCGCTCTCGGCCGAGGCGATCAAGGCGCCGCTCGAGGCCTATGACCCGGCCTTTGAAGATTTGTGGGAAGACGCATACGAGGCGGCGAGCCTGCGACGGCTGCGCGCGTTACTGTCTGGCGGTGGTGCGGAGCGGCGGCCCTATCAGGCACCGGTTTCCTATCGCATCCTGCCGCGTGTCCTCGGCCAGTTCCGCCGTGTGATTGCCCAGGCCGAGGAGATCGCGGCCAGTTCCCTGCGCAGCGTCACCGACAATCCGGTCTTCCTGGCGCCCGACGCCACGCATCCCAAAGGCCGCGTCTTCAGCAATGGCGGCTATCACAATGCGCGCGCCTATCCGGCACTCGACAATCTCGCCGCCGCCGCCGCCGATCTCTGTGCCATCGCCGAGCGGCATACGACCAAGTTGCTCGATGGGCGCTATTCGCTGCTGCCCGATCAATTGCAGGACGATAACGGCTATCAAGGCTATCTCGGCGTGCTGGGCTTCGTGCAGGTAGGTTATGCCGAACAGGCGCGGCGCGCGGCACAGCGCACCTTCCTCCCCGGCAGCGAAGGCGGCGGGTTCGGGCAGAACGATGTGGCGCCGTTGACCGGGCTTGCCTGGATGGGCCAGGAGGAAGCCGGGCGCTGCCTCGACGCAGCACTCGCCATGCTGGGCGCGGTCGCCTCGCAGGCCTTCCATGTGACCAAACGTTCGGCACCGCCGGCTTTGGCTGAATTGCTGGAGGAGATCCGTGCGTCCTTCCCGCCGCTCGATGCACCGCGTACCTATGCGCCGGGCCTCAATGCGCTCGCCGAGAAATTCCGCGCCGAGATCTATAAGGGCAGCTCCAGCACCTGACGCGCGGCGCTGAGGGTGGCGGCAAAATCGCCGCCGGCATCGACGCGCTGCCAGTCCATCGGGCCGAGATTGTAGGCGAGCTGCTGGCGGAGCACGGCGGCATCGGCATCCGAGGCATCGTTGCGCCGCGCCTCAAGACGCGCCGTGAGGATGGCGGGATCGGCTTCCAGCCACAATCCGGTGAACGGCACCTTGGCCTCTTTTGCCAAGGCGGCGAAGGCCGCGCGCTCATCCGGCTTCGCCGCGACGGCATCGAGGATGACGCTATAGCCCGATGCGAGCGCCGCGCGCGTCGCCGCCATGAGTTGCCCATAAATGAGATCGTTGATTTCGCGAGTATAGGCGGCAGGCGGCAGTTTCTCTTCGGGTGCCAGTCCGAAATGGCGCTTGCGCAGGACGTCGCTGCGCAACCAGCGCGCGCCGGGGGCCTGGCCGATCAAAGGCGCCAGGGCCGCCGCGAGGGTCGATTTGCCGGTGCCGCTCAAGCCGCCGATGGCGATGAGGCGCGGCGCGACGGGGCGCAGCAGATCCTCGGCGCGGGCGAAATAAGCGGCGGCGGACGGCGATGGCTGGGGCAGCGCCGCCCGCGCGGTGACATGGGCGCGTACGGCGGCGCGCAACGACAGGAAGAGCGGCAGCAGGGCCAGGCCGTCGGCTTCGTCGCTGCGATCGAGATAGCGGTTGAACACGATGCTGGCGAAATCGGCATGGCCGCGATGCAGGAGATCCATCAGCAGGAAGGCGAGATCGTAGAGCATGTCGGTATTGGCGATCATGTCGCTGAACTCGATCCCGTCGAAGAGCGTCGGCTGCCCGTCGAGAAGACAGATATTGCCGAGATGGAGATCGCCATGACAGCGGCGCACCTTGCCCGCCTGGCGACGCGCTTCCAGCAAGGATTGGTGCCTATCGAAAGCGGACCGGGTGGCGGCGATCAGGCGCCCGACATCTTCGCTTGCGACTGCCGGGGGCAGGCATTCGCGCATGTTCTCGGCATTGATACGGAGAACCGCGGCGATCCCCTCGGCGCCGCCGAAACCGGGCGTCACCTCGGCCGATCGGTGGAAGGCGGCGATGGCATCGGCGGTCGCACGCATGATTTGCGGCGTGAGACCACCCTGCTCCACCAAATGACTGAACAGCGCCTCTTGTGGGAAGCGCACCATCTCGACCACCCAATCGAGCGTTTCTCCCGCGCCGTCCCAGCCGAGACGACCATCCGCACGGCAGCGGATCGCGCGGATTCCCAGATAGAGTTGCGGCGCCGTTCGGCGGTTGAGCGCGAGCTCGGCACGGCAGGCCGCCTCGCGCAATCCCACCGTGCCGTAATCGAGGAAGGAATAGGTGACGGCCTTCTTCAGCTTGAAGGCGCGGTTGCCGGCGAGAAAGATCATCGAGGCATGGGTGGCGATCACCTCGACCTCCTCCGCACCCGCATGCGAAGCAGGGTCGCGCAGAAAGGCGACCACGTCTGACTGGGTTTCGGTCCGATCGGTCATGCAGCCTCCTTCCGCGATCAATCATAACCCGGGAATGCGGCGATTGTTCGCGGCAATGCGTCTCACATCTCCTCCCTCAGGCGGGAGGCCGGGAGGGGGCATGGCCTCGCAAAGTCTTCACTTACATGCCCCCACCCCGCCGACGCATGTCGGCATTCGCCGACGGGGCCTCCCCCTGAAGGTGGAGGGGAAATGAAAGAGGCAGTTCGTTCTTTCGGGTTTCCTGACCAGTGCCAGACCAAATCCGGCGCCCAACAACAGCGCGCCGGTGATTCGGTCGCGCAGAGGGGCTCTCAACGGCTGGGGCTTGAATTTTATATGATAATCATCATATATATTGCCGGCCGGTGGTTGCCCGCGATTTTCGTCATGGCTGCATAGACTTATCGGTGATCGTCACCCTGCCGCCCATTTGCTAGCGTCGCGCCTTATTCGTCCGAGAAAGCTCCCATGACCTCTACCGACACCACGAAGACCGCGCCGGGCCGTTTCTTCTCGCAGCGCGCGATGACCGCCTTCGCGGCCTTCAGCCTGGGCGCGATCCTGGCGGGCTCGGCAGCTCCGACGCCGCTCTACCGGCTCTATCAGGAAGCCTGGGCGCTGTCGCATGTGACCCTCACCGCGATCTTCTCAGTCTATGCGATCACCTTGCTGCTATCGCTGCTGACCGTGGGGTCGCTGTCGGATTATATCGGCAGGCGTCCGGTGATCTTCGCAGGTCTGCTGCTGACGGTAGTTGCGATGGGCATTTTCTACGCCGCCGACTCCGCCACGCATCTCATCATCGCCCGCGCCATCCAGGGAATCGCCACCGGTACCCTGATGAGCACGCTGGGCGCCACCGTTCTCGATACCAACAAGGCGAAGGGGCCGCTCATCAACAGCGTCACACCGCTTTTCGGCATGTCGGCGGGCGCATTGGCGGCGAGCGCGCTTGCCACTTATGCGCCGGACCCGCTGCATCTGGTCTATGAGATCCTGCTGGCGATGTTCCTGGTGATGGCGGTTCTGGTCTGGCAGATGCCGGAGACGGTCTCGGCACAGCCGGGGGCGCTGGCCTCGCTGAAACCCCATGTCTTCGTGCCCAAGCAGGCGCGGCGCGCATTGCTGCGCGTGACTCCGGTCAATATCGCCAATTGGGCGCTGGGCGGATTCTACCTGTCGCTGATGCCCTCGCTGCTGCGCCTCGCCACGGGATTGACCTCGCCTTTCGTCGGCGGTGGTATCGTGGCCCTGCTCACCATCAGCGGCGCCGTCGCCATCCTCCTGGTGCGCCGACATGCCGAGACGAAGGTGCTGATCGGCGGGGCTGGGTTACTCGCTGTCGGCGTCGCCGTCACCCTCTCCGGCGTCTATCTGCAGGACGTGGCTCTGCTGCTGCTCGGCACATTGGTGGCGGGGTTGGGATTCGGCTCGAGCTTCTTTGGCGCCACGCAAAGCTTCCTGCCTTTGGCCGGCGCCCATGAACGGGCTGGTCTGCTCTCGGCATTCCTGGTGCAGAGTTATCTCGCCTTCAGCCTGCCGGTGATGCTGGTCGGCATGCTGGCGCCGGTCTTCGGGCTCGCCCATGCCACCTATCTCTACGGCGGCACGATCATCGTGCTGGCGCTGGTCTCGCTGACGGCGACGGTGATCGTGGCGCGGCGGTGACACCCACCACCTTCGTCATGCCCGGGCTTGACCCGGGCATCCACTCTCTCAACTGCACCAGTGGATCCCCGGGACCCACCGACGCATGTCGGCATGCGCCGACGGGCCCGGGGATGACGATTTGAGAGATCTCAATCCGCAAACGGATCGGTGACGAGGATGGTGTCGTCGCGTTCCGGGCTGGTGGAGAGGAGTGCCACGGGGACTTCGATCAGTTCTTCGACACGGCGGACATATTTGATCGCCTGGGCCGGAAGCTGCGCCCAGGAGCGCGCCCCTTGCGTCGATTCCGACCAGCCTTCGATGGTCTCGTAGATCGGCCGCGCCTTGGCCTGGAGATCGGACGAGGCCGGCAGGTAATCGTATTTCTTGCCGCCGATGTCGTAGCCGGTGCAGATCTTCAATTCCTTGAAGCCGTCGAGCACGTCGAGCTTGGTAAGGGCGATGCCGCTGATGCCGGCAACCTTGGCAGCGCGGCGCACGAGCGCGGCGTCGAACCAGCCGCAGCGGCGCTTGCGGCCCGTCACGGTGCCGAATTCATGGCCGCGCTCGCCGAGCTTCTGGCCGATCTCGTCGGTAAGTTCCGAGGGGAACGGGCCGGAACCGACACGGGTCGTGTAGGCCTTGGTGATGCCGAGCACATAGCCGATCGCCGCCGGGCCAAGGCCGGAGCCAGTCGCAGCCTGCCCCGTTACCGTGTTCGAAGAGGTGACATAAGGATAGGTGCCGTGATCGACGTCGAGCATGATGCCTTGCGCACCTTCGAAGAGAATGCGGTCGCCGCGGCGGCGCGCGGTGTCGAGCATTTCCCAGACCGGTTTCACGAAGGGCGCGATCTGCGGCGCGATGGCGCGGAGCTCGGCGATGAGGGCGGCGCCGTCGATGGGCTGCGCCCCCATGCCCTTCAGCAGCGCATTGTGATGCGAGAGCAGATTCTCGATCTTGGCCTCGAGGCCACCGGCATCGATGATGTCGCAGACGCGGATGGCCCGGCGCGCGATCTTGTCCTCGTAGGCCGGGCCGATGCCGCGGCCAGTGGTGCCGATCTTGGCGGCACCTTCGGCGGCGCCCTCGCGCAGGCGGTCGAGCTGGCCGTGGAGCGGCAGGATCAAGGCGGCGTTCTCGGCGAGGACCAGATTATCCGGCGAGACGGCGACGCCCTGGCCGCGCAGGCCGTCGATTTCCTTGATGAGATGCCAGGGATCGACCACGACGCCATTGCCGATGACCGAGAGCTTGCCGGGGCGCACGATGCCCGAGGGCAGCAGCGACAATTTATAGGTCACGCCATTGATGACGAGCGTGTGGCCGGCATTGTGGCCGCCCTGGAAGCGCACGACGACATCGGCGCGCACCGAGAGCCAGTCGACGATCTTGCCCTTGCCCTCGTCACCCCATTGTGAACCGACAACCGCTACATTGGCCATGATGATCCTCTAGACCTTAATCCGTCACGGCCGCGGGGCGGCCATCCTTCAAGACATGCGAGCACAGGAGGCGCTTGGCTTCCTGGCGTGAATCCGAGACCTGGCTCAAGCCCTGCACCGTCACCCAGCCATCGTTGCGGAGCGACGCGGCGATCGCGGCATCGCTGCCGAAAGGCAGGAAGATTCGGTTGGGCCGCGGCGGCAATGGAAGAGTCGCGAGCAGGGTATCGAGATAGAGCGAGAAGCCGGTCGCGGCCTCGCCGGCATGATTGACATAGCGACCACCGCGCCCGAACTCGCCGCGCACATTGCGCCCGAGCAGCGTGAAGGCAAGGCCGCTGTGATATTCGAAGCCGCGATGATCGGTGGCATCGATGGTGAGCGTGAGGCCGGGGGCGGCCGCGCGGATGAGCGCAACGGTTTCGGCAAGATTGGCGCGGGCGGCCGCGCTCGTCTTGGGAAGATCGAGCGCCATCAGCGCCGGCAAGGCGGTTTCGACCGGGCCTACCGCGCGCAACAGACCCAGCAGCAGATCCTTGTGCCGGCCACCGCGTTCAGCGACGCGCGCGGTATCCTTGCGATCGAGGGCGGCGATGAGATCGTTGCGCTCGACGGCCGGCAGATCGACCAGGATGCTGGGGGCAAGGCGCGGCACGTTGATGTCGACGGCGATGTCGGGGACGCCCAAGGCGCGCAGGGCCTCGACCGGGAGCAGCACCACTTCGGCATCGGCGGCGGCACTTTCGACGCCGATCAATTCGACGCCGACCTGACCCAATTGCCGTTCGGAGCGCATCTGCTCGCCTTTGACGCGCAGCACCTGACCCGCATAGGAAAGACGCAAGGGGCGCGGCATTTTCTTCAGGCGCGAGGCGGCGATGCGGCCGACCTGCGGCGTCATGTCGGCCCGGAGACCCATCATGCGCTGCGAGATCGGGTCCATCAGGCGGAAGGTATGGGCGGCCATCGCCTCGCCCGGACCGGCGAGGAGCGAATCCTCGAATTCCATCAGCGGCGGCTTGACGCGCTCATAGCCCCAGCGAGCGAAGCTCGTCATCAGGCGCTCGACCATCGCCGCCTCGAAGCCGGCTTCCGGCGGCAGGCCATCGGCGAGACCCGCGGGGAGCAGGAAATTCTCGGCAACAGGCGGCGTCGCGGCTTTGGCTGGGGGCGCGCTGGTCATGGGCAATCTGGCTCGGTCTTCCGGGTTTCCCCAAGCCGATTGGCGACCTTCCGACCGCATGAGCGCTTGGGCAAGGGCTATTAGCCCAGACCGGCCCATGACGCAAGTGCGGCAAAGCTGCCGAGGGGGTGCCACGGCGCTCCGTCGGCCGGCATTAAGCCTTTATGAAAGTTCGATTTCCCCGGTGAGCACACAGACCGCATGGCCGGCGATCTTGAGGCGGTCGCCCGCCATTTTCAGCCAGAGATCGCCACCGCGGCGGGAGACCTGACGGGCGTGGAACTCGGACTTGCCCAGGCGGTCGTGCCAGAAATTGGCGAGGACGCAATGGGAGGAGCCGGTGACGGGATCCTCCGGGATGCCGTGGAGGGGAGCGAAGAAGCGGCTGACGAAATCGATCCCGTTCGCGCCCGGCGCGGTGACGATGAGATCGCGGCCGAGAGCCTCGATGGCGGCGTAATTAGACGGCACATTGCGCACAGCAGCCTCGTCATCGAGGCGCGCCACAAAGGCGTCATAGACGCGGCTGGAAACCACCTCGCGCGGTGTCACGCCGATGGCGGCGGCGATGCGCGCGGGGATGGCCGCGTCGTCATTGGCCTCATAGGCCAGCAAGGGAAAATCAAGCTCCAGCCGCTCGCCCTGAACCTCGACGAAGAGCGGGCCGGAAAGGCTGTCGAAGCGCATCTTCCGGAGCTTGGGATCAATGAGACGCGTCAGCACAAAGGCGCTGGCCAGCGTCGCGTGGCCGCACAGCTTGACCTCGGTCGTGGGCGTGAACCAGCGCAGGTGAAAACCGCCCTCATTCGGCACGAAGAAGGCTGTCTCGGCGAGATTCATCTCGGCGGCGATCTGCTGGAGAACCGGATCAGGCAGCCAGGATTGAAGCGGCATCACCCCGGCGGGGTTGCCGGCGAAGGCGCGGTCGGTGAAGGCGTCAACCTGGTAGATCTTGTGTTTCATGATCGGCTCTCCAGCCCAAAGTCCTTAGCGCCAGATTCGGCGCGCGACTTCCTTTTCGACATCGCAGCGGGTGAGGCCGATATCTTTCAGCAGGCGGTCGTCGAGATTCTGCAGCGCGCGGCGCTGACGGTGGATTTCCATGACATCGAGCAATTTGTTCATGACCGCCTGCGAGAGAAGACCGAAGGCGGCGGTGATAGATCGATAGAACGACCCACTGGGGGCGGGACTGGATGTGGGCGATAGCGACTTGTAAGGATACATTTTACTCCCCTTTGGTAAGAATAACTGACCATTGTATTGATCGATGCCGATATTGTATCGACGCCCGCATAATTGTATTGACCAATGATCGCGTCAATCGATACATTGTCACCATGACAACTTGGCAACCAGACTTGGCCGGCTTTGCCGGGCCGCGCTATCTCGCGATCGCCGATGCGCTGTCCGAAGACATCCGGCAACAGCGCGTGGCTCCCGGCACGCGGCTTCCCACCCATCGCGACCTCGCCTATCGGCTGGGTGTCACTGTGGGCACCGTGACGCGGGCCTATGCGGAAGCGGAACGGCGCGGCCTCATCGGCGGCGAAGTGGGGCGCGGCACCTTCGTGCGCGAGGATGTGCGGCGCCGCACGGAAATGCCGTTCGACCGCGAAGCCAAGGTGAAGGCGGGCGAGTTCATCGACCTCTCGGTGAACTTCCCGACGCCGCGCGCCAATGACGCTTTGCTCTCCACCGCTTTGCAGCGGATCGCGCATCGGCCGGGCATCGATTCACTGCTCGACTATCATCACCATGTCGGCCTGCCGCGGCACCGTGCGGCCGGCGCGCAATGGCTGGCCGAACAGCAATATCCGGTCTCGGCCGACCGCGTGATCGTCACCGCCGGCGGCCAACACGCGATGACGGCGGCCTTGGGCGCCATCACCGAACCCGGCGACGTGGTGCTGGCCGAATGCCTGACCTATCCGGGCCTCAGGCGGCTCGCCGATTTCCTGCGCATCCGCCTTCACGGCCTCGCCATGGATGCGGAAGGTGTCGATGCCGAAGCCTTCGAGCAGGCCTGCATCAATCTGCGCCCGAAGGCGTTCTATTGCGTCGCCAACATGCACAACCCCACCGGCATCATCTTCTCGACCGAGCGGCGCAAGGCTTTGGCCGCGATCGCACGCAAATACGGTGTCAAGATCGTCGAGGACGATGTCTATGGCTTCCTGCTGGGGACGCGCGAGATACCGCCGCTCTCAACTTACGCGCCGGAACTCGGCCATTACTTCACCAGCGTCTCGAAGAGCATGGCGCCGGGCCTGCGCGTGGGTTATCTCGCCATTCCCGAAGGGGCGCTCGACAGTTTTGCGCAAGTGGTGCGCTCGACCACCTGGATGGCGGCACCGCTCACCGCCGAGATTGCGGCCGATTGGGTCGAGGACGGGACCGGGATGGACCTTGCCGAGGCGCATCGCATCGAGGCGATCGCCCGGCAGCGCATGGCACGGCGCATCCTTTCCGATGTGCAGCTCTGCAGCGACGAAGCCAGCTATCACACCTGGGTGAAGTTGCCGGAGCCCTGGACGCCCGATGGATTTGCGCTGGAAGCCAGGATGCGCGGTGTCGGCATCTCGCCGGCCACGATCTTCTCGCTCAATCGCAACGCGCCCAACGGGGTGAGATTGTGCCTCTGTGCGCCGGCAGACCGGCATCTGCTGGAGCTCGCCCTCACCCGCCTTGCCGAGATTCTGCACGACCGGCCGAACAGCAATTTCGGCATCGTGTGACGAGATGAATTCAATCACCAGAATCGATGCCGGCATCGGACGCGAAATCTCGCGCGGCCTCCTTGCCACCTTGCCAATGATGATCTCGGCCTTTCCGTTCGGGCTCATCTTCGGGGCACTCGCGACCAGCCACGGCCTGTCGCCGCTCGCCACCATGAGCATGAGCGTCTTTGTCTTCTCGGGCTCGGCGCAGTTCATCGCCATCATTCTGCTGGGCACCGGTTCGGCGCTTGGCGTCATCTGGCTGGCGACGCTGATCCTCAACCTGCGGCATCTGCTTTACGCCGCCACCCTGGTCGATCATGTGCGGCATCTCAATCAGGTCTGGCGCTTCGGCCTTGCCGCGTGGCTCACCGACGAAACCTTCG
Source organism: Dongia sp. (assembly GCF_041909655.1). GTDB lineage: Bacteria > Pseudomonadota > Alphaproteobacteria > Dongiales > Dongiaceae > Dongia. The sequence goes on along the minus strand of NZ_JAYRDA010000006.1, from coordinate 225,882 downwards.
CGGTGATGGAGCGCCGCTATCGGCTGGAGGGCGGCGGCGCCAACGCGCATTGGTATTATCTGGCCTCCTGCCTCGGCATGTATCTCAACTGGGCGTTCTGGACCTATATCGGCATCGTCGTCGGCACGCAGTTCGAGGACATCGGCGAATGGGGCCTCGAATTCGCGATGGTAGTGACCTTCATCGGCATCGTCATGCCGGCGCTGCGCTCGCGCCCCTATTGGCTGGCGGCCATCGTCGCCGGATCGATCGCGACGTTTGCCAATGACCTTCCCTACAAGCTGGGCCTGATGCTGGGGGCACTCGCCGGCATCGCGGCGGGCCTTCTCCTGCAGGAATGGCAGCGGCGGCGCAAATTGGCGGAGGCGGAATGATGAGCGAGATCGACATTGCCCTGATGATCGGCGGCATGGCGCTGATCAACCTTGCCATACGCTGGCCGGTATATCTCTTTGCCGATCATGTGCGCTTTCCGCCGCTGATCGAACGGGCTCTGGCTTTCGTGCCGGTCACGGTGCTGACCGCGATCATCGTGCCGATGATCCTGATGCCGGGCGGGGCTGAGATGCAGATCGACTGGCGCAATCCGTATCTGGTGGCCGCCATCGTCGCCGCCGCGATCAGCTGGCGCTGGCACAAGCTGATGCCGACCATCATCATCGGCATGGCCGTCTTCGTGCTGATGCGCTGGCTGGTTGGATAGAGGGTTGATGGCGCGGCGCGACCCGGCTCGACGGCCCGGTTGCATGCCGCCGCGACCACCTCAGGTTACCAGTCGACCCTGCTTCGGACTGATCCCGATTTCGACCCGCGTTCCGCTGTTGAATTCGAGATAATCCGCCTCTATGCCGTCACTGAAGATGACGCCATTCTCCGGCATCTCCGAGACAACTTGAAAACGGCCGTTCTGCCGGATCCGGCCGATGACAATGTCCGCTCCCGTCGTTCGACTGGGATAGGGCTCGCGCACGAAATAGTTCAGGTAATCGGCATCCCAGGGGAAGGCGCCGGTCGGTGGCGCTGCGGCACTAAGTCCGAGAATGGTGCGGCTGGCACCATTGATGCCAGCATAGATGCTGCGCAGCCAGCCGGTCGAGCCGAGGCCTGTCGAAACGATGATGCCGCTCGATGACTGCCGTTCTTCCCTGTCGTCGACGGTGATTCGGTAGCGTGCCGAAACATGGCTTCGCTGCCCGATGAAGAAGTCGTTCACCGCATGGAGCTCCAGTCCCGTATTCAACCTGGCGATGCCCATCGAGATCTGCTTGACCGGTCTTTTGCCGAGCCAGACTTCCGGCACGATGTGCGCGAGGTCAGCAATCCCGAAGGGCAGCAAGACGCCGTCCCAGCGCTGCGGATCAGGATTGACCCCAATGACGGGCTGGCCGGCGAGGTATTTGAAGGTATTAGCGACCAGTCCGTCCTGACCGAGGACGACGACGCAATCGTCCTCGCCGAACACGAAATTCGGCAGATAGCGTCGTTCCAGACGCTGCACCCGACCGAGATCGCGCAGGGCGACCTCGGTCGTGACCATGGCAGATCGGTAGCGTTCATGCTCGTCCAGGTAATCCGAGAAATCCTCGCCCAGATGTTCGACATAGAACTTTGCCTGCTGCACCGTGTTGAAGCGAGCCACCAGGTCGTCCAGCCGCGTTTGACGAACCACAATCACAGTCTTTCGGTCAGTTGATGGCTGCATGATCGTCAGATCTCTTTCGCGGTCATCATCTCGCGCAACAGGTCAGGCGAGATGTTAAGCTGGCCGATCTTGGCCGAGTTGTCAGCGAGTTCGCGGAAAGCCATCGCCATCATCTGACCCGGCTGCATGCCGACGCTTGCCAGGGCTTGCAGCACCTTGGCATCCGCCGTGGCAAAGGCTTTCATCATCACTTCGATGCCGTAAGCCTTGGCATCCGCTTCCTGACGGGAGTTCTCGGCAGCCAGATCGACCAACTCCTTCTTGCGCCGTTCGATATCGATCTTGCCTTCAATCTCCTCCTGCTTGATAAGACGTTGCCGCTCCATGAACGATCTCTCGGCGTCGATCTGGGTCTCCTTGATCTGTCTTTTCTTGTTTTCGACAGCCACCTCGGTACTGAGCTCGTTTTCCTTGATTCCGCGCTCCTGTTCGACCGATGCGTTGCGACGTGCATAAATGGCTTCGTCCGCCCGTCGCAGCAGATCTTCACGTGCCTGCGCCGCCAGCGCCTTGGCCGTTTCCGGCTTCGGCTTGATCTCCAGCACTGACAAGGTCAACACATCCAGGCCAAGGGCCTGCAGCATGGGCGCATTCCTCAGTGCCTCGCTGACCGATGTAACCAGGCTGATGCCGCCAACCAGGGCCTCCTGCAGTGTCAGCTTCTCCAGTTCGTTGCGCATCGCGACCTGGATCTGGTCGATGACCCGCAGGGACAGCTTGTCAGGATCCTCAGAGGCATATCTGCCATTCGACCCCAGCGTGAAATTCAACAACGATGAAATGCGCCTGGGATCGGCGATGCGATAGATCACCTGACCCTGGACGGTCACCTCCTGATAGTCCGCGGTCGCCTCGGTAAAGATGAATGGCTCGCTGATACTGGCCGTCGGCACCACGGCGAACGAGCTCGTCGGGGCAAAGTAAAATAGGGAAAGTCCCGCCCCTTCCCGGATCGGCATGCCGTTCCGGAACTGGATCACATATTCGGTCGGTTGGGTCTTGAGAAAGCGCACACCAAACATCTCATTCTCCTTTCATCCGGATGGCACCAGCCATCCTCTGATTGAAAGATGGATACCTTAGTTGTTGTTGTCAACTAAGTTAGTTGGAAATTGACACTAAGATGGGCGTGCGATAAAGTGGCAGGATCGACGGGTTATCGACGGGAATCAGCATGACAACACCCAGACCGGGCGGCACGCGGTCAAAGAACGGCCGTGCCAATGGCGATCCGCACCTGTTCGACCGCCCGCTGGTGACCGTGGATGTCGTGATCCTGGCATTGCGCGAGCGGCGGCTTTGCGCCTTGCTCGCCAAGCGGTCCATCGAACCGTTTCTGGGGGCCTGGGCGCTGCCGGGCGGCTATATTCATCCGGATGAGGATACCGACCTTGATGCCGCCGCACGGCGCATCCTGCGCGAAAAGACCGGCGCTGAGGCGCCCTACCTTGAACAATTGCAGGCGTTCGGCAACAGACGCAGGGATCCTCGTGGCTGGACGGCGACATTCGCCTATTTCGCCCTTGTCGATGCGGACAGCCTCAGCATCGTAGCAGGTCCAGGAACGACGGAGGTAGCCTGGCGGGACATCACCGACAAGCGGCTCAAATCCGGTCTCGCCTTCGACCATGCAGAAATTCTCAGCTGTGCTGCGCATCGATTGCGCGCCAAGGTGGAATATACATCGCTGCCGGTGCATCTCCTGCCAGAGAAGTTCACATTGCCGGATCTGCAGCAGGTCTATGAGGATGTCCTTGGTCGGCGCATCGACAAATCCGCCTTCCGCAAGCGGATGGCCACGGCGGACTTCCTGGAACCAATCGCCGGAGAAAGGCGGATGGCAAGCCACCGCCCGGCGCAGATTTACCGGGTAAAACGCGGCATGCGCCCTGTTTTCTTCGACCGAACGATATGAGGAGACAGCGCCCATGAGTCATGCGACCGAGCGACCGCACGCTCGCGAGAACCGCGCGGAAGGCATCGCACGCCGCTATTGGGAGGGCATGGACCGATCCATGCCGCAGAAACTCGCGCTGCTGTCCGGCCTCATGCTGCTCGACGACGGCGCCACCGTCGTTGATGCGGGCTGCGGCTCCGGCGCCGCCGCCTACCATCTGGCTCGCCTCAATCCGCGCGTCACCGTGATTGGCATCGATCTGGACGACGAGGCCATCAACGCCTGCCGGACGAGATATCCCTTGTCCAACTTGTCGTTCCAGCGCGGAAACGTCGCCGAGCCGCTTGATCTGCAAGCCGACGCCATCCTGAGTTCCTCCACCCTGCATCATGTCTTCACCTTTGCCGATCCGCCCTACTCCCATGCCGCCGTCCTGGCCGCGATTGAGGCACATGCCGCCTCGCTGAAGGATGGCGGCGTGCTGGCCGTGCGTGATTTCGTGGTTCCCGACGGCCCCGATGATCCCGTCATCCTCAGCCTGTTGCCGAAAACGACGTCAGGCAATCCGGGGATGCTGGACGAACCGTCGCTGCTGGAGGAATTCGCACGAACGGCACGGCCGCTCGATCGCAGGCTCGGTCCAGGATTCCCGCTTGAGGAACTGGCGCCCGAACCCGGCCGACCACATCGACGTTTTCGGCTTTCGCGCAAATCGGCGACGGAGTTCCTGTTGCGAAAGGATTACCGAGCCGATTGGGCCTCGGAATTGTGCGAGCAATACGGTTACTTCACGATCGAGGGGTTCCTTGCCGCCTTTCAGGCAGCCGGCCTTGGAGACGTGCGTGCCGTGCCGGTGCTCAATTCGTGGATCGTCGCCAATCGCTGGTCGAAAAAGGCGATCCTGCAGGAAGAAGATGGCCGCATCTCTCCTTGGCCGTTCACCAATCTCCTGGTCTCCGGCCGCAAGCTCGCAAGCGGCAACGCCCTGCAAGTACGCTGGCATGCATCGCCGCCGCCCAGCGGTTACCTGAAGCAGTCGAACTGGGCAATGCAAACTGCCGGAGAGACCTGGACCCTTGTCGAGCGACCGGCGCAGGCGATCGAATTATTGCCCTGGACCTGGCGCGACGAGCGCGTGCGAATCCTGGCGCGGGACGGATACCCCCGGCCGATTGCAACAGTGGCGGATCATCGTCATCCCGGGCGCGTCATCGAGCCGATCGCCTTCGCAGGCGATGACAGTGCCTTGCCGGCCGTCGTCGAATCCCTCGGCATCACGCCTCTAGTCGCGAGCAGCGCTGCCCACCGCCTCACCTTTCTGCCCTCAGCCGGCGGCATTGCAGAAATGGCGGCGAGCTACGATCTGGAACTGACGGACCTGCCGGCGCCCAAACAACTCACGGGCCCCTTGTCGCGCGCCGGCTGGATTCGGTCGTTCGATGCACAGGACATCCTGCGCGCCGGGCAAGTCGGCGCCCTGGACGAGGCACGGCTCGAAATTGCGACGGCCTTCCTGCTGCGGCGGCTCGGCGTGGGCCTGGATGCATGGGCCGGAGACATGCCCGAACTGACCGAACCATCGGGGACGGGTTTGCCGCCAGTTTGCCAAGTGCCGGAGCTGTTCGCGCGACACACTGCACCGTTCCGCCCCGCACCAGATCCGGCCGTGCCGTGGATGGCTGTGCGCGCGGGCCTGTTCAAGGATGTCGACGCCTCAAGTACAGCGATTGCCGAACTGACGCTCGATTGGGCGGAGCCATGGTCAGGCTCGCCTTGCACGGGGTCGATCCTGCCGGTGTTGCGCCGACAAGACGGCAGCTATCTGGTCGGCATCGAATTGCGCGAATTGCCGGGCGCCCAGATCCACACCGGCAATGCGACCATACCCTGCGTCCCAGCCTGGCGTTTGTCGGCCCGACCGAAAGATCCCATCTCGGCCCGAGAAATGTTGACCAGCATGCTCGATCTTCCAGCCAGGCAATTGCTGACACCGCTCGGTGGCTCCTACTTCGCGAGCCTCGGCGTTACTTCCGAAAAGGTATTCCCGTACATCGCCGACGCCTCGTGCCTGCCCCAATCGCAGAGGAACTCGCTCGTCTTCTGCGACCTGGCTGCGCTGGTCACCGCGCATGCGCAAATCCGCGATGGGCACTTGTTGATTTCGCTGTCACGCGCAGCGCATGCTCTCGGCGTAGGAACCAGCAAGAACAACGTCGCTACCGCATCCCGTAACAGCGCTTGACGTGTTGACTGATCCGACGTCCGTGGTACCAAGTCTTATCTAACGAGAGCCACGAGTGCTCCCGGCCGCCATTCACCGAGCGAGCCAAGCAAGACAGTGAAGAGGACGCAACCGATGACTCACGATGTCGCCGCGATCCGGGCCCGGTTCCGGGAGTTGCACAAAGAGGGCTGCTTCGTGCTGCCCAATCCCTGGGACGTGGGGAGCGCGCGCCTCTTTCAGCATATGGGGTTCAAGGCGCTGGCTTCGACCAGTTCGGGCTTTGCCTGGACCATTGGCAAGCCGGATAACGGTGTGACCTGCGAGGATGTGCTGGGGCATCTAACCGCGCTTTGCGCGGCGGTCGACCTGCCGGTGAATGCCGATTTCGAAGCGGGCTTTGCCGACGCGCCGGAAGGTGTGGCGGCCAATGTCACCCGCGCCATCGCCACCGGAATCGCCGGGCTGTCCATCGAGGACAATGTGCTCACAGCCCCCTTCGGCCTGCATGACACGCCGCGCGCCGTCGAGCGGATCCGGGCGGCGCGGCAGGCGATCGATCAATCCGGTGCCGATGTGATGCTGATCGCGCGCACGGAGCTTCTGTTCAGCGAACCGGGTGCCATCACGCCGGCGATCGACAAGCTGATCGCCTTTGCCGAAGCGGGGGCCGATTGCCTGTTTGCGCCGGGCGTGAAGAAAAGGGAAGACATCGCCGCCATGGTGCGCGCCTTGGCGCCCAAGCCCGTGAACGTGCTGGTGGTGAGCCCGGAGATTACGGTGAGGGAATTGGCCGATCTCGGCGTGCGCCGGATCAGCGTCGGCGGCGCGCTGGCGCGGGCCGCCTGGGGCGGTGCCATCGCCGCGGCCGAGCAGATCCTGAAGGAAGGCTCCTTCGCCGCCTTCGCGCAGGCGGCGTCGGGGAACAAGCTCAACGAGATTTTCGAGGGGTTTGTTTAGAGGGGGCTACAGGCCCCTTAGTCCCTCCCCCTGAAGGGAGAGGGGAAGTAGGAGAACTACCTGTCCCGGATCATCGCGGCGAAAGTGGCTTCGGCGACGACCTGGCCGTCGACCTTGCCGACACCGGTAAAGCGCCAGACGGGGCCGCGGGCGCGGTCCTTTTTCACTTCGAGCTGGAGCTGGTCGCCGGGGGTGACCGGACGGCGGAAGCGGCAATCGTCGATGCTCATGAAGAGCACAATCTTGCCCTCGGCTTCCTTGCCGAGCGCGTGCACGGCGATGACAGCGGCAGTCTGCGCCATCGCCTCGACGATGAGCACACCGGGCATCACCGGGGCGCCGGGGAAATGGCCGGGAAAGAAGGGCTCGTTCACGGTCACGTTCTTGATGCCGGTCGCACTTTCGCCCGACACGACATCGACCAGGCGGTCGATCAGCAGGAACGGATAACGGTGCGGGATCATTCGCATGATCGCCGCGATGTCGATAACGCCGCCTGCCGGCATTTCCTCCGCCATCCCGCTCCCCTCACTCACCGGTAATTTCTGGCGCGCATTCTCGTCCATCGGCTCTACATCATCTTGACGGAAGGCAGAGTCTTGTTGAGCTGCGCCAAGGCGGTATCCGTAATATCCCAAGCCTGAGCACTCACGATTACCACGGATTTGTTAAGCACAAGCGTCAGCTTCCGCTGCACGGCGATCTCGCCGACCACTTTTTGCAAGGTCTGGAAGATGATCTTCTGGGCGTCATTGTAGGATTTCTCGAAGCCCTTGCGCTTCTGTTCGCCTTCCTGGCGCCAGACCTTCACTTTTTCCTGCAATGCGGCGTCCTGCTTCTGGAAATCGGCCGGCACCATGTTGGCCTTCGCGGCGTAGAGCTGATCCCGCTCGGCCCGCAACTGCTTTTCCTTGGCGACCAGATCGGCCTGGATCTGGCTGCGGCGCTGTTCGGCCTGCTTGTGCAGCGATTGCTGGGCTGAGGAGGAAGAGATGACGCGCTGGACATCGACGATGCCCACGAGCACCGGAATCGCCGGTGCTTCCTGCGCTTCGGAGGGGATGGCCGGCAACAGCAAAGCTGTCGTCACGGCCAGCGCCATAAGGGCCTTCATCATGGATCGCAAATTAAACACTTTCGTAGCTCCACAGAACATACGGGGTTGAGACCTAGAAGGAGGTACCGACACTGAACCGGAACCATTCCGTGTTGTCGTAATCTTCCTTCATGATCGGATAGGCAAGATCGACGGCAATCGGGCCAAAGGGCGACACCCAGGTGAGGCCGCCGCCCACCGACACGCGCAAGGACGCATCGTCGTCGATATTGACGTCGTTATTCTCGAGATCGGTTTCCGTCAGCGTACCGAAATCGGTAAAGGCGCGACCGCGGATATTGAACTCCTCGGGCAGGCCGATCGGGAACGTCGCCTGCAGCGTGCCGTCGAACAGCAACTGACCGCCGAGCGAGTCATTGGTGTCGGCATCGCGCGGACCGACACCGGACGATTCAAAGCCGCGCAGATTGGCACCACCCAGCGAGAACGCATCGGTGACACGCACGCGATCGCCGATGCCCTGGATGTAGCCGACACCGCCAGCGAGGCCGATCGAAACGTCGTCATTGAGCGGATAGAAATAACCGCCGCGAACCGAGGTCTGCAAGTTGAAGACATCGCCACCCACGCCGGTAAACGTGTTCGAAAGGCTGGCGTAATAGCCATCGCGCGGATCGGCCGGATTGTCGCGGCGGTCATACATGATGGTCGAGCCGACGCTGGAACGGATCGTATAGCCCTTCTCGTCGCGGATCGCTTCGGAGATATCGTCGTCGAGGTCATGCACCTTGTCGACGCTGAGGCGGTAGTTCAGCGTCTGGCGGGTATATTCGGAGAGCTCGTAACCGAGCCGGACGCCAGCGCCGGTTTGCTGCAGATCGTAGGAATCGCCGCGCACATCGCTGAAGCGGCGGTGGAAGAGATCGAAGCCCGCCGACAATTCCTTGTCGAGGAAATAGGGGTCGGTGAAGCTCAAATCGACCTGCGAGCGCTTGCCGGAGAGCGTGAAGTTCAAGCGCAGATCCTGGCCCTTGCCGAGCAAATTGCGCTCGCGCACGCCGATGCTGCCCAAGGGACCGTCAGCGGTCGAGAAGCCGGCACCGAAATTGAGTTCGCCGGTGGATTTTTCGGCCACCTTCACCTTGATGATGGTCTTGTCCGGCGCACTGCCCGGCGTGGTCTGGATATCCACGGATTCGAAGAAGGTCAGGTTGCGGAGGCGCTGTTCGGTGCGGCGCATCTTGGCGGTCGAGAAGGCATCGCCTTCGGCCAGACGGAATTCGCGGCGAATCACCTTGTCCTGGGTCCGCACGTTGCCGGTGATGTCGATACGCTCGACATAGACCTTGGGGCCTTCCTGGATGTCGTAGGTCAGGCTGAGGATGCGATTCTCGGCATCGCGGTCGATGCGCGGGCGCACGTCGACGAAGGCATAGCCGAGGCTGCCCACCCGGTCGGCGATCGCCTGAACGCTCTTGTCGACCAGATCGGCATTGTACCAATCGCCCTCGAAGGTCAGCACGTCACCCCAGACGGCGGCGGGATCGAGGTCCTTGAGGGTCGTCTTCACATCGATCTTGCCGAATTTGTAGCGTTCGCCCTCTTCCACCGTGAAGGTGATGAAGAAGGCTTCCTGGTCGGGCGACAGTTCGGCGACAGCGGAGACCACGCGGAAATCGGCATAGCCCTCGGCGAGATAGAACTTGCGCAGGGTTTCCTTGTCGACCGTCAGGCGGTCCGGATCATAGGAATCGTTCGAGGTCAGGATGCGGTAGAAAGCACTTTCGCGCGTGATGATCACGTCCCTGAGATCGCTGTCGTCGAAGATCTTGTTGCCGACGAAATCGATGCGCTCGATCCCGGTATCCTCGCCTTCGGTAATCTCGAAAACCAGATCGACGCGGTTCTGGTCGAGCTTGATGATCTTGGGCTCGATCGCGGCGGCAAAACGGCCGTTGCGGCGGTAGAGATCGAGAAGCCGCTTCACATCCGCCTGGACGCGGCCCTGGGTATAGACCACGCGCGGACGGAGCTGGATCTCGGCCTGCAGCTCGTCGTCTTCGAGCTTGTCGTTTCCCTCGAAGGCGATGCGGTTGATGATTGGGTTCTCGGCCACCTGGACCACCAGCGAATTGCCTTCGCGGCGGAAATTAACGTCGGCGAAGAGGCCGGTCGCGAACAGGTTCTTCAGGGCCCGGTCGATGGCCCGGGCGTCGAAGGGATCGCCGGGATTGATCGCCATGTAGGACCGCACGGTATCCGGCTCGATGCGCTGGCTGCCCTCGATGCGGATTTCCATGATCGGGTCGCCCGACCCGATCGACTGCGCCAAAGCCGGCCGGATGAGAGCCCCCTGCCCGACGGCGATTGTCACAACGGCGGCAAGCGCCACAGCCATCGCCACGAAGCGCAAGCGGCCAGGCCTGGCGCAGCGACTGGCGCATAACAGCTTACGCAGGAGGGCCATATTACGCATCATCCGGTTAGTTGAAGAGCGAACGGAATTTTTCGCCGACTTCCAGATAAACCAAGTCGTTCCATGTGGCAAATAACATGAGGCTAAGTACCATCGCCAGACCGATTTTTAGGCCCCATTCCTGGGCCCCGTCGCTTAACGGACGGCCCCGGACCGCCTCGACCGCGTAATAAGCGAGGTGACCCCCATCGAGCATGGGTACGGGAAAGAGGTTAATAAGGCCAAGATTGATGGAAAGAGCGATCCCAAGCAGCACGAAATTGTAAAAACCGAACTCTGCTACCGCGCCAGAAATGGTGGCTATCCTCAGAACGCCGCCAATTTCCTCTGCCGAACGTTGGCCGGAGATCATCTGCCAGACACCTGTCAGCATGCCGACCGTCTTCAGATAGGTATCCTCAACGCCCACCAGGACCGCATCGACCGGTCCCAGCGTCATCAGCGGCCCGGGGGTGTGACTGGCAACACCCAGCAGGGCCGCCTTCATTTCCTTGCCGAGAATATCTTTCCGGGTCACGATTCGCGGCGTGGCCTCGATGGCGAGCACCTGGCCGGCGCGGTCGACCGAAAGCTGAAGCGGCTGGTCCATGTTGAGCAGGATCTGCTCGGCCAGGTCCTCGAAGGTGGCGATGTCTTGCCCGTTGAGCGCCAGGATCCGGTCGCCCGGCAGGAGCCCCGCCTCGGCCGCCGCCGAATCCTTCACGATCTCGTCGAGGACCGGGGCGGTGAATTGCTTGCCATAGGTGGCATAGAGGCAGGCGAAGACGACGATGGCGAAAATGAAATTGGCGGCCGGGCCGGCGGCCACGATAGCCGCCCGCTGCCAGACGGTCTTTTCGGCGAAGGAGACCTTGCGGTCAGCCTCGCTCATTTCCTGCGGCACGCCCTCGCCGCCTTCCAACTCGCTGGCCGCCATGCCGAACATGCGGACATAACCGCCGAGCGGCAGCAGGCTGAATTTCCAGCGGGTGCCGTGCTTATCCGTAAAGCCGAAGAGCTCGCGCCCGAAGCCGATCGAGAAGACCTCGACCCGAACCCTGCACCAGCGCGCGACCAGGAAATGGCCAAGCTCGTGGACGAAAACCAGCGGCGTCAACAGGACCAGGAACCAGAAGCCGTTGCGCGAGATTTCGCCGAAGATTTCCATGCCAGATCCTTGTTCCTGAAGTATTTTCGGTTCGCGTGCGTGTGTTTAGGCAGCGTTGCGGCGCCGGGCCGCGACCTCTTCCCGGGCCGCCTCGCGCGCGGCGGCATCGGTCTCCAGCACGTCGGCGATGCTGGAGAGCACCCCCGCCGGCAGGCGCCCCAGGACCGCCTCGACCACCGCTGCGATATCGGTAAAGCGCAGGCCATTGTCCAGGAAGGCGGCCACGGCAATCTCGTTGGCAGCGTTGAGAATGGTGGGGGCACGCCCCCCTGCCTTGAGCGATTCGCGCGCCAGGCGAAGGGCTGGAAATCTTTCAGGATCAGGCGCTTCGAAGGTGAATTGACTAATCTTGGCGAAGTCCAGCCGCGCCGAGGGTGCGTCAATTCGCTTGGGCCAGCCCAAGGCATAGGCGATCGGCGTGCGCATGTCCGGGGTGCCCAATTGCGCCAGGACCGAGCCATCACGATAGGCGACCATGGAATGGATCACCGATTGGGGATGCACCAGAATCTCGATCTGGTTCTCCGGCAGGCCGAAGAGGTGATAGGCCTCGATCAGCTCCAGGCCCTTGTTCATCATGGAAGCGGAATCGACCGAGATCTTGGCCCCCATGGACCAGTTGGGATGGGCGACCGCCTGGGCCGGGGTCATCTCGGCCATCTCGGCCACGGTCTTGGTGCGGAACGGGCCGCCCGACGCCGTGAGGATGATTTTCTCAATGGCCTCGCGGCGCTCGAAATCGAAGACCTGGAAGATGGCGGAATGCTCGGAATCGACCGGCAGCATGATCGAGCCGGATTGGGCGACTTCCTTCATCATCAAGGCGCCGGCGCAGACCAGGGTCTCCTTGTTGGCAAGACCGATCATGGCGCCGCGGCGGACCGCCGCCAAGGTGGGCTCAAGCCCGGCGGCGCCGACGATGGAGGCCATGACCCATTGAGCCGGCCGCTCGGCTGCCTCGATCACGGCGGCCCGGCCGGCCGCCACCTCGATACCGGTACCGGCCAGGCCGGCCTTCAATTTGGCGAAATTTTCTTCCTTGCCGGTGACGGCCAGGCGCGGTTTGAGGCGGCGCGCTTGCTCAATGAGGAGGTCGACATTGCCATGGGCGGTCAGCGCCTCGACCCGATAGGCACCGGGATCGCGCTCGATCATGTCGATGGTGTTGCAACCGACCGAGCCGGTGCAGCCCAGCACCGTGACGCTGCGGGGTTCGGTTGCTTGACCTTGTGCGGGAACCAGAAGCTCCGCCGCTCCGCTCATAGCCATGAGAGCACACTGCCTTTACCAAAATAATCCAACGCGGCGACCGCCACCGATACCGTCAGCAGCCCATCGACCCGGTCCAACACGCCCCCGTGTCCCGGGATTATATGGCTGCTGTCCTTCACGCCAAAGCGGCGTTTGAAGGCGGATTCGAAGAGATCGCCCATCTGCTCTATCACGGCGAGACCGCCGCTCAAAATCATTAATTTCCAAATGCTTGGGCCGTCGAGCCAGAGCGCCATGAGAAGCCCGACCAGAGCCGCCGCGGCGACGCCGCCGAACAAGCCGGCCCAGGTCTTGTTGGGGCTGATGCGCGGTGCCAACTTCGGCCCGCCGATGGAACGGCCGGCGGCATAGGCGCCGGTATCCGTGAAAATCACCAGTGCCAGGATCCAGACCAGGGTCTCGATCCCGAGACCGGTCACCGGGTCGTCGCGGAGCCAGAGGAGTGCCAGCGCCGGAACGGAGACATAGAGGATTCCGAGGCCGAACCAGACGGCGCGGATTCGATGCGCCGGCAGCGCCACGATCGTTGCCAGCACAGATGCGATGGCAATGAGCCCCCAGGCCGGCAGGCCGATCGGCAAGGGCGGCGGCGCACGCTCGGCCAGCAGGATGATGACGACGAGGGCCGCGAGCACCAAACCGGGCAGCGCCCAATCGCTGACCGTGAGGCGGGCGGCCGGAGTCGGGTCGGCGGGGTTGCGGCGGCGGCCGGCGATGCGGGCCCATTCCCAGGCCATGAGCCCGGCGAAGAGGATCACCAGAGCGTCGAACCAGGGACGCCCCGCCCAGATGGCGACGGCGACCACCGGAATGAGGACCAAAGCGGAGAGAATCCGGGTGACGAGGTTGGAGCGCCCGGGCCGACCCTGAGAGGCCGGGGCGGCGGGACTATTCGGCGGCGCCATAGCGCCGGCTCCGCCCGTGATATTCCTCGATCGCCGCCTTGAGATCGTCGATGCCGAAATCCGGCCAATGCTTGTCGACGAAGATGAACTCGGCATAGGCGCATTGCCAGAGCAGGAAATTGCTGATGCGCTTCTCGCCGCTGGTGCGGATGAGGAGGTCCGGATCCGGCATGCCGGCGGTCAGCAGGAAGCTGCCGAAGCGTTCCTCATTGAGATCCTCGGCGCTGATGTCGCCCTTCCCGGCCGCTTCCAGCAGGCGCTTGGCCGCCAGCACGATCTCGGCCCGGGCGCCGTAGCTGAGCGCCACGGTGAGGACCAGGCGGGTATTGTCACGGGTCCGTGCCTCGCCCGCCTCGATCAGGTTGACCACGTCGCGCCCCAGCCTGGCACGATCGCCGATCACCTGGAGCCGCACGCCGTTCTGATGCAGTTCCTCGATCTCGCGCCGGAGATAGAGCTTCAGAAGGCCCATGAGATCGTCGATCTCCGCCGCCGGCCGCTTCCAGTTTTCGGAGGAGAAACCGAACAGGGTCAGGTACTCGACACCGCAGGCGACAGCACCCTTGACCGCCTGACGCACGGCCTCGGCCCCGCTGTTATGGCCGACCGTCCGCGGCAGGCCACGCGCCCGCGCCCAGCGGCCATTGCCATCCATGATGATGGCGACATGGCGCGGCGGGCGCCGCTCGCCACCGCCGAGCGGCAGCGTTTCGGTCCCCGTCTGGACGGGCGGTTCAGCGATGCGGCGCGGCTGGTTCAAATCAAACCTGCAGGATTTCCTTTTCCTTGGCGGCCAAGGCTTCGTCGACCTTCTTCACATGCTCGTCGGTGAGCTTCTGCATCTGGTCGGCGAGCTTCTTGTGCTCGTCCTCGGAAATGTCGTGATCCTTCTCGAGCTTCTTCAGGAAATCCATGCCGTCGCGGCGCACATTGCGCACGGCGACGCGGCCCTGCTCGGCGTATTTATGCGCGACCTTGGTGAGTTCCTGGCGGCGATCCTGCGAAAGCTCCGGCAGCGGCACACGGACCGTGCTGCCGTCGCTGGCCGGATTGAGGCCGAGGCCGGCATCGCGGATCGCCTTCTCGACCGCCGAGACCAGGCCCTTGTCCCAGACCTGGACGGTGATCATGCGCGGCTCGGGCACGCTGACCGTGCCCACCTGATTGAGCGGCATCGGGTTGCCGTAGGCAGTGACCTGCACGGGCTCAAGCAGGCTGGCAGAGGCGCGGCCGGTGCGCAGACCACCGAATTCCTTGCGCAATGCCTCCAGCGCGCCATCCATGCGGCGGCTGAAATCCCCCAAACGCGGATCCGTCATAATCGTTTCTCCTCGTCTTCTTATTCCGCGGTTCCGGCCCGCTCACCGATCACGGTATAGCGGCCACGACCCTGCATCACCTCGGCGAACATGCCGGGCGAGTGGATCGAAAACACAATGATGGGAATGCCGTTGTCGCGCGCCAGCGCAATCGCCGTCGCGTCCATGACCTTGAGATTGCGGCTTAATACGTCCTGGTGGCTGAGTTGCTGATAGCGTTCGGCGTCCGGGTGGACCTTGGGATCGGCACTGTAGACGCCGTCGACCTTGGTGCCCTTCAACAGCGCCTCGCAACCCATTTCCGAGGAGCGCAAGGCAGCCGCGGTGTCGGTGGTGAAATAGGGGTTGCCGGTGCCGGCAGCGAAGATCACGACGCGGCCCTTCTCGAGATGCCGCACGGCGCGGCGGCGGATATAGGGCTCGCAGACCGATTGCATCGGGATCGCGGAAAGGACGCGGGTATCGACGCCCAATTGTTCGAGCGCGTTCTGCATGGCGAGCGCGTTCATGATGGTGGCCAGCATGCCCATGTAATCGGCAGAGGCGCGTTGCATGCCCTCGGAGGCGCCGGCGATGCCGCGGAAGATATTACCGCCGCCGATGACGAGGCAGCATTCAACACCCAAGGCATGGACCTCGCGCACTTCCTTGGCGACGCGGTTCACGGTCGCCGGCTCGAGGCCATAATCACGGCTGCCCATCAGGGCCTCGCCGGAAATTTTCAGGAGAACGCGCTTGTATAGGAGACCTTTGGCAGGTGCCGCGGGCGGGCGGGCGACATGGGAATCGCCAGAAGCATCGCCGCTCGAAGCTGCACCTGCAATGGACATGCGTTCGTCTCCCCTGCCAGTACCGATCCGAACCGATGACGCGGCGGCGCCACCCAATAACCCGATCCGGTGCAAACTATACACCGAATCACCGGGGCGGAAGCGCAAGCCGTCACACCCGGGTGAGAAGCCAATCCCGCCCCGGCGACCGGGGCGGGATTGGGTAGATTTAGGCGCGGAGCTGGGCCGCGACTTCGGACGCGAAGTCCTTTTCTTCCTTCTCGATGCCTTCGCCCAAGGCCATACGGACGAAGCCCGTGAGCTTCACCGGGGCGCCCAGTTCCTTGGCGGCCTTCTCGACCACCTGCTTCACGCGGCTTTCGCCGTCGATCGCATAGACCTGCTCCAGCAGCACCACTTCTTCGTAATATTTCCGGATGCGGCCTTCGACCATCTTGGCGATGATTTCTTCCGGCTTGCCCGAACCGCGCGCCTGCTCGGACAAGACATCGCGCTCGCGCGCGAGGGCGTCCTGGTCGACGCTGCCGATGTCGAGCGATTGCGGGTTCGCCGCCGCCACATGCATGGCGATCTGCTTGCCGAGCGCCTGGAGCTTCGCGGCATCGCCGGTCGATTCCAGCGCCACGAGCACGCCGATCTTGCCCATACCCGGGGCCGCCGCATTGTGGACATAGGTTGCCACGACGCCATCCTTCACCGAGAGCTGCGCCATGCGGCGCAGGTTCATATTCTCGCCGATCGTGGCGACCAAATTGGTCAATTTTTCGGCAACGGTGACACCACCTTCGGGATATTTCGTGGCTTTCAGCGCCTCGATGTCGCCACCGGCCAAAGCGAGCTTGGTCACGGCGGAGACGAAACCCTGGAATTGGTCGTTGCGGGCGACGAAATCGGTCTCGGCATTCACCTCGACCAGGGCGCCGGCCTTGCCTTCGGCGACGGCGCCGACGAGGCCTTCGGCGGCGACACGGCCGGCCTTCTTGGCGGCGGCGGCGAGGCCCTTCTTGCGCAGCCAGTCGACCGCGGCCTCGATATCGCCATTGGTTTCACCGAGCGCCTTCTTGCAATCCATCATGCCGGCACCGGAGGTTTCGCGCAGCTCCTTCACGAGCGCAGCAGTAATCTCGGCCATGCTTTTATCCTTCCGTCTTTAAATCGTCATCTGGGATGGTCTTTAGATGCGGCAATGGGGTCCGGAGCGAGATAACGCACCGGACCCCATCAAAGTGCCCGCCGCGTTTAGGCCGTCGCGCTGTTTTCGGCGGCTTCGGCCGAGGGGAGCTGCTCGGCCGGCAGTTCCTCGGATTCGCCGATGTCGCGGCCGGTCGAGATCGCTTCCTGCTGCAGGCCGTCGAGGACGGCGCCCGAGAAGAGATCCAGATAGAGCGAGATGGCGCGGATGGCGTCATCATTGCCCGGGACCGGGAAGTTGATGCCTTCCGGCGAGGAATTGGAATCGAGCACCGCGACCACGGGGATGCCGAGCTTGTTGGCTTCCTTGACCGCGAGCGATTCCTTGTTGGTGTCGATGATCACCAGGATGTCGGGCTGACCGCCCATGTCCTTGATGCCGCCCAGCGCCCGCTCGAGCTTGTCGCGGTCGCGGGTCATCATGAGCAATTCCTTCTTGGTCAGGCCCACGGTGTTGGTGCCGAGCTTCTCCTCGATCTCGCGCAGGCGCTTGATCGATTGCGAGATGGTCTTCCAGTTGGAGAGCATGCCGCCCAGCCAGCGATGGTTGACGTAATACTGGCCGCAGCGCTTGGCCGCTTCGGCAACCTTGTCGGAGGCAGCGCGCTTGGTGCCGACGAAGAGGACACGACCGCCGGCCGCGGCGACGTCGCGCACGGTCTTGATCGCCTGCTCGAGCATCGGCGCGGTGTATT
This sequence comes from Dongia sp., assembly GCF_041909655.1. Lineage (GTDB taxonomy): Bacteria > Pseudomonadota > Alphaproteobacteria > Dongiales > Dongiaceae > Dongia. Next base: position 208,249 of record NZ_JAYRDA010000006.1, on the reverse strand, counting down.
CGAGATTGATGATATGCACGCCGTTGCGGACGCCGAACAGATAGGGAGCCATCTGCGGGTTCCAACGACGGGTATGGTGACCGAAGTGAACGCCAGCTTCCAAGAGCTGACGCATGCTGAATTCTGGCAGCGCCATTTGAGTAGTCCTTTTCCGGTTAAGCCTCTGCGGGTTTTGCGGCCCCCGAGAGGGCCACCGGAGCGAAGTCTGGCGGGATGTCTCCCCACCAGCGCGCGAACCCGCATGCGGTTTGTTAGCGGCGGGTAAGTACCCTCTTGTGCCGGAAATGGCAAGAGGCGGGAAATACAAATATTGTTCAATAGCTTACCGGTAGATTAGCGGCATCCAAAGACGCCTTTCCGGAAAAATCGCCCGTGATCCCATGGGAGGGTTGATTTGCGGGGATAATCTCTTATATATCGCATACGATATAATCGTTCTCTATTAAAAACCCAACGAGGGAAACCAACCATGACACGGCTTGCCAGCGCATTGGCCACCATCTTCATCAGCCTGGCGGGTCTCGCCGCCTATCTGACGCCTGCCTCCGGCGAGCCCGCCGGGGAGGCAGCACCGATCTTCGGCATCACGCTCCCCGAGGGATATCGCGATTGGCGGCTGATCTCGGTCGCCCATGAAGAAGGCAAGCTCAACGATCTCCGCGCCATTCTCGGCAACGACACCGCGATCGACGCCTTTCGCGCTGACCAGCGCCCCTTTCCGGACGGCACGATCATCGCCCGCCTCGCCTGGGATTATGAAAAGCTCGCCGAAAGCGAAGCGGCGTTCGGACAAGCCCAATCCTATGTCGCGGTGCATCCCAAGAACGGGGTGCAGTTCATGGTGAAGGATTCGCAGAAATACGCCGCGACCGATGGCTGGGGTTACGCCCATTTCAACGACGGCAAACCGGCCGATGCGAAGGTGCACGAGACCTGCCATGCCTGCCATCAGGCGGCGAAGTCCCGCGACTTCGTCTTCAACCGCTACGCCCCGTGACAGGAGAGACCGACATGACAAAGTCCCTCAAGACATTCGCCGCGATCATCCTCGGCGCGGTGCTGGGGCTCACGGCCTTTACCGAAGGCGCCTATCTCATCTCCTGCGCCTTTGCCGAGGGCAGCCCCTCCCTGCTCCCGGTCGCGAACGAGCCAGCACCCCAATTGACCCTCGAGGCACCGCTCGCCGGTCCGTTGGCCCGGGGCGTCGTCCTGCTGCCCTATCGCGTCGAAAACCTGCGCATCCTCCCTGTGCTGGGCGAGGGCGCCAACAACGTCTCGCCGCGCGTCGGTCATCTCCATGTCAGCGTCGACGATCTGCCCTGGCGCTGGGCGGAGTTCGACAATGTCGGCACCATCGTCGTGGCCGGGCTCCCCGCCGGCGCGCACAAGCTGCTGATCGAACTGGCGAGCCCCGAACACCACGTCTATCTCGGCAAGACGGTGACGTTCACCGTGCCCGAAGCCGCGCATCACAACGCGGCGGAGTAAGCGCCAGGCCGGTTTGTGGCGGTGTCGAAAGTCGGCGAAAAAGGCGAGCCGGATGTAAATCGTTTAGGAATTGCTTAAGAAAAAAATACTATTCTTAACCGCTGTTATTGAGTCGTTTTCGGGGGATGGGGAATGGGCACGCTTCGCTACGCAGTTATCACTGCCTTCTGCTGCAATGGTTTGGCCATCGCACAGGCATCGGCGCAATCAGCACCGGCCGTGGACTGGTCCGGTTTCAGCGTCAGCGCCTTGGCTGGGGGCGGCATCCTGACACCCGAAACTGATGCCGAAGGCCTCGACCCGAGCGCCTACTTCAGTGCGGCCAGTGACCTTAAGCAATTGAAGGATGCTGGAAGCGGCAGCCCGACCGAGTGGGATTGGTCCGCGAGCTTGCAGGTGGGCTATTCACGCCAATTCGGCAATATCGTCCTCGGCGTCGGCGCCACGGGCGATCTGCTCTTGTGGGATGAAAAGCGCAGCAGTACGCAGGACTGGATCAGTCTCGCGGGGACGGAATTTACGCTGAAGCAGCGCGTGGAAGCCGATTGGATGGTTGCTTTGCGCCCCCGCCTCGGATGGGCGCAGGATAATTGGCTGGTCTATGTCATGGCCGGCCCTACCCTTAGCCGGCTCAAAATAGAAACCGATTACTCGGATAACGTCGGTACTGGCGCGGAGGGGCATAGCTCGGATTCAGAAACGAAGCTTGGCTATGTTATTGGAATCGGCGGCGACTATGCCATCGACAAGAACTGGTCCGTTTCGGCGCAATATTCCTACACCGATCTGGGGACCGTAGATACCAGAACCCACGTCTTCAATGCGTCTCAGGCCGCCAACCCTGGCGACATCGACAGTTCCGTCGATCTATCGAGCCACATGGCGATGATCGGTTTCACCTATCGGTTCGACGCGTTCTAGCGGACCGACCGCCTCACGTATCCATCACCTCAAGGACACCCGGGATCGCGCGGATAGCGCTGCGCACCTGGGGGGAGACGGCGACGCGGTCCTTGAGGGTGACGTCGACTTCGCGTTTCTGTTCGGGGAGGTCGAGGATGAGTTCGATCTTGCCTTTGCCCCTGCCCGCTTTGGCGAGGATTTGCTTGATGCCGTCGACGGGGCTGGGTTCCTTCAAGAAGATCTTCAACCCCGCGGCGGTGGCGGCCGCCGCCTGATCGAGGCTGGAGACTTCGTTCACCATCAGACGGAGGCTGTCCTCCTCCTGGCGGCAATCGACCGAGAGGAGGAGCGCCCGGCCCGGCTCCAGCATCTCGCGCGCGGCAGTGAGACGCTCGGAAAAGATCGTCGCTTCGTACATGCCGCTGGCATCGGTCAATTGGATGAAGGCGAAGCGGTTGCCCTTCTGCGAGGTGCGTTCCTGCTTGCCAACGACGAGGCCGGCGACCTTCGCTCGCGTGGCACCGCGCGCTTTCAGCCATTGCGGCAGATCGGCGAAAGGCACCACGTCGAGGCGTGCCAGCGACGCGCCATATGAATCCAGCGGATGCGCGGAGAGATAGAAACCGATCGCGCCGAATTCGTTCTGCAGGCGCTCCATGGGGAGCCAATCGGGAATCGGCGGCAGATTGAGGCGCACCTGCGTCGCCTCGGCGAACATCATGGATTGCGACGAACCACGCGCCTCATGCGCCGCCTGGGCCTGGCGCAGCATCTGTTCTACGCTGTCATGGACCTGGCGGCGGTTGGCATTGAGGCTGTCGAAGGCGCCGGCGAGAACGAGATTTTCAAGCTGGCGCTTGTTGAGGCCCTTGGGATCGACGCGCTCGCAGAAATCCTCGAGACTCTTGAAGGGACCGCCCTCTTCGCGGGTCCGCAGCATGGCCTCGACCGGGCCCATGCCGACATTCTTCACCGCCCCCAGGGCGTAGCGCACGGCCAACGAGCCATCGGCCTGTTGCTCGACGGCGAAGGTCGGACGCGATTTGTTGATGTCGGGCTGCAGCAGCTTGATGCCGAGGCGGTTGAGTTCCTGGCGGAAGAGATTGAGTTTGTCGGTATTGCCCATGTCGTAGGTCATCGAGGCGGCGAAGAACTCGACCGGGTAATTGGCCTTGAGCCAGGCGGTCTGATAGGCGACCAAGGCATAGGCCGCCGCGTGGCTCTTGTTGAAGCCGTAGCCAGCGAATTTGTTGACCTGGTCGAAAATCTCGGCCGCCTTGTCCGCCTTCACCTTGCGCTCGACCGCGCCGTCGACAAACAATTTCCGTTGCGCCTCCATCTCCTCCTTGATCTTCTTGCCCATGGCACGGCGCAGCAGATCGGCGTTGCCGAGGCTGTAACCAGACAGCACCTGGGCGATCTGCATGACCTGTTCCTGGTAGATCATGATGCCGAAGGTTTCCTTGAGGATGCCTTCCAGCGAGGGATGGAGATAATCGGGCTCCTCGCGCCCATGCTTGCAATTGATGTATTTCGGGATGTTGTCCATCGGGCCGGGGCGGTAGAGCGCCACGACGGCGATGATGTCCTCGAATCTGTCGGCCTTCAGCTTCCTAAGCACGTCGCGCATGCCGGAACTTTCCAGCTGGAACACGCCGGTGGAATCGCCGCGCGCCAGCATGGCATAGGTATTTTCGTCATCCAGCGGCAGATGGTCGATGTCGAGTTCGATACCGCGCTGACGCAGCAATTCATCCGCCGTGCGCAGGACCGAGAGCGTCTTCAAGCCGAGGAAGTCGAACTTCACCAGCCCTGCCTTCTCGACATCCTTCATGTTGAACTGCGTCACCGGCATGTCCGAGCGGGGATCGCGGTACATCGGCACCAGTTGATCCAGCGGACGGTCGCCGATGACGACGCCGGCGGCATGGGTCGAGGCGTGGCGGTAGAGGCCTTCGAGCTTCATGGCGAGTTCCATCAGGCGCTTGACCGCCGGGTCCTCGTCCATCGCATTGCGCAATTGCCGCTCGCCCTCGATCGCATCCTTCAGGGTGATCGGATTGGCCGGGTTGTTGGGGATGAGTTTCGAGAGCCGGTCGATCTGGCCATAGGGCATCTGCAGCACGCGGCCCACATCGCGGACGGCGGCGCGGGCCTGCAACTTACCGAAGGTGATGATCTGCCCGACCTTGTCGCGGCCATAGCGTTCCTGGACGTGGCGGATCACCTCTTCGCGCCGGTCCTGGCAGAAATCGATGTCGAAATCCGGCATCGAGATGCGTTCCGGGTTGAGGAAGCGTTCGAACAGCAGGCCCCAGCGCAGGGGATCTAGATCGGTAATGGTGAGCGACCAGGCGACCACGGAACCGGCACCCGAGCCGCGGCCCGGCCCCACCGGAATCCCCTCGGCCTTGGCCCATTGAATGAACTCGGCGACGATCAGGAAATAGCCGGGAAAGCCCATCTGGATAATGACACCGAGCTCGAATTCGAGGCGGTCGCGATAGGGCTTCTCCTGCTCGGGCGTCAGATTCATGACGGCGAGGCGCTTTTCCAGGCCGGCCAGCGCCATCTCGCGCAGGGCCTCGTCCTCGCTCTTGCCGTCGGAGAAGGCCGGCAGAATGGGTTTCCGAGCCGGCGGCATGTAGGCACAGCGCCGGGCGATCACCAGCGTGTTGTCGATGGCTTCCGGAAGGTCGGCGAAGAGCACACGCATCTCGGGGGCGGATTTGAAGCGATGCTCGCGCGTGACCTTGCGCCGGTTGCCCTCGGCGACATAGGTGCCGCCGGCAATGCACAGAAGCGCGTCATGGGCCTGGTACATGCCCTCGTCGCTGAAATAGACGTCATTGGTGGCGACCAGCGGCAGATCGAGATCGTAAGCGAGGTTGATGAAACCTTCCTCCGACCGCGCCTCCTCCTCCATGCCGTGGCGCATGAGCTCGATATAGAAGCGGCCCGGGAACATCGCGGCGAGGCGTTGGGCCATCGTTTTGGCGGCATCGTCCTGGCCTTCCAGCAGCAGCCGGCCGATGACACCCTTGGGACCACCGGAGAGCGCCAACAGGCCTTCGGCATGGGCGGCCAGGACTTCCAGCGAAACCTGGGCAATCGTCCCCGGCTCGTTTTCGAGATAGGCGATGCTGCTGAGCTTCATGAGATTGGCATAGCCAGTCTCGTTCTGGACCAGGAGTACGATCTGGTCCGGGGCCGGGATCTGCATCTGATGCGGGTCGCGGTCGCGGGCGATGCCCAATTGGCAGCCGGTGATTGGCTGGATGCCGGCATCCTTGGCATAGCCGGTGAATTCCATGGCGCCAAAGAGATTGCCGGTATCGGTTACCGCCACGGCGGGCATGGAGTTCCGCTTGCAGAGATCGATCAGCTGCTTGTTCTTGATCGCCCCTTCCGAGAGGGAATAGGCGGAATGGACGCGCAGATGGACGAAATCGGCGTGCGGCATGGCGGGGCAATCGGGACTCGTGGACGGCCCTCAAGTCTAGGACAGGCGGACGGGATAAGGCGAGCAAAAGAAAACCCCCAATCGTCCGACAGAGAGGACAATTGGAGGCTTGAGGAAAACCGCGGCCGGGCTTCCGGGGGTGACCGCGGCAGAGCCCGGCAGATGGGGACCGGGTTACGCGCCTTTGACGAAAATACGTGTTGCCGCGGCGTTTTACTGCCAGGGAGCGGAAAAGAGCGCCGCGAGACCGCCCGGCATCTGCTCAGCCGCGGGGGTGCCGAAGCCATAGCTCATGGGCGTGTCGGGCTCGTTCCAGGCAAAGCGCCGGGCCTGCGGAAAGTGATGGCCGGACACGCTGGGCGGAACGAGATCGAGGGTGAGCGGATCGCCGCCGGTAGCGATGAGGCGCAGACCGCCTTCCGCCGGCAGGGATCCCAAAGCGAAAACGCGGCCCAGCGGCGTGGCGCCCTGACGGAGCGCATTGAGACGCGCCTCGTTCACGTTACCGGCCCCGGTGATTTTCACCCATTCGACGATGCCGTTGGCGGCAAAACGCGCCGCCGCCACTTCCCCGGATGCGAACAAGGCGCCGAGGTCGAGATGGCGCGGCAGAGTCTGTGCCACGATGACTCGGTAGAGGATGATCTGCGGGCCGACATCGATTGCGTAGGCCAAGGCGTTGTCGACATCGATGAGCGCCGTGCCGATGCCCAAGCGCTGGCGCGCGAGGCGCTGCCAGGCGGTGGAGGCTTCGGCGCCGGTTTCGCGGCGCGCCTGATCGAAGGATATATCGGCGCCATCGAACAGGCGTTCGCGGCGCAATTCGACGATTTCGGTAAGGTCCGCGGTAACGACGATCGCCGGGCTGCCGGAATTCGCCGCAATCCCCATCACGGCCGCTTGGATGGTCATGGCGCGATCCTCCGCTGAACTTGAAACCTGCGATGCACCGGTCCCGGATCACGACACCGAATGTGCCGTCATCCGGAACCGGGCACCCTCTCTAATCAGCAATCTGCCCGATTCCGGTTGCCGCCGTCTTGCAAGGGGATGACACCTTGATGACGGCACCCATTGTCAGCCTCCGATCTCGCCGCCATCCTGCTTGGTAATGGCGACGACACTCGGGCGCGGGAGGGAATCGGGACCGAAATCCGGCCAGCGCGTGGTGAGGTTGGCTAGGTCGTCGGAATCCTCCGCCGGGTGCTGGACGGCCAGGAACAGCGTGCGGCCATCCGGCGTGAAGGCCGGCCCGCAGGCCTCGGCGCCCAGCGGGCAAGCGAAGAAGAAACGCGGCAAGGCGCGCCCGTCGCCCAGCGTATCGGCACCGTAGAGACCATCGGCGATGTCGAAATCGGTGGCACCGTCGCTGGCGATCCAGATGCGGCCCTTGGGATCGAAGGCGATGTTGTCGGGTGCCGCGAACCAGCCGTTCTCGCTGGTGGCTGCGTTGTACTTGGCACCTTGCTCGGGCTTTGCCGGATTGCCGGCCAGCAGGAAGACATCCCATTTGAACGCGGCTGCCGCATGGTCGGAATCTTTGCCCTCGCCCGGCGGCACCATCTCGAGAATATGGCCGTATTCGTTGGCGGCACGCGGATTGGCGGCATCGACCTCGCCCGCTTCGCGCTTCTTGTTCTTGGTCATCACCGCATAGACGCGGCCGGTCACCGGATTGGGCTCGATATCCTCGGGCCGGTCCATCTTGGTGGCGCCCAGCACATCGCCGGCAAGCCGCGCCTTGATCAGCACTTCGGCCTGATCGGCGAAGCCGTTCTCAGGCGTGAGGCCGTTCTGGCCGTGGACCAGCGGCAGCCAGGTCAGCGTGCCGTCCTCGGTGAACTTCGCGACGGAGAGTTCGCCGCTGTCGAGCAGCTTCTTGTTGGCGGCGCGGTCGGCGGGGTTGAAGGTGCCGCTGCTCACGAAGCGGAAGATGTATTCGAAGTAATCGTCGTCGCCGGTATAGACCACGACACGGCCATCCTTGTTGACGACGCAGGTCGCGGCCTCGTGGCCCATGCGGCCCAGCGCGGTGCGCTTCACCGGCGCCTCGCCGGGTTCATAGGGATCGATCTCGACCACCCAGTCGAAGCGGTTGGGCTCGTTCGGCTCCTTGTCGAGCTGCATGCGCTCGTTGATGCGGGCGAGGCCGTAATAGTCGGAGCCGTCGTAAGAGTAGCGCTCGAGCAGGGCCGGATCGGCGGATTTCGCGGGATCGCCGCCGAAGGTGTCGGAGAGGCCTTCCTCGCAGGAGAGCACGGTGCCCCAGGGGGTGACACCGCCCGAGCAATTGTAGCCGGTGCCGATCGCCTTGGTGCCGGTCGGATCGGCGCTGGTCTGGAGCAGCTTGTGGCCGGCGGCGGGACCGGAGATCAGCATTTCTGTGGTGCCCGTAATGCGGCGGTTGAACTTGCTCTCCGGCACGATCGCCCATTTGCCGTCGGTCTTCTTCACCTCAACGATGGAATGGCCCCAGGCTTCCTGCACGGCGGCAATCTGTTCCGGCGTCATCTTGTCCTTGGCGTCGTCCTCGGTCATGCCGGGGAACATCAACTGCGGGTCGGCATATTCATTGTTGACGCAGAGGAGGCCGTGATCGCTGTTCTCGGAACCCAAAGGCAGCGGCAGGTAGCCGACGAAGTCGCAATTGTAGCCGAATTGACCGGCCTGGGAGGCAGCACTCTGCGCAGCAGCGTCGAGCGGCTTGGCGCCGGGCAGAATGGCATCGCCCCAGCGCACCAGGATGTCGGCATTGTAGCCATCGGCGACATGATGGGTCTCGTCATAGATCTTGGTGAGTTCCGGGAAAGTCAGGGTCGAGCCACCGGTCGCGGCCTGGGCCGCCGGCAGCTTCAGGCCGAGACCGGCCGCCGCCGTGGTCGCCGCGGCGCCCACCAAAATGGCGCCGCGCGACCGACCAAAAGCCACGAGATCGGCATAAGTGGGTATCGACGAATCCAGCATCGAAGCCTCCAATATTTTTTTGAGATGGGAGACATCGGCATATCCCGCCGCCATGACCGCGCCGGGGAGATCATGTGAAAGATTGGTGACGGCTTTTGACACAAAGGAAAACCCGGCTGGGAAGGACCCAGCCGGGTTGATGGCTATTGTTTAGTCGTCATCCCCGGGCGAAGTCCCGGGGATCCACTGCGGCAGTTGAGAGAGTGGATGCCCGGGTCAAGCCCGGGCATGACGATTTATGTTGGTTGGCCAAGCTTACGCGCCGATCTCGCCGCCGTCGTCCTTGGTGATGGCGACGACGCTGGGACGCGGCGGGACACCGTCCTTGAAATCCGGCCAGCGCGTGCTCGGCTTTTCAAAGTTGCTGCCCTCCTCGTCGCCCGGATGCTGGATCGCGACGAACAAGGTCTTTCCGTCCGGCGTGAAAGCGGGACCGCAGAGTTCGGCACCGCGCGGGCAGCCGAGGAAGTGGCGCGTGACCGCCCGCCCCTCGCCTTCCGTCTCGGTGACCCAGAGGCCGTCATGGACGCCGTGATCCGGGAAGCCGTCGGTCGAGATCCAGAGGCGGCCCGACGCGTCGAAGGCGACGTTGTCCGGATTGGCGAACCAGCCGGCATCCGTGACTTCGCCACCATAGGTCGCGTTCGCGGCGGCATCCTTCGGATTGCCGGCCTGGATGAAGGCGCTCCAGGTGAAGGCGGTGGCGGCGTGGTCGGCCTTGCCGTCCTTCATCGGCGGTACCATCTCGACGATGTGGCCCCAGATGTTCTTCTCGCGGGTATTGGCGGCATCGATTTGCTCGGCCTTGCGCTTGTCGTTCTTGGTAAGGACGACATAGACCTTGCCGGTCTGATCGCTGGTCTCGATATCCTCGGGCCGGTCCATCTTGGTGGCTTCGAGGAGATCGCCGGCGCGGCGCGCTTCGATGAGCACGTCGGCCTGGCTCTTGAAGCCGTTGGCTTCGGTGAGCGGGCCTTCGCCGAACGTGAGCGGCATCCAGGTGACGTTGCCGTCGGCATCGAGCTTCGCCACATAGAGCGTGCCCTCGTCGAGCAAAGCCGAATTGGCGCGGCCCGCAGCGGCGTCATAGGTGCCGGCGCTGACGAATTTGTAGATGTATTCGAAACGCTCGTCATCGCCGGTATAGACGACGAGGCGGCCATCGCTGTTGATCACCGTGGTCGCGGCTTCATGCTTGAAGCGGCCGAGCGCCGTATGTTTTTTCGGCGTCGAAGCGGGATCGTAGGGATCGACCTCGATGATCCAGCCGAAACGGTTGGGCTCGTTGGGCTCCTTCGAGATGTCGAAGCGGTCGGTGAACTTGCCCCAGGCATAGGAGGGTTCTCCCTTGATGCCCATGCGCTTGGCGTTGGCAGCTTCCGGCGTCGCTGCCGGATCACCACCGAAATACTGATGGATGTTCTCTTCCGCCGAGAGGATGGTGCCCCAGGGGGTCCAGCCGCCGGCGCAATTGTTCATCGTGCCCAGCACCTTGGTGCCGGTGGCATCGGCCGAGGTCTTGAGGCGATCGTTGCCGGCCGCGGGGCCGACCAGTTCCATCTCGGTCGCCAGGGTGATGCGGCGATTGAACTTGCTGCCCGGCACAGCCGACCAGCCCGCACCGTCCTTCTTGATCTCGACGACGCTGAGGCCGTGGCCGGCCTGTTCATAGGCCGCCATCTCGGCATTGGTCGCCTCGAGCGCCGCCTTGCCGTCCGCGAAACCCGGAAAGATCAAGTGCGCGTCGGTATATTCGTGATTGACCACGAGCAGGCCGTGATCGCTGGCATTGGCGCCTTCCGGCAGCGGGCAGAAATGCACGAAGTCGCAATTGTAGCCGAACTGACCGGCTTGCGCCGCGGCATCCTGCTTCATTGGATCGAAATCGGGCGCGCCCGCGATAATGGGATCTCCCCAGCGCAGCAAGGTCTTCGCAGTGTAGCCCTGCGGGATGTGGAGGTTCTCGTCATAGGCATGCGGGATTTCCGCAAAGCCGAGCTTCGGCGCGGCACTGGCACCGCGCGGATTGAGGCCAACGCCGATGGCGCCCAAGGCAGCGCTCGCCATCAGGCCCTTCAGGGCATTGCGGCGCGAGAGACGAATTTGAATGAGGTCGGTCAGCGCCGGACCGGCGCTCGGGTTGGACGGGTTCGAATCGTCCTCGTTGTTGATTTCTACCGGCGTGCGGTAATGACGGTCAGTCATCGCGATAGCCTCCTATGCCAAAGCCAAACTTATGTCGGGCGAGATAGGCGGTTTAAGCGCGCGCCGTGACCTTCTGCGGACGATTCGATGACGAAAAGGTTACAGTCGCTGCTGCTTTTTCAGGCAGCGACCAATTCGCCGTCACGCAGGGTCACCGCGCGGTCCATACGCTGGGCGATTTCGAGATTGTGGGTGGCGATCAGGGCCGCCACGCCGAAATCGTGCACCAGATCGGAGAGCATGGCAAAAACGCCGTCCGACGTGTTGTGGTCGAGATTGCCGGTGGGCTCGTCGGCCAGAATGAGCTTGGGCGAATTCGCCAGTGCCCGGGCGATAGCGACACGCTGCTGCTCGCCGCCCGAGAGCTTGCCCGGGCGATGCTGCAGGCGGCCACCCAGACCGACACGCTCCAGCAATTCTCGGGCCCGGGGCTCGGCTTCGCGGCGCGACTTCCCCGCGATCATCTGCGGGATGATGACGTTCTCGATGGCCGAAAATTCGGGCAGCAGGTGATGGTATTGATAGACGAAGCCCATCTTCTCGCGGCGAATGCGCGTCTTGGCATCGTCACCAAGATCGGCCGTTGCCTCACCATCGATCACGATCTCGCCGGCGGCTGGCTTTTCCAGCATGCCGGTAATGTGAAGGAGCGTCGACTTGCCCGAGCCCGATGGACCGATCAGGGCCACCATCTCGCCGCGCCGCAGCGTGAGATCGGCGCGCTTGATCACGTCCAAGCGGCCGCCATCGGCTTGTGGAAAGCTCTGCTGGATGCCGTTGAGTTCCAGGACGATGCTGCCGTTCTGGGCGTGCCCCGGGCCTTTCACCTGACCTCTACTCATAGCGAAGCGCCTCCACCGGATCGAGGCGCGCGGCACGCCAGGCGGGATAGATCGAAGCCAGCAGCGTCAAGACCAGCGACATCAGCGAGATCAGCGCCACCTCGACCGGGTTGACGATGGCCGGCAGCTTGGAGAGGAAATAGATCGTCTCGTTGAAGAGGTCGGTGCCGGTCAGGCCTTCCAGGAAACGCCGGATGGTTTCGATATTGGCGGCAAAGGCGGTACCCAACAGGCAGCCGAGGAGCGTGCCGACGATACCGATGCTGGCGCCGGAGAGCAGGAAAATCCGGAGGATCATGCCCTTCGTCGCCCCCATCGTGCGCATGATGGCGATGTTGCGGCCTTTGTCCTTCACCATCATGATCTGGCCGCTGATGATGTTGAAGGCGGCGACGATGATGATCAGCGTCAGGATCAGGAACATGACGTTGCGTTCGACCTCGACCGCGGTGAAGAAGTCGCGGTTCGCCTCCTGCCAATCGCCGATATAATAATCGCCGCCGATGCTGGAGCGGATATCGACTTTTACCTGCGGCAGGTTGTTGATGTCCCTGGCCATCACTTCGATGTTGGTCGCCGCCTGACGCACCTTGAAATAGATTTGTGCCATTTCAAGATTAATGAAGGCGATGGTGTTGTCGTATTGATACATGCCGACATTGAAGAGGCCGACCACCGTAAAGGTCTTCATGCGCGGCAAGGCGCCGCCGATGGTGACGGCGATGTCGGGGGAAATGGCCGTCACCTCCGAACCGATTCCGACCCGGAGCGCGTTGGCGAGCGCCTGGCCGATCACGATGCCGTCGCGGTTCGCAAGACCCTCCAGCGAGCCGGCGACGATGTTCTCGGCGATGAGCTTCTTCGCCTTGATGTCGTCGAGGCGGATTCCGCGGAGGATGGCGCCGGACCCGCCCTCATTCGCCGTCAGGAAGACCTGGCCTTCGACCAGCGGCGTCGCCGAGGCGATGCTGGGCAGCACCCGCAACCGGTTGGTGATCTCGTCATATTGCGGGATGCCCTGCGGCCCGCCATTCACCGAGAGATGGGCGTTAAAACCGAGGATACGATCGAGCAGTTCGGCGCGGAAGCCGTTCATCACCGACATCACGACAATGAGCGTCGCGACGCCGAGGGCTATGCCCAGCAGCGAGAAGCCGGCGATGACCGAGACGAAACCTTCCTGGCGGCGCGCGCGCAGATAGCGCAGCGCCACCAACCGTTCGAAGGCGGAAAAGATCATGCGCCGAGCTTCTTCAGCGCCGCTTCCGCGCTGATTTCTTCGACGGCGCCGGTCTTGCGGAGCTTGAACTCGACCTCGCCCTTGGCGGCGCCGCGCGGACCGATCACGACCTGATAGGGCAAACCGATCAGATCCATCTGCGCGAATTTCTCGCCAGCGCGGACATCGCGGTCGTCATAGAGAACCTCGATGCCGGCCTTCTTGAGCTTGGCATAGAGATCGTCCGCCATCGGCGTGGTCGCCGCATCGCCCGCCTTCAGATTGATGAGGCCGACCTTGAACGGCGCCACGCTCTCGGGCCAGACGATGCCCTTCTCGTCATGGCTGGCTTCGATGATGCCACCCACCAGACGCGAGACGCCGATGCCGTAGGAGCCCATATGGACCGAAATGGCCTGACCGTCCTGGGTCTGCACCTGAGCCTTGAGGGGTTCGGAGTATTTGGTGCCGAAATAGAAGATGTGGCCGACTTCGATGCCGCGTGCCTCGACCTGACGGTCCTTCGGCAGAGCGCTAAAGCGTGTCGCGTCATGCTTCTCGTCGGTGGCGGCGTAATCGGTGGTCCATTGCTTCACGATCGGCTCGAGGTCGCCTTCGTAATCGAGATCCATCGAGAGCACATCGCGCTCGATGAAGCTCTTGTCGCAGAAGACCGCGCTCTCGCCGGTATCGGCAAGGATGATGAATTCGTGGGAGAGATCGCCGCCGATGGGGCCGGTATCCGCCGCCATCGGGATGGCCTGCAGGCCCATGCGCGCGAAGGTGCGGAGGTAGGCCACGAACATCTTGTTGTAGGCGCGCTTGGCGCCCTCTTTGTCGAGGTCGAAGCTGTAGGCATCCTTCATCAGAAATTCGCGGCCGCGCATGACGCCGAAGCGGGGGCGCACTTCGTCGCGGAATTTCCACTGGATGTGATAGAGCATCTTCGGCACGTCGCGGTAGCTCTTCGCCGAATTGCGGAAGATCTCGGTGATGAGTTCCTCGTTGGTCGGGCCATAGAGCATCTCGCGGTCATGGCGGTCGGTGATGCGCAGCATCTCCTTGCCGTAATCGTCATAGCGGCCGCTCTCGCGCCACAGATCCGCCGATTGGATGGTCGGCATCAGGAGCTCCTGGCAGCCGGCCCGATCCTGCTCCTCGCGGACAATCTGCTCGATCTTTTTCAAGACCTTGAAGCCCAGCGGCAACCAGGAATAAATACCTGCACTGGCCTGGCGCACCATGCCGGCCCGCAGCATGAGGCGGTGCGAGACGATCTGGGCTTCGCTGGGGTTTTCGCGCAGCGTCGGCATGAAAAACTGGCTGGAACGCATAAGGGAGCCTTATTGAATCGGGGTTCTTCGGTCGGGCCGGACTTTAGGGAAACCGCAGGTATCTGTCCACAATAGGGCGTTATTGAGGCGGATAATGCTCGCGGCAGAGCTCGGCTAAGGCGGCGGTCTCGGGATCGCCCAGCAATTGGCCTTCGTAATAGACCTGGTTGCCCTTGACGATGACGGTGCCCACCTGGGCCTTGGCGTCCCAAAGCACCGAATTCGCGGGAATATTGAAGCGGTCCTGGATCAGGATTTCGATCGGAATCACGATGATTTCCGGTGGTTTGATGTTGTACCCGCCGCCGAGATCAGCCGGCGCCACGGGGCGCCCATGGACATCCACCCCCGGCTGGTATTCCACGCCCGGCGCCTGCTGGTATTCGACCAGCCGGTCGCAATCCCGCTTGGAGACGGCGACATCGGCCAGGCTTGGGCCGGCCAGCAGGACCAGCGGCAGGGCGATGAGGAGCGCTTTCATGGCGTCATTCTAGCAAGTCCGGTGCCGGGGCGCGAATGACGGGAAAGTGAGGGGAGCCACCCTTTCGGAGAATCTTCACTGGCGCCCCCACCCCGGCCCTCCCCCTAAAGGGAGAGGGAGATTGGAGCGAGGTGAGAGTGCGAACTCGACGGAAAAAAACCCTCTCCCTTTAGGGGGAGGGCCGGGGTGGGGGCCGGGTGCTCCATTTGAGCCAAATAAAATAAACTGTGCGACCTCAAGATGGCACTTCTACCACTCGATCCGCCTCACATCTTCCGGCATCATCCCAGGTACAATCTTGGAACTGAAAAGATGCCGCAAGAGATCATAAGCGGCTGGCGTTGGAATCTTCATTTCATCGCCGGATGTCCCGGCATCTTTTACATAGACCTGAATCAGGTCGGGCGACTGTGCTAGCGCTGGATTCAATCCTGCGAGAAGATTGAAAGCTAAAACGCTGCGGAGCCCCTCTAGCTTCTCATTGACCGAGATAACGGCGGTCACTGCAAGAACATGCTCCCGATCCGCCAAGAAGCGAAATGAGGATTCTGTCTTTGAACGTGACTTTGGCAAAGTCCGCGGGAAGTTCTCATTTAGCTGAGACGCCGTTCCGAACGTCGTTTTTATCTCTTCCGGCGTTTGATCCAGAAAACTGGCAAAACCGTTCTTGTCGATGAGAATCAGAATATCGTTCTGCCGCCGCTCAATTCTGTCACCACGCGTGACAACACTAACGGCAGAGATGCAACTGCATTTCTGGCGAAAATCATTGACATACTCGACCGCCGCCGCCTCTTCAGCCGACATATTTTTTGCAAGAAAATGAAGTGTCACCGATGGCTGAACGGGCCATCGAACCAGACCAATACCAGGGTTGGCCGGGCGCCATGGTTCAATCGCAAATGCAATCAAGTCCTCAGCGGCATTCTCATTCGCAATTGCCGGCTCGGTTAAAGATGCGCTGGATATCCACCAGATACACCCGATTAGAGACAGTGCTCTCCATCGCGCGAGATACATGCGATCGCTCTCTCTTTTTCGGCTCTAATTTAACCGTCGATAAATTATACCCTGATCAGATGCACCTTGGTGATCGGCTTCTTGTCGTAGGTCTTGTGGAACCAACGACGGGCGGCGAGGCGCACGGCTTCCGCGAGTTCGGCATCGTCGCCGCGTTTGGCCCGAGGCATCTCGTCCATGGCGTCGGCCACTTCGTCGGCGATGGCAGCGACTGCTTCGCCGGCGGCGGGTTCGTCGAGGAGGCCGTCCAGTGAGACCTTGGCGGACACCAGGGGTTTGCCGTTCTTGTCGACCACCAGCGAGACCAGGATGACACCGTTGAAGCTCATGCGGTGGCGGTGGCGGATCGCCTCGCTATCGGCCGGGACCAGCGCCTTGCCGTCGAGGGCAAGACGGCCGGCGGGAACGCGCGCCACCATCTCGGCCGGGCCGGGAGCGAGGCGAATGAGCATGCCGTTCTCGGGCGCCAGGGCTTCGGGCACCTGACAAGCCCTGGCGAAGGCGACATGTTCCTGAATGTGGCGCGCCTCGCCATGGACCGGCAAGGCGATGCGCGGGCGCACCCAGTGATACATCTCGGCCAGTTCGTCGCGGGCCGGATGGCCGGAGACATGGACATGCTCGTCGCGATCGGTGATCACCTCGACGCCCAGTTTGGTGAGATCGTTGTGGAGGCGGTTGATCGAAATCTCGTTCCCCGGAATGACGCGGGAAGAGAAGATCGCGTGATCACCTGATTCCAGATGGACCTGCGGATGCTCGCGCCGGGCGATGCGCGTGAGGGCCGAGCGCGGCTCGCCCTGGCTCCCCGTGCAGATCATCAGCACGTTTTCGCGCGGGAAATAGCCGACATCATGCTCGCTGACGAAAGGCGGCAGGTCAGTGAGATAGCCGTTCTCCTGCGCCGCCTCGACCATGCGCCAGAGCGAACGGCCGACCAAGGCGCAGTGGCGGCCATGGGCTTCGGCTACCTTCGCAATGGTCTCGACGCGGGCGAGATTGCTGGCAAAGCAGCCGATGGCGATGCGGTTCTTGAGACGGCCCACCAAGTCCATCAGCGAGGCGCGCACATCGGCCTCGGAACCGGAGGTGCCCTCGACGAAGACATTGGTCGAATCGCAGATCATGGCAAGGACGCCACCCTGTCCCAAGGCCCGCAAGGCGGCCTCGTCGGTGGTGGGGCCGACCAGGGGTTCCGGATCGAGCTTCCAATCGCCAGTATGAAGCACGGCCCCCAAAGGCGTGCGGATTACGACCGCGTTCGGTTCGGGGATGGAATGGGTGAGCGTGATCAACTCGATTTCGAAGGGGCCGATGCTGACCTTGCCCGACATCGGGATGATGGTGATCTTGGCCTCGCGCTCCAATCCCGCTTCGGCGAGCTTGCGTTTCAGGACCGAGGCGGTGAAGGGTGTCGCATAAAGCGGGCAACGGAGGCGCGGCCAGAGATAGGGCACCGCGCCGATATGATCCTCATGGGCGTGCGTCAGCACGATGCCGGCGAGGTCCTTCGCCCGTTCGGCGATGAATTGCGGGTTGGGCATGACGACATCGATGCCGGGCACGGTATCGTCGCCGAAGGAAATACCGAGATCAACCATCAGCCATTTGCCGGCATGGCCGTAAAGATTGAGATTCATGCCGATCTCGCCGGACCCGCCCAAGGGCAGGAACAGCAATTCGTCGGAACGTGGTTGCAGCGGATCGGTCATCCTTGACTTTCTCAGGCCTGATTGCGCCGGTAGATTTCGACGAGGCCGCGCATGGTGATGTCGGGATCGAGATGGGTAATGACGGGTGTCTGGCCGTGGAAGAGCGGCGCGAGGCCGCCGGTCGCCACCACGTCGAGCGGGCCGCCGAATTCTTCCGAGATGCGCCGCACCATGCCCTCGACCAGACCGACATAGCCCCAGAAGATGCCGGATTGCATCGCCTCGGTGGTGCTTTTGCCGATGACGCGGCCGGGCCGTTCCACGACGATGCGCGGCAGCATGGCGGTGGCGCTGTGCAGAATCTCGACCGAGAGCACGATACCGGGCGCAATGGCGCCGCCGATGTAATTGCCATCGCCATCCACCACGTCGAAGGTCGTGGCGGTGCCGAAATCGACCACCACCAGCGGCTTCTTGTAGGTGATATGGCCGGCAACGGCATTGGCGAGGCGATCGGCGCCGACGGTGGAACTGGGGATATCCATCTTCACGGCGATGCCGAGCTTCACGCCGGGATCGCCCACCACCAGCGGCTTGCAACCGAGATGCGTCTCGCACAGCAGATTGAGGTGAAAGAGCGATTGCGGTACCACCGTCGCGATGATGGCCGCGGTGATGGATTTGAGGCTGAGCCCCTTCATCAGCATCAGCTGATTGAGCCAGACCACGTATTGATCGGCGGTGCGGCCGGCCTCGGTCTTGATGCGCCAGTCCCCTAGTGCTTTGTCGCCGTCATAGACGGCGAACTTCACATTGGTGTTGTTGGCATTGATCGCGAGCAGCATCGCGCATTCCCCTTGTTCAGGCTTTGGGCCAGCTTAGACGGGTGCGAAGAAAATATCACCGGCGGCGATGCGGCGCGTCCCGCCCCCCTCGGTGGTGAGCAGCAGGGTGCCGTCGCCTTCGATCCCGGCGAAGATTCCCGGCACCTCCTCCGTCCCCAGCCGGGCCAGGATGGGAGACCCCAGGCCGCGCGCATGACGCAGCCATTCCTCCCGCAAGACCGCGAAACCACCGGCGAGCCAACGTTCATAGAGCGGCTGGAACTCCGCCAGAAGCAGATCGAGGGTCTGGGCCGGTGGCAAGGCCGGACCGCCGGCCGCCACGAGATCGGTGGTCGGATAGAGGGCGTCCTCGGGATGGTGGCGCAGATTGATGCCGATTCCCAGCACCAGCCAATCGACCTTGCCCCCGGCGACACCGCCGGATTCGAGGAGGATGCCGGAGATCTTGGCCCCGTCCACCAGCACATCATTGGGCCATTTCAGCGTGACCGGCACATCCATCAGGGCGCGTAGCAGATTGCCAGTGGCGATAGCGGCGACGAAACCGAGGGTCGCCGCCTCGCCCGGCGCCTTCGCCGGCCGCAGCAGGAGGGAGACGTAAAGATTACCGGGTTCGGAGGTCCAGGAACGGCCGCGGCGGCCGCGCCCGGCCGATTGCCTTTCGGCGCGCAGCACCAGCCCCTCCTCCACGCCATCGCTTGCGCGAAGCTTCAGCGCGTCGTTGGTGCTGCCGATCTCCTCGACAGTTTCGACGCGGAAGATGAGGGGCATTTGGCCCGGATCAGCCGGCGAAGAGCGAGCCCGCGGCGGCGGCCGAGAGATCGAAGAAGGGCGCGCCGGCGAGGAAGCCGAAGGTGATGATGGCGACGCTGGCCACTAGCACCAGACGCAAAGTTCCCGGCACGCGGTCGAAGGGTGTGGTCGCCTGGTCGAAGAACATCACCTTGATGATACGGATATAATAGAAGGCCGAGATCACGCTGGTCAGCACGCCGATGACGGCCAGCACATAGAGGCCGGCGTTGATCGCCGCCATGAAGACGAAGAGCTTGCCGAAGAAACCGGCGAAGGGCGGGATGCCGGCCATCGAGAACATGAAGATGGCGAGCGCATAAGCAAGGCCCGGCTGCGAGCGGCTGAGGCCGGCGAGGTCCGAGATTTCCTCGACGCCCTCGCCCTGGCGGCGCATGGCCATGATCACGGCGAAGGCGCCGATGGTCATCACCACATAGATCGCCATATAGGTGAGCAGGCCGGAAACGCCGTCGATCGTGCCGCTGGCAAGGCCCACCAAGGCGTAGCCGACATTGCCGATCGAGGAATAGGCCATCAGGCGCTTGATGTTCTTCTGCGCGATCGCGGCCACGGCGCCCAGCACCATGGAAAGGACCGAGACCACAATGATGATCTGCTGCCACTGCCCCACCATGTCGCCGAAGGGACCGATGAGGACCCGAGCGAAGAGCGCGATCGCCGCCACCTTGGGCGCTGCCGCGAAGAAGGCGGTGATCGGGGTCGGCGCACCTTCATAGACGTCGGGCGTCCACATGTGGAAGGGCACCGCGGAAATCTTGAAGGAGAGACCGGCGCAGAGGAAGACGAGGCCGACGATGAGGCCGAGTGAGGGTTCGCCGCTGAGTGTGTTCGCCAGCACCGCGAAACTGGTCGAGCCGCTGAAGCCATAGATCAGCGAGGCGCCGTAGAGCAGCATGCCGGAGCTCAGAGCTCCCAGGACGAAATATTTGAGGCCGGCTTCGGTCGAGCGCACCGTGTCACGGCGGATCGCGGCCACGACATAGAGGGCCAGCGATTGGAGCTCGAGGCCGACATAGAGCGAGATGAGATCGTTGGCCGAAATCATCAGCGCCATGCCGAGGGAAGCCAGCAGCATCAGGAGCGGCAATTCGAACCGCACCACGCCGTCGCGCGCCATCTGGTCGAGCGCCACGATGATAGCGACCGCCGCAGCACCAAAGGACAGGATCTTGGCAAAGGCCGCGAAGCCATCGGCGACGAAGAGACCGTTGAAGGCAAGACCGCTCGCCCCGTCGGTGACGGTGAGCAGGATGGCGATGACGAGCGCGGCAACACTGGCCCAGCCAATGAGGCGGGTCGAGCGGTCACCGCCCCAGGCACCGCAGACCAGCAGAAAGAGGCCCGCCGCGGCGAGGAAGATTTCGGGCCGGGCGAGACCGAGATTGAGGCTGACGAAGGATTCCATGACTGCTCTGCCCTCGGCTTATTGTGTTTCCACGGCTTGCGCCGCCGGAACCAGACCATGCTCCGCCACCGCATCCATGCGCGGGCCGTAATCACTGATGAAGGCGTTCACGGTCGGGGCGAAGATCGAGGTGAAGCTCACCGGATAGATGCCCATCCAGAAAACCAGGATGATCAGCGGCGCGAAGACAATCTTCTCGCGCCAGGAGAGATCGAGCATCGATTTCAGATCTTCCTTGGTGAGTTCGCCGAAAACGACGCGGCGATAGAGCCACAGCATATAGGCGGCACCCAGGACGAGGCCGGTCGCGATGAAAAGCGCCACCCAGGTATTGTCCTGGAACACGCCCACCATGATCAGGAATTCGCCGATGAAGCCGGCGGTCCCGGGAAGGCCGACCGAAGCCATGGTGAAGATCATGAAGACCAGCGCATAACGCGGCATGCGGTGAACGAGACCACCATAACGCGCGATATCGCGGGTATGCAGGCGGTCATAGATGACGCCGACGCAGAGGAAGAGTGCGCCGGAGACGATGCCGTGGGAGAGCATCTGGAACAGCGCCCCCTCGATGCCCTGCTGGTTCATCGAGAAGATACCGGCGGTGACGAAGCCCATATGCGCCACGGAAGAATAGGCGATGAGCTTCTTCATGTCCTCCTGCGCCAGCGCGATGAGCGAGGTGTAGATGACGGCAACGATGCTGAGGCCGTAGACCAAAGGCGTGAAATAGGCCGAGGCCTCGGGCAGCATCGGGATCGAAAAGCGCAGGAAACCGTAGGCGCCCATCTTCAGCAGAACGCCGGCCAGGATCACGGAACCCGCGGTCGGCGCCTCGACATGGGCGTCCGGCAGCCAGGTATGAACCGGCCACATCGGGACCTTCACGGCGAAGGACGCGAACAGCGCCAGCCAGAGCCAGAACTGCACATTGGGATCGAAGGCGAACGCCATCAGGGTCGGGATGTCGGTGGTCCCGGCGATTTGATACATCGCCAGGATGGCGAGCAACATCAGCACCGAACCCGCCAGGGTGAAGAGGAAGAACTTGATCGCCGAATAGACCCGGCGCGGGCCGCCCCAGATACCGATGATGAGGTACATCGGGATGAGGACGCATTCGAAGAAGATGTAGAAAGTGACGAAATCGAGGGCGCAGAAGGTGCCGACCATCAGCGTCTCGAGGCCGAGGAAGGCGATCATGTATTCCTTGACGCGCTTCTCGATCGCTTCCCAGCTGGCCAGAATGCAGACCGGCGTCAGCAGGGTCGAGAGCAGCACGAAGGTCATCGAGATGCCGTCAATGCCCATATGATAGTTGATGCCGAGCGAGGGCAGCCATTCGGCCTTTTCGACGAACTGGAATCCGACGGCATTGCGGTCGAACTGGAACCAGATCACCAGCGAGACGGCGAAGGTGATGAGCGAGGTCCACAAGGCCACGTAGCGGGCATTGCGCGCGACCGCCCCCTCCTCGCCCTTGAGGATGAGGATGAGCACCGCGCCGACAAGCGGCAGGAAGGTGGTCAGGCTGAGGATGGGCATGCTGCCGCTCATCACGATCTCACTTACCGAAGGCGAAGATGTACCATGTGACCAGCGCGACGATGCCGATCAGCATGACGAAAGCATAGTGGTAGACATAGCCGGTCTGCAGGCGTCCCGCCTTCTTGGCGAGGTAATCGCCGGTCAGCCAGGCAAAGCCGTTGATGGCGCCATCGACCACGGCACCGTCGCCGCCCTTCCACAGGAAGCGGCCGAGCAATAGCGCCGGGCGCACGAAGAGCGCATCGTAGAGCTCGTCGAAATACCACTTGTTGTAGGAGAAGAGGTAAAGCGGCCTGAGCGCCCCGGCGATCGCCGCCGGCAGGCCCTTCTGGACCATATAGGCATAGGTCGCAAAGGCGATGCCCGTAAGGCCGGCAAAGAGCGGGATGAGCTTCACCCAGAGCGGTACGTTATGAGCCTCGTGCGGCACATGATTGCTGGCGGCGAAATGCAGCGCCTGCCCCCAGAACTCGTTCATGTGATGGCCGACGAAGCTTTCATACCAGATGATGCCGGTGCCCAAAGCGCCCGCCGCCAGAACGAAGAGCGGGGCCAGCATGACCCAGGGGCTTTCATGGACGTGATGCATCACGTCATGGGAAGCACGCGGCTTGTTGTGGAAGGTCAGGTAAATGAGGCGCCAGGAGTAGAATGCCGTCATCACCGCGCCGACGATGCCCAGCCAGAAGGCGTATTGCCCGACGGCGCTATGCGCGGCAAAGGCGGATTCGAGGATGCTGTCCTTGGAGTAGAATCCGGCAAAACCGTAGACACCCGGAATGCCGACACCGGCCAGCGCCAGATTGCCGATCCACATCAGGCCATAGGTGAAGGGAATGAGCTTGTAGATGCCGCCCATCTTGCGCATGTCCTGCTCGCCGGACATGGCATGGATCACGGAACCCGCGCAAAGGAACAGCAGCGCCTTGAAGAAAGCGTGGGTAAAGAGGTGGAACATGGCGGCGCCATAGGCACCGACGCCCGCCGCGAAAAACATGTAGCCGAGCTGCGAACAGGTCGAATAGGCGATGACGCGCTTGATGTCGTTCTGGGTAAGACCGATCGTCGCCGCGAAGAAGGCGGTCGAGGCACCGACGATGGTGACCACGTCCTTGGCGATGGGCGCATATTCGAACATCGGCGACAGGCGGCAGACCATGAAGACACCGGCGGTCACCATGGTCGCGGCATGAATGAGAGCCGAAACCGGGGTCGGGCCTTCCATCGCATCCGGGAGCCAGGTGTGCAGGAAGAGCTGCGCCGATTTGCCCATGGCACCGATGAAGAGCAGCAGGCAGAGCACTTCCAGGGTCGGCAGATCATGGCCGAGGAAATTGAAGCTCTGCGGCATGTTGCCGGTGACGACGGCATCGAAGACCGGTTTGAACTCGACCGTGCCGAAGACCAGGAAGACGCCCATGATGCCGAGCGCGAAGCCGAAATCGCCGACGCGATTGACCAGGAAGGCCTTGATGGCGGCGGCATTGGCGCTGGGCCGGTCGAACCAGAAGCCGATCAGCAGGTAAGAGCTCAAGCCCACACCTTCCCAGCCGAAGAACATCTGGATGAAATTGTCCGCCGTCACCAGCATCAGCATGCAGAAGGTGAAGAGCGACAGATAGGCCATGAAGCGCGGCACCGATTTGTCGTGGTGCATGTAGCCGATGGAATAGACATGGACCATGGCGGAAACGGTGGTGACCACGATCAGCATCACGGCCGAAAGCTGATCCACACGGACCGCCCAGGCGGCGCGGAAAGTACCGGTCTCGAACCAGGTGAAGAGCTCGGTCGTGCGCGCGACACCGCTCCCCGTCACGTCGAAGAAGACGGTCCAGGAGAGCACCATCACCAGCAGCATGAGGCCGGAGGTGATCCATTGCGCGGCATGATCGCCAAGGCGGCGATTGCCGAAGCCGACGATGATTGCGCCCAGCAGCGGAAGGGCGACGATGGCGACGTCGATATTCATGTCAGCCCTTCATCATGTTGACGTCCTCGACGGCGATCGAGCCGCGAGTCCGGAAGAAGACGACGAGGATCGCAAGACCGATCGCGGCCTCGGCCGCGGCGACGGTCAGGATCAGCATGGCGAAAACCTGGCCGACCAGGTCATTCAGGAAGGCCGAAAAGGCGACCATGTTCACGTTGACGGCCAGCAGCATCAATTCGACCGACATCAGGATGATGATGACGTTCTTCCGGTTGATGAAGATGCCGAAGATGCCGATCGTGAAGAGGATCGCCGAGAGGGTGAGGTAATGTTCGATGCCGATGCTCATGGCGTCACACCCCCTTGCCCGATTGAACTTTTTTGAGCTCGACCGAATCCCGGCCGCGCGCCAACTGGTCCGAGATGCGCTGGCGACGCACGCCACCGCGATCGCGATGGGTCAGCACGATGGCGCCCATCATAGCGACCAGCAGCACCAGCCCCGCCACCTGGAACAGGTAGAAATACTGCGTGTACATGATGTTGCCGAGGGCCTCGGTATTGGTGAACTCGCTCACCGCCGGTGTCGGCGCCGCGGCGGGCGCTGTACCGAGGCCGGTGCCGGCCACGACGAAGATGAGTTCCGCCGCCAGAATGATGCCGATGACGGCGCCGATCGGCAGGTATTTGACGAAGCCCTGGCGCAATTCGACGAAATTGATGTCGAGCATCATGACGACGAAGAGGAATAGCACCGCGACGGCGCCGACATAGACGACCACCAGCATCATCGCCAGGAACTCGGCGCCGATGAGGACGAAGAGGGCTGCGACGTTGAAGAAGGTCAGGATCAGGAACAGCACCGAATAGACCGGATTGCGGTTCCCGACCACCAGCAGCGCCGAAACGACGGCGACCGCGGCAAAGACATAAAAGGCGATGGTCTGGACGATCATCTAGCTGTTCTCCCCCACCCTATCCGGTTCAGCGATAGGGCGCGTCGGCGGCGATATTGCCGGCAATTTCCGCTTCCCAGCGCTCGCCGTTCCGCAGCAGCTTGTCCTTGTTGTAGAACAGCTCCTCGCGGGTCTCGGTGGCAAACTCGAAATTCGGTCCCTCGACGATCGCATCCACCGGGCAGGCTTCCTGGCAGAAGCCGCAATAGATGCATTTCGTCATGTCGATATCGTAGCGCGTCGTGCGTCGGCTGCCGTCGTCGCGCGGCTCGGCCTCGATGGTGATGGCCTGGGCCGGGCAGATCGCCTCGCACAGCTTGCAGGCGATGCAGCGTTCCTCGCCATTGGCATAGCGGCGCAAGGCATGCTCGCCCCGGAAGCGCGGCGAAAGCGGGCCCTTCTCGTAGGGATAGTTGATCGTCACCTTCTCCTTGAAGAGATAGCGGAAGGTGAGGACCATGCCGGAAACCAGTTCCCAAAGCAGGAAGCTCTTGGCCGTGCGGAACATGACGGACATCTAATCAGCTCCTCAATCGCTGGCCGGCACGGTGGTTTCCACCGCACTGGCTGGCATGACGTTACCCTTCTTCGGCAGGCTGTCGGTCGCGAGCAGCACGCCCGCGGTGATGATCACCATGGCCAAGGACAGGGGCAGAAAGATCTTCCAGCCGAGACGCATCAGCTGGTCATAGCGGTAGCGCGGGAAAGTGGCGCGCACCCAGATGAAGGAGAAGGCGACGAAGCTGGCCTTCAGGGCGAACCAGATCCAGCCGGGGATCCAGGTGAAGGGCGCCACGTCGAACGGCGCCTGCCAGCCCCCTAAGAACAGGATCGAGGTCATGGCGCTCATCATCCAGATATTGGCGTATTCGCCGAGGAAGAAGAGCGCGAAGGTGAAGGCGGAATATTCCGAGAAATAACCAGCGACCAGTTCCGATTCCGCTTCCGGGAGATCGAAAGGCGGCCGGTTGGTTTCCGCCAGGGCCGAGATGTAGAAGACGATGAACATCGGGAAGAGAAGGATGCAGAACCACCAATTGGCCTGCGCCTTGACGATGTCGTTGAGATTGAGGGAGCCCACGCAAAGAAGCACGGTCACCAGCACGAAGCCGATCGAGACTTCGTAGGAGACCATCTGTGCCGCCGAGCGCAACGCACCCAGGAACGGGTATTTCGAGTTCGAGGCCCAGCCCGCGAGCACGATGCCGTAGACGCCCAGCGACGAGATGGCGAAGAGGTAGAGGATGCCGACATTGAGATCAGCCAGCACCACGCCGTCATCGAACGGGATCACCGCCCAGGCGATGAGCGAAAGGATGAAGGTGATCATCGGCGCCACGACGAAGGCCACGCGGTTGGCACCAGACGGGATGATGGTTTCCTTGAACAGCAGCTTCACGCCATCGGCGATCGGCTGCAGCAGACCGAAGGGCCCGACCACGTTGGGGCCGCGGCGGATCTGCATCGCCGCCATCACCTTGCGCTCGGCCAGGGTGAGGTAGGCAACGGCCAGCAAAAGCGGGACGATGATGCACAGGATCTTCAGCACCGTGAAGATCGTGATGCCGAGATAGTCCCCGAAGGTGGAAGTGAAGAACTCAGCCATGGGTGCCCGTCTTTCCGCCCTGAGCCGGCTGCACGAAACGCTCGGTGCATTGCGCCATCGTCGCCGAGGCGCGGCTGATCGGATCGGTCATGTAGTAATTCGAAATCGCCGGCTTGAAGGCCTCGCGCGATGGCTCGCCGCTGCCGCCGAAAGCCGTCCAGGGTGCATGATCGATCACCCCCAGATGCTGGAAGCGCGCATGGGCGAGATAGAGTTTGCGGCGCAATTGATCGAGGCTGTCATAACCGAGCTTCTTGCCAAGCACTTCGGAGAGTGCGCGCAGGATGCTCCAATCGGCCTTGGCATCGCCCGGCGGGAAGATCGCGAGACGGCCCAATTGGGCGCGACCTTCCGTGTTCATATAGGTGCCGTCCTTTTCGGTATAGGCGGCGCCGGGCAGAACGACATCGGCGCGATGGGCGCCACGATCGCCGTGATGCCCCTGATAGATGACGAAGGCTTTGCCGAGGCGGTTGGTGTCGATCTCGTCGGCGGCCAGCAGATAGACGATGTCGATCTCGCCCTTCTGCGCACCGTCGAGGATGCCGGCGACATCGCGTCCGCCCGTTTGCGGCACGAAGCCCAACTCAAGGCCAGCGACGCGCGAAGCCGCCGTATGAAGAACGTTGAAGCCGTTCCAATCGGCGCGCACGACGTTGCAGGCATCGGCGAGCTTGCGGGCAAGACCGAGGATCGCCGTACCGTCGGGACGCGTGAGCGCCCCCTGGCCGATGATGATCATCGGCGCCTTGGCATTCTTCAGAGCTTCCGCGAAGCTATGGCCACCTTTGGCGAGATCCGCCAAGGTTTCCGGGCCGGCACCCAGCATCTCGACCGGATAGGTGAGATCGCCCACGGCACCAATGCTGGCGACCTTGAGGCCGCCCTTCAGATGACGCTTGCGGATGCGGGCGTTGATCACCGGTGCTTCCCAGCGCGGATTGGAACCCACCAGCAGGATCACATCGGCCTTGTCGATGCCGGCAATGGTGCTGTTGAAAAGATAGGAGGCCCGGATCGTCGCATCGAACGCCGCGCCATCCTGGCGGCAATCGATGTTGGGCGAACCCAGGGAGGCCATCAATTCCTTGAGCGCAAAGAGGCTTTCGGCATCGACCTGATCACCGGCGATGGCGGCGATGCGCTTGCCATCGACGCCCTTCACCTTGGCGGCGATGGCGTCGAAAGCCTCGGCCCAGGTGGCCGCGCGCAACTTGCCGTTCTCGCGGAGGAAGGGACGATCAAGGCGCTGGCGGCGGAGACCATCCACCCAGAAGCGGCCCTTGTCGGCCATCCATTCCTCGTTCACGTCCTCATTGAGGCGCGGCAGGATGCGGAGCACCTCGCGGCCGCGGGAATCGATGCGGATGTTGACACCGACGGCATCGGCGACATCGACGGATTCGGTCTTGGTGAGTTCCCAGGGACGCGCCGTGAAGGCGTAGGGCTTCGACGTCAGAGCACCGACCGGGCAGAGATCGATGAGGTTGCCGGAGAGCTCGGAGGCGATGCCCTTCTCGACATAGGTGGTGACTTCCATATGCTCGCCGCGGGCAACCGCACCCAGCACTTCGACGCCAGCCACCTCGGTCGCGAAACGGATGCAGCGCGTGCATTGAATGCAGCGCGTCATTTCGGTCTTCACCAGCGGCCCGAAATCCTTGTCGGTAACAGCGCGCTTTTCTTCATTGTAGCGCGAGAAGCTTTTGCCGAAGGCCACTGCCTGGTCCTGCAGGTCGCATTCGCCGCCCTGATCGCAGATCGGGCAATCGAGCGGATGGTTGATCAGCAGGAATTCCATAACGCCCTTGCGGGCCTTCTGGACCAGCGGACTGTCGGTCTTGATCACCATGCCCTCGGCCACCGGCATGGCGCAGCTCGCCACCGGCTTTGGCGCCTTTTCCTGCTCCACCAGGCACATGCGGCAATTGCCCGCGACGGACAAGCGCTCGTGGTAGCAGAAGCGCGGGATTTCCTTGCCAGCGAGCTCGCAGGCCTGCAGCACGGTAATACCGGCCGGTACCTCGATCTCGATCCCGTCGATTGTCATCTTCGGCATGATCTTGAACCCTGCTCCCTGCCCTACTCAGCCGCCTGGCGGCCGCGGAAAGCGCGCATGCGCTCCTCCACCACCGGTCGGAAATGGCGCATCAAACCCTGGATCGGCCACGCCGCCGCATCGCCCAACGCGCAGATGGTGTGGCCTTCGATCTGCTTCGAGATGTCGAGCAGCATGTCGATCTCGGACGGATCGGCATCGCCCTTCACGAAGCGCGTCATGATGCGGAACATCCAGCCGGTACCTTCGCGGCACGGCGTGCACTGACCGCAGCTTTCATGCATGTAGAAATGGGCAAAGCGCGTGATCGCCTCAATGAGATCGGTCGACTTGTCCATGACGATGACCGCCGCCGTGCCGAGGCCCGACTGGACCGCGCGCAGGCTATCGAAATCCATGAGCACGTCGTCGCAGATATGCTTGGGCAGCATCGGCACCGAGGAGCCGCCGGGGATCACCGCCAGCAGATTGTCCCAGCCGCCGCGCACACCGCCGCAATGCTTGTCGATGAGTTCCCGCAAGGGGATGCCCATCTCTTCCTCGACATTGCAGGGCTTGTTCACATGGCCCGACACGCAGAAGAGCTTGGTGCCGACATTCTTCGGCCGGCCAAGACCGGCGAACCAAGCGGGGCCGCGCCGCAGAATGGTCGGCGTCACCGCGATTGTTTCGACATTGTTGACCGTGGTCGGGCAGCCATAGAGGCCGACCGCCGCCGGGAATGGCGGCTTCAACCGCGGCTGCCCCTTCTTGCCTTCGAGGCTTTCGATGAGGGCCGATTCCTCGCCGCAGATATAAGCGCCGGCGCCGCGATGCAGATAGACGTCGAAATCGTAGCCGGAGCCCGACGCGTTCTTGCCGATGAGGCCGGCGTCATAGGCTTCGTCGATCGCCGTCTGGACGTGGACGGCCTCCTGGTAGAATTCGCCGCGGATATAGATATAGGCCGCCTTGCAGCGCATGGCGAAACCGGCAATCAGGCAGCCCTCGATCAGCATGTGCGGATCGAAGCGCAGGATCTCGCGGTCCTTGCAGGTGCCGGGCTCGGATTCGTCGGCATTGACGACGAGATAGGAGGGACGCCCGTCCGATTGCTTGGGCATGAAGGACCACTTCATGCCCGTGGGGAAACCGGCGCCGCCACGGCCGCGCAATTCCGAGGCCTTGATGTCGTCGATCATCTTGTCGGGACCGGCTTCCAGAAGCGCCTTGGTATTGTCCCAGATGCCGCGGCGACGCGCGCCGGCGAGGCGCCAATCGTCCTGGCAGTAGATGTTCTTGAAGATGCGGTCCTGGTCCTGAAGCATCACTTACCTCCCACCAGATCCGGCGACATGTCGTAGGAGATGGGAATCTCCTGCAGAGTCGTCTTGCCGCCTTCCGCCATCGAGGCACGTCGGCCGTTCTGCGGACCGGTCTGCGGCTTGCGGCCGGCGGCCAGCTCGTCGAGCACCTTGCCCAGCGTTTCCGGCGTCAGGTCCTCGTAGAAATCGTCGTTGATCTGCACCATCGGCGCGTTGCAGCAGGCGCCGAGGCATTCGACTTCCATCATCGAGAAGAGACCGTCCTTGGTCACTTCCTTCATACCGACGCCGAGGCGCTTCTTCAGGTAATCGGTGAGGTTGTCGGAACCACGCAACCAGCAGGGCGTCGTGCGGCAGACCTGGATGAGGTGTTTGCCGACCGGCTGCAAATTGTACATCGAATAGAAGGTCGCCACCTCGTAGACGCGAATAGGCGCCATATCGAGCATGCCAGCGATCACATCCATCGCGACGCGCGGGATCCAGCCATGCTGGCGCTGCGCCAGATCGAGGAGCGGCATCACCGCGGAGGGCTGGCGGCCTTCCGGATAGCGGGCGATGATGACCTTCGCCTTTGCCAGGTTCTCGGCCGTGAAAGCGAAGCTCTCCGGCTGAACCACGTCGGTATTTGCAGAAGCACTCATCTGTCGATCTCGCCGAAGACAATGTCGAGGGAGCCGAGGATCGCCACCGAATCCGCCAGCATGTATCCCTTGCACAGGAAGTCCATGGCCTGGAGATGCGGGAAACCCGGCGCGCGGATTTTGCAGCGATGCGGCTTGTTGGTGCCGTCGGACACCAGATAGACACCGAACTCGCCCTTGGGCGCTTCGATCGCGGTATAGGTCTCGCCCGCCGGCACGTGATAGCCCTCGGTATAGAGCTTGAAGTGATGGATCAGCGATTCCATCGATTGCTTCATCTCGCCGCGGCTGGGCGGGGTAACCTTGTGATCGGTGGAACTGGCCGGACCGCCCGGCATTTCCTTGATGCACTGGCGCACGATCTTGAGGCTTTCGCGCATTTCGGCGACGCGGACCAGATAGCGATCGTAGCAATCGCCGTTCTTGCCGACCGGAATGTCGAAATCCATGCGGTCATAGACCATGTAAGGCTGCGATTTCCTGAGATCCCACGGCACGCCCGAGGCCCTGAGGACCGGCCCCGTGAAGCCCCAGGCGATCGCATCCTCGGCCGAAACCGGGCAGACATCGACGAGACGCTGCTTGAAGATGCGGTTGTTGGTGAGCAACCCTTCCATGTCGTCGACGATCTGGGGGAATTGCTCGCTCCACGCCCAGAGATCTTCGAGGAGGCCGGCCGGAATGTCCTGATGCACGCCGCCCGGACGATAGTAAGCGGCATGCAGACGCGCGCCCGAGACGCGCTCGTAGAATTCCATCAGCAATTCGCGCTGCTCGAACACCCAGAGGAAGGGCGTGATGGCGCCCACATCCATGGCATAGGCCGGGATGTTGAGGAGGTGATTGAGGATGCGCGTCACTTCGTCAAACATGACGCGGATATACTGGCCGCGCAGCGGCACTTCGAGACCCAGCAGCTTTTCGACGGCGAGCACGAAGGCATGCTCCTGGCACATCGGGCTGACGTAATCGAGGCGGTCAAAATAGGGGATCGCCTGGGTATAGGTCTTGTACTCGATCAGCTTCTCGGTGCCGCGATGCAGCAGGCCGATATGGGGATCGACCCGGCGCACGACCTCGCCATCCATTTCCATGACCATGCGCAGCACACCGTGGGCCGCCGGATGCTGCGGCCCGAAATTCATGGTCATCGGTTTGATTTGCATTTCGGCCATCAGTTGGTCTTTCCAGCCGGGGCGGCGCCTTGTTGGTCGGGGGCCGCTTTTTCATCACCGGGGAGAACCGGCCGCGGCTGCAGCATGCCTTCCCAGGGCGAGAGGAAGTCGAACGAGCGGAATTCCTGAACCAGCTTCACCGGCTCGTAAATGACCCGCTTCTGCTGTTCGTCGTAGCGGACCTCGACATAGCCGGTGAGCGGGAAATCCTTGCGGAAGGGATGCCCCTCGAAACCGTAATCGGTGAGGATGCGCCGCAAATCCGGGTTGCCGTCGAAGAAGATGCCGTAGAGGTCGTAGGCTTCGCGTTCGAACCAGCCGGCGGCGGGATAGATGCCGACAGCGCTCGGCACCGCTTCATCCTCGCCCACCGCAACCTTCACGCGGCAGCGCGTGTTGTGCTTGAGGCTGAGGAGATTGTAGACGACGTCGAAGCGCTCGGCCCGCTCGGGGTAATCCACGCCGCAGATGTCGATCAGCATCTTGAAGAAGCATTTCTGATCGTCGCGCAGGAAACTCAGCACCCGCTCGAGACGCGCCGCCGGGACATAGACCATGAGTTCGCCCAGAACCACCTCGGTACGCAGCACGGCGTCGCCGAGGGCGGCCGAGATATGATCTCCCAACTCGCGGTAAGCATCGGTCATGATGGTATGGCCCTACCCTTCCCCTAAGCCCAGTTCAACGTTGCCCGCGCTGGTTCAGCGCGCGATCGTCGATGTGCGTCGGATCTTCTTCTGCAGTTGCAGGATTCCGTAGACGAGCGCCTCGGCCGTCGGCGGGCAGCCCGGCACGTAGACATCGACCGGCACAATGCGGTCGCAGCCACGCACCACGGAATAGGAATAGTGATAATAACCGCCGCCATTGGCGCAGGAGCCCATGGAGATGACCCAGCGCGGCTCGGCCATCTGGTCGTAGACCTTGCGCAAAGCGGGAGCCATCTTGTTGGTGAGCGTGCCGGCAACGATCATGACGTCGGATTGGCGGGGCGACCCGCGCGGCACGACGCCGAAACGGTCGAGATCGTAGCGCGCCATGTAGGCGTGCATCATTTCCACGGCACAGCAGGCGAGGCCGAAGGTCATCGGCCAGAGCGAACCGGTGCGCGCCCAGTTCACCAGCTTGTCCATCTGCGCCACCACGAAACCCTTGTCCTGGAGTTCGTTGGTGACCTCGGTCAGAACCTGGTCCTGCGCCGGACCCGGCCGCAGGATGGCATTGCTGGCTGGCACCATTTGGGGCTGGCTCATTTGGCTTACTCCCATTCCAGGGCGCCCTTTTTCCACTCGTAGATGAAGCCCACGGTGAGGACGCCAAGGAAGATGATCATCGACCAGAAACCGAACATCCCGATATTCCCGAGCGAGACCGCCCAGGGGAACAGGAAGGCCACTTCCAGGTCGAAGATGATGAAGAGAATGGCAACAAGATAGAAGCGCACGTCGAACTGGCGGCGGGCGTCGTCGAACGCCTCGAAACCGCATTCATAAGGCGAGAGCTTTTCCGAATCGGGGTTCTGCTTCCCCAGCAGCAGCGAGGCTGCGACCATCACCAGGGTCAGCGCCGTGGCGATCACCAGGAAGATCAGGATTGGCAGGTATTCGATGAGCAGCTCGTCCATCCCCAACGCTTTCCTCGGCTTCACCCAATATTCGGTCCCGGCGCGGCGCCCCAAGTATTTGATCGGCGGGCCGCGACGGCTGCGGTCCTTTACGCCAATTTTTCGCAGCGCAAAAGACCCTGATCGCGATGCTGGCCGCGATTCCAGGCGGGGCACACTATAAAGAGGTTAACGCGGCCACGGAAGGGTAAAAACCACGCCAAAGTGCCGTAAATTGACCTTCCGGCCACCGGCAACACATTGAAACGGCATAGGAATTTATGAAAGGAGAATGGCGCGAGTGACGGGACTTGAACCCGCGGCCTCCGGCGTGACAGGCCGGCGCTCTAACCAACTGAGCTACACCCGCGCAAGACAGGATCGACACCAGCGATTTGGCGCGTCTGTTCGGCGGGGCAGCATGTACTTCAAGGCCAACCAGCCTGTCAACACGAATGCGCGGGCCGACCCCATTGCCGCGCCGCAAAAAATTCATGGTCGGTGCGGCGGAGAAGGCGGATTATTATGCTTGGCCGCGCAGGCTTTACCGTCCGGAGGCGTGTAAACTGATGTGGATCTATGTCTGCAACCGGTGAGCCGGGCCCCGATCATCAGCGTAAACACGATACCGAGCCGGCTCGGGGGGCGGCGGAAGGTCAATAAAAGCCAAGAAATCCGCCGATAATCGCCAAACTTCAGGACTCGACCGAAACAAATGCAGCCGATTCCCACCCGCTCCCGCCTTCCCCGAATGATCGCCTTGGGCGTTCTGGCTGCGCTTGGCGGTGGTTTGTTCCTGGCCCGGGATCACCTGCCGCAGAACTGGATGCCCTCCAGCCTGATGCCGGCATCGACCGCCGCCCCGGTTCCCGCCGCCCAGGCCACCCCGCCCGTCCCGGTCTATGTGGCCCAGGCGCAGACCGAAACACTGATTCGCCGCTCGCGCGCCATCGGCACCCTCACCGCCTCGGACAGCGTCACCATCAGCCCGGAAATCGCCGGCCGCGTCGTGATGATTTCCGACCGGCAAGGGGGCGAGGTGAAGGAAGGCGATTTGCTGGCCGAGCTGGATACCGCCATGTACCGGGCCCAGATCGCCGACGCGACGGCCAAGAAAGTGCTGTGGGAGGCCAATGCCGAGCGCGCCCGCAGCCTGATGTCGAAAGGCGCCGGCACGCAAAAGGCGCTCGACGAGGCCGTCGCCGAACTCGGCATCGCCGAAGCGGCGCTCAATCTCGCCAATGCCACGATCGACAAGACACGCATCTCGGCGCCGTTCAGCGGCGAGTTGGGATTGCGGCAAGTGAGCATCGGCGAATATCTGACGCCCGGCCAGGCGATCTTCACGCTGGCGCGCATCGACCGCCTCAATGTCGACTTCACCCTGCCGCAGACGGAACTTGCCGTGGTGAAACTGGGCACCCGCGTCGCGATCAAGACCGATGCCTATCCCGGCGAGAGCTTCAATGGCGCGGTCGTGGCGATCGATCCCAATCTGGATCCGGCAGCACGTGCCGTCTCGATCCGCGCCGAAATCGACAATCCCGATGGGCGCCTGAAGCCAGGCCTTTTCATCGAAGTCGATATCGAAGCGGGCCAGATCGCCAATGCCGTCACCATACCAGAAGAAGCCCTGGTGGCCCGCGGCGACAAGGTCTTCGTGTATCAGCTCAAGGACGGCAAGGCGGAACTGGTGCCGGTCGCGACCGGCGTGCGCGAATCCGGCAAGGTACAGATCGTGAGCGGTATCGAGAGCGGCGCCATCGTCGTGACCGACGGGCAGATCAAGCTGCGGCCCGGCGCCGACGCCAAGATCGTCGAGCGATAGGGGAACGGAGCGATGCGCCTGCCAGAGCTCTGCATCCGCCGCCCTGTCTTCGCCACCGTCATCAATCTCATCATCCTGCTGGTGGGCGTCATCGCCTATGAGCGGCTGACCGTCCGCGAATACCCGAATATCGACGAGCCCATTGTCAGCGTGCGCACGGATTTCCGCGGCGCATCGGCCGAGATCATCGAAATCCAGGTGACGCAGCCGCTGGAAGAAAGCCTGTCCGGCATCGAAGGCATCGATTTCATCAGTTCGACCAGCCGCGCCGAATCATCCCGCATCAGCATCACCTTCCGCACCGACCGCGACATCGATTCCGCCGCCGCCGATGTGCGCGACCGCGTCTCGCGCGCCCGCGGGCGCCTGCCCGACGACGTCGAGGAACCGGTCATCGCCAAGGTCGAGGCGGATGCGCAGCCGATCATCTGGATGGCCTTCACCAGCGAGCTCGATTCGCCGCTGCAGATTTCGGATTACGTCGATCGTTTCGTGAAGAACCGCCTGCAGACCCTGACCGGCATTTCCGAAGTGCGCATCTTCGGCGAACGCAAGCCCGCCATGCGCGTCTGGCTGAAACCCGAGCGCCTCGCCGCCTTCAACCTCACCGTTCAGGATGTCGAGGAAGCGATCCGGGCGCAGAATCTGGAAATGCCGGCCGGCACGATCGAGAGCCAGGCGCGGGAATTCTCGGTCCTCTCGGATACCGGTATCAACACGCCGGAGGAGTTCTCCGCCATCATCGTCAGCCGCTCGAACCAGGCGCTGGTGCGTCTGGGCGATGTCGCCGATATCGAGCTTGCCGCCTATGACGACAATGTGCGGGCGCGCATCAACGGCAAGAGCGGCGTCAGCCTGGGCATCGTCAAGCAATCGACCGCCAATCCGCTCGACGTCTCGCAAGCGATCCAGGCGGCTCTCCCCTCGATCCAGGAATCGCTACCGAGCGGCATGAAACTGGAACTCGCCTACGATTCCTCGACCTTCATCGCCCGGTCGATCGAGAACGTCTATCGCACCATCGGCGAGGCGGTGGTGCTGGTGCTTCTCGTCATCATCTTCTTTCTGCGTTCGATCCGCGCCACCATCATCCCACTCACCACCATTCCGCTGTCGCTGATCGGTGCCTGCGCGATGATGTATGCGCTGGGCTTCAGCCTCAATACCCTCACCATGCTCTCTTTCGTGCTGGCGATCGGCCTGGTGGTCGACGATGCGATCGTCATGCTGGAGAACATCCACCGCCATATCGAAGAGGGCCTGTCGCCCTTGAAGGCGGCATTGGTCGGCAGCAAGGAAATTGCCTTCGCGGTCCTCGCCATGACCATCACCCTGGCCGCGGTCTATGTGCCGGTCGCGCTGCAGACCGGGCGCACCGGCAAGCTCTTCATCGAATTCGCGCTCACCCTGGCGGGCGCGGTGCTGATATCGGGCTTCGTCGCCCTCACCCTCGCGCCTATGCTTTGTGCCAAGCTGCTGCCGGACCGCGAGCATGAGAAGCATGGCGCGATCTATGGCGCCATCGAATATCTGCTGGTGGCGCTCAGCAACGGCTATCGCGCCAGTCTCGAATTCTGTATGCGAATCCGCTGGCTGGTGGTGCTGCTGGTCATCGCCGTTGCCGGCAGTGCCATCTGGCTGCTCTCGGGATTGCGCTCGGAACTGACGCCGGTCGAGGATCGCGGCCTGCTCTTTGCTTCGGTGACGGGGCCGGAGGGGGCCACACTCGATTACACCTCGGCCTATGTCGCAAAGCTGGAATCGCTGTTCGGCCCCATTCCGGAAGTCAGTGCCTTCAACACCGTCACCGGCAACCAGAGCCCCTCTCAGGCGATGGCGCCGATCCGCCTGAAGCCCTGGGAAGAGCGCGAGCGTTCGTCCAAGGAAATCGCCGCCAGCCTGCGCGGGCCACTCAGTCAATTGCCCGGCGTCAATGCCTATGTGAACGTGCCCGCCTCCCTTGGTGGTCGGCCGAACCAGAAGGCGGCCGAGCTGGTGATCTTGAGCACCGGCACCTATGAGGAGCTGGATGCCACGGCGCAAGCCGTGGTCGACGCGGCGATGACCGATCCGCGCCTCTCCAATCCGGAATCGGATCTCAAATTATCGAAACCGGAAATCCGGCTTTCGGTCGATCGCGACAAGGCGGCGGATCTCGGCATCGATGTCGACCGCATCGGCTCGACCATCGAGACGCTGCTGGCCGGGCGCGACGTTACCCGGTTCAAGCGCGACGGGCGGCAATATGACGTGGTGGTCAAGGTCGACGACCGCTCGCGGACGACGCCGGATCAGGCGAAGCTCATTTACGTGCGCGCGGCCGGCGGCGCTATGATTCCGCTTTCCAATCTGGTGAGCATCCGCGAGACGGTGGCGCCCAAGGATCTCAACCGCTGGAACCAGCTGCGCGCAGCGACCATCTCGGCCAATGCCGCCCCCGGCTATACCTCGGGCGAAGCCTTGCAGGCCTTGCAGCAGATCGCGGCACGCACGCTTCCCGACACGATGCAGGTCGATTATTCGGGCCAGTCGCGCGAATTCCTGGCCTCGAGCCAGAGCGGCGTGGTGGTGTTCCTGCTCGCCCTCGCCTTCATCTATCTGGTGCTCTCGGCCCAGTTCGAGAGTTTCCGCGATCCTCTCATCATCATGCTAACCGTACCGCTTGCCATGACCGGCGCCCTCATCGCCATGCACCTCACCGGCGGCACGCTCAACGTCTATAGCCAGATCGGCCTGGTGACGCTGATCGGCCTCATCACCAAGCATGGCATCCTGATCGTGGAATTCGCCAATCAGCGGCGCGAAGCGGGTGCGGATCGGATGCAGGCGGTGATCGACGCGGCGGTGCTGCGCCTGCGGCCCATCCTGATGACGACAGGCGCCATGGTGCTGGGCACCATCCCGCTCGCTTTGGCCGAGGGGGCCGGTGCCGAATCGCGTCAGGCGATCGGCTGGGTGATCGTGGGCGGCCTCATCTTCGGCAGCTTCTTCACCCTCTTCGTCGTGCCGGTTGCCTATACCCTGATCGCAGCCAAATTCAGCGGATCAGTTGATCGGCAATTGTCTGATCAAGCCCCTGGCGCGCCAGGTGGTCCCGAAACAGCGCCAGCCGAGTAAAGACGTCCTCGAAGCCGATCTGCTTGCCTTTCGCGTCGGTATAGACCAGCGAACCGGTGGTGACGAAGAAGGTGCGCATGCCGAGCTTCGCATCGGCGACCAGGGTATGAAGTTCACCCGGCGGTTCGTAGATGAAACTGCCGGTTTCGGCCACCCAATCATGTTCCAGATAGCGCCAGGATCCCTCCAGCACGAAGGCATGGACGGGCGCCGTGTGGTAATGGCAGGCGAGCGAGCCGCCGGGCGTCACCTTGAGCACGTTCGACCAGGCGCCTTTCGAGCAATCGAACATCAGCGGGCGGAAGCTGACACCGCCCGCCAGCGGCACCCACAGGGGATCGTCCTCCGACACATGTTCGACGATCTCCGACATGATGTTGACGCTGGCATAAGACTTGGCAGTCATGGCTTCGCTTTCGCATTTGGTCGATCGGCGGGCCGATCATAGCGAAGCCATGGCCGCCTGCCTATTCCATCTCGTGTGCGTTTATGCGCCGTTCCTCGCGCGCCGTCAGCGCCAGCGAAACCAGGACGCCCAGCGCCAAAAGGCCGAAAGTGACGCCCAAAGAGATCGCCGCATCAAGTTTGCCGAAGAACTGGTTGTAGAAAATCTTGCCGCCGATGAAAATCAGCACCAAAGACAGGGCGTATTTTAGATATTTGAACCGTTCGACCATCGCCGCCAGCGCGAAATAAAGCGCGCGCAAGCCGAGGATGGCGAAGATGTTGCTGGTATAGACGATGAAGGGATCGGTGGTGATGGCGAAGATCGCCGGCACCGAATCGACTGCGAAGATGAGATCGGCGATCTCGACCAGCATCAATGTCAGCAACAGGGGTGTGGCCCAGGATTTCATGCGGCCGGTCTGGGGATCGGGGAGACGCACCACGAAATTCTTGCCATGAAGCTGCGGGGTCACCCGCATATGCCGCTTCAGGAAGCGCAGGACCGGACTCTGGCCGATATCGTGGCCATCGCCGGACATGAACAGCATCTTGATGCCGGTGAAGATGAGGAAGGCACCGAAGATATAGAGTAGCCAGTGGAATTCCTGCACCAAAGTCGTGCCCAGCCCGATCATGATCGCCCGCAGCACGATGACGCCGAGAATGCCCCAGAACAGCACGCGATGCTGGTAAAGCCGCGGAATGGCGAAGTAGCTGAAGATGAGCGAAATAACGAAGACGTTGTCGAGCGACAGGCTCTTTTCCACCGCGAAGCCGGTGAAGAAGTTCATGCCGGATTCCGCCCCCAGATGCCACCAGACCCACGTGCCGAAGGCACAGGCGATGCCGATATAGCCGGCGGAAAGCCACAGGCTTTCCCTGACACCGATCTCGCGTTCCTTGCGGTGCAGGACACCCAGATCGAGAGCCAGCAAGGTAACGACAATGGTGACGAACATGAGCCACGCCCAAGCGGGCGTGCCCATAAACACGGATTCCAGGATTGAGATATCCACGGCCCCTCCGAACAGATCCTATGAAGACGCCGCGGCCGCGCCAGATTTAGGTGGAAAGTCCGACATCACCGCCAACGCCTTGGCGGCCAGAGGGGCCCGGACACGCGCGCAAGAGCGCGTTCACGCTGAAATAGCGCGGATCGGCAAGGTTTCAAGGCGGGGAAACGGAAAAAATCAGGCCGTGGCGGTCCTGCGGCGCGGCCAGGTGGCGGCGGCAATGGCACCAAGGATCATCAGGCCGCCCCAATAGACGCTTTCCACCGGAACCTCGCCATGCACCAGCCAGACCCAAAAGGGATTGAGCACGGCATCGGCCAGCGAGATCAGCACCATCTGCACGGCCGGCACATAGCGTGCCCCGCGCATATAGAGGACCAGCGGCAAAGCGAGTTGCACCGTGCCCATGCCAGCGAGGATCAGGAATTCGTTGAGGCTGATGGCCTTGAGACCGACCGTGAGACTAACAACCAGGAAAATGCCGAAGCCGCCGATGATGAGCGAGGGGGCCATCTCGACCGCATGATATCGCCGCAAGGTCACACTCTGTCCGGCGAAGCACAACGCCACCAGCAGGGCGACGAGCGAACCGTAGAGACCACTGAGCGAAGCGCCGCTCTCGCCGAAGGCAACGATTGCGACGCCACCCAAAGCGACGAAGATGGCGAGAAGAACGACCAGGCGCGTGCGCTCGCCCAGCCAGACCCAGGCGAGCAGGGCCGCAAAGAGCGGCGAGGTCGCGGCGACGCAGGAGACCGCGGCAACACTCGCCTGCTGCATGGCAAGGATATAGAGCGAGGAGCCGATGCCGAAGAAGCCGGCCGTGGCTATGAGCGGAATCGGCGTCGCCTGGCGGAAATGCGAGAAGATCTCGCCGCGGTAGCGCAGGAGCATCCAGAGCAGCAGCGCACAGCTCATGCTGGCACCACGATAGGCGTTGAAGGTCCACGGATCGATGGTGGGGACGAAGCGGACGAAGACGCCGCTGAGGCTCCAGCCAACCGTCGCACCGATG
Organism: Dongia sp.; assembly: GCF_041909655.1. Taxonomy (GTDB): domain Bacteria; phylum Pseudomonadota; class Alphaproteobacteria; order Dongiales; family Dongiaceae; genus Dongia. The sequence continues at coordinate 167,364 of NZ_JAYRDA010000006.1, read as the reverse complement.
GCCAGCAGAACCCCCTTGAGTTCGTTCGACATCATCCCCCCAACCCAGCTACGTTATTGAGATTAAACCGTTTATGAACACGCCGCTAGAGGGCTCCGCAGGGTTGTCACTCATGGGCACGCATGCTAATGTCCATACATGTATATACAAGTTAGCCAAATAGGATGAAAGACATGGCCGCCACCTCCAACCAGCGCATCATCCGTGCCCCGCGTGGGACCCAGCTCAATGCCAAATCCTGGGCGACCGAAGCTCCCTTGCGCATGCTGATGAACAATCTCGACCCCGAGGTGGCCGAAAACCCCGGCGAGCTGGTGGTCTATGGCGGCATCGGCAAGGCGGCGCGCAACTGGGCCTGTTTCGACAAGATCGTCGAGACGCTGAAGAAGATGGAGAAGGACGAAACGCTGCTCATCCAATCGGGCAAGCCCGTCGGCGTCTTCCGCACCCATGAGAACGCGCCGCGCGTCCTCCTCGCCAATTCCAATCTGGTGCCGCATTGGGCGACCTGGGAGCATTTCCGCGAACTGGATGCCAAGGGCCTGATGATGTACGGCCAGATGACGGCGGGGTCGTGGATCTATATCGGCAGCCAGGGCATCGTGCAGGGCACCTATGAGACCTTCGTCGAGGCCGGGCGCCAGCATTACGGCGGCAACGTCAAGGGGCGCTGGATTCTGACCGGCGGCCTGGGCGGCATGGGCGGTGCGCAGACGCTGGCCGCCACCATGGCCGGGGCCTCGATGATTGCGGTCGAATGCGAGCCCTCACGCATCGAGAAGCGCCTGGAGACGCGCTATGTCGACGTGAAGGCGAACTCGCTCGACGAGGCGCTCGGCCTCCTGGAGAAAGCGAAGAAGGACGGCAAGGCGATCTCGATCGGCCTGCTCGGTAATGCCGCCGAGATCTTCCCGGAAATCGTGAAGCGCGGCATCCGCCCCGACATGGTGACCGACCAGACCAGCGCCCACGATCCCTTGAACGGCTATCTTCCGGCCGGCTGGTCGCTGGCCCATGCCGCCGAGATGCGGCGCAAGGATCCGACAGCCGTCGTGAAGGCCGCGAAGGATTCCATGGCCGTCCAGGTGCGCGCCATGCTCGCCTTCCAGAAGATGGGCATTCCGACCTTCGATTACGGCAACAACATCCGCCAGATGGCCAAGGAAGCCGGCGTCGACAACGCGTTCGATTTTCCGGGCTTCGTGCCGGCCTATATCCGCCCCCTCTTCTGCCGCGGCGTGGGGCCGTTCCGCTGGGTGGCACTTTCGGGCGAGGCGGAGGACATCTACAAGACCGATGCCAAGGTCAAGGAACTGATCCCGGACGACAAGCATCTCCATAACTGGCTGGACATGGCGCGCGAGCGCATCAAATTCCAGGGCCTGCCTGCCCGCATCTGCTGGGTGGGCTTGGGCCAGCGCATGAAGCTGGGCCTGGCCTTCAACGAGATGGTCAGGAAGGGCGAACTCAAAGCGCCGATCGTTATCGGGCGCGATCACCTTGATTCCGGTTCGGTCGCCAGCCCCAACCGCGAGACGGAAGGGATGAAAGACGGCTCAGACGCGGTCTCGGACTGGCCGCTGCTGAATGCCCTTCTCAACACCGCCTCGGGCGCCACCTGGGTGAGCCTCCATCACGGCGGCGGTGTCGGCATGGGCTTCTCGCAGCATTCCGGCATGGTCGTGCTGTGCGACGGTTCGGAGGATGCCGACAGGCGCCTCAGAAACGTGCTCACCAATGATCCCGGCACGGGCGTCATGCGCCATGCCGATGCCGGTTACGAGAGCGCCATTGAATGTGCGCGCGAACAAGGGCTAAATCTGCCGATGTTGAACACCTGAGAGCATCGGCGCGCATATGAACTGGGATCTTCTGCTGGTCGATTGCCGCGTTGCCACCATGGCGGCGAGCGGGCTTCCCTATGGCGCCATCGAAGACGCGGCGATTGCCGTGAGCGATGGCAGGATCGCCTGGATCGGCCCGCGCAAGGAGATGCCGCTGGGAGCCGCCAAGGAGACCGTCAAGCTGAACGGCCGCTGGGTAACGCCGGGCCTCATCGATTGCCACACCCATCTGGTCTATGGCGGCGACCGCGCGGCGGAATTCGAGTTGCGCCTCAAAGGGGCGACCTATGAGGAGATCGCCAAGGCCGGGGGCGGCATCGCCTCGACCGTAAAGGCGACGCGGGCGGCGAGTCTCGACGACCTGGTCGCCGCGAGCGCGCTGCGCCTTGCCAGCCTGATGGCGGAAGGTGTCACCACGATCGAGATCAAGTCGGGCTATGGCCTCGATCTGGAGAACGAGCGCAAGCAATTGCGCGCAGCGCGGCGCCTGGGCGAGGCCGGACTTGTCACCGTGCGCACCACCTGCCTTGCCGCCCATGCTTTGCCGCCGGAATTTGCCGGCGACAGCGAAGGTTATATCGACGCCGTCTGCAACGAGATCCTGCCGGCCATCGCCGCCGAGGGCCTTGCCGATGCAATCGATGCCTTCTGCGAGAAGATCGCCTTCACCCCCGCGCAGACCCGCCGCGTCTTCGAGACGGCAAAGAAACTGGGCCTGCCGGTGAAGCTCCATGCCGAGCAATTGTCGGATCAGGGAGGGACACAGCTCGCTGCCGAATTCGGCGCTCTTTCCTGCGACCATCTAGAATATGTAAGCGACGCGGGCGTCGATGCGATGGCCAGGGCCGGCACGGTGGCCGTGCTGCTGCCCGGCGCCTTCTATGCCTTGCGCGAGACCAAGCTGCCGCCGATCGACGCCTTCCGCAAGGCCGGCGTGCCGATCGCGATCTCGACCGATCACAATCCGGGCACCTCGCCCACCCTGTCACTGCTCCTCATGCTCTCGATGGGGACGACCTTCTTTCGCCTGACGCCGGAAGAGGTGTTGCTGGGCGTGACGCGCCATGCCGCCCAGGCATTGGGTCTCCAGGCCAGCCACGGTCAAGTGAAGACCGGCATGGCGGCGGATCTCGCCATCTGGTCGATCGAACGGCCGGCGGAACTTGCTTATTGGTTCGGTGGTAATCCCTGCGCCGGCAGTGTCAAGAACGGGTCCTGGGTGAAGAGATGCGCGTAACGAAACTGGGCGGCGCCGATTACCGCCGCATGCCCTGGAAGAATGGCGGCGGCTCCACTTTGGAACTGCTGCAGGATCCGGCACCCGATGGCGGTTTCAACTGGCGCCTCTCCATCGCCGATGTCGAGAAGCCCGGCCCCTTCTCGACCTTCACCGGCATCGACCGGCAGATCATGCTGGTGGCGGGCAACGGCATGGTGCTGAGCTTTGCCAATGAGGCGCCGCCCGTCGTGATCGCGAAGCCCTTGCGCCCCCATGCCTTCAAGGGCGAATGGCAAACCGATTGCCGGCTCATCGAAGGTGCCATCCAGGATTTCAACGTCATGGTGCGACGCGATTGGGGCCGCGCCGCCGTCAACGGGTTTGATTTCGTGATGGGGCAGAAGCTGACCTTGGCGGTGGCGCCGCTGAGCCTGCTGCACCTCATTCACGGCACGGCGGAATGCGGTGGGGAATCGCTGAAGGATGGCGATACGCTGCGGCTGGAATCGGAGACGACCGAGACCACCACCTTCGCCATCACCAGCCCGAAGGCGCGGGCCATCATCGTTGCCCTCAAAGCCCATGGCGAAGGCGAACAATGACCGACGCCTATGATTTCATCCCCGGCCCCTCGCCGCTGCTCATTTCCATGCCCCATGTCGGCACGGAATTGATGCCGGAAGTGGCGGCAGGGTTGAGCGCGCCGGCCAAGGGCCTTTGCGATACGGATTGGCATTTGCCAATCCTCTACGATTTCGCCCGCGATCTCGGCGCCAGCCTGCTGATCGCGCGCTGGTCGCGCTTCAACATCGATCTCAACCGGCCGTCGGATGACAAGCCGCTTTATGCGACGGCGACGACCGGTCTCTATCCCGACACGCTCTTCGACGGGCAGCCACTCTTCACACCCGGCAAGGAGCCCGACAAGGCGGCACGCGCGCGCTACCTGACGGAGATATGGCAGCCCTATCACGATCGCATCGCCAGCGCGCTTGCCGAGAAGAAGGCGCGCCATGGCTTTGCCGTGATCTTCGATGCGCATTCGATCAAGGGCAACGTGCCGCGCCTGTTCGAGGGCGATCTGCCCGATTTCAATATCGGCACCAATGAGGGGAAGGCCTGCGCCGACGGCCTAATGCGGAAACTGGCCGCCATCTGCGATGCGCCGGGCTATCGGCATGTGGTCAACGGCCGCTTCAAGGGTGGCCATATTACGCGCCATTACGGCCAGCCGCAGAACGGAATCCATGCGGTGCAACTTGAGCTGGCTCAGCGCACCTATATGCGCGAAGTGGCGCCTTTCGATTATCTGCCGGATTTGGCGGGGAAGGTCAGGCCCATCCTGCAGCGTTTCGTCGAAACCATGGCGACCTGGCGCCCTTGAAAGACTCTTGCCGCGGCCGGCCACCCGGCGTAATCATCGCGTCATGTTGCGCTCGTCGATCCTGAAGCATCTGCGCCGCCGGTCGTTCCTGCCCGCCCTGGTGCTGGGTTACGTGCTGCTGTTCCAGGCGATCCTGGGGCCGGCGGCCGCGAGCGCCCATGCCTTTGCCATGGCGCAGCAGGAAATGCTGGGCCTTGCCATGCTCTGCGTCGAGGATGGCACCGAGGGCCGCCGCATCGCCGATCCGGGGAGTTCGGAGCAGCAGGCACCCGCCGAAGATTGCCTCAATTGCGGGATCGCCTGTGCCGCCGGTATCGCCTTGCCGGTCCTGTCCCAGCCCGACCTTGTCCCGCTCTATCTCATTGCCCGCGCCGAAGCGGCCTCGCATGCACGCCATGCCGAGATAACCCTGCCGCGTCCGGCGCTCTTCGATTCCGACCTACCCGCCCGCGCCCCACCGGCGACGATCTAGCCGATATTTTCGTCTCGATCGTCAATCCGCGCGTGCCATGCGGCGCGTGCTTTTCATGGGGCAATTCCATGTCACAAGCTCTTGCAGGCGAGCGCGCCACCGCGCCCTCGCCGCTTTATCGTGCCATCTGGCGCTGGCATTTCTATGCCGGCCTGCTGGTCATTCCGTTCATGATTCTGCTGGCCGTCACCGGCGGCATCTACCTCTTCAAGGACGAGCTCAACAGCGTCATCTACGGCAAGTATCTCACCGTCGCGCCCCAGGCCACCGCGCAGCTCTCGCCCGACGAGATCGTCGGCAAGGTCCTGGCAGCGACTCCTGGAACAGTACGTACTTATCTGCCGCCCAACAGTGTCGACGCATCCGCGATCGTCGCCGTCAAGACCGAAGCGGGTGAAAAACTGCGCGTTTATGTGGACCCCTATTCGGGCAACGTGCTGGGCACACTTGAGGATGGGGGTGCCGCTCGATCTCCGTTCATGTTCCTGATCCGCAAGATCCACAGCCTCGATTACTTCGGCTGGGTCGCCAACCGCGTCATCGAACTCGTGGCGGGCTGGGCCGTCGTATTGGTGGTGAGCGGCATCTATCTGTGGTGGCCGCGCGGCAAGGGTGTCGGCCAGTTCAAGATCCGCAACGGTGCCAAGAAGCGCCCCTTCTGGCGCGACCTGCATGCCGTCACCGGTATCTATACCGGCTTCTTCATCGTCTTCCTGGCGGTGACGGGCCTGCCCTGGTCCGGCTTCTGGGGCGACAAGGTCAACACCTATGTCAATCAGATGGGCATCGGCTATCCGACCGGCTATTGGGACAACGTCCCCGTCTCCACGGTACCGATGAAGGAGGCGATGACGGAGGTGAACTGGACGCTGGAGAATGCGCCCATGCCGGCATCGACACCCACCGGCGCGCCCGCTTTCAGCCTCAGCCAGGCGATCGCTACCTTCGACAAACTGGGCATCTCGAAAGGCTATGCGGTGGATCTGCCGCAGGATCCGGAAGGTGTCTACACAGCCTCGGTCTATCCCGACAACATCGCGGACGAGCGGATTATCCATCTCGATCAGTACAGCGGCCAGGTCCTGTTCGATGCCGGTTTCCAGGATCTGGGCGCCGGCGGAAAAACGATCGAATGGGGGGTGAGCGTCCATATGGGTCAGGAATTCGGTGTGATAAACCAACTGTTGATGTTGGGCGCCTGCATCGCCATCGTGCTGATGTCGGTCTCGGCGATCGTCATGTGGTGGCAGCGCCGACCGGCGGGTACGCTGGGGGCGCCACGCTATCCCAGCGATTACCGTGTCGCCCGCGGTGCCGTCCTCATCCTGACGCTGCTCGGCATCGTGTTTCCGCTAGTCGGCCTGTCGATCATCGTCGCTTTGGTAATCGATTTCCTCTGGCCCAAGGCATTGCGGCCCAAGCTCGCCTGACGCCGCCGCCCTTTCGCAGTTGACTTAGCATGGTCCGGGGTGTCCGATTGAGTTGTGACTCCCGGGCCATGCGAATGCCCTTTGCCGAAAAGGGGGTGCCATGCTGTCCGACGACGCGCCGCAGAGAGCGTCATTGGGTGCCAATACCGACCAAAACTCGCCGGCGATGAATCCGATCCTGGCGCGGATTGCTGCATATCTGTCGAAGCGCCGCGACGGGACGGCCGTCGACCCGGTCCACATCGCCCCAGATCTGCTGCCGCATCTCTTTATTCTTGCGATCGAACGCGATCATCCTGACAATCCGCCACGCTTGCGCATCCGGCTGACCGGCACCACGCTGGACAATGCCTTTGGCCGCTCCGTCAAAGGACATTTCATGGAAGAGTTCTTGCACGGCACGCACAGTGCCGCGGTGCTGGCCGGTTTCCGATCCTGCGTGGAGCCCGGTACGGGAATCTGGATGCGTCAGGTAGTGAAGATCGGCAACCGCGCCCCACGCTTTGTCGAAGGTGTTGCTGTTCACGTCGAACCGAACCGGATCTATGGCGGCCTTCAGTTCGGCGAACTGGTCGGTCACAGCACCGGTTCCAGTTTTGAAAGTCGCAGAATCTAGATCGCGGCCTTGACCGCGGCAGCAAAGGCCCTGCCCGCTTCGATCTCGTCCGCATGGCGGCCGTCCTGAACCACCCACTGGCCGCCCACCATCACATCCTTCACCATCCGGTTGAGGCCGGCAAAGAGCCAGCGGCCGAGGATGTCGTCGCCGCCGACATGGGCGAGGAGCGGATGCTGGCCGTCCAGCACGACGAGATCGGTGCGATGGCCGGGGGCGATCGCACCCATCTTCTGGCCCAAAGCCTGCGCGCCACCATCGAGGGCCGCGCGATAGAGATAGCCGGCGACATGCTTGGTGTTCGGACCATGCAGGCGATTGCGCCGTTCGTGCTTCAAACGCTGGCCGTATTCCAGCCAGCGCAATTCCTCGACCACGCTCAAGGAAACATGGCTGTCAGAGCCGATGCCGAGCCGTCCGCCCTGATCGACGAAGCTCACCGCGGGGAAGAGGCCGTCGCCGAGATTGGCCTCGGTCGTGGGACAGATGCCGGCAATGGCGCGGCTCTTTACTATCGCCGCCACTTCATCGGGCTCGGCATGGGTCGCGTGGATCAAACACCAGCGATCGTCCACGTCGACATTGTCATAGAGCCACTGGATCGGCCGGCGCCGGCTCCAGGCGAGGCAATCCTCCACCTCCTTCTGCTGCTCGGCGATATGAACATGGACCGGGCGGTCGTCATCGGTACTCGCCATCACGGCCTTGATTTCGTCGAGCGTCACGGCGCGCAGGGAATGGAAACAGAAGCCGAGCCGGCGGCCAGGCTTCGCGCAAAAGGCCGCCAGCTTCTCCTGCAGCTTCAGGTATTGATCGGTCGTGTGGATGAAACGACGCTGGCCATCGCTGGGATCTTTGCCACCGAAACCGCCATGGGCATACATCACCGGCAGAAGCGTGATGGCGATGCCAGTTCCTTCCGCAGCCGCCAGCACACGCTGCGACATTTCGGAAGGATCGGCATAGGGTCTGCCGTTCTGGTCATGGTGGAGATAGTGAAATTCGGCGACCGCCGTATAGCCGCCCTTCAGCATGTCGATATAAAGATAGCGTGCGATCGCCTGGACCTGATCCGGGGTGAGGCGCCCCACTAGGCGGTACATCAGATCGCGCCAGGTCCAGAAGGAATCCTCCGGATTGAGCGCCACCTCGGCGAGTCCCGCCATCGCCCGCTGAAAGGCGTGCGAATGAAGATTGGGCATGCCGGGCAGAACGGGGCCATGACAATGCTCCGCCCCCGCCGGCGCCTCAGCCCCCCTGGTGACGCGCGTGATCATGCCACGGGCGTCGGTCTCGATCAGCACCTGCTCGGCCCACCCATCGGGCAGCAAAGCTTGCGGGGCAAAGAGGGCTTTGGGCATGGCTACTTCCCGGAAGGCTGTCTATACAGGTATATGTATCTGGGATTCCGGAAGACCTGTCGAGTCCGGGGAGCATGCGAGCCAGATGAATCAACAGATCGTCCCACATTACGAACGCGTGAAGCGCCTCATCGCCGAGCGGGTCAAAGCCGGCACCTGGGGACCGGGCGACCGTATCGCCTCGGAAGCGGAATTGGTGAAGGCGCTGGGGGTAAGCCGCATGACGGTCAACCGGGCGCTGCGCGAGCTCACCATTGAGGGTTTGCTCACACGCGTTCAAGGTGTGGGCACCTTCATCGCGACGGCGAAACCTCAGGCTGCCCTCTTTGAAGTACGGAACATCGCCGAGGAAATCGCCGAGCGCGGCCACCAGCACAGCGCCGACGTGCTGATTCTGGCTGCCGTGGCGGCGCCGGCGGAAATCGCCGCGACCTTTGCCATGAAGCCCGGGACGAAGGTCTATCATTCCGTGCTGCTGCACCGCGAGAACGGTTTGCCCGTGCAGCTCGAGGATCGCTATGTCGATCCGCGCCTGGCCAAGGATTACCTCAACCAGGATTTCGCGCGTCAGACGCCCTATGTGTATTTGACGGCGATCGCACCGATTTCAGAGGCCGAGCACATCATCGAGGCAGTGCTGCCGGCCGCCTGGGAACGCAAGCATCTGAAGATCGATGCGCAGGAACCTTGCCTGCAACTGACGCGCCGCACCTGGTCCGGCGGCAGACCGGTCAGCCATGTGCGGCTCATCTATCCCGGCAGCCGCTATCGCCTGTCCGGACGCATCGCGCCCAACAAGTCCTGAACGGAACGCTCAGGTCCGGATAACCAGCAGAGTCTGGCGGATGCCGTCGGCTTCGCCCTCGACCAGCGGCTGGAAGGAAATCTCGGCTTTGGGCGCGTGCTGGCGCGCGAGCTTCTCAAGCAGGGCGCGCGGGCTGGCCCAGGCGAGACCCGACAATTGCCGCCGCTCGGCTGTTTCCGGGAAATGGATAATCGCGGTGCTGCCGGCGCCAAGCAGCGAGACGATGTTGCCGATGTAAGAATCGAGCCTGGCCTCGGGCACCTTGGAGCAGACATGCCATGAGGCGACGAGGCGCGGCTTGTCCGCACGCACCTTGGCGAGTGTCTCGGCGTTGATGACGCCCAGTTTCGGCTGCTTGGCACCGATCAACGCGGGATCAATCCCTTGAAGGCCCAGTTCGTAGAATTCGTGGGTGATGTCCACCCCCCAATACTTGCCGGGCTCGAGATAGTTGATCACCGATTCGCCCAGACGCAGGGAGCCGCAGCCATAATCCACCACGACGTCGGTCGGTTTCAGGCCGAAGCGGATCAGGAAATCCAGCAATTCGCTCTGCTCGCGCACGGGCCGCGCATTGGGGCCGATGGCCGGATGACCACTGCCGCGCACCTTCCGCATGACAACGTCGACGTAATAATTCTCGTAGGGAGCCAAAGGGTTGCGCAAACGCCAGCCGATGTAACGCTTCGTCGCGCGCCACCAGCGCTTTGCATTGAACTTGTTCGCCAACCGCTTACTCCTGATTCGCCCAGCCGGGTCCCCGGGGCGGATAAATGACGGCGGGAACCTAAACAGATTTACCCGCGCCGCCAAGTGCCAATGGCTGTCCCCGCGCGTTGTCATTTGCTCGTAAAAGATCGGGTGATTTCAGTCGATTGGCGGACAATTTCGACCTCGGTGCACGCCGCATCGATAAGCGACACTCGATTGTGACCCGGATCACAGACGCCGAACGGGGTGGCGCTTATCTTGATTCCTATGAAGCGGGGTTCACCCAACCGTCCCCATCCCCGCTTCAGATCGCGGGCGTCCGGTGCCATCCCCATCGGGCGCCCGCATTCCGTTCCGGCTCCTGGAAATCCCAAAATCCTTGCCGGGGCCCCCGCCTCCGGCTAAACAGACCGGCATTCAGGGCTGCCGGCATAGCACAGTGGTAGTGCAGCGGTTTTGTAAACCGAAGGTCGGGGGTTCAAATCCCTCTGCCGGCACCATTTTTCTGCGTGTAGTGAGCGCACCGCACTTAGGGGATCCAAGATGGAAATGACGGCCGCGACGGCCCAGCAGGCTGGCAAAGTGCGCGTGAAGGACGAGCAGGCCGTCTGGAACCATTACAACAGCGGCTGGCAGAACTATCTGGACGTCGCCAAGGCGGCTCGCGCCGCCGAGGGCCAGAACCTCGCCCGCATCTTCAATCTGTGTCTGGCGGCACGCGGCGCCGGCCCCCGCAAGGAGCGTGGGCGCTATCTGCCGCGGATCGGCGGCGAGGTCCTGTCGGACCGGGTCAGCCAGATGAGCCATCTCGCCTATTATTCATCCGTGGTGCTGGAAACCATCCGGACCCGCCTGCCGGAGAGCACGGGACGCATCGTCGAAATGGGCTCCGGCTGGGGCGCCATGATCACCAGCCTGTGGCTGATGGGCGCACCGCGCGACGCGGAATATTGGGCGCTGGAATATACCGAGGCCGGTCGGCAGACCTCGCAATTGCTGGCCGATTCCGAGCCGCGCTTCCGACTGCAGACCCGCGCCTTCGATTATCACCAGCCGGATTTTTCGGAATTCACGCAGCCGCTCGAAACCCTGGTCTTCAGCACCTATTCGATCGAGCAGATCACCTTCATCAAGGACGAACTGATCGACCGCATCCTGGCCATTCCGGGCTTCACGCGTTGCGTCCATGTCGAGCCGGTGGGCTGGCAGGTCGATCCCGGCGCACTCGTCGCCAGGCTGGACCGGATCGGCAAAAAGCTGGGCCTGCCGCCGCTCAGCCAGGCGATGGCGGCACGCCGCCGCTGCTGGCGCCACGGCAAGAACCGCAATCTGCTGGAAACGCTGCGCCGCTATGAGAGGGCCGGCAAGATCGTGATCGAAACGATCGACAAGGATCTCGTCGCAAACGACCCGCTCAATCCCGGCACATTGGTGGTCTGGCGCAAGGCCTGAAGACAACCGCACCACCGGCGAGCGATACCCGGCGGTGCGACCTGAAGCCGAGACGATTGGATCAGACGCGCCAGAAGGGTTTGGCTGCCTCATGGATGGCGTCCCCCGGGGTGAGGCCGATATCCTTCAGCAGGTGATCGCTCATGCGGGCGAGATCGCGGCGGGTGCGATAACGGGCATGCCAGGCACCCAGCAGCACCATCAAGCCACCCATGCCGCGCGCGAGAGCACGTTCGAAGGTCGCACTGGCCTCGTTGCCACGGACCGCCGTCAAACTGGTCACAATCATCATTTCCTCATGCCATCTGTCGTTTATGGGGCGGCCTTGCCGGCCGCCTTTCCGTGCCGATTGGTCGTTTTCAGATAGCGCGAGGTTCGGCCACCCGCTGTGAGACAGGTCACAGACCCGCCGTGACCTTTTCGTTCCGCGCCGACATCCGTGGAACCCGGCATTGCCCGCGCGGTTACCCCGTGAGCGCCGCCCAACTCGGTGCGGCGAGACCGAGGAGCACCCGCATAAACGCTCAATTGAAACCCGATGGAGAACCCACATGGCCGCCGCAAAACAAGACGCCGTCGCCCTTCTCAAGGCAGACCATCGCAAGGTCGAGGATCTGTTCGAGAAATTCGAATCCGCCCGCAAAGCCGAGCGCAAGGCCGCGCTCGCCAAGGAAATCTGCACGGAACTCACCGTGCATGCGATCATCGAGGAGGAGATCTTCTACCCCGCCTGCAAGGGCGAGATCGAAGAGAATCTGCTGCACGAGGCCTATGTCGAACATGACGGCGCCAAGGTGTTGATCGCCGAAATCGACGCCAGCACCCCGGAGGACGAATTCTTCGACGCCAAGGTCAAGGTTCTCTCCGAGCACATCAAGCATCACGTCCATGAGGAAGAGATGCGCTCCGAAGGCATGTTCGCCCAGGCCAAGGCCGCCGGCCTTGATGTCGACGATCTCGGCGAACGCCTGGCCATGCGGAAGAAGGAATTGATGGCGGAGATCGAAAGCAACGGCCTCCCCGCCCCGGAAACCCGCTCCTTCACCGGCCACACCCTGGAACAGGGCACACCCATCGAGCGGGCGGCAGCGGAGTAATCATGAAAAAAGGGGCGGCCCCTGGCGGGGGCGCCCCTTTTTAATTTGGTGAGCCGGGCGGGGTTCGAACCCGCGACCCTCTGATTAAAAGTCAGATGCTCTACCGCTGAGCTACCGGCCCTTTACCAATCAAATGCGGCGGCGATCAAATCCCATTATCCGGCGCAAAAAGCAAGCATCGATCGCATCGCGCGACAGGAAGAGGGTCGCTCCGGCAACCCGGGGAAATATCACAAAATCAAAACGTTACCGGCCGGCGGCGAAAGCGCGCTTTAAATGCTCGTTGACTCGGGGCGAGACAAATTCGTCGATCTTGCCCCCCAATCGCGCGATCTCCTTGATGAAGCGCGAGGAGACGAATTGCTGGCGCTCGGAAGCCATGAGGAAGACCGTCTCGACCGCCGGGTTGAGGCGGGCATTCATGCCAGCCATCTGGAACTCGTATTCGAAATCCGAGACGGCGCGCAGGCCCCGGATGATGAAATGGGCGCCCACATGCTCGACGAAATGCATCAGCAGATTGTCGAAGGCACGGACCTCGACATTACTGCCGTTGAGCCCGTTTTTGGGATCGGCGATCTCGGCCTTCATCAGTTCGATCCGCTCGTCGATCGAGAGCAGCGGTCCCTTGCCGGCATTGGTCGAGACGGCGATGATCAGCCGGTCGGCCATCACGCTGGCACGGTGGATGATGTCCATGTGCCCGTTGGTGACCGGGTCGAAGGTGCCCGGATAGACCCCGATCCTACTTGCCATCCGCTCCCCCCGATTCATCCGAGGCCGATTCATCAGGCCCCACTTCCGCCGCCGGCGCGGTTTCCGCGCCGTTCTCGGCGTCCCCCTCTTCGCCGTCCTCGTCGATCATGTCCGGCATATGCGCGACCGCGACCACCTGTTCGTCCCCCGCCACCTTGAAGATGGTGACGCCCTGGGTCTGGCGCCGGGCGACACGGATGTCGTGGACCGGGCAGCGGATCAACTGGCCGCCATCGGTGACCAGCATGATCTGGTCCTGCTCGGCCACCGTGAAGGAAGCCACCACATGGCCGTTGCGGGCCGACATTTCGATATTGGCGACACCCTGGCCGCCACGCCCGGTCAGGCGGTACTCATAGGCCGAGGTGCGCTTGCCATAACCCTTGGCGGTAACGGTAAGGATGAGTTCGTCCTTCGCTTCCAACTCGGCAAAGCGATCGGGACTCATGCTGGAATCGATTTCCGCCGGCGTTTCCTCGCCATCGGTATCGACCTCCTCGCCCACGGCACGGCGCTTCTGGGCCGCGAGGCGCAGATAGGCGTCGCGTTCCTCGGTCTCGACCTCGATATGGTTGAGGGTGGTCATCGAGACGACCTCGTCCCCCTCTTCCAGCCTGATGCCGCGGACACCAACGGAATCGCGCCCGGCGAAGACGCGCACATCGGTCACCGGGAAGCGGATCGCCTTGCCGCTGCGGGCGGCGAGGAGAATGTCGTTTTCCGCCGAGCAGACGGCGACGCCGATCAACTTTTCGCTGTCATCCAGCTTCATGGCGATCTTGCCGTTGGCGCGGACATCGACGAAATCGCTGAGTTCGTTCCGGCGCACATAGCCGCTGGAGGTCGCGAACATGACATGACTGTCATGCCAGCTCGCCTCATCCTCGGGCAGCGGCAGCACGGTCGAGATAGTCTCGCCCTCGGAAAGCGGCAGGATATTCACGAGGGCCTTGCCGCGCGCCTGGGGCGTGCCCAGCGGCAGGCGATAGACCTTGATCTTGTAGACCATGCCCTTGGTCGAGAAGAACAGGACCGGGGTATGGGTATCGGCGACGAAGAGCTTGTTGACGAAATCCTCGTCGCGGGTCGACATGCCCGAGCGGCCCTTGCCGCCACGACGCTGCGAGCGATAGGTCGAGAGCGGCACGCGCTTGATATAGCCGCCATGAGTCACGGTGACGACCATGTCCTCGCGCTGGATCAAGTCTTCGATGTCGTGCTCGAACTCGTTCTCTTCGATCGAGGTCCGGCGCGGCGAGCCGAATTGCTGCTTGATGGCGATGAGTTCGCTGGTGAGGATGCCGAGGCGCTTGGGCCGGCTTTCCAGCGTCTCGAGGTGATCGGTGATCTCCTTCGCCAGGGCATTCAATTCCTCGGCGATCTTGTCGCGCTCAAGACCGGTCAAGCGCTGCAGGCGCAGATCGAGGATCGCCTTCGCCTGTGTTTCGCTGAGGCGGTAGGTCTCGCTCTCGCTCAAGGGATGCGCCGGATCGTCGATCAGGCGAATGAGCGGCGCCACGTCGGTCGCCGGCCAGTCGCGGTTCATCAGCCGTTCCTTGGCGACCGTGGGATCGGGTGCCGTGCGGATGGCCTGGATCACTTCGTCGATATTGGCGACCGCGATGGCGAGGCCCACCAAGACATGGGCCCGCTCGCGCGCCTTGCCGAGCTCGTAGGCGGTGCGCCGCGTGATCACTTCCTCGCGGAAGGCCACGAAAGCGACGATGATCGATTTCAGCGTCAGCATTTCCGGCTTGCCGCCGTTCAATGCCAGCATGTTGACGCCAAAGGAGGTCTGCAGCGGCGTGAAGCGGTAGAGCTGATTCAAGACCACGTCGGCCATGGCATCGCGCTTCAGCTCGACCACCACGCGCACACCGTCGCGATCGCTCTCGTCACGGAGATCGGCGATACCCTCGATGATCTTCTCGCGCACGCATTCGGCCATGCGCTCGATCATGCGGGATTTGTTCACCTGATACGGGATCTCGGTGATGATGATGGCTTCGCGGTCCTTGCGGATCTCCTCGAAATTGGTGCGGCCGCGCATGATGACCGAGCCGCGGCCAAGGTGATATGCCTCGCGGATGCCGTTGCGCCCCAGGATGATGCCGCCGGTCGGGAAATCCGGCCCCGGCACATGGCGCATCAATTCCTCGATCGTGAGATCGGGATTCTCAACATAGGCGCAGCAGGCGTCGATCACTTCGGAAAGATTATGGGTCGGAATATTGGTCGCCATGCCGACGGCGATGCCGCCGGCGCCGTTGACCAGCAGATTGGGGAAGCGTGCCGGCAGGACCACCGGCTCCTGCTCGCGGTCGTCGTAATTGGGCTGGAAGTCGACGGTTTCCTTGTCGATGTCTTCCAGCAGGGCTTCCGCCGCCTTGGACAGGCGGGATTCGGTGTATCGCATGGCGGCGGGCGGATCGCCGTCCATCGAGCCGAAATTGCCCTGGCCGTCGACCAAGAGAACGCGGAGCGAGAAGTCCTGCGCCATGCGCACCATGGCGTCATAGATCGATTGGTCGCCATGGGGATGGTATTTGGCCATCACCTCACCGACCGCGCGGGCCGATTTCTTGAAGCCGCCGGAGGAGGAGAAACCGCCCTCGCTCATGGCGTAGAGGATGCGCCGGTGGACCGGCTTCAGGCCGTCGCGCACATCGGGCAGCGCCCGGCTCACAATGACGCTCATCGCGTAGTCGAGATAGGAGCGCTTCATCTCCTCTTCGATGGCAATCGGCGCGATATCGAATCCGGGTGTCGTCGGCGTCTCAGTCACTGTAAATTATGCCTTGTTGTTCAATAACTTATGGGCAGGCGCGGGAGCCCCTCAAACCGCGTGCGGAAGATAGCAGATTGGCCCATCCGGAACAACAAAAGCAGACCGCCCGAGAGGGTGAAAAAACCCAATAAAAACAAAGGCCCGCCGGGCATTAAAACGCACGGCGGGCGGAAGTCAGGGCAGTTTGGGAGATGTCGGTCAGAATCACGCCGATTCCGGCCGTATCGCGAGGCTTTCCGGCAGCCCTCAGGCCGCCTTCGGCCCCCCGAATTCACTGGCGAATTCATTGGCGGCGCCACGACCGAATTTTGTTGTGTCATAGGCGTAGAATTCCGCCGGAGCACGCATCAGCCGGTTCGCGGGATCGCGCAGCAAACCCATATCGCTCAGCATATGGTCGTCGCAATCGGACAGGATCACTTCCAGGCTGGGGGAGATCGCTTTGGCGCGGCTGCGCAGGAAAAGGCGGGTCAACATGGTTCGTCTCCGGTATCTCTTTGCCGCCACGCGGCAATCTCGAGTTATTTAGCTCATCTCAGTCGTCCGGACCTTTCAGGAGGTTCGAACATCTGCGCTCATGGTCTGAAAATAGGGATGAACAGGCCGATTGACACGCGATATGTAGTAACGAATATATTTAGCTATGCTAAATCCTCCCCTCCCCTATCGCCGCCTTGTCGCCCTCCCCGGGCTGCGCGCCTTCGAGGCCGTGGCGCGCCTGGGCAGCGTCCGCGAGGCGGCCGAGGAATTGCATGTGACGCCCGGGGCCGTGAGCCAGCAGGTCAAGGCCCTGGAAGCGGAAATCGGCGCCACCCTGGTGCAGCGACAGGGCACCGGCCTGGTGCTGACGCGCATGGGCCAGGAGGTGAAGGACGACCTCACCACCGCCTTTCGCCTGCTGGGACGTGTTTCCGATCGCATGCGGCGGGGTCTCAAGGGACTGTCGCTGCGCCTGCGGATCGAGGACCCGGCACTCGCCGCCAATTGGCTGCTGACGCGGCTGCAGCGCTACCGCGCGCGGCCGGACAGCGTCGACGTGGTGCTGGAGACGGCAACCAGTTGGGCGCAGATGGAGCCGGAAGCTTTCGATTTCGACATCCGCTTCGGCCTCGGCGATTGGCCGGGCGTCACTGCGCACCGTCTCTTTGCCGACGAGGTCTATCCGGTCTTCAGCCCGCGCGTGCTGGAGCGCCACCCCCTGGCCGAGCCCGGCGACCTCAAGCACCACACCCTCCTTCATCTCGACTGGACCGGACAGCCGGTGATCTGGCCGGATTGGCCGGCCTGGCTGCGCGCCGCCGGGATCGAGGATGTCGACACCTCGCGCGGCATCCACTTCACCGATTTCGCGCTCTGCCTGCAAGCCGCGGTGGCGGGGCAAGGTGTTGCTCTCGGCACCACCGGCGCCGTCGCAGATCTCCTCGCGGATGGGCGCCTGCTCTGCCCCTTCGAAAAGAGCATCGTCACACCTTTCGCCTATTACATCGTGCACCGCCCCGACGTGCTGAAACGGCCGGAGGCGCAGAGCTTCCTCAACTGGATCCTGGAAGAAGCGAAAGCGACCGAAATCTAGGGGGTCCCACCAGCATCGTTCCGCCTCCGACGTCATGCCCAGGCATAACGTCAGGTTGGGACGAGTCAGATGGCGGCGATCAGTTTCGCGGCCATGGCCGGCGCATCGTCCGGCTTCAAGCGTGGCCAGTCCTCACCCAATAATGCCTTCAAAGCGGCTGCGCATTTCTCCGTGAAGATCACACCGCCGTCCTTTTCGATGGCGCTGATGCCGTCGAAGGTGAGTGCCGAGGCGTTGATGCCGAGCGCATGTTCCAGCGGCCATTCCGGCGGCAGGTCGATGGCAACGCCCTTGCGGCTGATCTTCACCGGATAGCCGCCGACCAGACCGTTGGGTGCGGGTGCATGCAAGGCGTGGGGCTCGTCGTTCAGAAGAGCTGCCAGCACGTCGAGCCCGGCGGAAGCGGTGATGCGGTTGATTTCCTGATCGTGCACGACCGGCATTTTGACGCTGCGCAGCTTGTCCTTAACAGCCAGCGAAATGTCATGACCATGCCAAAGCACCTGCAGCAGGAAGGGCGGCAATTCCTTCACCGCCTCGTCGCGATAGAAAAGATTGGACAATGCATGGCTGCCCACCAGCTTGATCGCGAGTTCCGAAACCGGCGCGTTGGCATGCTGGCTGGCGAGGAACCTGATCTTCGGCAGGCATTCGCTGACATTGCCGATGCCGATGCTCGGGCCCGACCCGGTCATGTGGAGGATCGCATTGACCACATCGGGATAGGTCGCCGAGACCCAGGGGCAATGCAGTTCGGACTTGTCCCAGGCCGCGCGCAAGGCAAGCATTGGCGCCAGATGGCAGGCGAGCCAGCCGGCAAAGGGCAAGGCCCGCACCTTCGGGTTGGAGTGACCGCTGAGCTTCCACCAGGGCAGCAAAGTGGGTGCCGCCAGCATCAGATCGGGTTGGATCTTGCGCAAGGCGTCGGCCGCCTCGGGCGCATTGAAATCGAAGCCCACCACATCGATGCGGGGATATTCGCCCTCAAGGGCAGCACCAATCCGGGCGGCATTGGCGCGCATCCGGGCCGCCGCCACGTTCCGCGTCGCCACGATGATATGCGGGAATCGCCCATCGCGCGCCGCCGCCTCCAGCATCGCGCCGTTGAGCTTTCCCAGCGATATCAGCAGCAGCTTGCTCAAGCGTCCCCCGCCTGCGACCCGACTCCATCGGCCGCGAGCAGGAGCCTAGCCTGCCGTTGTTACATTGGCGAGAGGGCCTACTTCTTGAACCCGGCCTTGGCGAAGGCGGCGGCGAGGGCGTTGTCGCCGGCATCCTTTTTCTGGGCCGGCTTGTTGTCCTGCATGAATTTGCGCTCGTTCTTGCCCATCGGCCGGTCTTTCGGCGCGCCCTGCTCGCGCGGTTTCGCCGCCGCTTCGCCCGAACGCATGGTCAGTGAAATGCGCTTCCGGGGAATGTCGACTTCGACCACGCGGACGGTGACCACATCGCCCGGCTTCACCACCTCGCGCGGGTCCTTGACGAAACGATCGGCCAGCGCCGAGACATGGACCAACCCGTCCTGGTGGACGCCGATATCGACGAAAGCCCCGAAGGCCGCCACATTGGTGACGACGCCTTCCAATTGCATGCCGGGGCGCAGATCCTTCAACTCCTCGACGCCTTCCTTGAAGGTCGCCGTCTTGAATTCGGGGCGCGGATCGCGGCCGGGCTTTTCCAATTCCTTGAGGATGTCGCTCACGGTGGGAACGCCGAACGTCTCGTCGGTGAATTGATCCGGGCTGAGGCTCCGCAGCAATTTGGTATCGCCGATAACCGCACTCATCTCGCGGCCCGAGACGGCGAGGATGCGGCGCACGACCGGATAGGCCTCGGGATGCACGGAAGATGCGTCGAGCGCATCCTCGCCATCGCGGATGCGCAGGAAGCCCGCCGCCTGTTCAAAGGCCTTCGGCCCCAAACGTGGCACCTGCAGCAATTGCTGGCGCGATTTGAAGGGACCGTTGGCATCGCGGAACGAAACGATGTTCTGCGCCAGGCTATCGCCGAGGCCGGAGACCCGGGCGAGCAATTTCGCCGAGGCGGTGTTGACCTCGACGCCGACCGCGTTCACGCAATCCTCGACCACGGCATCCAGGGCCTTCGAAAGGCGGAACTCGGCGATGTCGTGCTGGTATTGCCCGACGCCGATCGATTTCGGGTCGATCTTCACCAGTTCAGCCAGCGGATCCTGCAAGCGCCGCGCAATCGAAACGGCGCCGCGGATGGTGACGTCGAGTTCGGGAAGTTCTTTCGAAGCATATTCCGAAGCGGAGTAAACGGAAGCGCCGGCTTCCGAGACCATGACCTTGGTGAGCTTCAGTTCCGGATGACGCTTCATCAGATCGTCGGCGAGCTTGTCGGTCTCGCGGCTTGCGGTGCCATTGCCGATCGCCACCAGCTCGAGTTTATGGCGGTGGCAGAGGGCAGCAAGGATCGCGATCGCTTCATCCCATTTGCGCATCGGCTCATGCGGATAGATCGTCGCGAATTCCAGCACCTTCCCCGTGGCGGCGATGACCGCGACCTTGCAGCCGGTGCGAAGGCCCGGATCGAGGCCCAGAGTGGCGCGTCCGCCGGCCGGGGCCGACATCAGCACGTCCTTCAAATTGGAAGCAAAGACGCGCACTGCCTCCTCTTCCGCCACAAGCCGCAGGCGGCCCATGAGATCGAGCTCGATGCTGAGCTTGAGCTTCACGCGCCAGCACCAATGCACGACATCGATCAGCCAGGCATCGGCGGCACGGGCCTTATCGGCGATGCCCGCGGCCGCCGCGATAGCGCGCTCGGCCTCGTTCAGCGCCTTGCGGTCCTCCGGCTCGTCGATGGCGAGGCTCAGCGCCAGGAATTCTTCCTTCTGGCCGCGGAACATGGCGAGTGCACGATGCGAGGGAACTTTGGAAATGGGCTCGGCAGCATCGAAGTAGTCGGAGAACTTGGCGCCCTTGTCTTCCTTGCCGTCCATCACCTTGGAAACAAGGCGCGCCTTGTCCCACATGAAATCGCGGAGACGCCCGAGGAGGTCCGCATTCTCGGCGAAGCGTTCGACCAGGATATCGCGCGCGCCGTCGAGTGCCGCTTTCACATCGGCCACACCTTTTTCCGCATCGACATAGGCGGCGGCTTCCGTCTGCGGTTGTTTGGTCGGATCGCCGAGCAGCAGGTCTGCCAGGGGTTCGAGGCCGGCCTCGCGCGCGATCTGCGCCTTGGTGCGGCGCTTGGGCTTGTAGGGAAGATAGAGATCCTCGAGCCGCGCCTTGGTGTCGGCGGTGGCGATCTCGCGGGTGAGTTCGTCGGTGAGCTTCCCCTGCTCCTCGATGCTCTTGAAGATGGCGGCGCGGCGATCTTCAAGCTCCCGCAGATAACCGAGGCGTTCTTCCAGTTTGCGGAGTTGCGTGTCGTCGAGGCCGCCTGTGACTTCCTTGCGATATCGGGAAATGAAAGGCACCGTGGCGCCACCATCGAGCAATTCGACCGCCGCGTGGACCTGCGCTTCGCGCGCATTCAACTCCGCGGCAATCCTGGCTTCGATGGAAATCATGCGTTTTCTCCCGAATCGGTACAATCAGCGAAAGGCGGGCCTTGTAGCGGAGGCATGACTAGGGTTCAATGGCCCCAATCACAATGGAAATCCCATCACATGCCGAACAAATCGACGTCTTCCCGCCCAGCCGCGACCGGTACCGTCCAGGTGGACAATGACCGAGTCTGTGTGACCGAGTGGCGCTTTGCGCCCGGCGCCGAGACGACCTGGCACCGTCACGGCTATGATTACGTGGTGGTGCCGATGAAAACCGGGCGCCTTCAGATCGATGACGGCACGGAGACGCGCATCGCCGAACTCGCTGCCGGCAAGTCCTATTATCGCCCGGTTGGCGTCGAACACAATGTCATCAACGCCAACGATTACGAGTTTGTCTTTGTCGAAATCGAATTCAAAGCGCCCTAGGCCGGTGACCGCCGACGCAGCCGCACCGAAGCGGCCGCGCAAGGGTAAGTCGTCCAAGTCCTCGCAAGCCGAGGGCAAGGCGGTGCCGTTCCCGACCAAGGAGCAGGTACTGGAATTCATCCGCACCTCGCCCGTGCCGGTCGGCAAGCGCGAGATCGCGCGCGCTTTTCATCTGCGCGGACAAGACCGCATTCCATTGAAAGCGCTACTGAAGGAACTGGAGCAGCAAGGCGAAGTCGATCGCGGCCATGCCAAGCGCCTCGCCGCCCCCGGCGCCCTTCCCGAAGTCACCGTCATCCAGGTGATCGGCCCGGATGCCGATGGCGATATCTGGGCGCGGCCAATCGATTTTCCGGAAGACGATGCCGAACCGCAGATCATCGTCATCGAGGACAAGAAGCTCGATCGGCCCTTGGCAGCGGGTGACAGAATTTTGGCACGGCTCGAGCGCAAGGATGCCGATGTCTATGAAGCCCGGCCGATCCGGCGCCTGCAAAGCCGCGCCGAGCGTGTGGTCGGCGTCTTCGAGAAAGGCCCGCATGGCAGCGGCCGTCTCATTCCCTCCAGTAAAAGGGTGAAGACCGAATTCGTGGTCGAGACCCGCGACGTCAACGGCGCGAAACAAGACGAGATCGTGGTTGCGGAAGTCGAACCGGCGCGGCGTCTCGGCCAGCCCAAGGCCCGCATCGTCGAGCGGATCGGAAGGATCGGCGAACCGAAAGCGGTCAGCATCATCTCGATCGCCGAACACCACATCCCGTTCCAGTTCTCGCCGGCAGCTCTCGAACAGGCGGAAACCGCCACGGCAGCCCCGCTCGGCAATCGCACGGACCTGCGGAAAGTGCCGCTGGTTACCATCGACGGCGATGACGCGCGCGATTTCGACGACGCTGTCTGGGCCAGCGCCGACGATCACCCGAACAATCCCGGCGGCTGGCGCATCATGGTCGCCATCGCCGATGTCGCCTGGTATGTGCGCCCGGGCGATCCGCTCGACCGCAATGCCTGGGAACGCGGCAATTCGGTCTATTTCCCGGACCGCGTCGTTCCCATGCTGCCCGAGGAACTCAGCAATGGCTGGTGCTCGCTGCGGCCTCATGAGGATCGGCCCGTGCTCGCGGTCGAGATGACCATCGACGCGAACGGCCGAAAGCTGCATCACAAATTCATGCGCGGCCTGATGCGCTCGGCCGCACGCTTGACCTACGAGCTGGCGCAGGCCGCCATGGACGGCAATTCGAACGAGCTTACCGCCCCGCTGCTCGATCCAGTGATCAAACCGCTTTACGGGGCGTTCAACGCGCTTCTCAAGGCGCGCGAGGCGCGCGGCACATTGGAACTCGACCTCCCCGAGCGGCGTGTCTTCATCGACAAGGAAGGCCGGATCGACCGCATCGAGGCGCGCGCGCGCCTGGACAGCCACCGCCTGATCGAGGAATTCATGATCGCCGCCAATGTGGCGGCGGCGGAGGCCCTGGAAAAGAAGCGCTGGCCCTGCATGTACCGCGTTCACGACCGGCCGGACGAAACCCGGATCGAGGCCTTGCGCGAATTCCTGGCGACGCTCGATTTCAATCTCGCCAAGGGCCAGGTCTTGCTGCCGAAGCATTTCACGCGGCTTCTGGAACAGGCAAAAGGTTCGCCCTTTGCCGAGATGATCAGCACGCTGGTTCTGCGCTCGCAGGCTCAGGCCGTTTATGCGCCGGAGAATCTCGGCCATTTCGGTCTCGCGCTGCCGCGCTATGCGCATTTCACCTCGCCCATCCGCCGCTATGCGGACCTGCTGGTGCATCGTGCCCTGATCGGCGCCTATGAATTCGGCGAAGGCGCGCTGGAGAAATCCGACCCGAAGGATTTCGCCGAGACCGGCGTCCACATCTCCGCGACCGAACGCCGCGCCGCGGCGGCGGAACGCGATGCCATCGACCGCTATGTGGCAGCCTTCCTCGCCGACAAGGTGGATGCCGAATTCCAGGGCCGCATTTCCGGCGTCGCCCGCTTCGGCCTCTTCATCAATCTCCGGGGCAGCGGCGCGGATGGCATCATTCCGATCTCGACCCTGCCCAATGATTTCTACGATCACGACGAGAACCGCCATGCCTTGGTGGGGCGGCGCAGCGGGCGGCGTTTCCAACTCGGCCAATCGGCTACCGTCCGGCTGGTCAGCGCTGATGCGCTCACCGGCGGCATCACGCTTGAGATGCTGTCGGCCGAACCCTTCGACGGCGTCGAGTTCCGCTCCACCCCACCCAGCCGCCCGGGAGGCCGCCCCCGGGGCGTCAAGGGGCCGCCGCGCAAGGGCGGAAATCCTACCCAGCGGGGACAGCCACCCAAGGGCAAGGCCGCAAAGGGCAAGGCCGCAAAGGGCGGAAAAGCCAAGAAAAGACGGCGTTAGGCTACCAATATGTATGCAATCTGAAGCAGATGAGGCCCTAGCCTAGGGCAGGATTTCTGCTAGATTGTGGCCGAACAAACAAGGACCGGCAGCGCCCGCGGCGCTTGACGCGGTGCCGGGATTGTAGCGGATGCCAAACGGGTTGATCGCAAACACGGGTCTCAGCGTCACGGCGCGGCATGGCGCCCCGGCTGAATTGATGGGGGCTGAGTTGACGGGCGCTGGGTGGGCGGCGCTTGTGTCCTTCCGTTCCCGGAAATCCTTGCTGCCGATCCTGGCCCTCCCCCTCCTCCTCGGCATTGCCGGCTGCGCCAGCGATGCCGGCAGGACGCCGGGGGATATCGATGCCGCCCTCGATCGCGACATGATGGTCAGCGGCCTGGGTGACATCGACAATATCTACATCACCAAACCGCGTTTGAGCGATCTCACCCTTGCCGGCCTGCAGCAATTGTCCAGCCTGGACCCCGCCCTGAAGGTCGAAGGCGACGAGGACGATCTCAAATTGCTGTGGAACGATTCCCTGATCGAAGCCGAACATATCGATGACGGGAACGAGGCCGATGCCAAGAAATGGGGCCGCGCCGCCGCCGAGCTTCTGAAGGAAGCGCGGCTCAAATCGCCGGCCGTCGCCGAGGCCGGCAACGAAAAGGTCTACGAGACCGTCTTCACCGGCTTCATCGGCAAGCTGGACAGTTTCTCGCGTTATTCCGGGGCCGATGCAGCCAAGGAAGAACGCGCCGCACGGGACGGCTTCGGCGGCATCGGCGTGCGTATTTCGGTGGAAGACGACCAGGTGCGCATCACCTCGGTCATGCATTACACCCCGGCCGAGCGCCTGGGCCTGAAGCGCGACGACATCATCCTGGAGATCGACGGCGATTCCGTCGAAGGACTGACGCAGCAGCAGGTGGTCAACCTGCTGCGCGGCGAGGTCGACAGCCGGGTGCTTCTGCTGGTCGAGCGCGAAAGCAAGGACGAGCCGTTCGAAGTTTCGGTCAAGCGCGCCCATGTGGTGCCGGAAACCGTGAGCTACCGGCGCGAGGGCAATGTCGCCTATTTCCGCTTGTTCGGCTTCAATTCCGAAACCGCCAACAGCCTGAAGCGCGAGATGAAGGACGCCAAGGCGGAGATCGGCAAGAAGCTCAAAGGCTTTATCCTGGATCTCCGGGGCAATCCGGGCGGCCTGGTGCCGCAATCGGTCGCCGTCGCCAACATGTTCCTTGAGGAAGGCCGCATCGTCTCGATCCATGGCCGCCATCCGGACAGCCATCAATATTTCGAGGCCAGCGAAGGCGATGTCTCGGACGGAAAGCCGGTCGCGGTTCTGATCGACGGCAATTCCGCCTCGGCCGCCGAAATCGTGGCCGCCGCCTTGCAGGACAATGGCCGCGCCGTGCTGATCGGCTCCAACTCCTATGGCAAGGGCACGGTCCAGAACATCAAGACCCTGCCCAATCAGGGCGAGATCAAGCTGACCTGGGCGCGCTTCCATGCGCCTTCCGGCTACACCCTGCATCACCTCGGTGTGCTGCCGACGGTCTGCACCAGCGGCAAGGTCAGCGCCGACACGCTGCTGGCCGAGCTGCAATCCGGGCAATTGCCCCAGGTCCCCACGATGCGCCGCAATGCCGCCAAGCCGGACGATACCGAGGCGCTCGATGCGCTCAGGCGCATCTGCCCGGCACGGCGTGCCGAGGACCCGGTCGATCTGGAACTGGCCTTGCGCCTCATCGATCAGCCGAGCCTCTATGCCAGCGCGGTGGGACTTGCCCAGCCGCCCGATGCGGCACAACTCGACGACGCGGCGGAAGCGCTGCTGCCCTTCGTCCCCTGACCTTGGCCGACACCGAACCCGCAAAACGCCGCCATCCAGTCCGACCGACTGACGCCGCCGGATTGGTCCTGATCCGTGCCGCGCGAAAGGGCGAGCCGGAAATCCTGATCGGTCGGCGCCCGGCGCGCATGGGCTTCCTGCCCGGCATTCATGTGGTTCCCGGCGGCCGGGTCGATCCGGAAGATTCCCTGCCCAGCGGCTTTGCCAGCGCACCGCATCCTCAGATTGCCGCCGCCCTGGGCCGGCAGCCGGCAGCCTTTCTCCATGCCGCTCTTCGCGAGACCTTCGAGGAGACCGGCTTGCTGGTCGGTCGCCCAGCGGCACCGGAATCGGAAACCACAGGCGATTCCGAGCTTTGGCGCGCCTATCGGGTGGCGGGCCTGGCCCCGGATCTGGGAGGCTTCGATTATCTCTGCCGGGCGATCACCCCGGTCACGTCCAGGCGGCGCTTCAATACCCGCTTTTTCCTGGCCGACGGGGCCGGGGCTGTGGGCGAGCTTGCCGGGAATGGAGAGTTGGAGGATCTGGCCTGGTGCCCGGCCGCAAGGCTGTCCGATCTAAGGCTGGTCGACGTTACGGAATATGTCCTGGAGACCGCCTTGCGCCGCTGGCGGGACCGTATTCCGATCGGTTCTGAGCCGCCTAAATTATTGAATTATCGCAATAACATCATGAAGTTGAGTCAGCCCCGCCAAACCGGGCCGATGCGGGCCGCCCAATAACTTGACATTCGGGCGTTCCTCGCTATTTTGCGCCATCCTTTTGCCGAGAAACGTATTTTTGAGAGACCGCCATGGCCAAGTCCGCCACGATCCTGGTGAAGCTGGTGAGCAGCGCCGACACCGGATACTACTATGTGACCAAGAAGAACCCGCGCTCGACCACCGAGAAGCTGGAATTCCGGAAGTATGATCCGGTGGTGAAGAAGCACGTCGCGTTCAAGGAAGCCAAGATCAAGTAGGATCGGGCGACCGATAAGAGATTCGAAACGGGGCGCTACCCAGTCGGTAGCGCCCCGTTTCATTTAAGCGGCAAAATCGAGCACGATGCGGCCATCCACCCGGCCCGCCTTCAGATCGGCGAAGATTTCGTTGATGTCCTCCAGGCGCTTCTTGTGGATATGCGCCCTGACCTTGCCCTCGGCGGCAAAGGCGATCGCTTCGGCGAGGTCCTTGCGGGTGCCGACAATTGACCCTCTCAAGGTGATTCGCTTCAGCACCACGTCGAAGATGGGCGTCGGGAAATCGCCGGGCGGCAGGCCGACGAAGCTCACCGTGCCGCGGCGGCGCACATAGCTCAAAGATTGCGCGAAGGCCGCACGCGAGACGGCGGTCACCAGCACACCATGGGCACCGCCATCGGTTGCCTTTACCACCTGAGCCGCCGCATCTTCATCGGCCGCGTCGATCGCAAGATCTGCCCCCAGTCTCCGTGCGAGATCCAGCTTCTCGGTACCGATATCCAGCGCCACGACATGGAAGCCCATCGCCTTAGCGTATTGTACGGCGACATGACCCAATCCGCCGATGCCGGAGATCGCGACCCATTCGCCGGGACGTGCATCTGTTTCCTTGAGACCTTTATAGGTCGTGACACCCGCGCAAAGGATCGGCGCCATCTCCGCGAAATTGACCTTGTCGGGCAGGCGTCCGACATAATCGGCAACACCGATGACATATTCGGCAAAGCCGCCATTCACGCTGTAGCCCGTGTCGTGCTGGGATTCGCACAATGTCTCCCAGCCGGTAATGCAATGTTCGCAGCAGCCGCAGGCATCGTGCAACCAAGGCACACCCACCGCATCGCCTTCTTTCAGCCGCGTAACACCGGCACCCAATGCAGCGACGATGCCGACACCTTCATGCCCCGGAATAAAGGGCAGGTTTGGCTTCACCGGCCAATCGCCATCGGCGGCGTGGAGATCGGTATGGCAGACGCCGCTGGCCATCACCTTGATCAGAACCTCGCCGGGGCCTGGCGTCGGCACAGGCACCTGCTCGATCGCCAGAGGCGCACCGAACTTGCGCACGACGGCGGCTTTCATGGTTTTCGGCATCGCAACCTCCTTCACATTGGAGGCCATCATCACAGCGCAGCAGGGCCGCCGCCTTGATGCAAATCAATTGCGCTAGGCGGCGCGCAAGCCCAGCAAGGCGCGCGCTTCCGCCGGGCTCGCCGGATGGCGGTCATATTTGCCGCAGAGATCGGCGACGCGCTTCACCAATTCCGCATTGCTGGCAGCAAGACGGCCCTTTTCAAAATAGATATTGTCTTCAAGGCCCGTACGCACATGGCCACCGCGCTTCAGCGCCCAGTGATTGGCGTCGAGCTGCATACGGCCGATCGCTGCCGCCGTCCAGGTGGCATCCGGCAGCATTTCGGTGAGCTCTTCCAGCATGAAATCGACGATCTTTTCCCGCGCCGGCAAGGCGCCCGGAATGCCGAGCACAAATTGCACATGGGCCGGCCCCTTGAGAAGGCCGCGATCGACCAGAACCTTCGCGTTGTAGAGCATGGCGAGATCGAACAATTCGCATTCCGGCTTCACGTCATATTTCAGCATGTCGCCGGCGAGATCGTCGATCAGCTGCGGCGGGTTCTCGTAGATGATTGTCGCGAAATTGACCGAGCCGGTGGCAAGCGAGCCCATATCGGGCTTCAGCTTCAACGCCGCGCCGCGTTCCGAGGCCTCGCGGCCGCGACCGCCGGTGGAGAACTGGATGATCATGCCCGGGCAATGTTTCGCAATGCCCTCCTGCACCTGCCGGAACTTCTCGATGTCGGAGGAGGATTTGTCCTGATCGTCGCGGACATGGATGTGCACCAGGCTGGCACCAGCCTCGAAGGCTTCATGGGTGCTTTCGATCTGCTCGGCGGGCTGCGTCGGCAAGGCCGGGTTCTGTGCCTTGGAGGGCTGGCTGCCGGTGATGGCGACGGTGATGATGGCTGGCGTGCTCATGATGGCTGGCGTTCCATTCCCGAAAAAGTTTCTTAAAGACGTCCGGTCCAGCGCGCCAAAAGCAGCCGCCAGATATCCAGGCCGGACCCGGCGATTGCCCCGGGTCGAAAGGGATCGTAGCCGTGCCGACGCAGTCGCTCAAGCTGTGCCCGCGCTAGCCGGCCGGGAAAGAACGCCGCTGCCGCATCGGCCGGGCGCTTTTCGCGACGTGCTGAATCGAGCAATACCGCAGCCCGGTCGGCCACCTTTGCCACGACGCCGGGCAATTGCGCGTCCGGCTTCGAATCGCAGAGCCGGTCGAGCGAACTCTGCGCCGCCTGCATCTCGGCCAGCGGCAGGCGGATGATGCGCCGCCGCGCGAGATAGGGAGTGGCACGCATCAGGCCGACCAGGCCATAGGCGGTGCCGGCCTGGCGCGCGGCCTGGCGCAAGGCCGACGATGGATCGCGTCGGCAGATTTCGAGCGCGGCCACGGAAAGATTGCCGGCGGTCGCTGCGGCATAGGTCTCGAGTGCGGCAAGATCCGGCGGCGGCGCCGGATCGACATCGCCTTCACGCGCATCGAGCATCGCATTCAGGAGAGCCAGATCGAGCCTACGGCGACGGCTGATATCGCCCAAGGCCTGGACCAATTGATGGCGATGGCTGCGTCCGGCGGCGATGTCCCCCAAGGCATCGCGCCACCATTGCAGACGAATGAGGCCGAGCATCGGCTCGGAGACTTTTTCGGCGATGCCGGCGATCTCGGCGTTGAAGGCATAGAGTGTGGCGAGATCCGCGCGGAGATCGGCCGAGGCCGCCAATGCACATAAAAAGCGATCTCGGTCGCTCGCCCGCAACTCCTGCAGAGTGGCGGCGAGAGCGGTTTCCTCGCTCTGCCCCGGGGCTGAGCCGGCGTCTGGATTCGGGGGCGCCATTTTCACAGCATTCCCATAATTTTCCAATGGATTAGGGGGAATCAGTTTCTTCGGTTAAGGCCATCCTATAGAATGCGGCGCATAGCCACACCGCTTTTGCTTATCGAGGGGGATAGCCATGGGCAAAATTCTGGAAAACCTGCACCGCACGCTGGCGGCAGGTATCGTTCTCACCATCATCGTCTTTCTGATCATCAATCTCGGCAATTTCGATCCGGGCAGCTATTTTGCGTTCCTGTTCCGCTGGATCCATGTCTGGTTCGGCATCCTGTGGATCGGTCTGCTCTATTACTTCAACTTCGTGCAGATCCCGTCGATGCCCAAGATTCCCGACGAGCACAAGCCGGCGATCGGCAAGGTGATTGCGCCGACTGCCCTCTTCTTCTTCCGCTGGGCGGCCTTGGGCACAGTCGTGTTCGGCCTGCTGACCGCGATGCATCTTGGCTATCTGATCGAGGCCCTGACCTTCCAGCCGGGCTTCCTCACGATCGGCATCGGCATGTGGCTGGCGCTTATCATGGCGTTCAATGTCTGGTTCGTCATCTGGCCGAACCAGAAGAAGGCGCTGGGCCTGGTCGAGGCGGATGCCGACACCAAGAAAAAGGCCGCGCGCACGGCGATGCTGTTCTCGCGCACCAACACCATGCTGTCGCTTCCCATGCTCTATTGCATGGTCGCCTACCAGCAGGGCTATACCGGCTGATCTCAGCCACAATCACGACGACGAACGGGGCCCTGCGGGGCCCCGTTTTGTTTGGTAATTCCCTATTCTTTGTACGTGCCAATCCGCCGCGCCCGATGCGGAACCAATCGGTCATCGATCCGTTCTAGTCTGATAAATGCACGTTGCCGCGCTGCCCTCCCCGATGCGTGGCAATCGTCATTGAAACGCCCAATTCCCAAGGAAGGCACGCCATGACGACCCACAAACTCCCCGAACTGCCCTATGCCATGGATGCGCTTGCGCCGCATATCTCCAAAGAGACGCTCGAGTATCACTACGGCAAGCATCACAAGACCTATGTCGACAACCTCAACAAGATGATCGTCGGCACCGAATTCGAGAACATGCCGCTGGAAGAGATCATCAAGAAGGCGTCCGGCCCGATCTTCAACAACGCGGCCCAAGTGTGGAACCACACCTTCTATTGGAACTGCCTTGCGCCGAAGGCTGGCGGCGAGCCGGACGGCTCGCTGGGCGAAGCGATTCAGAAAAAATGGGGCCCGTTCGATACCTTCAAGGCCGAGTTCACCAAGCAGGCCACGGGCAATTTCGGTTCCGGCTGGACCTGGCTGGTGCAGAAAGCGGATGGCAACCTCGACATCGTCAACACCAGCAACGCCCAGACCCCGCTCACCAGCGATGCCAAACCGTTGCTCACCTGCGATGTCTGGGAACACGCCTATTACATCGATTACCGGAACAAGCGTCCGGATTACCTGAATGCGTTCTGGGAATTGGTGAACTGGCGCTTCGCCGCCAACAACCTGGCCGATGCCTCGGCCGACCAGGCCAAGACCATCCGCAAGGCCGGCAGGTAACGAGGCCTAGACGGCAATGAGGGCCGCCGCCACGCGGCGGCCCTCGGCCATCAGTACATTGTAGGTCCGCGCGGCGGCGCCGGTATCCATCGGCTCCATCACGACACCCTTGGCGCGTAGTTGCGCGCGCAGATCCTTCGGGATCATGGCCAGACGCGGGCCGCATCCCACCAGCAGAAGATCGATTTCCCCCGCGTCGGCCTGGGCCGCGACGGGGGCAAGGCTTTCGGCCGAAAGCTCAGTCATCATCGTGACTGACCAAGCGAGTGTCGCTTGCGGGAAGACCAGGACCGAACCCTCATAGACGGCACCGGCCACCCGGAAGCGACCATCGCCATAACTCTCGATGATCTGACGACCGGTCGGGATGAGGGGCGTCAGGTCCATCTGGATTCCCGATCAGGCCGAGGGCGAGTCGGCTTCCGCCGTCTTCGCCTTGGCACCGGGCCGCAGGTTTGCGTAGAGCAGGAGCGGCGTCGCCATGAACAGGGTCGAATAGGTGCCGATGGCGATGCCCCAGACCAGGGCGATCGAGAACCCACGCATCGCCTCGCCGCCCCAGATGGCGAGCGCGAGGACCGAAAGCATGGTCAAGCCCGAGGTAACGGTCGTGCGGCTCAATGTGGCGTTGAGCGAGAGATTGATCACGTCGCGCACATTCATGGTCTTGTAGCGGCGGAGTTCGTAACGGATCCGGTCGAAGACAACGACCGTGTCGTTGACCGAATAACCGGCGATGGTAAGCACCGCGGCCACGGTGGTGAGATTGAACTCGAGGCCGAGCAGGGCAAAGAGCCCAACCGTCGTCACGCAATCATGCACCAAAGCGATGAGCGCGTTGACGCCGTAATTCCATTCATAGCGGAACCAGATATAGGCCATGATGCCCCCCATCGCGAGCAGGAAGGCGATGAGCGCGCCTTCGATCAACTCGCTGCCGACCTTGGGCCCCACGGTCTCGGTGCGGCGGTATTCCCAATTGCTGCCGAGAGAGGCTTGCACCTTGGCGACGGCTTCCTGCGTCGCCGTCTCGCCGCCATCCTGTTGCGGAATGCGGATCAGCACCACATCGGGCGAGCCGAATTCCTGCAGCGACATTTCGCCAAGACCGAGGTTGTTGAGTCCGGAGCGCATGGCGCCGAGATCGGCACTCGCATCCGGGCTCTTTACTTCCATGACGATACCACCGGCAAAGTCGATGCCGAAATTGAGGCCCTTGGTCGCGATGAGGCCGATCGACCCCAGCACCATCACGATCGACAGCACGAAGGTGAATTTATGAAAGCGCAGAAAGTCGATGCGCGTATTGGCCGGCACCAGATGCAGTGGTTTCCACATGCGCCGTAACTCCTAAAGCGGCAGGACCTTGGGGCGCGCCTGGCGCAACCAGATCGAGGTGATGAGACGGGTCACCAGAACGGCGGTGAAGACCGAGGTGACGATACCGACCGAGAGTGTCACAGCGAAGCCCTTGATCGGCCCCGAGCCGAAGCCGAACAGGAACAAGGTCGAGATCAGGGTGGTGAGATTGCTGTCGATGATGGTGGTCTGCGCCTCGCGGTAACCCGCTTCCATGGCATTTACCGGCGAGCGGCCATTGCGCATTTCCTCGCGCACGCGCTCGAGGATCAGCACGTTGGCGTCAACCGCCATGCCCAGCGTCAGCACGATGCCGGCAATGCCGGGCAGGGTCAGCGTCGCCTGCAGCAGCGAGAGAATGCCCAGCAGCAACACCGCATTGAACAACAGCGCGATATTGGCAACGATGCCGAAAAAGCCGTAGAGCACGACCATCGCCACCACGATCATCACAATGGCGATGATGAACGCCAGCTTGCCGGCCTCGATCGAATCCGCGCCGAGATCGGCACCGACGGTGCGCTCCTCCAGCACGGTGAGCGGTGCCGGCAGAGCACCGGCACGCAACAGCAACGCCAGATTGTTGGCAGATTGGGCGGTAAAATTGCCGCTGATGATGCCGCTGCCGCCCAGGATCGCATCGCGGATCACCGGTGCGCTGATGACCTTGCCGTCGAGCACGATCGCAAAGCGCTTGCCGACATTGCGCGCCGTGGCGTCGCCGAACTTGCGGGCACCGATGGAGTCGAATTTGAACTGCACCACCGGCAGGCCACCTTCGAAGCTCTGCTGCGCATCGGTCAGGTTTTCACCGGAGACCAGCACGCTCCGCTGCACCCAGAGGCGCTGGCCTGCCGCCCCTTCGCCCTCGGCCATGGGCAATTGAATGGAGGTGGCAGCCGCCGTACCGGTGGATTCCGCCGTCTCGTCCACCAATTGGAAGGTCATCTTCGCGGTGGCGCCGATGAGCGCCTTCAGATTCTGCGGATCCTTGACGCCGGGCAATTGCACGACGATGCGATCTTCGCCCTGGCGGATGATGGTCGGTTCCTTGGTACCGGTCTCATCAATGCGGCGCCGGATGATCTCGATCGACTGATCGACGGCATGTGTCTTGGCCTGTTCGATCGCCGTATCCGAAAAAGCCAGCGTGACGCTGCCATCGGCGGCGATGTCGAATGCCATGTTGGTGGCGACCGGCGCCAGTGCCTCCCGCGCTCGCTCAGCCGCGCTGGGATCGGTCAACGTGACGACCACCTGATTGTCGCGGATGCCGAGGCCGGTATAGCCCAGGCTGGCGCCGCGCAAGGCCTGACGCACTTCACCCAAGGTACCTTCCAGCCGCTCCTTGATCAGCGCATTGGTGTCGACCTCGAAGAGCAGATGCGAACCGCCCTGCAGATCGAGGCCGAGGCTGACCGTGCGCGCCGGCAGCCAGGAGGGAATACGCTGCAACTGGCCTTCGCTGAAGAAGTTCGGCGCCACCGCATAGAGCCCGATGATCAGGCTGAGCAGGATCAGGGTGATCTTGAATTTGGAGAAATGCAGCATGTGACCTTCGGTGCTGGGCGACTTGCGCCAGAGGATCGAGGCCGCTCGCGATCGAGCGGCCTCGTCAGCTCAAATCAGGCGTCGTTGGCGCCGTTCTTGGTCTCGACCGTCTTCGCCTCGGCCTTCGCATCCGCCTTGGCGCCCTTGGCCGGCAGCGTGCGGTTGACGACTTCGCTCACCGCGGTGCGCAGAACGCGTACGCGCACATTGGCGGCGATTTCGACTTCGACCTCGTTCTCGCCATCGACCGCCTTGGTGACGACACCCATGATGCCGCCATTGGTGACGACCTTGTCGTTCTTCTTCAGCGAGGCGACCAGCGCCCGATGCTCCTTCATCCGCTTCTGCTGCGGGCGGATCATCAGGAACCAGAACACCACGAAAATGAGGACCAGCGGCAGAAAGCTCGCCAGCATATCGGTCCCGCCGGGGGCGGCACCGGCGGCCTGCGCATAAGCTTCGGAAACGAACATCGATATTCTCCCTGGAATTAATTGACCGTCAGGGTCCGGCACGCCGTCCCAACCCTCCCGAAAGGCGCGACTATAACCATCGGGCCCAGAAAAGCAATCTGGCCCTTTGCCTTGAATTACAGACGGTTAGCGGCAATCACCCAGCCGCGCGTCGGCGCATTTCCAGGAGCAGTGATTTGGTGGCGAATCCATCCGCCGGCAAGCCCGCCCGGGATTGGAAGAGACGGATGGCCTTGCGGGTCTTCAGGCCGATGACGCCGTCGACGCTGCCGCTCAAATGGCCAAGGTCCACCAGACGCTGCTGGATCTCCTCGCGCTCGGCCAGGCTGAGCTGCGGCTCGTCGACGGGCCACTTCCCCTGAATGCCCGAACCACCCATGACCCGGTCGCCGAGATAGGCCACCGCGAGGGCATAGGAGGTCGAGTAATTGTATTTCAGGATCGCCTTGAAGTTCTTCGTGGTGAGGAAGGCCGGGCCCTTATGCCCCGCCAGCAGCAGGATGGCGGTATCGCCCGACAAGGCCGGCAGGGCCTGGCCGTTCACCCGTTTCACCCCCAATTGCTGCCAGTGGCTGACCGGCTTTTCGATGTCGAGCTCGGCTTCCTGATAGGGGAACCCGGCCGGCAGCTTTACCTCGAAGCCCCAGGGTTGCCCGCGCTGCCAGCCATCGCGCACCAGATGATTGGCGGTGGAGGCGAAGACATCCGGCATCGAGGTCCAGAGATCCGGAGCGCCCGAACGGTCGCGATCGACGGCAATGGTGAGGTAGTTCGAGGGCAGGAACTGGCTATGCCCCATCGCACCGGCCCAGGAGCCGATCATGTCCTGGGGCGCGATCTTGCCGCCGGCGGCGATCTTCAACGCGGAAAGCAGCTCGGTGCAGGCGAAATCCTTGCGGCTGGTGCCGTAGCCAACATTGGAGAGCGCTTCGAACACGTTGACGTCGCCGAAATTATTGCCGAAATCGGTCTCGATGCCCCAGATCCCCATCAGGATGTTGGGATTGGTGCCGAAATCGCGCTCGATCTCGGCCAAGAGCGCGCGGTTCTCGGGCAGCCTGGCCTGGCCCTTGGCGATGCGTTCGGGCGAAACCGCCTTTTCGAGATAGGTCCAGACCGGCGTCACGAATTCCGGCTGCTTGCCGGCGCGGTCGCGGATGCTGGGGTTTTCGTAGACGCCGGCAAAGGCGGTGCGCACCACCTTCTCCGACTGGCCCTGATGCAAAGCATAGGCACCGAAGCGCGCCACCCATTCTTCATAGCTCGCGGCCTGTTTGGGACAGGAGGTCTGGTTGATCGCCGTGATGTCCGGAACATTCACGGCGGCGGCCGGCGCCGTTTCCGCCGCAGGTGCCGGCGCATTCTCGGTGGGTGCTGCCGCCTGGGCCTGCGGCGGTGGCGGCGAGGCACATCCAGCCATCAGCACCGTCGCCAGGATTGTGGCGGCGCTCCAGCGCCCCTTGCTGCGATTAACAGACATCTCGCTCACCGAACCCGAATCATTTGTTGAAAGGTGTGGCGAGAATACGGGCAGACCGGCGGAAAGTCACCTGTTTATGGGCACTTAGCCGATCAACATGACAATCCCACGGATGGCGCAAATACCGCCCACCAGGGCGGCCAGCCAGCGCGTCCAAAGCTGGAAGGCGCGGTTGCTGAGGCGCTCGATCACCAGTCGCGCGAGGCTGGTCCCGGCAATGGCCGTAGCAATTGAGATGGCGAAGATCCAAACCGGGACGTCGCTCGCGATTTCGCCGGCATTTGCGACCAGCAAGAAATAAGCGAGCTTCAGCAGATGCCCCAAAGTCTGGGAGCACGCCTTGGTGGCGACGATCTGGCGCCGGTCGAGATCGGTGCGAAAAAAGAAGATGTCGAGAAGTGCCCCGGAGACACCGGCCACGACATGGATGCTCATCACCACAAAGCCCAGGCAAAACGGGGCGAGAGGCCGGCGGATATCGGGGGCGAGGCGCGCCGGAATGGCCAGGGCGAGGAACGGGATGATGCCGAGGCCGATATAGACCCAGGCGGTCGGCGGCTGGAAGCTGATCCAGGTAAGGATGCCGAACGCGACCAACGAGCCGGCGAGATAGCCGGGCAGAATCTGCCAAAGGACATAGCGATGCCACAACACGGCGCGCCACCCGTTCGACGTCATCTGCGTCACGGCATGCAGGCTCATCGCCGCCGGCACGGGCAGGACCACCAGTAGTAGCGCCAGCAGAATGAGCCCGCCCAGCATGCCGAAAATGCCGGAGAGGAAGGAGGTCGAGAGCACCGCGGCGATGACGGCGAAAAGGGTTGCGAGGGTGCCCATGGATGACTCGGGAATTGCCGGTGGGGTGGCGTCAGGAGTGCCATTCCGGCCCTGTTCGCGCCAGCGCCAATATGCCAGACTAGGCCAATATTAGATTGGGGTAGGATTGAAATGACGCCATCGCTGAAAGGCCTGAAGGCGGTTGAGGCTGCCTTGCGCTTGGGCAGTTTCGTGGCCGCAGCGAACGAACTCAACGTGACGCAAACGGCGATCAGCCGCCTGGTGAAGCTGGTCGAAGGACAACTCGGCCAGCGCTTGTTCGACCGCCAGGCCAACAGCCTGACGCCCACCCCCGCCGGACGCAGCCTGGCGCCGCTGCTGGAGGATGCCTTCCGGCGCCTCGATGCGGCGGTCGACACGGTGCGCCGGGCAACACCGCCGGGCCTCTCGGTCGCGATCGGCCCCACCTTTGCCATGCGCTGGCTGATCCCGCGCCTGCATCTCTTCCAGATGCGGCATCCCGGGATCGAGGTGCGGCTGGTGACTGCGATCGAAGACGACATCACGTTGCGGCAAGACTGGGCCGCCACGATCCGCCTCAGTGCCGCTCCCCTGCCCGGCTTGCTGGCCGAGCGGCTTTTCTCGGCGGCCCTCATTCCCGTGGCCGCCCCTCAGGTCGCCGCGACGATCAAGCGGCAGAGCGACCTCATCCACCACACGCTGCTGGAGGTCTCGCATGCGCCCCAGGCCTGGCCGCGCTGGCTCAGCGAAAGCGGTCTCGACCCCGCGCGCTTCCGTCGGCGCCTTTCTTTCGACTATTCGACCTATGCCATTCAGGCGGCGCTCGACGGGCTCGGCATCGCCTTGGTACGACCGCCTTACGTCCAGGACGATCTCGATGCCGGTCGTCTGGTGCGCCTGTTCGATCTCGCTTTGGTGGATCCCGGCAAGGCCTGGCACCTGATCTATCGCCCGGAGGCTCTCACCGATCCGCCCTTTGCGGCCTTTCGAGATTGGCTGCTGGCGGAAGTCCAGAACAGCCAAAGCACAGCCGCCGGGTGAGGCCGTCACCGCTGCGTGCATATCTGCCATGAGGCGCGCCAAGCTTGCGCGCTCGGGCGGCCTCTTTATGCTGCCGCGGCAACAGGGGAGAACATCATGTCGACGTCGCCGGCAGGCTCGCAACACGCCAACGCGCAACGCTTGGGAACTTTGCTCGTGGTGGGTGCGGCGATCTGCTGGAGCCTCGGCGGCCTCATCGCGCGGCAGATCAATCTCGATCCCTGGACCATCGTCGCCTGGCGCGGCACCATCGCCGCCATCAGCCTGCTTCTCTTCCTGCTGCTCCGCGACCGCGGCAATACTTGGGCCCTCTTCCGCAACATGGGATTGGGCGGCATCGGCGTTGCCATCTGCTTCGCCGCCGCCTCGATCTCGTTCGTGATCGCGCTGCAGCATGCGACGGTCGCCCTCATCCTGGTCGTGCAATCGACGGCACCGCTGATCGCCGGGCTCATCGCCTGGGTCTGGATGGGTGAACGTTTGGGCTGGGCGCGCATCGCCGCCATGGCGGTAGCTTTTGCCGGCATCCTGCTCATGGTCGGCAAGGCCGAGGGTCATGCCGATGCGATCGGGCTGACACTTTCCGGTGTCATTGCCGTGAGCTTTGCTTTCGCGACGGTGCTGACGCGGCGCTTCGCTCACGTGCGGATGACCCCCGCCACCTGCCTCGGCACGGCTTTCATGGGCCTGGCCGGGTTTCTGATGGCAGGTCTGGACGCGCTTCAGATCAACCTCGTCGATTTCGGCTATCTGTTCCTGTTCGGCGCGGTGCAATTGGCGATCGGCCTCATCCTCTTCACCACCGGCGCGCGGCATATTCCGGCGGCACAGGCCGCTCTGCTATCGCTGGTGGAAACCGTTCTGGGCGCCTTCTGGGTGTTCCTGTTCCTCGGCGAGAACCCCGGAATCTATGCGCTTTACGGCGGCGCGCTGGTGATCGGCGCGGTGGCAGCCAACACGCTCTACGACCAGCGCCGGGTGCAGCCGCAGCCGCTCAACGTCGCCTGATCATCATGAGCACGACCGCCAGCATTCTCCTCCGCGCCCTCGGCCCCTTCGCCGCCGGTTATTTTGCGTCCTATCTCTTTCGCGTCGTCAACGCCGCCATCTCCGACGACCTCATTGCCGAGCTTGGCCTCAGCAATACCGATCTCGGCCTGATGACGGCCATGTATCTCTACGGCTTCGTGCTGTTTCAATTGCCGCTCGGCCTGCTCCTGGACCGCTTCGGGGCGCGTCTGGTGCAATCCTGCCTGCTGCTGGTCGCCGCGATCGGTGCCATCTGGTTCGCGCTCGGCGAAGACACGACCAATCTCGCGATCGCGCGCCTGCTGATCGGCATGGGATTGGCAGGCTGCCTGATGTCGGCCTTCAAGGCCAATGCGATGTGGCTGCCCGCGGAACGCCTGGCGCTCGGCAATTCAGCCGTCATCACCTTTGGTGCCCTCGGTTTCCTGGCCGGGACCTACCCCGCCAATTTCCTGGCAGGTGTCATCGGCTGGCGTGCCCTCTTCGTCTGCCTCGGCATCTTCATTCTCGCCATCGCGGCGACGATCTATCTGGTCGTGCCGAAGCGGCCCGACGATCACCGGCCGGTCGCTTTCAAGGAGCAATTGGCCGGTTATTGGCAGATCTTTCGCGATCCCGTCTTCTGGCATGTGGCGCCGATGGTTGCAGCCCTCTCCGGTGCCGCGATCGCGATCCAGACCCTCTGGGCAACGCGCTGGATGACGGATGTGCGCGGTCTCGATCAACATGCTGCCAATCAGCAATTGATGATCCTGGGACTTGCCTTTGCAATCGGATCTTTATCGACCGGCTTCATCGCCGATCGCCTGCAACGCCGCGGTATCGGCTTGAAGGCGGTGATCGCAGGCACCTTTGTCATTTTCAGCGCGACCCAGATCGCGATGATCTTCGCCCTCCCCGTGCTGTTGCCGCTCATCTGGATGGCCTTCGGCTTTACCGGCCAGACCGCCAATCTCGGCTATGCGACGCTGGCCGGCCATTTCGGGCGCGAACTTGCCGGACGCGCGCAATCGGCGGCGAATTTGCTGCTGTTCCTGGCCTCGGCCCTGTTCCAATCCGGCATCGGCTGGATTCTCGACCAAGCCGGCGCGGACCGGCAGAGCGGCTATGCGATCGCCTTCGGCGGGTTGCTGGTGTTTCAGCTTGCCGCCCTCCTCTGGTACCTGATGGGGCGCTATGCCATCCCCCGGCCGAAAGGCGCCGGCTGAGCCGTCCCCATCTTCAGCTTGAGAAGATGGTCGAGAGAGAAACGCCCGGCGCCGAACTTTATCAGGCAGAGCAGCGCCACGGCCCAGACCGCATGGGTGTCGAAGGCGTTGGGGTAGACGAAAATCTGGATCACCGCCGTCATCCCGAACAGCGCCAGCGCCGCGTAGCGCGTGCCGAGGCCGAGGAATAGCAGGAACGGCATGCTGAGTTCGGCGCCCATCGCCAGGGGTGCGGCCAGTTCCGGCGGCAGGAACGGCAGGCGGTATTCGCTTTCGAACAGCGCCAGAGTGAGGCCGCTCTCCCAGCCATCCAGCTTCAGTAAGCCGGAGCGCAGGAAGATGGCACCGATGCCAAGCCGCGCCAGAAGGACAACGAGATCGGCGGGAACAAGACCGAGCAAGCCGTTGAGACGTTGAATGCGGGCTATCATGATGAGCAACTCCTAGCTGGATGGTTGGACCAAGCGATATCCGGTGACGGCACCGGCGCGGAAAAGAAAGGCGAGAGCGGCCGTGAGATCGAAAGCGGCATCCGACGCCGCGGCGGCATCGCCCAGATTGTCACCCGCTTGCAGGCGCGCGATGAAACGCAGGATATCGCGTGGAACGGGATGGACCTGGACCGAGAGATGCGGCCGCACGATCAGCGCGCTTTCCGCCGGCAGATCTGCCGGTATCGGCTGCGGCTCGGCATCTTCGACATTGGTCCGCCAGATCGAGACGACTGGAAAGTCCGAGGGCAAAAGCGCCAGGCTGGGATGGAGGCTGAAACTTAGTCGCGCCATCTCGTCCGGTGCCATCGCAGCCAACCCGGCAAGATCCACCGGTACGGTATCGGCAGCATGCGCCGCCGTGTGGCACGACCATTCCAGCAGCGCCACGTCCGGCAGATAGGCGAGATGCCGGACCGGCGCGAAGCTGCGCAAAAAACCCGGCAGAGCGCCGCCATATTCCATCAGCACCGGCGAGGCCGGTGGATGCACCACGATAAACTCCCGGGCGAGATGATGGAAGAAATCCGCGCCGACGAGCCGGTGGATCGCGGGAAAACGCGCCTGCAGGAGTGCGCTCAAACTGGCAAAGATATGATTGCGATGAACGGCAAAACGGCTGGCGGGCGACACGTCTGGGCGCGCGATGAGTCCGGCCGGTGGAACGGAGCGGCGATCCAGCAAGGCAGCCGCGAAATCATCACGCGATGGCGGCAAGACGGCCTCCAGGCTGCGATAGATCGAGAATGCTTTGGGCGCTGTGCGCTTCGGCTGTCAGTTCCGCCCAGGCCGGCAGATCATTGTCCCATTCGATCAGGACCGGGACCGGCGGCATCACCGCGACCGCCTCGGCAAAGAGCTGCCAGACGGCATCCGCGACCGGTGCGTTATGCGCATCGATCAGCAGGACATCGCCATCCGCATCCACCTGCCGTGCATGGCCGGCGAGATGAATTTCACCAACCTGCCACAGTGGAAACGCGGCGAGGCTGGCCCATGGATCGGTCCCGGCATTGATCGCAGAGACATAAAGGTTGTTGATATCCAGCAACAAGGCGCAGCCGCTGCACGCCGCCAATTGCGCCAGAAATTCCGGCTCGCTCATTTCGCTCTCGGCGAAACCGAGATAGAGCGAAGGGTTCTCGATCAGGATCTGCCGGCCGAGCGCTTCCTGCGTCTCGACGACATGATCCACCATGCGCGCAAGATTGCGTTGCGTGTAGGGAAGCGGCAGCAGATCGTTGAAGAAATGCCCGCCATGACTGGACCAGGCGAGGTGTTCGGAAAACCGGAACGGCTGATAGCGATCAATGAGCCCGCGCAGGCGCTCAAGATGTGTCCGGTCGGGACGTGTTTCACCCCCCAAGGAAAGGCCGACGCCGTGAAACGAGACCGGCAGAATTTCGCGCACCAGCGTCAGATAATGATGCTGCGGGCCACCGGCGCAGAGATAGTTTTCAGGATGCACCTCGACGAAGGCAACATCGCGCGGATTCGCCAGAGCATCATTGTAATGCTGCGGGCGCAAGCCGATGCCGGCCTGGGCTTGAAGCCCGGCCGGCATCGGAACCATGCCATCGATCTGGGGAGGGACCATGGGCGGCACGGCAATGACCAATCAGGATTCGATCGGCTTCAGGGAACCAGCGCGGGTATTGCCGTCGGGCAAGGTCACCATCGTGGTTTCGCAGGAACCAGCCGGCACCAGTTTCCAGGCAGCCTTGTCGTAATCGACCTTGGAGGTGCCGGCGCAGGAATTTCCACCGGTCGAGGCGCAATCGTTCTGACCGGCCAATGAGATGCCATAGCATTTCTCGGTACCCTCGGCGGCGGCCGGGCCGGCAGAGAGAGCAAGCGCGGAAAGGAGAGAGCCGGCAATGGCGAGACCGGCAGTGCGACGATTCATGGGGTTCCTCACGATTGAAGTTGGGCCGGGATCGGCTTACAGGGAGTTACGCCGCGCTCGTCGGGGGCGTTACAGTACCGGCCGCCATAATCCAGCGACCGGTGGATGGGCGGTTTACCGGCCGCACACCCTGCGGCATCATGGCTTGGGAAAAAGTGTAACAATCCTGGCCGGGCGCCGAAGAAGGGGGAAAGGCGTGAGTGATTTGGAGCAAGAACTGGCGGGTTCGATGCGGGTTGCCCTGGCTGGCGACGAGGCCGCGTATCGCCGTTTGCTCGGCGCCTTGGCGGGTCTGCTGCGGGGCTGGACCCGGCGTGAATTGTCGCGCCAGGGTTACGATGTCGCGGATGCGGAGGATATCGTGCAGGAAACGTTGATCGCCATTCACCTGAAGCGGGCGACCTGGGATAGGGAACGGCCGATCCTGCCCTGGCTGCGCGCGGTGAGTCGGCACAAGATGATCGACAGCCTGCGCCGCCGCGGTCGCCGGGTGATGGTGCCGATCGACGATTTTGCCGAATTCCTGCCGGCGCCGGAGCCGGAGGAGACGCTGACCTCGGACGCCCTCGACAAGCATCTCGCGCAATTGCCCAAGGGCCAGGAAAAGGTGGTCCGCTCGATCTCGGTAGAGGGCCTCTCGATCAGCGAGACGGCACAGAGATTGACCATGAAGGAAGGTGCCGTGCGCGTCGCCTTGCACCGGGGGCTGGCCGCCCTCGCCAAGGCCGCGCGCAGCGGCGAGATAACATGAAGCAAATGACATGAAGACCGACCAACTCATCGACAGCCTGGTGGCCGATCAGGACCGCAAGCCGCTCCGCGCCGGGCATGGCATTCTCTATGCCCTGCCCCCGGCGATTATCCTGTCGATGATGATCTTTGCCTATTTCCTGGACATGCGCCCGGACCTTGCCGACGCCCTTGCCACCTGGCGCTATCTGCTCAAGGTGCTGATGGCGGCGCTCATCGCCGTCACGGCCACGGTCTTCGTCCTGCATCTCGCCAACCCGCTCCATGCGCCGCGTGCGGCCTTCCGCTTTCTCCCCTTGCTCGCCTTGCCCTTGCTGGCCGGTTTTGCCGCCGAAGGCTCGCTCCTGGCGCGCGAGCAATGGGCGACGGCCGCTTTAGGGCAGCAGCCCTATTTCTGCCTGATCTTCGTGCCGCTGCTCTCGCTGGCACCACTCGTTGCGACACTCTGGGCCATCGGCCGGGGGGCCCCGCAATCGCCCCTGGCCGGCGGTGCCGCGGCGGGGCTGGCCGCCGGCGGCATCGGCGCCCTGATCTTCGCCATCCATTGCGACAATGATTCGCCGTTTTATGTCGCGATCTGGTATCTGGGAGCCATCGCCATCGTGACACTTCTGGGTGCCCTCATTGGCCGGCGCTACTTGCGCTGGTAGTGTTCCCGTAGAGTTCCATCGCGACGCAGGCGCGCGCCCCGGTTGGCGCCGCCGCATGTTTCGATTATGCTGCCCGCCATGGGAACGACTCAGACACAAATTGTGGAACGGACTCTACGCACCTTTTCGCTGCTGGAGGGCCTGTCCGAAGCCGAATTGAAGGCACTCGAAGGGCGCTGCCGCTGGCGCATCTACGAGAAGGGACAGACCATCCTCGACAAGGGCGCCACCTCGCGCGACGTGTTCTTCGTCCTGCGCGGCTCGGTTGCGGTGGTGACGTTTTCCCCGACCGGCAAGGAAGTCACCCTGGCGACCGTAAAGCCTGGCGAATCCTTCGGCGAGTTGGCGGCGATCGACGAGCAGCCCCGCTCGGCCAGCGTGACGGCGATCGAAAAGTCGGAATTGTGCATCATGCCGCCCGACACTTTCGTCGAGTTGGTCCGCACCAATGCCGCCGTCTCGTTCCATCTGATGCAGCGCATGGCGCGCCTGGTCCGGCAAAGCGGCCTGCGCATCATGGAGCTTTCGACGCTGCAGGCCGCACAGCGCGTCTATGCCGAATTGCTGCGCATGGCCCAGCCTGAAGCGGCCGTGCCCGGCCTCTGGGTCGTGCGCCCCCTGCCGCCGATGCACGAGATCGCCGGCATGACCAGCACCACGCGCGAAACGGTCAACCGCGCCATCAGCCAGCTTTATCCGAGCGGCCTCCTGAAGCGGAAGGGCCGCAATCTCTATCTGATGGACCGCAGCAAGCTGGAAGAACTGGTCCAGACCCTGCAGGCGCATCACAATCACAAGTAGGCGCGTAAGCGCGCCGTCACAAATAAGCGCGCCGTCAGCGGCGTAGCATGTCCAGCGTCGTGACCACGCGG
Organism: Dongia sp.; assembly: GCF_041909655.1. Taxonomy (GTDB): domain Bacteria; phylum Pseudomonadota; class Alphaproteobacteria; order Dongiales; family Dongiaceae; genus Dongia. Next base: position 122,649 of record NZ_JAYRDA010000006.1, on the reverse strand, counting down.
CTGGCCGTCGTTGCCCAGCAGAGCGCGCCGAAGATCCAGGCCAGCAAGGCGAAATGCCCGGGCAACAACAGCATCAGCACGAAGACGAAGATCGTCTCGGTCCCTTCCGTGAGGCCGCCGATATAGGCGATGCCCTTGCGTGGGGTGGCGGCAGCACCGCCATGCCTGGCAGCGAAGATGGCATGGGCCAGAAAGCTGGTCCCGGTGCCCACGAAACTGAGGATGAGAAAAGCCGCTGCCAACGCATCCGCCGGATCGCGCCAGGCAAAGGCAAACACGAACAGCGCGTAGAACAGGAAATCGAGGACGATGTCGAGATAGGCGCCGCGATCGGTCGGCGCGGAGAGACGCGCCAGCGCCCCATCGAGGCCATCGCAAAGACGGTTCCCGAAAAGAAGAAACAAGGCCAAGACGCGCCAATCAGCGGCGATTGCAGCAGCGGCGCAAAGGCCGAGAGCGAACCCGAACCACGTCACGGCATCCGCGGCGATGCCTTGTCTGGCGAGCCTGGCTGCCACGCGTTCCAAAACCGGATCGATGCGCCGGCGAACGGCGCGATCCAGCATCAGTCGTGATCCATGTCGACGCTGTTTTCGACCGGCGCGTTGGCCGGCCGTTGCGCCTGCAGGCGATGGTGAGTCTGATAGGCGACGGGGATGGTGCAGATATAGGCCAGCAAGGTGAAGAACAAGGTCGCCCAGGGCAGGCTCACCAGCAAGGAGGCATAGATCGCCACCGCCGTCATGGTGGGCAGCACCAGACGCTGGCTTATGCGTACCCGCTTGAAGGAGAAAGTCGGCAGACGGCTCACCGCGAGCCCCGCGACACCGATGATGACCAGCCCCACGAAAGCCGGCGAGCGCAGGAAGGTGAAGCCAAATTCCAGCCAGGCGATGAGCGGCATCAGCACAAGGCCGGCGGCAGCCGGCGCCGGAACGCCGGTGAAGAAGCGGCTGTGCCAGGCGGGGAGATCCGCATTGTCGAGCTTCGTATTGAAGCGGGCGAGGCGCAACGCCATGCAGGCGCTGAAGGCAAGAACCAGGGCCCAGCCGACGCCTTTCACTTCCTGCGTGCTCCACAGGAACATGATCACCGCGGGTGCCACGCCAAAGCTCACAAAATCGCTCAGGGAATCGAGCTCCGCGCCAAATTTGCTGGCGGAATCGAGGAGGCGCGCGATACGACCGTCCAGGGCGTCGAAGACAGCGGAGATCAGAATCGCAATAACCGCGTAATCCCAGCGTTCGAGCAGCGCAAAGCGGATGCTGGTGAGCCCCGCGAAGAGCGCGCAGAGCGTCAGCATGTTCGGAATGAGGCGGTTGATCGAATGGTCGCGCAGGCGATGGCGTCGAATCATCCTACTCTCCTATCTCTCAGCGCATCTCGCCGAGGCGGGTGGCTTCTTCAGAACGCAGATCGGCGAGGACAGTTTCACCGGCAATGGCAATCTGGCCGACACTGACCAGCGGCTGCACGCCATCGGGCAGATAGACATCGACGCGGCTGCCGAACCGGATCAGGCCGAAACGTTCGCCGGCCTTCAGGCGCTGGCCGACCTGGGTCCAGCAGATGATGCGCCGCGCCACCAGACCTGCGATCTGCACCGTGCAGATATCCTGGCCGTCGGCGGTCCGCAGAAGCAGGGATTGCCGCTCGTTCTCGTCGCTGGCTTTGTCGAGGGCCGCATTGACGAACTTCCCCGGGCGATAGGCGCTGGCCATCACCTCGGCATCGATCGGGGAGCGGTTAACATGCACGTTGAAGACATTCATGAAGACGCTGATGCGTGTGCGCGGGCGCTGGTCGAGGCCGAGCTCGGCCGGGGGCACCGCCGGCTGGATCATCTGCACGACACCATCGGCCGGACTGATCAGCAGGCCGGGGCGCGTGGGCGTCACACGGTCCGGGTCGCGGAAGAAATACGCACACCATAGCGTGAGAACGGCACCGGCAAGGCCCAGCGGCATCCAGAGCCACCACAGCAGAATCGTGACGGCGGCAAAGATGCCGATAAACGGCCAGCCGGCGCGGTGGATCGGGCAGAGGACTTTTGGCGTCAAAATAGGCTCTCTTTTCCATGCGGCACCTTCGGAAAGAACGCAGCGCCGACGACTAACAGTTTGATTTGCCACAGAACGGGAGGCGCGTCACGAATGAAATCGCAACCGCGGCATCACATGAAAATCTGGTGATGGCGCGGAGTTTTTACAAATCGTTAAACGTACTGCCCTAGCATCCATTTTCGCGCCGCGGCATTGGACGGTGCAAGAAGGGGCGCCCGACCGTGACCATGGAGATGTTAGCCAAGAAGATGCTGCCGTCGGATGTGGAGCATGTCCGGATCGATGATGGCGGCAAGCTTCGCGTCGGGCGCAGCGGCGGCTTGGTTCAGTTCCAGTTCCGTTTCATGGACGTGCCCTTCAGCGCCAACACCCGGCAGATTCAATCCGGCCCCATTGTGCAGATCTCGGGCGAGGTCGCACCCCTGCCCTATTCCGCCGAAAGCATCACGGTCCGCCGCTCGACCATGGCCATCATCGCCGCCAGCCAGCATCTGCCGCATACGCGCCTTGCCATCAGCAAGCACAAGACGATCCTGTGCGTCGGCAAGGCGCCGATCGGAGATTCCTGGGCGCCGGTCGATCTGATCGCGGCCGCCACCAGCGTCATCCTTGAAATCAGCCCCTATCTGCAGATGCTGGCCGAAATCCTGCCGGCCTGGCCGTCGCGCCAAAGCTCCTGACAAACAGCCGGATCTGGCAGCCGGATCTAGTTCGGCAGTTCGAAGACCTGGCCGGGATAGATAAGATCCGGATCGCGGATGCGATCCTTGTTGGCTTCGTAGATGACGCTGTAGTTCATGCCGTCGCCATAGGTACGGCGCGCCAGGCGCCAAAGCGAATTGCCCGGCTGCACGATTATCTTGTCCCCCTCGGGCGACAGGCCCGCGAAATCGGGTTGCTCGATCGGTTGCGCGGAACGGGCAACAACCTTGCCCGCAGCGTCGAGCTGATCGATCCGCAATTCATGCCCGCCCACCGGCAAGGTCTCGGTGGGGATAAAGGCCCAGCGCCCCTGCGGGTCCACATCGACCGCGCCCAGCAATTTGTCGTCCAGATAAAGGGCGATCTTGCCGTCCGCCGGGGCGCGGCCGGAAAGGGCCATGCGGCCGTCGCGATCGAAATCGAGAACGTCGAGCACGGGTGCCGTCACCGGTCCTGTCGCCGCCTCGCCGCCGGATCCCGCGCTGGGGAGGTTCAGAATCTGGCTGGGCCCGTCGCCGTCGCGCGGGACCGAGAGCGCCAAGGCGCCCGCCGGCTCGGTGACCGCGCTGCCGGCAATATCCTTGGCCGGCGCCGGCACCATGACGATCACCATGCGCTCCGATTGCAGCGACGGCGCATTGGGGCGCTGAACCTGCAGCGTGAATTTATGCTCGCCCGGCTCGATCGCACTGTTGGGCAGCAGAACCCATTCGCCGCGGTCATCAGCCTCGGCACGGCCGATGACCTGGCCATCATCAAGCAACTCGACTTCGGCACCGGGCGCTGCGCGGCCAGCGATCACCGCATCGCCATTGGGATTGACACGCACCACGTCGAAGCTGGGCAGGATATCATCGGCCTCGTTCTCGGGCGATGCGGCGGGGTTCGCCGCTGAACCGCTCGTGGTCGCTGCTTCGCCCCCTTGCTCAACCGCCGTGCTATCCGTGGGAGCCCTCGTCGCCGGGGCGGAATCGGAACTCTCGGCGGTGGCCGGTGCTTCGGTGGCAGGCGGGGCATCCAGGGCATCTTCCTGTTCCTGCTGCCCGATCGCGTAGATGAGGCCGGCCGCCAGGATCACCACGGCGGCGCCCGCCGCCCCAATCAGTGCCAGTCTCGACATTTCTCTACCCCGTTCCGGCCCGATTCCGTGCCGTCTGGCCCGGACATGTGATTTGCCTCAAGGAAAGCTAATCCTCGGCGCAGATTCAGGCAATCACTCCCATGCCGGGCGCTCGGCCTCCCCGGGGACATTATTCCGGCGCGTCCCCGGCGGCGGTATCGTCATTGAACTGTCCCGGAAGCTGGCTCATATTGGTGGCAATGAAAACGCGACGATTATCTCTCCGGCCCAATCTGGCCGTGACCAACCACCCATTTTCAGGAGCAATGAAATCGGAATGACTCCGATCACCTCACTCTGCGTCTATTGCGGGTCATCCCGCGGCACCAACCCCGCTTTTTTCAAGCTCGCCCAGGAACTCGGCGGTGACATGGCCCAGCGCGGCATCCGCCTCATCTATGGCGGCGGGCGAGTCGGCCTGATGGGCGCTTGCGCCGATGCCGTCATGGCCGGCGGCGGCGAGGTGATCGGCATCATCCCGCAGCATCTCCAGGATCTCGAAGTCGGCCATACCGGCCTCACCGAGTTGAAGGTGGTCGACAACATGCATACCAGGAAGCGCATGATGTTCGACCTGTCGGACGCGTTCTGCGTTCTGCCGGGTGGGCTGGGGACCCTTGAGGAATTGTTCGAGGTCGTGACCTGGCGGCAGCTCGGCATTCACGACAAGCCGATCATCGTGCTCAATGCCGATGGCTATTGGGACCGACTGGTCGGCATGATCGACGGCATCATCGATGATGGCTTTGCAAAGCCCGCCGTGCGCCAATACTTCTCGGTCGCCAATTCAGTCGGTCGCCTGTTCGATCTTCTGGCGGCACCCGCGGACACTCAGGAACCGGATTTCCCCGAGCGCCTCTAAGCGCCATTGCACCTTCAATCGTCGCGGGTCTTACGCCCGCGCGCGGCGTGCCTTCCAGCTCTCGCTGATCGGCTGGCGCTCGGCGATCTGGATATGGTGCGCATAGCATTCCGCCAGGCGCCCGATACCGGCCGGCAGGTCATGCGTGCGCTGGATCATGTCGCAGCCCGATTGCACATTGCCTTCCACGATGACCGGACCGTCATCGGTGATGGCGACATCCCAGCCGATCGTGATGCGGTCGGAGAAGGCGGCATGACCGCGGCAGAGCAATTCCTTAGTTTCCTGCCAGAACGGCAACTGACGCCCGGCGATCATCGCCCCGGTGGTGGGATGCCTGTCGAACCACACGCAGGGTTGCTTGGTGCCTGCATCAGAGGCCGGGCCGAGCTTCCCGCTCGTCACATCCACCCGGCTGACAATGCCGCCCTTGTGGAAATTATCGACCACGGAATCCGACCGGGTCGAGGATTTGAAGACGGCATGGGTCACTTCATAGCCGCCGCTCTCGTTCTTGACCGACATCACACGGCAGGTTGTGAGCACGTTGATGGAAAGGTCACGAAGCGCGCTGTGGCCGAACAGCGCCTGCTGCACAATAACCGGTTCGATCTTGGCCTGGGCGCGGATATGGGCCAGCAAATCGGCGGGTGATTTGCGCGTGTCATATTGATCGGCATAACTGCCATCGGGCTGGCGCAGCCAGCGTTCGCAGCCACGGCCGCCGCGCCCGCGGAACGGCTTGAAAAAAATGTCGACGGGCGGCAGATCGCCCTCGAACGTCGCCAGTCGCTCGATGCGGCCGTCGTCATGCACCAGCATGAACGAGGGAATGGTGGTGACACCGGCCTTCTCGCAATGCAGGAAGAAGGCCGCCTTGTTGTTGAGGATACGGCGGCTGGACTGATCGATCCGCGACTCGATCAGATTGTGAAGGCCGCCCTTGAATTCGTAGCGCGCGATATAGGCGCCGGCATTGGCATAGCGCTCGGGGCGGAACAGCTCGAACACGTAATATTTCTTCGGCGAGATCGAATGCCGGAAGGCAACGACCCATTGCTCCCAGACCTGGCGCGGTTTTCCCTTGCCGGACACCTCCCGGACCTTGTCCCCCAGTTTGGTTGTATGCTTCCAGGAGAGATAGGCGAACATCACCGGCCAGGTGACGCTGTAGAGAGCGATACGCGGCCAGGCGCTTTTGCCATGCATCCGCCAGACATATCTGGCGTAGGATTTATGGATGATGGCAGCGGGGGTTTTGGCGGGGCCGAGGGACCAGAACAGTTTATACGGTGAACAAAACGGCAACCGAAGATAGGCCATAGTAATGCGCTCGATAGTTTCTCTGTCGCCTCCCCGCCCGGATGGCTCACCTGTATAACAATTGTAATGTCAGGAGTCAGTAAGGTTTCTCACAAGATCTGTCGACAATGGCCTAGCAAAATCCTTCAAATCGGCCGGGCCACCCACTAGACTGCCGCCGATTTTGCGTCATTCCCGGCATTCCGCCGCCTGCTAGGCGCTTCTATCAGAAGGACAATCGCTTCATGGCAAAGATCAAGGTCAAGACTCCGGTCGTCGAGCTCGACGGCGATGAGATGACTCGCATCATCTGGGCATTCATCAAGAACAAGCTGATCCTGCCCTATCTCGACATCGACCTGAAGTATTACGACCTCGGCGTCGAAAGCCGCGACAAGACCGGCGACCAGATCACGATCGATGCCGCCAACGCGATCAAGCAATATGGCGTCGGCGTCAAATGCGCGACCATCACGCCGGACGAAGGCCGCGTGAAGGAGTTCAATCTCAAATCAATGTGGAAGTCGCCCAACGGCACCATCCGCAACATCCTCGACGGCACCGTGTTCCGCCAGCCGATCATCTGCAAGAACGTGCCGCGTTTGGTCCCGGGCTGGACGCAGCCGATCGTCATCGGCCGCCATGCCTTCGGCGATCAATACCGCGCCACCGATTTCATCGTGCCGGGCAAGGGCCGGCTCACCATGACCTTCGTGCCGGAAGACGGCGGCGCGCCGATCGAGAAGGAAATCTTCAAATTCCCCGGCGCCGGCGTCGCCATGGGCATGTACAACCTCGACGATTCGATCCGTGGCTTTGCCCGTGCCTGCTTCAATTACGGCCTGATGCTGGGCTGGCCGGTCTATCTCTCGACCAAGAACACGATCCTCAAGATCTATGACGGCCGTTTCATGGACATCTTCCAGGAAGTGTATGACAAGGAATTCGCCGATCAGTTCAAGGCGAAGAAGATTCATTACGAACATCGCCTGATCGACGACATGGTCGCCTCGGCCCTCAAATGGTCCGGTGGTTTCGTCTGGGCCTGCAAGAACTATGACGGCGACGTGCAATCGGATACCGTGGCACAGGGCTTCGGCTCGCTGGGCCTCATGACCTCGGTCCTGCTCTCGCCGGACGGCAAGACGGTGGAAGCCGAGGCCGCCCATGGCACGGTGACGCGTCACTACCGCGAGCACCAGAAGGGCAAGGAAACATCGACCAACCCCATTGCCTCGATCTATGCCTGGACGCGCGGCCTCTGGTATCGCGGCAAGTTCGACAACACGCCCGAGCTGCAGAAATTCGCCGAAAATCTCGAGAAGATCTGCGTCGACACGGTCGAATCCGGTTTCATGACCAAGGATCTCGCCCTTCTCATCAGCCCCGACCAGAAATGGCTGACCACCACCCAGTTCCTCGACAAGCTCGACGAGAACCTCAAGAAAGCGATGGGCTGATCATCATGTTGAAACGACTCCTCCTGGCTCTGACCCTCTTCATCGGCGCCAGCGCACCAAGCTTTGCCGCCGATCCCGAGAACACGCTCTTCCTCGACCTCAAGGACGGCCGCGTGGTGATCGAATTGCTGCCGAACGTGGCGCCGCAGACCGTGGCCCGCATGAAGGAACTGGCGCGCCAGGGCTTCTTCGACGGCACGCCGATCCACCGCGTCATCCCGGGCTTCATGGCGCAGATGGGCGATCCCACGGGCACCGGCACGGGCGGCTCTGGCCAGAACCTGCCGGCCGAGTTCAGCAGCATGAAGCATGTGCGCGGCACCGTCTCGATGGCCCGCGCGCAGGACCCCAACAGCGCCGACAGCCAGTTCTTCATCTGCTTCGGCGACGCCCCGTTCCTCGACGGCAAATACACCATCTGGGGCCAGGTGATCGACGGCATGCATTTCGTCGACCGCATCACGCCGGGCACGGAAGCCAATAACGGCGCCGTCACCAACCCGGACAAAATCGTGAAAGTCCAGGTCGCCGCCGACGCGAAGTAAATCGACGTCTCACGGGCGATGCGGGAACCCCTCGCATCGCCCGTTTTCTTTTTTAGCGATATTGCGCCGTCGGCCAGGTCTCCAGGCGGTAGGCGGCGTCCCAGAACATCCATTCGAATTCGACCGAGCGCTGAAAGAGCGCCAGCATTCGCGCCTGGCATAACGAACCAGCATGGGCAAAGGCCGTCTCCGCCGCTGCCTCGGCCGCACGCACGGCGCCCTGGAATTCATCCGAGGCATAGGTGTCGATCCAGGCCTGATAGGGATTGTCGGGCACCGCATCGGCGGCGATTGCCAAGCCCACTTCCGCGTAGATACTGAAACAGGGCAGGACGGCGGCGAGCAGGGTTTCATAGGAACCCGTCACGGACTCGGCCAGCAAGAAGCTGGTATAGCCGAGACAGGTCGGCGAGCGTTCGGCGGCCTGCGCCGTGGCGGCATCAATCCCGAATTGTGCGAGATAGGTCTGCTGCATCGCCTGCTCGAAATGCACCGCGCCCGCCGCGTTCTCGGCGAATTGGGCGATCAGCCGCGCATCAGGCGCCTTCGCCGCAAGCGCTGCCAGGGCCCGCGCATAATCGGTGAGATAGAGACCGTCCTGGATAAGGTAATGCTGGAAGCGGCCCTGGCGCAGCACGCCCTGCCCCAGTTCCCGGTTGAACGGCAGCGCGTGGATGGCCTGGCGCAGATCGGCGTTCTGCTGGCGCGCGGTCGCGATGAAGGAGCTCATGATGTATGTCCCGTCTTCCAGAGCTGGTGAAAATGATGGACCGGTCCATGCCCATGGCCCACGTCGAGCTCGCCGCTCGCCGCGATGGCGCCGGTGAGATAGGCCTTGGCCGCGCCGACCGCCGCAGCGATATCGGCGTGCCGCGGCAGCAAGGCGGCGATGGCCGATGACAAGGTGCAGCCGGTCCCGTGCGTGTTGCCGGTGCCGATCCGGATCGCATCAAAGCGATGACGCGACGCATCAATGGCCAGCAGATCCGGACTTGCTGCCCCGGTGAGATGGCCACCTTTGAGCAACAAGGCTGTACCAAAGCGCGCCTGCCAGGTATCGGCCAATCGCTCCATGCCGGCCCAATCGACCGGCTCGTCCATGTCCAGCAGGACCGCCGCTTCCGGCAAATTGGGTGTGGCGATGCTCGCCAAGGGCAGCAAGTCGCGGCGCAGGGCGTCGACCGCGTCCGCATCGAGCAGATGATGACCGCTCTTGGCTACCATGACGGGATCTAGCACGATCCAGCGCGGCTGCCAGCGCCGGAGACAATCCGCCACCGCCGCAATGATCGCGGCATTCGCCAGCATGCCGATCTTCACCGCGTCGATGCGAAGATCGTCGAACACCGCGTCGATCTGCTGCGCCACGAAACCGGCGGAAACGGTTTCGACGCCCAAGACGCCGCGCGTGTTCTGCGCGGTGAGCGCCGTCAGTACTGCGCCGCCATAGCAGCCAAGCGCCGAGAAGGTCTTGAGGTCCGCCTGAATGCCGGCCCCACCGCTGGGATCGCTGCCGGCGATGCTGAGAACATTGGGGATCATTTTTTCGCTCCCGCCATGGATTGCGCAAGCGCCGCCGCCGCCGCGCGCGGGTCGGCGGCACTGCAGATCGCCGAGACCACAGCGATGCCATCGGCGCCGGCTGCGACGACATCCGCCGCGTTCTCGGGCTTGATGCCGCCGATGGCGACGACCGGCAGCGGGATGTAGCGGCAGAGATCGCTGAAACCTTCGAGCCCCAAAGCGGGTGCCGCGTCGATCTTCGATTGCGTCGGGAAAACCGGGCCGAGACCGACATAATCAACCAGCGCCGGATCAATGCCCACGAGTTCCGCGGCATTGGTGACCGAGAGCCCGACGATCTTGTTCTTGCCCAGCAATTGCCGGGCGAAAGGCGCCGGCATGTCGGCCTGTCCCACATGCACGCCATCGGCCTTGGCGGCGAGTGCGATGTCCAGATGATCGTTGACGACGAAGGCAACGCCGGCCTTCGCCGTCACCCTGCGCAAGGCCTGGGCATCGGCCAGCAATTGCCGGAGATCGCGGCGATCGCCCCGCAACTGCACCATGGTGACACCGCCAGCGATGGCCTCGGCCACGATCGCCTCGATGCCGCCTTGCCGGCAGAATTGCTGATCGGCAACGAGATAGAGCGCGGGATTGAACGCGGTCATGACAGCCTCGCCCTCTGCGCCAATCGACCGGCATCGATGCCGTGAAGCGTGTCGAGGAAGGCCACCTGAAACGAGCCGGGGCCGGCCGAGATGCCTTGTGCGATCTCGCCCACGACCCCCATTACCGCCATGCCCTGCACGGCCGCCATGAACGGGTCCTCGAGCACGGCGAGATAGGCGCCGCAGATGGCGCTGGCCGTGCAGCCCATGCCGGTGACACGCGTCATGATGGGATGGCCGTTGGCAATGCCGGCAAGGCGCGATCCGTCGGTCACGTAATCGATTGCGCCGCTGACCGCCACCACCGTGTGATAACGCCGCGCCAGAGATTTCGCGGCATCGATGGCGGCGTCCGATCCAAGCGTACTGTCGACGCCCTTGCCGCCCGATGCCTCGCCTGCCAGCGCCACGATTTCGGAGGCATTGCCGCGGATGATGGCCGGGCCATGTTCGATGAGGTCCGCCGCCAATCGCGTGCGATAGCCGAGTGCCCCCACCGCCACCGGATCGAGCAGCCAGGGCCGCCCTTCCTGCTGTGCCCGCTGGGTCGCCAGGCGCATCGCCGCCGCCCAATCCGGCGACAAAGTGCCGAGATTGACCACCACCGCACCGGCAATGGCGGCAAGCTCGGCCGCCTCCTCGGTATTCTCGACCATCGCCGGCGAGGCACCGATGGCGAGCAGCGCATTCGCCGTGACATTGGCCACAACGATATTGGTCATATTGTGGATGAGTGGCGCCGTCGCGCGGATGGCGCCTAGCGCATCGGCAAAATCGGCTTCGGTCGGTAAAGTCGGCATCGGTCGTATCTCCCTTGCGCGCATGAAAGGGAGGAACACCAGCAGACAAGGGGAAATAGATCAGCCGCTTGCCGGGCGGTGCAACGATCCCTTCGCTGGCATGATCCAGATCAGGTTCTTCGGGTATGATCTCAGCCCGTCCCTTTCGAGAACGGACACCCCGCGTCACAACGGCAGGCAGTTTAATGCGGCTCCGGTAGCTGTCAACGCAATGTTCTATCGCCCGATCAGGCGCTGGAATTCGCGGCGCGTTTCCGGATTGTCGCGGAAGGAGCCCAGCAAGGTCGACGTCGTCATGGTGACACCCGGCTTGTTGACGCCGCGCGTGGTCATGCAATGGTGCTCGGCCTCGATCACGACGCCGACGCCCAGTGGCTCCAGCACCTGCTGGATGGTGTTGGCGATTTGCGCCGTCATCTTTTCCTGGATTTGCATGCGGCGGGCATAGACCTCGACCACCCGCGCGAGCTTGCTGATTCCCACCACGCGCGCTTTCGGCAGATAGCCGACATGGGCGCGGCCGACGATCGGCGCCAGATGATGCTCGCAGTGGCTGACAAAGGGGATGTCCTTGAGAAGGACAAGCTCGTCATAGCCCTCGATCTCCTCGAAGGTGCGCTGCAGGATCGCCACCGGATCGTCGAAATAGCCGGCATAAAATTCGTCGTAGGAGCGCGCCACGCGTTCCGGCGTGCCCAGCAAGCCCTCGCGATCGGGGTCGTCCCCGGCATAGGCGATGATCGTGCGGATCGCCTCTTCCGCCGCCGCCTTGCTGGGCCGGCGCGCCAAGGCCTGCGAGCGCTCGGCAGTCAGGGTTTCTGTGAGGGCAAGGGGACGATGCAGGTTCATGGAAGATCTCCGGGATGGAATCACCGGAGCTTTACGGCCTGAAAACGGGAATGGATCACCCCCGCTTCAGGCCGGGATCGCCTGAAGCGCTTGCCGCCGCAATCGCCGGCGCATCAGCACCACGCAGATCACCGCCGCCGCGATGACGCTGGGAATCAACACCGCCGCCAGCATGATGTGCGGCGCCAGCGCGGCAAGATCGACCTCGTCGATCTGGTGCCCGTCCTTGACCAATTGGAAGACCACGGCGATGAGGCCCCAATTGACCGCGGCATGGCCGATCACTGCGGCGGCGTAGCCGGCCAGCGCTGCTAGCCAGTTGAGGCGGCCGTTCGTCACGAAGCGCGTCAGGAAATATCCCATCAGGCAGCCCAGCGAGGCATGCAGCAGGCTGGCCATGATGGTCCGCGCGAAGGGGATCATCAAGGGGTTGCCGAATTGCTTGCCGGCCATCTCGGCCAATCCCGCATTGAGGCTGTAGGCCACGTTCTCGACCGCGGCGAAACCAAGCCCGCAGAGAATCGGCAAGCGGAAGGCGGTCGCCTGATCGACATCCTGATGAAAGACCGAGAGATGCCTGAGCAGCAGGATGGCAATGAGGACGGCGATGCCCTTGACCAATTCCTCCGGCAGCGCCGCCAGCAGAAAGCTCGCCGCCAGCGCATCGCCGAGCCCGGGATTGTCGGGGAAACTGAAGGCATCGCGCAGATTGAGCGCCAGGAAGATCGGCAGTGGCGACAGGGCGCCCAACGCCAAAGCAAGCCCCACCACGCGCCATTTGAGGCGTCCGGGCAGCAGGAACTGCGTGCCCATGGCCCAGATGGCCGTGAGGGTGAGAACGATGGCGATCGCGGCGGCGGTCATGCTGATGAACTCTCCGCCGCGCCGGACCTCATGCCGCTTTCACGTGGCCGCGCAGCATCTCTTCGATGGCGCTCACCGCGTCCTGCGCGCGCCCCGCATCGGGACCACCCGCCTGCGCCATGTCCGGCCGGCCGCCGCCGCCCTGCCCGCCGATCGCAGCACTTGCGGCCTTCACCAAGTCGACCGCACTCAAGCGGCCGGTGAGATCGTCAGTGACACCGACCACAATCGAGGCCTTGCCGTCGGCGGTCGCCACGAGCGCCACGACACCGGAGCCGAGTTTCTTCTTCAACTCGTCCGCCATGCCTTTGAGTTCCTTGGCCGGCACGCCTTCCAGCACACGGCCGGAGAACTTGACACCGCCAACATCCTGCACTTCGGCTGCCGCCGACGAGCCGCCGGTCGCGATGGTCTTGCGCGCCTCGGCGAGTTCCCGCTCCAGCTTCTTGCGCTCCTCCAGCAGACTGACGATGCGCTGCGGCAATTCCTGCGGCAATGCCTTGATCGCCGCAGCGGCTTCCGCGAGCTGCTTCTGCTGTTCAGCCACAAAGTTTTCCGCCGCAGCACCCGTCACCGCCTCGATCCGGCGCAGGCCCGCGCCGACGGCGCCTTCAGAGACGATCTTCAGGAATCCGATATCGCCGGTGCGATGCACATGGGTGCCGCCGCAGAGCTCGGTCGAGAATTCCTTGGGCTCAACCTCTTCACGGCCACCCATGGAAACGACGCGCACCTCCTCGCCATACTTCTCGCCAAAGAGCGCCATGGCGCCGGCGGCGATGGCGTCATCCGGCGTCATCAGCTTTGTGGCTACATCGGCATTGGCGCGGATGCGCTTGTTCACTTCATGCTCGACCCAGGCAATGTCCTCGGGCGTCATGCCCTTGGTATGCGAGAAATCGAAGCGCAGGCGATCAGGCGCCACCAGTGAGCCCTTCTGGGTGACATGCGTCCCCAGGCGGCGGCGCAAGGCCTCGTGCAACAGATGGGTCGCTGAATGATGCGCCCGCAACCCTGCGCGGCGCCCGTGATCGACCAGCATCTCGACCGCCTCGCCGGTCTTGACGCTGCCCTTCACGACCCGGCCCAGATGGACATGGAGATCGCCCAGCTTCTTCTGCGTGTCGGTCACGTCAATCACCGCGCCGCTCGCCGTGACCAGCTTGCCGGCATCGCCCATCTGGCCGCCGGATTCACCATAGAACGGCGTCTGGTTGGCAACAATCGCGACCTCGTCGCCGGTCTTCGCCTCCGTGACTTCCTGGCCGCCCTTGACCAGAGTGAGAATCTGCCCTTCCGCCTTCTCGGTCGAATAGCCGAGGAAATCGGTGGCGCCGAGGCGCTGGCGGATCTCGAACCAGATCTTCTCCGTGGCAGCCTCGCCTGAACCCGACCAGGCGGCGCGGCTGCGCTCGCGCTGCTTCTCGAGCTCGGCGTTGAACCCCTCGACATCCACTTCGATCCCCTTGTCGCGCAGGATGGATTGGGTGAGATCGAGCGGGAAGCCGCGGCTGTCGGAGAGCGCAAAGGCGACGCTGCCCGAAAGCTTGCCGTCATTGGTGAGGCCGCTCTTCGAGGCGATGGCACCTTCCAGTTCCTTAAGGCCGGTTTCCAGCGTCTGCTTGAAACGCGTCTCCTCCAGCTTCAGCGTCTCGGTGATCGCGGATTCGGCGCGGCCGAGTTCCGGATAGGCCAGCCCCATTTCGGCAACCAGCGCCGGGACCAGCTTCCACATCAAGGGATCCTTGCAGCCCAGGAGATGCGCATGGCGCATGGCCCGGCGCATGATGCGCCGGAGCACATAGCCGCGCCCGTCATTCGACGGCATCACGCCATCGGCCACCAGGAAAGCGCTGGAGCGCAGATGGTCGGCAATGACCCGGTGGCTGACATTGAGCGGGCCATCCGGATCGGTATTGGAGGCATGGGCCGAGGCTTCGATCAGATTGCGCATCAGATCGATGTCGTAATTGTCGTGCTTCCCCTGGAGCACGGCGGTGAGACGCTCCAGCCCCATGCCGGTATCGATCGAGGGGCGCGGCAGGCTCACCCGCTCTTCCTTCGAGACCTGCTCATATTGCATGAAGACCAGGTTCCAGATTTCGATGAAGCGGTCGCCATCGGCATCCGGCGAGCCCGGGGGACCACCGGCGATCTTGTCGCCATGGTCGTAGAAGATTTCCGAGCAGGGGCCGCAGGGGCCGGTATCGCCCATGGCCCAGAAATTGTCCGAGGTCGCGATGCGGATGATCTTGGAATCCGAGAGGCCGGCGATCTTCTTCCACAGGCCATGCGCTTCGTCATCGTCGATGAAGACAGTGACGGTCAGCTTGTCCTTAGGGAGGCCGTATTCCTTGGTGATGAGGTTCCAGGCGAGCTCGATCGCGCGTTCCTTGAAATAATCGCCGAAGCTGAAATTCCCCAGCATTTCAAAGAACGTATGGTGCCGGGCGGTATAGCCGACATTCTCGAGGTCATTGTGCTTGCCGCCGGCGCGGACGCATTTCTGGGCGGTCGAGGCGCGGACGTAATCGCGTTTTTCCTGCCCCGTGAAGACGTTCTTGAACTGGACCATGCCCGAATTCACGAACATCAAGGTGGGGTCGTTGCGCGGGACGAGCGGCGACGAGGGCACGATTTCGTGCCCTTCCTTGCGGAAGTAATCGAGGAAAACGCGGCGAATATCTTTGGCGGTCTGCATGCTCAAAAACCCGAAATGCGTGGCTACTGGCTGTGTTGCGGCGCGAAACGCGATTATTTAGAGTTTTTCTAGGCAAAACAAGGCATTTGAGCCCGTTTTAGCCTCGGATTCGCCTCCGTTTTGGGCGGGCGGCCCCTCGCTCCCGCGCATAGCTCAAAGCCCATCCAAGATTTGGGGAGGAAAATCGGCGGCAAGCCCCCTATATTCCACGGATGACCAGCCTCGAGACGCCCGTCAAACCGCCCATGATCGACCCCTTCGGTCGCCATATCTCCTATTTGCGCGTCTCCGTCACGGATCGCTGCGACTTCCGCTGCGTCTATTGCATGGCCGAGGACATGACCTTCCTGCCCAAGGCCGAGATCCTCAGCCTGGAAGAACTCGACCGCCTGTGCAGTGCCTTCGTGGCCCTGGGGGTCAAGAAGCTGCGCCTGACCGGCGGCGAGCCGCTGGTGAGGAAGGGGATCATGCAGCTGATCCGGAACCTTTCGCGTCACCTTGAGGCCGGGACGCTCGAGGAACTGACCCTCACCACCAATGGCAGCCAGCTCGGGAAGTACGCCCGGGAACTCGCCGATTGCGGGGTGAAGCGAGTCAATGTCTCGATCGATTCTCTCGATCCCGAGAAATTCACCCGCATCACCCGCTGGGGCAAGCTCGGCCCCGTGCTCGACGGCATCCAGGCGGCCAAGGATGCGGGCATCCGGGTGAAGCTCAACACGGTGGCGCTCAAGGGCGTCAATGACGACGAATTTTATCACCTGATCGAATGGTGCGGCGAAAACGGCCACGACATCACCTTCATCGAAGTGATGCCCATGGGCGATATCGGCGGCGAGAACCGGCTGGACCAGTTCTACCCGATCTCATTGTTGCGCAGCCATCTCGCCCAGCGCTGGACGCTCATCGAGAACGACCACCGGAGCGGCGGCCCTGCCCGCTATGTGACCCTGGCCGAGACCGGTCAGCGCGTGGGCTTCATCACCCCGCTTACCCATAATTTCTGCGAATCCTGCAACCGCGTGCGCCTGACCTGCACGGGGACGCTCTATATGTGCCTGGGGCAGGACGATGCCGCCGACCTCCGTGCACCCTTGCGCCAGAGCGAGTCGGACGAGGTTCTGGTGGCCGCCATCCGCGAAGCGATCACCCGGAAGCCCAAGGGCCACGATTTCATCATCGACCGCCGCCATACAGGCCCCGCGGTCGAACGGCATATGAGTGTGACGGGCGGGTAATGCGTCGTTGTCATGGCCCGCGAAGGCGGGCCATCCACGAGTTTGCATAAAACTGAAGAAAGTAACTCATGGATCCCCCGCCTTCGCGGGGGATGACAACTGAGAGAACCCCTCAATCGATAATCACCTGGTGGCAGAATTCCTTGCCGTCCGAGATGGTGACCTGGGTGAAGCCCAGCAGTTTCAGAAGATCGAAGAACGTCGCTTCTTCCGGCTGAGTGTTCTTCTGGAAGAACGGCGTCGAGCGCGCGATCAAGGTCATGCTGGCAAAGAGCGCCCGCGCCCGGTAGATCGTGTCGAGCGAGCCGTCGCGCAGGCCCGTGATGATCAGTTTTTGTGAATCGTCGCCCTTGGCGAAGATCGCATAATCGGGCGTGTATTGCGCCGCCATCTGCTGGCGCGCCATGCCGATGACAAAGCCCTGGCGGCGGATTTCATCGCTCTCCGGCAGGGTGACGACGCGGCTGGTGTAATGCTCGATTGTCTGCGGCGTCGGGTAGTAATAGCCCTCGTGCAGATCGCCGGATTCATCCTCGAATTGCTCAAGGGCGATGGCATCCGGAGCCATCGTCTCCGGCGCCGTCTCCTGCGCCGACAGGGGGCCGGCACAGACCAACAACCCCATCATCAATCCGGTGAAACCCGCCAATCGCATGTGATCCCCCACATTCCCCGCTATCGGCCTAGAGTGCTGTGTCAAAAGCACTTTGGCAAGCGCCCCACTAGTGACTTATTCGGGCAGTGGCTATACTGCGCCCGCCATTCATGAACATGGGCAGGGGGAATTACCGTCTTGAGCATTCCGAGCATCGCTTTCGTGGCGGCCGAATCACCGGATGCCCAAGCTGCCCTGGCCGATCTCACCGCCCGCTATGGCGCCGGCGACGAGAATGCCGAAGTGATCGTGGTGCTGGGCGGCGACGGCACCATGTTGCGCGCCCTTCACGACACCATGAACCGCCCGGTCCGGATCTTCGGCATGAATTGCGGCACAGTCGGCTTTCTCATGAACCGCTATGACGCCGTGGGCCTCCCCGAACGCCTCGCCCGGGCCGAGCAGGTCACCCTCCACCCCTTGCAGATGATCGCCAAGACCAGCGACGGGATCGAACACAAACTGGTCGCCATCAACGAGGTCTCGTTGCTGCGGGAATCCGCCCAGGCCGCCAAGATCAATCTGGAGATCGACGGCAAGGAGCGCATGGGCGAACTGGTCTGCGACGGCGTCATCGTGGCGACGCCCGCCGGCAGCACGGCCTACAACCTCTCGGCCCATGGCCCGATCCTGCCGCTCTCCTCCGCAGTCCTCGCTTTGACCCCGATCAGTCCGTTCCGGCCGCGGCGCTGGCGCGGGGCCATCCTGCCGCAACGCGCGAAACTGCGCTTCATCATCCGCGAGCCGAGCCGCCGCCCGGTCAGCGCCACGGCCGATTACAACGAAGTCCGGGAAGTGACCGAAGTCACCGTCCGCCAGGACCCCAGCATCGCACTCAACCTGCTGTTCGACCCGGAACATCATCTGGAAGAGCGGATTTTGCAGGAGCAGTTTCAGGCTTAGAGGCCCCATTCCAGCTGTCATCCCCCGCGAAGGCGGGGGATCCACGAGTTTCTTTCATCAGTCTCGCTGAAACTCGTGGATGGTCCGCCTTCGCGGACCATGACAAAGAGCGACGCGCTAGCCCTTAACCTGCCCCAGTGCGAAGGCGCAGATATCGGCGATCAGGCGTTCGATATCCGCCTTCAGGCCACCGAAGCCCTGATGCTTCTCGATGCGGTCCTCATCCATATAGAGGCCGCGATTGACCTCGATCTGCAGCGAATGCCGCCCCGCCAGCGGTCGGCCGAAACGTTCGATCAGTTCCGCGCCCTTGAAGGGGTGGTTGAGCTGGACCGAATAGCCCAGCGCACGCAAGCGGGCCGCCACGAATTCGGTGAAGGCCGGATCGCAGCTCGCCCCCTCCCGGTCGCCGAGGACGAAATCGTCTCGCGGGATGCTCTTGCCCTGATGCCGTCCCGTGGTGCGCATGGAATGGCAGTTCACGTGCCAGACCGCGCCGAAGCGCGCGAGGCGTTCGTCGAGCATAGTTTCAAGCTCAGCATGATAGGGCCGGTGATAGCTGTCGATCCGCGCCATCACCTCATCCACCCGCAGCGGCCGGTCATAGATCTCGACCCGGCCCTTGATCAGGCGCCGCACCAGCCCGAGGCCCATTTCCGCCTTTTCGCTGGCGCGGATCGGGCGCGGCCAGGGGCCTTCCAGCATACCGCTATCGATCTCGTCCTCATGCCGGTTGGGGTCGATATAGGCGCGCGGAAACAGGGCCTTCAGGAATCCGGCACCGGAACCGGGGGCGGCCTCATATAGATCGTCGACGAAGGCATCCTCGGCACGGCGCAGCATGTCGCGCGGCACGACATGATCGAAATCCTCCGGATAGGCATACCCGCTATGGGGTGAATCGAAGACCACTGGCGCAGGAACAATCGCCGGCACCGGCTCGTATCGCACGAGAATGCCGGGCAGATGTTTCACCGTCAGATGCTTTTCCTGCGCCGACAAACTTTTCGCCTCGCCTTGCCATTATCAGCCTCCCCGGTATGCTCTCCGGACGGACCCGTCAATAGGAGTTACCATCTTGGCCCCGCGCCCCGAGAGTCTGGAGATGATCCGCCGCCTGGTGGCCTTCGATACCACCAGCCGCAATTCCAATCTCGACCTTATCGCCTTTGTCCAGGATTACCTCGACGGCTTCGGCATCAAGAGCCAGTTGATGAAGGACGAGACCGGCAAGAAGGCCAATCTCTACGCAACGATCGGTCCTGATGACAGGGCCGGCTATGCGCTTTCCGGCCATACCGATGTGGTCCCCGTGGACGGCCAGGATTGGGCAAGCGATCCCTGGAAAGTGAAGGAATCAGACGGCCGCCTCTATGGCCGCGGCACCACCGACATGAAGGGCTTCGTCGGCGTCGTGCTCACCGCCGTGCCCGAGCTTGCCAAGCGCGAGCTCACCACGCCGGTACATCTTCTCTTCTCCTATGATGAGGAAGTGGGATGCGTCGGCGTGCGACGGGCATTGGAGATCATCAAGGACTTTCCGGTGAAACCCCGGGGCTGCATCATCGGCGAGCCCACCTCGATGAAGGTCGCCATCGCGCATAAGGGCAAAAAGAGCCTGCGCTGCCATGTCCACGGCCTGGAATGCCATTCGTCGCTGGCACCCCAGGGCGTCAATGCGGTGGAATACGCCGCCGAAGTGATCGGCTATCTGAAGCGCATGGGGCGGCGTTTCGCCAAGGAAGGCCCCTTCGACCCCGATTACGACGTGCCGCACACGACCGTTCATACCGGCATCGTCAAAGGCGGCACCGCGCTCAACATCGTGCCGAAGGATTGCAGCTTCGATTTCGAGTTCCGTTATCTTCCGGCCCAGAGCCCCGACGATCTGGTGGCCGAAGTAAAGCGCTTCGCCGATGAGGAACTCGCCAAGGAAATGCGTGCGATCAGCGGCGAGAGCGGTTTCTCCTGGGAGCCCATCTCGGCCTTCCCCGGCCTCGACACCGCCGAGGATGCCGAGATCACGGTGATCGCCAAGGCGCTCGCCAAGACCAACGACACGATCAAGATCGCCTTCGGCACCGAAGGCGGCCTCATCCAGCAGATCGACATCCCGACCGTGATCTGCGGCCCCGGCTCGATCGAACAAGCGCACAAGCCCAATGAATGGGTCACCCTAGACCAGATCGCGCAATGCGAGGCGTTCCTGGAACGGCTGGTGGAGAAGATGAGTGGGTAGGGAAATCTAAAATTCTTGTCATGGTCGGCGAAGGCCGACCATCCACGAGTTCGCTTGCCATCGAAGAAAGTAAGTCGTGGATCCCCGCCTTCGCGGGGATGACAAATTTACACTGGTAGAGTGGTCCTCACAAATTATGCCGCTTCTTCCAATCCACCGGATAGAGCGCGTAGCAGACGATGGCCTTTTCGCCCTCATAGGTGATCGGCGTCTTTTCCGGGAGCCAGATCACATCGCCGGGACCGGCTTCGATGACGCCGCCCGGATGCTTCAGGCGGAACCAGCCTTCGATGACGATGATCATCTCGTCATAGAGCACGGTCCATTCGATCGAGCAGCCGTCGAATTTAGCAAGGCCGACGCCCATCGTATGCGAGACGTCAGGCCCCACCAGGCGGCTGATCTCGGCCGTGCCCGGCGGGCCGCCATAGGTCTCGAATGTCATTTCGCTACGCTTGTAGTGTTTCACGTCGGCCATGATTTTCCTCCGTTCAGGAAGGCTGCGCGGCATTGAGCGCCGGATCCATTTTCTTCGCCTTCAGCAATTGCAGTTCCGACATTAGCACGCCCAGGATCACCAGCACGCCCCCCAGAATCTGCGGCCAGGTGGGCAGCGTGCCGGAAAGTGCAAAAATGCCAATCGCCACCACGGGCACCAGATTGAGATAGAGGCTGGCCACCACCACGCCGGTGCGCTTCACGCCGAAATTCCACAGATAGACGCCAAAGGCCACCAGCACGACGGTGACCCAGGCGAGCACCAGCCAATCAACCGGATCGGTCGCCATGGGTGGCGGCAGGATAGCAGCACCTAAGGCCGCCGCGACCAGATAGATCACAATGAGGCCGGCGCCGCCGGTGGTCATCGTCGTGGTGGTGATGCGCAACTGGCTCCAGCCGCGGCACCAGCGCTGGGCCGCCGTCGAATACCAGGACCAGCAGGCGAAGGCGGTCACGATCAGGATCTCGCCGCCGCGGAAATCGAACATGTCGCCGGCCCCGAAATGCACCGTCGCCAGCGCACCGCCGATGATGGCGAGCAGGATGGCGGGCAGCATGCGCTTATCGAGCGGCACGCGGAAGACGACGAGATCGACGATCGCCGCGACAGCCGGGCTGGTGGCACTGAGGATCGCCGCCGTCACCGGATGGCAATGCTGCACGCCCACCGTATAGAGCGCCGAATAGATACCGATACCGATGATTCCCAGCGGCCAGATGCGCCAACCCGGGCGCGTAACCGCGGCGCCCGATGCCGGCGGTGCCTTGCGCCGGTCGATCAGAGAAAGCGCCACCCACATCAGCGGCACGGCGCCCACATAACGGAAGGCTGCCAGGAAATAGGGATCCCAAATATGGAGGAGATGCGCCACGGCAGGTACCATCGTGCCCCAGAGCAGCGCCAGGAGCAGCAGGCCGAAATAGCCAATCCATTTGGTCATGATTTTGCAGTAATCCGGGCGAAGGTGGGAACGGGCCGCCAGCAAACAATGGCTCGACACTCTGCTAAAGCTTGCTTATCTTCGTCAAGTTCGCGGCAGCAAACGACACTGTTTCGAGCATGAGACCAGCCGGGGGAGAGCCTCGGCAAGTTTGAGACGCGCTGAAAGCCGACCATCGGGGGAGAGCCCCGGATAATCCGACATCTTTTCGACGAGCTATCCCAGGCGACCATTGGGGGAGATCCCCAAATGAGCAAACCCAGGAACGGAATACATCAACATGGCCACCGACCAGCATGACCACAGCGAGATCAAGATCGACGGCGCCATCGCGCGCAAATCACCCTACGGCCTCGCCCTCGAACCCACCTTCGCCGGCGTGCTTTCTTTCATGCGCCGCAATTACAGCAAGGACCTCGCCAATGCGGAATTGGTGATCAGCGGCGTGCCGCTCGATCTCGCCACCACGCATCGCCCCGGCGCGCGGCTTGGGCCGCAGGGCATCCGGCTGGCTTCCGCCGAAGTGGCCTCGCTGAAACCCTATCCCTGGGGTTTCGATCCCTTCGAGAATCTGGCCGTGATCGATTTCGGCGATTGTTATCTCGACGTCCACAACCCGATGACGATCCACGACGCCATCGTCGATCATGCACGCCATATCCTGAAATCGGGTGCGCGCATGTTGACCTTCGGCGGCGACCATTACGTCACCTATCCGCTGTTGAAGGCGCATGTCGAAAAATTCGGCAAGCCGCTCTCGCTCATCCATTTCGACGCCCATTGCGACACCTGGGCGGACGATACGCCTGATTCCCTCAACCACGGCACCATGTTCTACAAGGCGGTAAAGGACGGCCTCATCGATCCCAAGCGTTCGGTGCAGATCGGCATCCGCACCTGGAACGACGACTTCATGGGCATCAACATCCTCGATGCGCAATGGGTGCATGCCAACGGACCGCAGGCGGTGATCAAGGAAGTGAACCGCATCGTCGGCGATCACCCGGCCTATTTCACCTTCGACATCGATTGCCTGGACCCGGCCTTCGCACCCGGCACCGGCACGCCGGTCTCGGGCGGTCTCTCCAGTGCGCAGGCGCTGGAAATCGTGCGCGGCTTCACCGAACTCGATCTGGTCGGCATGGATGTGGTCGAGGTGGCCCCGCCTTTCGATCAGAGCCAGATCACGGCCCTCGCCGCCGCCCATCTCGCCTGCGACCTCATCTGCCTGCTGGCCAAGCGGAAGGCGGCAGGAAAGTTCAAACGGACCTGACCGGCTGTTTCGCCGTCAGGATGCGCCATTCCGAATAGACGATGCCGGCAAGAACCAGGACGCCACCCAGCAATTGCTGGGTGGTGGGCTGCGCGCCTTGCAACATGACCAGGATCACGATGGCGACGCAGGGTGTGAGGTTGATATAGAGCGAGGCGGTGACGACGCCGACTGCGCGCACGCCCGCATTCCATAGAACGACACCCAGCACCATCACGGTGACGATATACCAGCCGAGGCTGAACGCCTCTTCCCACCTTTCCGGCGGCGACGGCGGGAAGGAAACCCAGCCGCCCAGCGCCAGCACGGCATAGATCACGCACATAGCCGTCCCCGACGTCGCCATCGTGGCGAAGGTGATGCGCACCTGCGACCAGTCCGGGCACCAGCGTTGTGCCACCGTCGAGTACCACGCCCAGCACACGGTTGATGCAAGCACCAGCAGCTCGCCGCCACCAAACGCGATGCCGCCCTCGCCGCTGCCATCGATCGAGGCCAGCGCGCAGCCGACAACACTGGCGATGATGCCGGGCACCATCAGCTTGTTGAAAGGCAGACGGAAGAAGACACGGTCGGTCACGGCGGCGACGGCCGGCGCCGCGGCTGTGAGGATTGCCGCCAGGATCGGATCGCTGAATTGCACGCCCACGGTATAGAGGATGGCAAAGCCGCCATTGCCGACGACACCGAAAAACCAGACCTTCGAAGCCGGAACATGTACCGGCGCGGGGCGATTGCGGTCGGTCCACAGCATCATCAGGAACAGCAAGGGTGCCGCCCCCAGCGAGCGCACCGCGACCAGGAAATAGGGATCCCAGCGTTCCAATTGATACTTGGTCAGTGGGATCATGCCGCCCCAGAAAAGAGCCGCCAGCAGCAGCCCCGCAATTCCCGTCCAACGACCCATATACCCCCCGGCAGGCCCGGGCATGACTGACCTCGGGCGGCGCGGCACTCTCCCAGAAGGCCCCGACCTGCGTCAAATGCCCGCGCCGCATGCCGTGATGTCCATTTGCGCATGTCGCCCGATGTGGCCCGATTGACAGTCATGCGCCGAAACCGGACATTCCCTTGCCAACCCGCCCCAATATCCGGCCGCGCTTCCGAGGAGTCACCGCTTGACCAGCATCCCTGCCCAGCCTGCCCCCAATGCCGTTCCCGCTTCTGCGGATATCGTCATCGTCGGCGCCGGCATTCAAGGCTGCGCCAGCGCCTATTACATGGCCCGAGCCGGCCTCAAAGTCGTGCTGATCGACAAATCCCGCGTCGCTGCGCAGCAGAGTTCGCGCGCCTGGGGCTTCGTGCGCGTGCAGATGCGCGACCCCGACGAAATTCCCCTGATGCAGGCCTGCAAGGAAATCTGGCGCGGGCTCGAGGCCGAGCTCAATACCGATCTCGAATGGAATCCGGGCGGCGCGCTTTATGTCACCAATCGCCCAGCCACCATGGCCTATCGCGAGAAATGGTTCCAGGACACGCGGGATATGGGCCTCGATTCAAAATTGCTGTCGCCGGCCGAAACCGCCAATCTGCTGCCGGGTCATAGCGGCCCCATTCTGGGTGGTCTCTTCACGGCCAGCGACGGCCATGCCGAACCGCGCAAGGTGGCGCCTGCCTTCGCTCAACGCGCGCGTGACTTGGGCGCCGTTGTGCTGGAAGGCTGCGGCGCCGTCGAGATCGAACGCGCCGGGGGCAAGGTGGTCGGCATCGTCACCGAATGGGGCCGCATCAAGACCGACAAGGTGATGGTCTCGGCCGGTGCCAGTTCCTGGCGCATCCTGAAGGGGCTCGGCATCTTCCTGCCGCAATCCCATATCCGCGCCTCGGTCGCCCGCACCAATATATTGCCGCATCTGACCGATGCGGCTTTCGTGGGTGACAATGTCGCCTTCCGGAAGCGCAAGGACGGCTCCTTCAACATCGCCTCCAGCCTCCACGGCGATGTCGATCTGACGCTCGATCATCTGCGGCTGACGCCTTGGTATTGGAAGCCCTATCTCGACAGCAAGAAGGGTATCGACCTCCATATCGGCGCGCCGATGCTGCGCGATTTCGCACAACGCATGCCCTGGCGTGACGAGGCGAAGTTCCCGGCAATCCACGAGCGCGAGCCGCAGATCCTGCCGCAGCAGCAGCGCCTCAAAAACGCGGTAAGTGTGCTGCAGCGGGATTTTCCCGGGATCGGGCGCGTGGGCATCGCCGAGCAATGGGCCGGCAACATCGATTCCTTGCCCGACGGCATCCCCGTTCTCGATGCGCCATCGGATCATCCCGGCCTGCTGATCGCCACCGGTTTCTGCGGCCATGGCTTTGCGCTGGGGCCGATTGTCGGGCGCGTGATGTGCGATCTGGCGACCGGCAAGAACAGCAATCTCCCGCTTCGCGCCTTCCGTCTCTCGCGTTATGCCGAGGGCGACGTGAAGCAACCCATGTCCATTTGGTGATCGCCATGACGACGACCGACATCACGCCCGACCTTGCCGCCTTCATCGACGGCCTCAAATTCGATGCCGACGGCCTCATTCCCGCGATCGCGCAACAGCACGACAGTGGCGAGGTCCTGATGATGGCCTGGATGAATCGCGAGAGTGTGCGCGAGACTTTGACCGGCGGCCGTGTCGTCTATTGGTCGCGCTCGCGCCGGGCCTTGTGGCGCAAGGGCGATACTTCGGGTCAAATTCAGCGCCTGGTCGAGTTGCGGGCCGATTGCGACCGGGACTGCCTGCTCCTCATGGTCGATCAGGTGGGCGTCGCCTGCCATACCGGACGTCGCTCCTGTTTTTTCACCGCGATCCGTGACGGTGCCCCCAAAATCGTCGCCGAGATCGTCGCCGATCCCGACAAGCTCTATCCCGCGAAATAGGATCATAACCCTGATTGGAGCAGGGTTAAGCTCTTGTTAAGTCGGCAGGACTTAGACTTTCCCTCTAAGCGGCATCCCGCCGCAAGTGAACGATATGAGCCGCCGGGAAAACGAACAGAAAGCGCTGGACATCGTGGCTGGACGCGGCGGCGACACTGCCGCCGTCAAGCCCGTGAAAAAGGGGCTGGGCGCGATGGAGATGATGGGCATTCTGCTGTGGCTGCTGGTCCTGGTGGGCGGCGGCTTGGCGGCTGTCTATTTCTTCGTCCTGGCGCCCAAGTAACGCCGGCTTCCGTATCCAGCATCCCTCGGCTATGGTTGCGCCTAGTCAAGGCGCCCCATGTCCCAGATCTACGATATTTCCCAAACCCTGCGCGTCGGCCTGCCGGTCTGGCCCGGCGATACCGCGTTCGATCTCCGGCGGATTTGGGCGATGGCGCCGGGCGTTCCGGTCAATGTCTCCGCCCTCACCCTCTCCACCCATAGCGGCAGCCATGCCGATGCGCCGTTCCACTACGATGCCGCGGGCGCACCCATCGACGCGGTCGATCCCGCCCGCTATCTCGGCCCCGCGCTAGTCGTCGACGGCCGGCAGGCCGGCGCGCTGATCGGCTGTGCCGAGATCCTCCCGCAGATCGAGCCCGGCATCGAGCGCGTTCTCATCCGCACCTATGACCGCGCCCCGCAGCTGGATTGGGACGCGAACTTCGCCGCCATCGATGCCACTCTCATCGATGAACTGGCCGCGCGCGGCGTGCGCCTCATCGGCACCGACACGCCATCGCTCGATCCGCAAACGTCGAAGACCATGGACGCACATCTCGCCGTGGCGCGGCATGGCATGGCGATCCTGGAAGGACTGGTGCTGGACGCGGTGCCGTTCGGGATTTATGAACTCATTGCCTTGCCACTCAAGATCGCCGGCGCCGATTCGAGCCCGGTGCGCGCCATTCTGCGGAGCCTCTGATGCAGTCTCTCGACCGCGCTCACTGCGAACAGCTGGATCGCGACGACCCGCTCGCCTTTGCGCGCGACCGCTTTCATCTGCCCGAAGGCGTTGTCTATCTCGACGGCAATTCGCTGGGCGCCCTGCCCAAGGCAACGGCGGCACATGTCGATCAGGTGATCCGCCGGCAATGGGGCGACGATCTTATCACCGGCTGGAACACCCATGGCTGGGTCGATCTGCCGAAACGGCTGGGCGCCAAGCTGGCACCGCTGATCGGCGCCAGCGAAGACGAAGTGGCGGTCTGCGATTCGACCTCGCTCAACGTCTTCAAGCTCCTAAGTGCGGCCTTGAGCCTGAGGCCCAAGCGCAAGATCATCCTGTCTGATATCGGCAATTTCCCCACCGATCTCTACATGGCGCAGGGTTTGGCGCAATTGCTGGGGCGCGATCACCGTCTGGAACTGGTCCGGCCGGAACAAGTGCTCGACCGCATCCATGACGATGTCGCCATCGTCATGCTGACTGATGTGGATTACCGCACCGGCCGCCGGCACGACATGGCGGCGATCAACGCCCGCGCCCGCGATGTGGGCGCTCTCACGCTCTGGGATCTTGCCCATTCCGCCGGCGCCATGCCGGTCGAACTCGACCGCCATGGCTGCGATTTCGCGGTGGGGTGTGGTTACAAATATCTCAATGGCGGCCCGGGGGCACCGGCCTTTCTCTATGTCGCCCGGCGCTGGCTGGGCGCGGCACAGCAACCCCTCTTCGGTTGGTTCGGCCATGCCCAGCCCTTCGATTTCGACACCGCCTACCGCCCACGGGACGGGATCGAGCGCTATCTGGTGGGGACCCCCTCGGTGATCGGCATGGCGGCGCTGCAATGCGGCCTTGAAACCTTCGACGGGATCGATCTTGGCCAGTTGCGTGCGAAATCCCTGGCGCTCGGCGACCTCATGATCCGTTTGGTGGCACAGGAATGCGGTGGCACGGGATTGGGCCTCGCCAGCCCCGCCGATGGACGCCAGCGCGGCAGCCAGGTCAGCTATGGGCATAACCACGGCTATCCGATCATGCAGGCCCTGATCGCGCGTCGTGTCATCGGCGATTTCCGGGCCCCCGATCTCCTGCGCTTCGGCTTCACACCGCTTTATCTCCGCTATCAGGACATCTGGGATGCCGTGGCCGTGTTGAAGACGGTCCTGGCCCAGGAGGAATGGCGCCGCCCCGAGTTCAACCGGCGGGCCGCCGTCACCTGATTGACCCATCACCGGATTGTGCCTTGCCGGGGCTGGATTTTGCCGGGACTGGATTTTGGCTGGCCGGCGGGGCAACATGCCGCCAGGATTTTACCCGAGAACAAGGAGTTGCCAGCCATGCGGCCGATCTTCGTGATGGTCAAATGCGACCCCGGCAAGGCCTATGAGGTGGCCGAAACGGCCCTCGATACGGTCCAGCAGATCGCCGAGCTTTATTCGATCTCGGGGCAATACGATCTGCTCGTGAAATGCTATCTGCCGACCGAAATGGATGTCGGCCGTTTCGTCACATCGGAACTGCAGACCCTGCCTTTCGTCAAGGACACCCTCACCCTCATCACCTTCAACGCCTTCACCTGAGATTTGCCGAATAAACGGCAAGCCAGAAAACTGGGAGACATGACATCATGAATATGCGTCGCATTCTGCTGACAACCGCGAGCCTCGCCACTCTCGCCGCCCTGACGGCAACACCGGCCCTCGCCGCCGATACCAAGATCGGCATCCTTTTCGACGTCACCGGCCCGATCGCCAGCTTCATCCCGCCGATGATGGATGCGGTGACCCTGGCCAATGACGAGGTCAATGCCGGTGGCGGCCTGCTCGACGGCCAGATGGTGACCGTGGTAGGCGACACGACCGGCGCCACGCAAGGCGCCGTCGACGCCGCCACCAAGCTGGTCAATATCGAGAATGTGCCGATCGTTGCGGGCGCGCTCATGTCGGGAACGACCTTGGCCGCCGCCAATGCCGTCACCATCCCGGCCGGCGTCCCCCTGATCTCGCCCACCGCGACTTCGCCGGATTTCACCGGGCTCAAGGACAACGACACCGTTTTCCGCATCGTGCCCTCGGATGCCTATCAGGGCGTCGTGCTGGCAAAGCTGGTACTGGACCAGGGCATCAAGACGGTCGCCCTTACCTATGCCAACAACGATTACGCGACACCGCTCGCGACCGGCTTCGCCGAGGCCTACAAGGCCGGCGGCGGCATGATCACGGCCGAGGTGAAGCATGAGGAAAAGCAGCAGAGCTACATGGCCGAACTCGGCACCCTCGCCAAGGACAAGCCGGAAGCCCTCGTGCTGATCGCCTATGCCGGCGATTCCGGCACCACCATCGTCAAGGAAGCGCTGGAGAACGATCTCTTCACCCGCTTCGTCGGCACGGACGGTCTGCGCGACAACAAGCTCATCGAGCAGATCGGCGCCGAGAATCTGGCGGGCTCGTTCTTCACCTCGCCTTCTGCTCCGGAAAGCGATGCCGCGAAGGCTTTCGAGGCCCTCTATACGGCCAAGTTCCAGACCACCAAGGACAAGATCTTCATCGGCCAGACCTATGACTCGGTCATGCTGGCCGCCCTCGCGGTCGAGAAGGCCGGCTCCACCGACCGCGCCAAAGTGCGCGATGCCTTGCGCGAGGTGGCCAGTGCACCGGGTGAAAAGATCCTGCCCGGCGAATGGAAGAAGGCCAAGGAGTTGATCGCCGCCGGCAAGGACATCGACTATTCCGGCGCCACCGGCGAGATGGAATTCGACGCCAATGGCGACATTCCCGGCGTCATCGGCCATTTCGTGGTCGAGGGCGACGGCTACAAGCAAATCGGCCTCGTCAACCCGTAACGGATAGCCATCCACCGCATCGGCCCGTCTTTCTCTCGAGAGACGGGCCGATCGCATTTCGAGGGGAACGCCAATGGCCCTCTCCGCCTTGCTCTTCGATGCCTACGGGACCCTGCTCGACATCCATGCGAGTGTCGCCAGGCACCAGGCTCGCCTGGGCGCTGACGCCGCGGCGATCTCGACCCTGTGGCGCCAGAAGCAGCTTGAATATACCTGGACGCTCTCGCTTGCCGGCGATTACCGGCCCTTCGACATCCTCACCGCAGAGGCACTCGACTTCGCCTTGGCACAGCATGGCGTCACGGATGCGGCCTTGCGCGGCGACCTCCTCGAAGCCTATCGCCGGCTCGATCCGTTCCCCGATGTGGCGCCCGTTTTGGAAATTCTGAAGGCGCGCGGGCTCAGGCTCGGTATCCTCTCCAACGGTACGGGAGCCATGCTGCGCGAAGCCTTTGCCAGCGCCGGCCTCATCAACCAACTCGACCCCTTGCTCTCGGTCGAGCGCCTCCGCTTCTACAAACCCGATCCACGAGTCTATGCCATGGCTGTGGAACAGCTCGGCCTGCCAGCCTCCGGCATCGGCTTTGTTTCCAGCAATGCCTGGGACGCCATGGGGGCCGCGCGCTTCGGCTTCCGTGTCTTCTGGCTGCGACGTCAGGATGGGCCGCTCGAATACGATCTGCTCAGGCGCACGACTCCCATCGCAAGCCTGACCGAAATCGCATCCAACCTTCCCTAATCGATGCGCTTTGGCGGACGTTCCGGCAGCACGCCCTTGGCGAAGCGCTGCAGCACGACAATCAGCAGCACGCCGATGAGGAGTGCCCGCAGGTAAGACGAGCGGGTAATCCATTCCGCCGGCAGGCGATTGGTGAAGAGCTCGGTCCCCGACCAGATCAGCCAGACCAGGGCCGCGCCCAGCAACGCCCCACGATTGTTGCCGCTGCCGCCAATGATCAGCATCACCCAGACGAGGAAGGTGGTGAGCAGGGGTTCGGTGGCACTGGCGCCGATGAATTTGAAATACATGGCGGAGAGTGCCCCGCCCAATCCCATCACCATCGCCCCGATCACGAAGGCTTCGAGACGGAAGCGGACCACATCCTTGCCGATCGCCGCTGCCGCCAATTCATTGTCGCGGATGGAGCGCATGGCACGGCCCCAGGGTGAAGTCCAGGCGCGCTCGGCGGCAAGGTAGAGCACCAGCACCAATGCGGCGACGAGTGCGAGGAAAGCGATGTTGCCCCAGGGCTGGCCGAGACTTTCGAAGGGTCGCGGCACGGTCGATATCCCCATCGTCCCATTGGCAAGCCAGGTTTCGTTCTTGAAGACGAGGCGGATGATCTCGGCGATGCCGATCGAGGCCATGGCGAGGTAATCGCCCTTGAGGCCCAGGCAGATGCGCCCGATCGGCCAGGCGATGATGCCGCTGATCAGCATGGCAACCGGCAGCGCCGCCAGCGGTGGCCAGCCGAACCCGCCCAGATGATTGGAACTTTCGGGCGCCGTCAGGATACCGGTCACATAGGCACCCACGGCGAAGAAGCCGGCGATGCCGGCATTGAAGAGACCGGCAAAACCCCATTGCAGATTGAGCGCCAGGGTCAGCACGCCATAGATCCCGATCATGGTCAGCAAGCTGAGCGCGTACATGAAGAGGCCGAACATCGGGATGTCCATCAGAGCACCCTGCCCTTGAAGAGTCCCGTCGGCCGCCAGACCAGCATCGCCACCATGACGAAGAAGGCGACCGCATTCTTGTAGGCCGGCGGCACCAGCGGCAAATCGCTGAACCAGGGATAGGTCGCAACCTCCTGCGCCACACCGATCGCCAGCCCGCCGACGATGGCACCATAGGGCCGCCCGATCCCGCCCAGGATCGCCGCCGCGAAGAGCGGCAGCAGCAGATCCCAGCCGATGCTGGGATGAAGCTTGGTATTGATGCCGGCAAAGATCCCCGCCGCCGCCGCAAGGCCGCCGCCGATGATCCAGGTCCAGCGTACGACCTTTTCGGTATCGATGCCGGAGACACGGGCGAGATCGGCATCGTCGCTCATCGCGCGCATCGCCTTGCCCATGCGGCTTCGGCTCAGAAACCAGTGCAGGGCGGCAGCGATCGCCAGGGAGACGATAATGATGACGATATGCTTCTGCGCCAGCTTGATGTCGCCGAAAAGCGGCACCGGTCGGCGGATGCCGGTCTCGTAGGACAGGGTTTCAACACCCCAGATGAGCTGGATGAGCGAGCGCAGAACCAGCATCACGCCGAACGAGGCGATGACGACAATGATGCCGGCCGAGCGCCGGAACGGCTTGTAGACGACACGGTCGATGCTCATGCCCGCCACCGCGCCGACGACCAGCGCAAAGGGCAAGGCCGCATAGACCGACCAACCGAGACCGGCCACCAAACTGTAGGCGATATAGGCGCCCAGCGTCATGAGATCGCCATGGGCGAAATGGGCGAAGCGCAGGATCGCGAAAATCAAGGAGATACCGACGGCACCCAAGGCATAGATGCAGCCGACCGCGATGCCGGGAAGAAGATAGAGATTGATGAACTCGGCCATGTCTTCCCTCACCCGCCCAGAAAGGATTGGCCGATATCGGGATTGGCGAGCAAGGCATCCGCGCTTCCGGTGAAGCGATTGCGCCCCGTCGCCAGAACGTAACCGCGATGGGCGATGCTGAGTGCCTGGCGCGCATTCTGCTCTACCAGCAGGATGCCGATCCCGGCGGCATTCACGGCGACGATGCGTTCGAATATCTGCGCCATCACCAGCGGCGAAAGCCCTGCCGTGGGCTCGTCCAGCATCAGCAGCTTGGGCTCGGCCATCAAGGCGCGGCCGACCGCCACCATCTGGCGCTGCCCGCCGGACAGCTCGCCCGCTGGCTGTCTCGCCTTTTCCATCAGCACCGGGAACAGCGCGAAGACCTGCTCCAGCATGCGCGCCTGGGAAGCGGGTTTCAGAAAAGCCCCCATCTCCAGATTCTCGCGCACGGTGAGATTGCGGAAGACATTGCGCTCCTGCGGCACATAGCCCATGCCGCGTGCGACCAATTGATTGGGCATCTGGCCCGTCACCTCGGCGCCGTCGAAAACCACCTTGCCGCTGCGCAAGGCAACAAGGCCAAAGAGAGCCTTCATCGCGGTCGATTTGCCGGCACCATTGGCACCGATGATGACCACTATTTCCGGCGTATCGACATTGAGATCGACACCATTGAGGATATCCATGCCGCCATAACCACCGACCAGCCCGGATGCCTCAAGCAGCGCCATGCTGCACCTTGCCTGGCTTCCCCTTGCCGCCACCGAGATAGGCCTCGATCACCTCCGCATTCGCACGGATCTCGGCCATCGAGCCCTGGGTAAGAACGCGGCCCTCGGCCATCACGATCACCGGATCACAAAGCCGCGCGATCAAATCCATGTCATGCTCGATCACAAAGAAGGTATAGCCGTGATCCCGGTTCAAGCGCTCGATCTCCCCGGCGATTTCCGCGAGCAGCGTGCGGTTGACGCCGGCGCCGATCTCGTCGAGCAGCACGACCTTGGGATGCCACATCATGGTCCGTGCCAGTTCCACCAGTTTCTTCTGCCCGCCGGAAAGGTTGCCGGCAAGTTCGTGCTTCACGTGATCGATGCGCAGTTGGTCGAGAACCTCTTCGGCGCGCGCCCGGATTTTCTTTTCTTCCTCCCTGACCGCGCCCCAGCGCAGCCAGGTATTCACCAGCCGCTCGCCCGACTGGCCCGCCGGCACCGCCATCAGATTCTCCAGCACGGTCATGCGGGCAAATTCATGGGCAATCTGAAAGGTGCGGGCGAGACCCTCGCGGAACAGTCTATGTGCGGGCCAACCAGTCACATCCCTGCCGTCGAGCATGATCGATCCGCCATCGGGCGCCAGCATGCCGGCGATGATGTTGAAGAGGGTCGACTTGCCCGCCCCATTGGGTCCGATAAGGCCGGTCACCGACCCCTTCGCCACGGCAAGCGAACAACCATCGACGGCGCGGATGCCACCGAAGCGCTTCACGATGTTATCGACCTGGATCATTTTGGCCGCGCGGCGGAACGCTCCGGCAGATAATTCGCAAATTCGTGCTCGACGCCCTTGGCATTGAGGGCGATGCCGCTGGCCACACCCGCCGCCATGGCGCCGGGATAGATGTCTTCCATGCGGGCACGCAGCCCCTGGATGATCGCCTCGGCCACCGCCGACGGACGCATCTTCATGCCCTCGAAGCCCGGCGTCATCGGCGTATCCACCGCCCCCGGCAACACCCCCATCACATGGGTCCCCTGCTGCTTCAGCTCCGCTCGCAGCCCTTGCGTCAGCGACAGCAGTGCCGCTTTCGAGGCCGCATAGGTCGACATCACTGGCAGATTGGCATGCGCCACCACGGTGATGAGGTTGACCATCGCGCCACCACCATTCCTGGCGAGGATCGGCTGGAAGGCCTGCGCCATCGCCAGCGTCCCCAGATAATTGATCTCCATCTCGCGCCGCGCATTGTCGATGGCGTTCGGCGTGAACAGACCCTCATTCGAATTCCAGCCGGCATTGTTGACCAGCAAGGTCACGTCGCCGCAGGCTGATGCCGCCTTGGCGACGCTGCCGGCATCAGTCACATCGAGTTGCACCGGCACGAGCTTGTCCGGCGCCACCGCTGTCAGTTGCCGCAGGGAATCGACATTGCGCGCACCACAATAGATCTTCGCGGCACCGCCGCGCAGCAGGGCACGCACGGTCTCGCTGCCGATACCGCCATTGGCACCGCTTACCAGGGCAATGGCGTTCTTGACGAGGTCTGGTCCCGTGCCCATCGCCGCGCGGGCGACGGCACCCTTGGCCGCGTCCTGCACCAGGCTCTGGTCATAGGACAGCACCACCCATTGGAAACCCTGCGCGCGCCGGTCGGCGGCCTGGGTCGCGTAGGGGGTGAAGATGCCGCAGGTCTTGCCATGGGCCTTGGCCGCGGCGAGGACCGATTGCACCGCCGCTTCGTGCTTCGGGCCGAAATCGGGAAAGGTGCCGAGCGACATGGAAAGGTCGAACGGGCCGATGAAGAGGATGTCGATGCCTGGAATGGCGGCGATCTCGGCTGCGCTCGCCACCGCCTCGGCGGTCTCGATCATCACTGCGACCAGGATGTCTTCATTGGCACCGCCGATATAACTCTTGTAATCGAGCATCGGCCGGGTGCCGCCGCCCGAACGGCTGCCCATCGGCGGATATTTCGCCTTGCGCACGACCGCCTTTGCCTGCGCCACCGTATCGACCATGGGGACGATGAGGACGCGGGCACCGGCATCGAGCACCGAGCCGATGGCAAAATCGCTGTCATCGGCGCTGCGCACCACCGGCACGGTGCGATGCCGCACCAGGCCGATCGCATGTTCCAGGCTGACGCGGTCCCACAAACCGTGCTGCATGTCGAAGACGATGCTGTCGGGACCGGATTCAGCCATCAATTCCGCGGCCGAGGGCGAGCCCAGCGTCGCCCAATGGCAGGTGACGCAGCCGCCGGCGGCAAGTTTATCCTTCAGGGGATTGCTCATGTTACTTGCCGGCGCTTTCCGCCCAACGCTTCATCAGCGTGTTCGAGGGCAATTTTTCATCAAGGAGTTTCTTGGCGGTTTCGATGCCGGCGGTTGGCAGCAATTTCGGATCGAGCAGCCCGATCTGCACCAGGACCGAAGCTTGGTCCCAATAGATATGCTCGTTATAGAGCTTGTCGCCGCGGAAGCAGACGATGGCGACGAGCGGGATCTCGACATATTTGCCGGTGGGCTTCACGCCGGGCAGCATCCAGTCGATCTCGCAATCATGGGTGAAGCAGAACAGCATCTCGTCGACCACGCGGTCGGCGCCGATCGTGCGCGAGATGGGGATGAGCTTGGTATCGGCCGGATTGGCATTGACGAAATGGTGCTGGTAGAAGCGCGCCAATTCCTTCTGCCCCACGCCACCGGTCATGGTCGGGATGTGATTGACATAGGGTTCGGCGACCATGGTCTTCATGGTGGCGGCCACATCGCGCGTCGCGAATTCGTGATAGCAATGCGCGTCCCACAGGGCAGAGAGATCGTAGCGCGGGCCGATCGCCTTGCGGAACAAAGCGATCGAGCGCGAGTGTGCCAGCGTAGATGCGGGCTTGTTGTAATGATCCCCCATCGTGCGGGCGAAGGCATGATCGACGCCGGGATAGGTATAGAGCTCGATCTCCGGCCGATCCTTGAGGGCGGTGTAGATCTGGTCACGCGCATCCTTGCCGCAATACTGATCGAGCTCGGCGAAATGCAGCACAATCGGGCATTTGATGTTCTTGGCTTCATCGAGGGAGCCCTCGATGCCGACGCCGTAATAGCCGACCGCCGCATCGACAGCGACGCGGGCCGCGGTGAGATATGCAAGCTTGCCGCCCAGGCAATGGCCCAGCACGCCGACCTTGCCGTTGCATTCCGGCCGCGCCCGCAGCGCCGTCACCGTGGCGCCGATATCGGCGATACCCTTGTCGATGTCGAAATTCTGGAAGAAGCCGAAGGCCTTCTGCCATTCCTCCGGCGAATAGCCCATGTCGACCTCGGGCTCCATCCTCCAGAAGAGGTCGGGCGCCAGCACCACATAACCTTCCTCGGCATAATAATCGGCGGTCTCGCGCACATAGGCGTTGACGCCGAAAATCTCCTGGCAGAGCACGATCCCCGGGGCCTGCGCACTGCCCCCCTTCGGCACCGCCATATAGGCGCGGAATTGACCGCCGCCGGGTGCCGCGATGTTGATATAGGTGCCAGCCATAATGCCTTGATCCCCCGTGTCTGATGCTTGTCGGCTGTCACGAGGCGAGAACCGCCTGTCAGCCATTGGCAAGAAAACTGCCCGATCGTCCCCGCCTTGGCAAGAATGGGGCATTGCGAAGCGTCCAATCGGTCGATTTCGTTCGCTGCCAAGAATCCCTTCCCCTGTGACGCAATGCCGCTAGCAGATTCAGCGGTGAAACACCATATAAACTACGCAAATCAAGCTCATGGACGGATGAGACGTGACCAAGGGTGAAGTTAAAGGCGTGGCGCAGACCATCGGCGCGATGCCATCAGTGACCGACGACCTGCTGCGGCCTGAACCCAAGATGGATCAGGTGGGCGCGGGCATGTCCGGTTTCGCCGTGTTCGGTCTCGCCTTTGCGGGTATGGCGCTTCTCGCGATCTATATCAGTTCGCCCGTCGATCTGCCGGAATTTCCCGATTGCCCGATCCAGTCGATCGGCTCCTGCGGCCAGCGCTAAAGCGGCCGCCTATTCGCCCGCCAGCAGGCGCCGCTTCTTGCGAAGCGCTCCCGAGATGAAATCGATGAAGGCCTTGATGCGCGCGGCGCGCCGGAGATCGGGATGCGTCAGCAGCCACAAGTCACTCGACATGCTGTCCACCACCGCACCGATGCGGGTGAGCTTCTCCGAACCGTCGCCAGCAAAGCAGGGCAGCACGGCGATGCCGATCCCCGCTTCCGCCGCGGAAATCTGCGCCAGCAGCGAATTGGCGCGGTAGACGAAAAGCGGCCGTGGCACGAGACGCTGGAAATAGCCGCCAAAGGCAATTGAATCCGCGCCGTCCTCCCAGCCGATCCAGGGCAGATCCGAGATCGCATTTCCCGCCTCGATCTGTGCCGCCAATTCGGGCACACCATAGGTCGCCATAGCCAGCGGACCGACATTGACCCCCACCATCGCCTCCGGTGGCGCCGAGGTTGGACGGATCGCGATATCCGCCTCGCGCCGCGAGAGGTTGAGGAAGCGGTTGTCGACGATGATCTCAAGCTCGATCTGCGGATAGCGCGCGCGGAAAGCGACGAACATCGGCAAGAGCAGCCGCTGCACCATGTCGTCGGGGGCCGTCACACGGATGCTGCCGGAAAGACTGAGATCGCCGCCGGTCATACGCCGCTCGGCCGCCAGCACCTGAATCTCCATCGCCTCGGCGGCGGCCAGCGCCACCTCGCCCACGGCGGTGAGGCCATAGCCGCTGCGGTGCCGGTCGAACAGGCGCGCGCCCAGCCGGGCCTCCATGGCATTCACCTGGCGGAAGACGGTCGCGTGATTGATCCCGAGCACCCGCGCCGCCGGCGCCAGCCCACCCGTCCGATGGATGGCCAGCACGACACGGTAATCATTCCATTCCAGCGAGTTAGCCATATCACTTGTGCGAATTTGCAAGAAACTCTGCCCATTTATGGGCAATTTATGGCGCAAACACAACGCACGATATTGCCGCGGTGACTTGCCGCACGTCGAATTCCCCACAGGGTGCGGCCCAACCTCGTTGCAGAAGGAACCCGCAACCATGACCGAGACCAACAAAGCCGCCCTCGCCGCCCTGCTGCTGCGGGTGTCCCTGGGCGTCATGTTCATCGCCCACAGCTTTATTCTGAAATATCTGACCTTTACCCTCGCCGGCACAGCGCAATTCTTCGAATCCCTGGGCCTGCCCGCTTTCCTCGCCTACCTCACTTTCGCGGCCGAGCTCGTGGGCGGCATCGCGCTCGTGATCGGCTTCCGGACCCGCCTCGTGGCCCTCGCCCTGGTGCCGATCCTGCTCGGCGCCGCCTGGGTCCATATCGGCAATGGCTGGGTCTTCAGCGCCGCCAATGGCGGCTGGGAATATCCGATCTTCCTGATCGTTGTTTCCTTCGCCAGCGCGCTCCTGGGCAGCGGCGCCTACGCACTCGACAATGTGCTGGGCCAAGCCAAAGCCAAGGCACAGCCGGCACGCGCCTGATCCCCTAAGCTGCGATCAAACAAAAGGCGTCGACGAGAAATCGTCGACGCCTTTTTTATCTCCCGCCGCGAATGGCGACCCCAGCAGGATTCGAACCTGCGACCTATTGCTTAGAAGTTCGCCAACTATTTCTTGGCGTTCATTTTTTTACTTACTTTCAATACGTTGAGGCCAAGTTGGTCGCTCAACTAGAAAACCGAGCACCGTATTTTAGGAATCCACGCATTGAGTGTTAACTTTTTTCGTCAGATTTTTCTACCTTCTGGCCTTTAATGGCTTTGGCATTACGCTGCTCAATTGCGTCCAATTCTCGCGCTGGCAAGCCTGCGTACATCGCTTTGATCCGGGTAGGTTTACTTATCAACTCGTCGACAATTAGATTCAGCAACACAAACAGCTTCGATGCGCTTGCGCGATCATCTTTCAGGTCCATCTGACCAGGGTGAACTGCGTTATTTCCTGTGACACGCAAGATGTCTAGCGCCTGCTGAATTTGCGAGTCTAGACCGTTCGCTACTAACTTGGCGATATCGTCGTTTAGATTCTTACCTTTACCTCCAAGGTCAGCGCACAGCTTCTGAACGCACAGACGAAGCAAAGCTGCAGCTCCACGCGGGGAAAGGTCAAGTATCGCAGCAGCCTCTTCGTAATCACCAATTATATGTGCAGGTAGGTCTGGATTAGCCTTGGGGGCGGCTGTCTGTGTCGGCCAAATTAGGCGATCGAATATCCAAAGCGATAGCTCCTTGCATTCCATGCAACGCGATACAAAGAGATTTCCCATACTCCTACAGCGCACCAAATCTATTTCACCAAACAGCGTCGGGCGCCCGGTAGCCAATAACTCTACAATACTAGGGACATTTCCGTTATTCGATTGCTTAAGCTGTTTAACAAAATCTTCATCTATCAAACGTGGCGCAGTGCCATTCGCAGTAGTTGCTCCATGAAGTTCAAACCAAGTTTGAGATGTCAATGTTCCACAATGCGCACAGCTAAACGCTGTAGCTTGAATAGCTGGAGCAACATACTTTCCGCGGTTGTCCAACACAGCACTCCATGAGCTTGGCGACCCCAGCAGGATTCGAACCTGCGACCTATTGCTTAGAAGGCAATTGCTCTATCCAACTGAGCTATGGGGTCAGTCCTCAATGCGTCCAGCGGCCGACGCGGTCGAAACGGAAATTGTCGGCATAGGCCTTGGGTGCAAGCTGGCGTTCGCGCGGCTCCGCGATCTCGAACGGAATGCCTTCGCGAGTCGCATAGGCCACGGCTTCTTCCTTGGTGGCGA
Organism: Dongia sp.; assembly: GCF_041909655.1. Lineage (GTDB taxonomy): Bacteria > Pseudomonadota > Alphaproteobacteria > Dongiales > Dongiaceae > Dongia. Next base: position 82,694 of record NZ_JAYRDA010000006.1, on the reverse strand, counting down.
AGGTGAGGCGCAATTGCCGCCGCGTGTCGTCGCTCGACGTCCAGCCCATCAAGGGGTCCGCTTCGCGCCGCGTTTCCGGGGCGAATTCCAGGATCCAATCCGCGCTGCGTCCCGACCGACCCGATTGCATCGCCGACTTCGCCGGCCGATAGATTCGCGCCACCATGGTGCCGTCACTCCTTGCTGAAGCGTGCTTGGATCCGTCCGATCACAGAAAAATCGCACAAAATCCTGATACTTTTTTCATTCAAAACTTGACCGAATAGACGCTGAAACGCATCGCTATTGCATTGCAGAACGTCCATACGGCCTTGTGCGGAATGGTCGGGGTGACTGGATTCGAACCAGCGACACCCTGCTCCCAAAGCAGGTACTCTACCAGGCTGAGCTACACCCCGATCCCGCAAAATCAAGCATTTCCAGCCCTTTTATCAAACCGCGCGGAAACTGCAACGGCGGATTTCCACAGGCTGGTTCCAGGCGGGAATGGGCCGGCGGTCATAGCCCGCCCCGATTCCCCATGTCGTTCCAGACCATTCAGAAGGGCCCGCGTCAAGCGCATTTCTATCGATGGGAGGCCGCTTTCTTTGTTTGCGACTCATTCTGGCGGCGTTTATGCTTCGCGACTGGGACCACCCGCATGGGCATCATTTGAGACAGAGGGGCTTATTATGGCAACTGCACCGCAAAAGACCGTGACCTTGAAGCAGCTCGGCACCGACCTCGCCGAGAAGCACGAATTGTCGAAGAAGCTGGCGAACGAGATCCTCGGCGATCTCATCACCGCCGTCGGCAAGCACCTGAAGAAGGGCGACAAGATCCGCATTCCGGGCCTTGGCATCTTCCAGGTCCGCAAGCGTCCGGCGCGCATGGGCCGCAACCCGGCCACCGGCGAAGCCATCAAGATCAAGGCGTCGAAGAAGATCGCCTTCCGCGCCGCCAAGGAACTGAAGGATTCGATCTAACCGATCCTTCGACCTTCAGGTCATCCGAAAACGCCGCGCCCAGTTTGGGCGCGGCGTTTTCTTTTGTGCGGCGACATCGGCCGGCGATCTATTCGAGGACGTCCTTCACCTTGCTGGCGAGCTGTTTCAGCGTGAAGGGTTTCATCAGGAAATGGGCCTCTTCCCCGGCATCGACCTTGCGGCGGAAATCGTCCTCGGCATAACCCGAAATAAAGATCACCTTGACGTCCGGCCGGCGCTGGCGGACCTCCTTGATAAGGGTCGGGCCGTCCATATTGGGCATCACCACGTCGCTGATGATGAGGTCGATCCCGTCCACCTGTTCGTTCATGATTTCGAGCGCCGCCTCGCCGCTGCGGGCCTCCAGCACTTTGTAGCCCTTGTTCCGTAGCGCGCGGGCCGAGAACAGGCGGACCGCATCCTCGTCCTCGACCAGCAGGACCGTGCCGATCCCGGTAAGATCCCGGGGCGTGTCCTCGGCATAATCGGCGCGGGCGGCGGTATCGCCGGCAGCCGCATGCTGGGGCAGATAGATGCGGAAGGTCGTGCCGCGGCCTATCTGGCTGTCGACGAAAACGAAGCCCCCGGTCTGGCGCACGATGCCATAGACCGTGGAAAGGCCGAGACCGGTGCCGGAACCCACCGCCTTGGTCGAGAAGAACGGTTCGAAGATACGGTCGAGAATCTCCGGTGCGATCCCTGAACCGGTATCGGCGATCTCCACCAGGACATAGTTCCCCGGCGGCATCACCTCGACGCCGCGGCTGATCGGATCGTTGGTGGTCACGTTGCGGGTGCGGATCAGCAGGCGCCCGCCATCGGGCATCGCATCGCGGGCATTGACGGCAAGATTGATGATCACCTGTTCGAGCTGACCAGCATCGGCGCGGACCGAAGCCAGGTCGCGGCCATGCTCCATCGCAAGCTCGATGTTCTCGCCGATGAGGCGCCGTATCAGATGCGAGAGCTCCGCCAGCACGTCGGTGACGTCGAGAACGCGCGGCTGCAGGGTCTGCTGGCGCGAGAAGGCCAGCAATTGCCGCACCAGATTGGCGGCACGGTTGGCGTTCTGCTTGATCTGCATGATATCGGCGAAGGATTGATCGCCCGCCTTGTGGCGCAGCAGCAGCAGATCGCAGAAGCCGATCATCGCGGTCAGCAGATTGTTGAAATCGTGCGCGATGCCACCGGCGAGCAGGCCGACCGCCTGCATCTTCTGCGATTGGGCGAATTGCGCTTCCAGCCGCTTCTGCTCGGTGGCGTCGATGAGATGGAGGATCATGCCGATGGCGCGCCCGCGATCCTCGCGGCGCGAGGCGTAGACGGTCACCGAACGCTGTTTCTCGCCCATCAGGCGGACCGTGAGCGGCGGACCGGCCCGGCCGTCCTTCATCACCAGATCGAGATGCGCCTCGGCCGCGGCGCGCTCCTCCGGCTGCACCAGATCGACAAAACGCGCCTGCGCCCATTCGGCGCCGATCAAGAGGTGCTGGAAGGCCGGATTGGCTTGCTCCACCCGACCTTCGCCATCCAGCATCAGGATGCTGGCCGGCGCTTCCTCGAAGAAGCGTTGAAAATACTGCTCGGAAACCTGCAGGGCGCTTTCCAGCTCGCGTTCGCGCGTCAGGTCATGAACCACCGAACGGGTTCTCAGGCGGACCCCGCCGCCATCGATCGATTGCATGCTGGCAACGTCGTGACGGACAAAGGCTTGGAAGGTGTGGCCGTTGGGGCCCCGCAGCACCACCTCGCCGCTATGCGCCAGCGGGTCCCGGAACGGGCTGTAGGGCGGCACGCTGGCCGGCAGGCTGTCCGCCACCAGATCGTGCAATCTTTGCCGGTAGGTGCCGTCATCGCTGGGCAGAAAGCCCAGCCAACTCGCCAGGGTGGAATTGACGAAAAGGAACCGGCCTTCCTCATCCACCGAATAGAAGCCGATCGGCGCATGTTCGATGAGGTCGGCGAATTTTTCGTGATCCGAGCGAATGAATTCCTCGATCTGGCGCTGCGCCGTCACCAACTCGGCGCCCCAGAGCACATAGCCCGGAAACCCGTCGATGCTGCGGCCAGAAATATCGAACCAATCCGAGACGCCATCGGCCGAGACGACCTCGATCTCGGTCCGTCCGCGCCCGCCTTCGGCGACACTGCGCATCAACTGGCCGAGAATCTCGGCGGCGTCGGAACCCGGCGCCACGCGCCGGCGCAGCACCTCGGGCAGCGGCCCCGTGGTTCCGGCAAAGAGCCGGCCGAAAGCATCATTGGAAAGGACGACGCGCCCCTTCGCATCGACCAATTGCCGGGCGCGGCTGGTGGCGTTGAGGCTGGCCAGCAGCAGATCGCGATGTCCGGCGGAACGGCGCCACAGCCAGGCAAGGATTCCCGCCCCGGCAAGCAGCAGCGGAACGCCCCCCAAGGCGATCATTCCCCAGGGCGATACCGCCCCGGCGTTCGCGGGATCGGCTTCCTGCGCGGCGGCGGCCATCGGCGCCACAGCGCCGCCCAGCAGGAGTGCCGCTCTTCCGATTGTCCCGCTGCCAAACCCCATGCACCGCCCCGACAACATGATTCGACGCAGGATCCCGCCCATCGCGGAATCCTGGAAGGCGAGTGTAACTGATCCCGCCGATGCGTCCAGCGCCGCAGCCTTTCCGCGTCCGTCTTTTCAGTAGCGGCGCCGTTTCAGTTTGTAGACATAGGAGATGAGCTCGGCGACGGCCTTGTAGTATTCGGCCGGGATTTCCTGGTCGAGTTCCACGGCGGCATAGAGGCCGCGCGCCAGGGGCGGATTCTCGACGATCGGAACGTCGGCTTCCTTCGCCACCTCGCGGATGCGGAGCGCCACCTTGTCGGCTCCCTTGGCGACGACCTTGGGTGCCGACATTTCAAGCTGGCTGTATTTGAGCGCCACCGCGAAATGGGTCGGGTTGGTGACGACCACGTCGGCCTTGGGCACCTCGCCCATCATGCGGCGCCGGGCCCGTTCCATGCGCAACTGGCGCAGGCGGCCCTTGACCAGCGGATCGCCTTCGGTCTGCTTGTATTCGTCCTTGAGTTCCTGGCGCGACATGCGCAGGCCCTTCATGTACTCGAAGCGCTGATAGAGCACGTCGGCTGCGGCCACGACCGCCATCACCACCACGACGCCGATCAGCACGACATAGACGATGTCCCGCATCTTGGCGAGCAACTGCACGATCTCCATGCCGATGAGCTCATGCAGATCGCCGACGCTGGGCATGACGAGATAGCCGATGACGGCACCGACGATAGAGATTTTCAGGACACCCTTCAGCAATTCGGTGACCGAGCGCAGGGAGAACATCCGCTTGAACCCGGCAAAGGGCGATATCTTGCTGAGCTTGGGCATCAAATTGGCGCCCGACCACAGCAGGCCGAATTGCAGATAGCTGGCGCCGAAGGCCGCCATGAAAGCCAGGATCACCGGCCCGATTCCAGCCAGCAGGATCAGCCCCAGCAAATGCCAGGCGGTACTGACAAGGTGATTGAGATCGGTCGGGACCTGATCCGGACTGGCGAGGAACGGGAGCGAGATGTCGAGGATTCCGCGGGCCACCATCGCCGAGAACAACGTGACGCCCAGCGTGAAGGCGGTGATCATCAGCAGATGGCCGACTTCCTGCGATTTCGGCACATTGCCTTCGGTGCGCGCCTCTTCCAGCCTTTTGCCGGTTGGGTCTTCCGTTTTTTGTGAGTCGTCATTGTCTTCCGACACGGCGCGGCATCCCTATTCCACGAACGGCGTCAGATGATCTTGATAGACGTCGAGCAGCCAGATCAGCGCGGCCGAGACCGTGACCGCCATCAGGCCGAAACCGACCAGGAGCTGGAGCGGCATGATCACGAAGAAGACCTGCAGCGTGGGCATCAACCGCGCCAGCAGCCCCATCCCCACCTGCACCACCAGACCATAGACGATAAAGGGTGCCGTCATCTGCAGGGCCAGGGTGAAACTGTCGGCCACCACGCGGGTAAAGAGATTGGCCATGTCGGCGAGATTCGGCAATTCCCCGGGCGGAAACACCCCATAGGTTCCGACCAGCGCGCGCAACGTGGCGTGATCGAGCCCGGTGGCGAAAATCAGGACGACGGCGGCGGCGATCAGGAAGTTGCCGGTGACGGCCCCCTGCTGCGCCGTCGTCGGATCACTGCTCAGCGCATTGGCGATGCCGATCTGCAGCGCGATGATCATGCCCGCCGCCAATGTCGCCATCAGGATGACGCGGCACATCAAGCCGAAGAAGACGCCGATCGTCACCTCGCCAAGCACCAGCAAGCCGAGCTGGGCTGGTTGCGAAGGCAAAGCGGGCATGGTTCCGCCCACCATCGGAAACAGCGCCAGGGTCATCAGCAGCGCGAAAGCCAGGCGCGCGCGCATGGTGACATAACTTTCGCCAAAGCCCGGCAGATAGGCAATGGCCCCGCCCAGGCGCGCGAAGACGATGAAGAACTGAAAGACCGAGCTGGTGAGAAAATCGGTGATCGACATGAGACGGGCCTGCTCCCGCCCTGTCAGCCGGCCACTCGGGCCATCAATTGCTCGGTGAAATCGATGAGCGTGTGCAGCATGAACGGCGCCAGCAGAAGCAGCGAGGCGAACACGATCAGGATTTTCGGCACGAAGGTCAGCGTGGCTTCCTGGATCTGTGTCAGCGCCTGGAACAGCGAAATGATCAAACCGACCACAAGGGCGATCAGCATGACCGGCGTGGCAACCTTGAGGGTTACAATAACCGCGTTGCGCGTGATTTCGAGAAGTGCGGCCTCATCCATCTTGTCATCCTGCGACCGGAACCGCGCAACGGAGAATCTGTTTCCCCGAGGGATCAGATCGGCATCCGCATGATTTCCTGATAGGCCGAAATCACCCGGTCGCGCACTGCCGTCACCGCCTGCAAGGTCACTTCGGCCGAAGACACAGCCGTCACCACGTCGGTGACATCCGCATTGCCGGCAGTGGCCTTCATGCTCTGATGCTCGTCAGCCTTGCCGGTGGCGATCGAGTTGTCCTTGATGCTCTGGAGCAACTCGCCGAAGCTGACGCCGGGCGTCTCCCGCGGCTCCAGGCCCTTGCTGCCCATCGCCTTGGCGGCCGAATTGTAGGCATTGACGGCTGTGCTGATGGTCGGATCGGCCATGCTCGGTATCCCTTGTTCAGGCGCTCAGTATATCAGGAAAGGCGTCAGCGCAGAATATCGATCGTGCGCGAGAGCATCGCCCGCGAGGTTTCAATGACCTTGAGATTCGCTTCATAGGAGCGCTGGGCCTCGCGCATATCGGTCATTTCGACCAGCGTGTTGATATTGGGATAGCTGACATAGCCATTGGCGTCGGCCGCCGGATGGCCCGGTTCGTAGCGCTTTTTGAACTCGCTGGGATCGGTGGCGATCTTGTTCACCTTGACCAGATCCGCCTCGATGTCGCGATCGAGATAGTTCTTGAACGTGATCACCTTGCGGCGATAGGGATCCTCGCCTTCCGTCTCGCCCACGGATTCGGCGTTGGCGATGTTCTCGGCGATGACGCGCAGGCGTTCGCCCTGGGCGCGCATGCCCGAGGCCGAGATGAACATCGAATCATAAAGTTCCATGACGCGCTCCCGTTACGGTTCCGATCAGACGTTGCGGCCGATCGCCGTTTTGAACATGTCGACATGCTTGCGGTAGAGATTGACCATCATGTTGTAGGTCACCTGCGATTCCGAGAGCTTCATCATCTGCTCTTCGATCACGACCGCGTTTTTCTCCGCCGCCTGCTCGTAGAATTTCTTCGATTTCTTGACGTCGAAATCGCCGGCCGGCGGTACCGTGCCGGTCAGATGCTGCTCGCTGGTGCGGCGCGGCTCGACCGGATCGAGCTTGCGCATCTCCGCCTCGAAATCGAGCGGCTTCACGTCCTTGGGAGTGTAGCCGGGGGTATCGGCATTGGCGATGTTCTGAGAAAGGACGCGCGTGCGCTCGCCCAGCCAGGCCATGCGCTCGCTGATCCGCTCGAACAACGGGATGCTGCTTAAATCCATCCGCTCCGCTCCCTTGGCGCCACCGCCGACCGGTCATCGGGACCGGTCCAAACAGCCTCTCGCCACCCCTCTTCCCGAGGATCACCGGCGATTCTCGGGGGTAGCCCTTAAGATCCCGTTAAATTATATAAAATTGTTTCTATCTGCAAATCACAATGAAATCAGACATTTAAGTTTAACGTCCATCGCATTGTGCAGAGACAGAGACCTTAACGAGATCCCTACCCATCTCTTCGAATCACCATGATCCAAAGTCTTTAGCCAAATTAATCTAAAATTGTAGACATTACTACGCGCATACTGGGCACTAGACGTTAACGAATTATGAATTGGCCCTGGAATGGTAGGGCGTCATCAAGATCACCCGTCTTGTCTTCGATTTGCTTCGGCGGCGCTCCGATTTCTCTGCGCTTTTTCCAACCGCGCAGCATATCGGCGGCTTTCCTTGCCTTCTCTATCCATTCAAGCATACCGCAGATTGTTTCCCGGACATCCTTGAGTTCGTCGTTCATACCTCGCGCCAGTCGCGCGATATCCACGCCGAACGCATATGCTGCCTCCGTTCGGGTCCTATTCCGCGCAATGCTGCGCTCTGGCAACACAGTCAAACGTCAACGAAGCGATTACGCTTCGTCTCGAGCGACCGCGCCGTGCTGCCTGCCTTCCTCGTTCTTCCATTCCGTGTGTATAATCCGGCCAGAGGAAACGGGGACTCCTATGCGCTATCTGATTTTCGCGGTGTTGCTGGTTGTCAGTGCGTGTGCTTCAACGTCAGCGCCAAAGTCCACTTCCCAGTCCACGGCTTCGGCTACCAAGTTTGACGTCGGTCAATTCGCCGACATCAAGGACGTGCCGTCGTTCTGGAAGTGGGCCTACAAGTATGCTCATGACCGCAAGCTGCGCGGACACTTTATATATACATCCGGATTTCGAGACTGCGCCTCGGTCACGGCCACGAAGTTATCTTCGCCGCGGCTGGTGTCCGCTGTGAACACCTTTGTTGCCGACCGCACAAAGGCAAACGCGGACGCTCTTGTGTTGTCCATAAAAAATGGCGAGGTCGCTTACGTTACCGAGCAAGCTGCTTACAAAGAGGCAATAGAGAAATGCTACCTCGAAGATGTTGCTGATGACTTTGTGCAATACGCGGATGTAACAACACCTTATGAGTTCTTTGTCAGATCGATGAAGCGCATTCAGGGGCGTCCAGTGAATTGGGCGGAGCCTGAAGACCTCATGAAATGCCTATATGGAAAGCTTGAAGCCACTCTCTCACCAGAGTTCAAAAGCGCGCGTGATGTCTTTATTGCAGAAAAAACCGAGGAAAACTGGAGGAAGCTTATAAGCGCCGAGTCATCCCTAGGTTCCGAAGCAGAGGAAAATGCAGAAGAATGGGTGAAGCAGTGCTTCAAAGACCGCGGCTAAAGTCCGGACCAATTGCCGCCTTTCTCCGCCTCCGCGGGCGAACATATTGATTTCCCATCATATTGCCGGTGGTGTTAAGGCCTCGTTAAGCCTCGGCTCACATAGTATAAGAGAAAGTGGGGCGGGTTGAGGGGCGGTCGTGAGGCCGAATCCGGCCGTTCCGGACCGGCAATCTGGCCAAGGAGCGTTGCGATGGCGCGTCAGAGCGACGAGGACGAGATCGGCCCCCGCCGGCCGCGCTGGCCGCAGCCCAAGGAAAAGACGCCGATCGCGGTCGCCATCGAGCAGAAGCCGCGCCTGGGTGCCAATACCGGTCAGAGCGCCCGCGTGGTGGCGACCGGACGAGGTGCGGTGGCCGAGCAGATCCTGGAGATCGCCTTTGCCCAAGGGGTGCCGGTCCGCGAGGATCCGGACCTGGTCGAATTGCTGGCCACGCTGGAACTCGAAGCCGAGATTCCGGTGGATGCCATTGCCGCCGTGGCCGAGATCCTGAGCTACATCTACCGGGCCAATGGCCGCGCCGGCGACGACAAGGCGCATGGTGCCCCATGACGCCGCCCGTCGCGCCGCATCATGACGATCTGCCCGCTGCCATCGCCGATCTCGCCCGCCTTATCGGCGCGGCGCGGCTTGCCACCGATGAAGGCCAACTGGTCGAGCTGGATCTCGTTGCCATGCGCATCGCGGTGCTCTGCGACGCGGTGGGCAGCCTCGATCCGGTCCTTGCCAAACCCTTGCGCCCGGCCCTCGATGCGGTGATGAACGAGCTCAACGGTCTCGATTTCGCCCTCCGGCGCCGCAATCTCGACCTCTCGCTCGATCTCGCGCAGGCCGACCGGCGCTTGCGGGCGCAGATGGCCTATGGCGGCAAGCCGGATAAGAGTTAGAGTTCAGCCGAACCTGTAAGATCGAGTCGATATGGATTCCGAATATCTGCGCTTCGTCCTGGCGCTCATCCTGGTTCTGGGCCTCATCCTGCTGCTGGCCTGGGCGCTGCGCCGTTTCGGCCTGGGCGGCATGGCCCGGCCCGGCGGCAAGAAACGCCTCAAGGTGGTTGATTCGATCGCCGCCGGACCGCGCCACCGGCTGGTCCTGGTGCGCCGCGATCAGACCGAGCATCTGCTTCTGCTGGGGCCGACCGGCGACCTCGTGATCGAATCCGGCATTGCCGGCGCGGCGGATGCCAAGACCTTCGAACGCGCCCTGGCCCATTCCCAGACCATGGCGGCCGAAACCGCACCGGCGGGTGGCTTGATGCCGACCCTGCGCGCGGAACGTCCCAGCAGCGGAGACAAGCCCTTATGACACGGCGGCGTTACCTCCTGCTGGCAGGTCTCGCCGTGGGCCTGCCATTGCTTCTTGCCGTGGCACCGGCCATGGCGCAGACCTTCTCGCTGGATCTTGGCGACGGCCCCAACGGCGGCACGACGGGTCGCATCATCCAACTCGTCGCGTTGATGACGGTGCTGTCGCTGGCGCCGGGCATCCTGATGACCGTCACCAGCTTCACCCGCATCGTGGTCGTGCTGTCGCTGCTGCGCGCCGCTCTGGGTGCCCAGCAGACGCCGCCCAACATGGTGCTGGTCAGCCTGGCGCTCTTCATGTCCGCCTTCGTCATGGCCCCCACTTTCGAGCAGGCTTATAACGACGGCGTGGCACCGCTGATCGCCGAGGAGATCGACGAGGAACAGGCTTTCGCCGCCGCCACGGCGCCGTTTCATACCTTCATGATGAGCCAGGTGCGCGAGAAGGATCTGGTCCTGTTCATGGACATGGCGCAGATCGACGAAGTGGCGACGCCGGCGGAAACGCCGTTTCAGGTGCTGATCCCGGCCTTCATGATCTCGGAACTCCGGCGCGCCTTCGAGATCGGCTTCCTGGTGTTCCTACCCTTTCTCATCATCGACATGGTGGTGGCCTCGGTGCTGATGTCGATGGGCATGATGATGCTGCCGCCGGTGATGATCGCGCTGCCGTTCAAGCTGATCTTCTTCGTGATGGTCGATGGCTGGTATCTGGTGGCCGGCAGCCTCATTCGCAGCTTCAACGTCGCCGGCTAGCCGTTCCTAGAGAGACGGTTCGGCCGGCGCGCTGAGACTGGCCGCACGTAAGCGCGCGCGGTAATCCTCGACGAAGGCGCCCAATTGATCGACGCTGTCCATCGCCGCGCTGATGCTGTCGGCGAGGTTGGCGCTGGGCGAGGTCAGCGTCGCAAAGGCGGTCGCGTAAGGTCCCTTGGCCATCTGGGCACCATGCTGGCGCGCCAACCGCCGCAATCCGCCGCGATCATTGGCAAGCGACAGCGCCGTCGCCTGATTGAGGATGAGTGGTGCCAGCACCTCGGTGAACTTCTTGTCCCGCTCGGCATTGACCGCTTCGTTGTCCAGCGGATCGACCAAAGCCGCGGCGGGATCCGCCGCCACGTCTTCGCTGGTGGGTTCGGTGGGCAGATTGAGCTGCAGGCGATCGGCCTCGGCGCGCACCAGATCGCCAAGCGCCGTGGCGGCGGCCGGCCATTCGCGCAGACGCCACTGCAGATCGGCCTTCAGCCACAGACCATCGAGGCTGTTGTCACCGCGGATGAGCGAGAGGCCCTGCAGCGTGTCGCCGGTTTCGAACAAGGCCCGGCCCTGCAGGCGCCGCCGTTGCTGAACCAGATCCGGCGGCATGTCGGTGATTTCACTTTCCTTGATCGCCGTCAGCGCCTGATCGGGCTTGCCGTCGAGCAAGGCGACGGCCGCCCAGCGTGTGCCGGCTTTGGCCTTGTCGAGGCCGGCCAGGCGCTTGGTGACCTGAGTTTCCAGCAGGCGCGCGGCCCCGTCGAGCAGATCCACCCGTACCAGTCGGTCGGCCAAAGCGGTGATCATGCGATCGCCATCGATGCCGCTCGGCGTCAGCTCGCGGAATTCGTCATAGAGGGCCACGGCGGTCAAGGGCGGCAGCCGGTCCGCCTGATTGCCGAGATAGAGATCATAAAACGCCTTCGCCATGGCATCGGTCGCATCCTTGGCACGGGCATTGGTCGGAAAATTCGTCGCCGCCTGCCGCAAAGTCATGAGACCGCGGCGCGGCTGATCGGAAGCGAGATAAAGTTCGCCCAGGCGATAAAGCAGGTCGAATTCAAAATCGGTGCCGCGCCACACGAACCGCAACCCCTCCAGGGATTGTGCCGCCTGCTTCGCGTCGATCTTGCCCTCGGCAAGATCCAGTTCGGCAAGATCGAATTGCGAGCGGGCACGCACTTCCGGGATCGGGCTGTCGACCAGCTTGCGCCACAATTCGGCGGCCATCTCCTTGTCGCCGAGGCGCAATTGCTGCTTGCCGCTGAGATAGTCGTGATAGGCCTGATCCTCGGCGCTGGGTGAATCGAGGCGGATGCCGTCGAGGAAGGATTGCGCCGTCAGGGGATCGCCATGTTCGATCAACGCCTCGGCGGCGATGCGGCGGATCTGCATGCGGGCGGGTTTCGGATATTCGTCGAGCGATGGCAGAGCCTGGCCAAAGGCTTCAGCCGCCGCCGCCCAGTCGCGCACTTGGGCCGCGAGGAAGGCACGGAACATCGCCGCCTCGGGCACGGTCGCGAGATCAGGTTCCGCCAGCACCTCGTTGGCGGCCTCGGTACGGCCCATCAATGCCAGGGCCGCGCCACGCAAGGCATGCACCAGGCGGTCGCTTTCCAGCGTCGTCCCGACCAATTGATCGAGCGCCTCGATGGTCTCGGCATAGCGCGCATGGGCAAAGCGAAACTGCGCCAGCGCCAGATTGGCGGCGGGGCGTTGCGATGGAGGCGCGTTCTCGACCGCGGCGCGCATCGCGGCGTCGTCCTGATTGAAACTGGCCTCGCCGCCCTTGCGCCAGGTGGGAAGATCGAACAGACCTGTAGCCGGCGCGGTTGCAACCTGCGTCACAACCGGCGCATCGCCCGGGGCAGCCGGCTGGGCCGGTGCCGCTTCGCCGTTCTCCAGCGGTGGTGGTTCGGTTTCGGCGATCGTCTGCGGTGCAATCTCGCCGATCGTCGTCACGACAACGCCGTTGGGCAAGGATTGCACGCGCGTCCGCTCGCTGATCGGGATCACGGCAATGCCCTGGAAGCTCGCGAGCACGCGGAAGTCCGGCCAATCCGCGCCGTCGGCAAGGCCGAGCCCGGGATTGCTCACCGGCACCACCGCCAGCCGGTCACCGGCCTCTGGATCGGCAAGATCGATGGCGGCGCCGGGCTCCGTCACCTGCAGCAGCAGCGACGTGCCGCCATTGGCCAGCGATTCGCGGCGCTGCTCGACAACGCTGGCCGGCCGCAGGTTACGTTTCGGCCCCAGGCTGATCTGCCACAGGCGCCCGTCGCCGCTGATCGCCGCGCCCATATTGGCGCCACCCAGCCGCGCCGTGCCCGGCAGGCGCAGCACGGTCGCATAGGGTGTCTCGATGCGGGCAAGGCCGGTCAGCACCGGCGCCGACCGGATCAGGCCAGGAATATCCACCGGCCCCGGCCGCCCGAAGACCAGCCACAGCGCCTCGCCGCGCTTGAACACGGCAAGACCGGTCGGTTCGGCAAAGGCGAAATTGAGCTCGGCACCGTTCTCGGCCGGGATTGCCGTTGCGGTAATCGAGACAGGTGCCGGTGGCGCGGCGCTTGGCGTGACAGCCGGTTCCTTGGTCACCGTGACCGGCGTCGCGATCGGCGGCGCGGGCTGTTGCGCCGGCGCGGCATCCTGCACCGCTTCAGCGCCGGCATCGGCGACGGGTGGTGCCGATTGCAAGGCGGGAACGGCCAGACCGTCGGTTGGCGCTGGCGTGGGCTGCGTCTCGACAGCCGGAACTTCGGCCGGCGCCGCCACATTCGGCAGACTCCCGGAAGGCGCCTCGGCCACGATTGCGGGCGCGATCGGTGCCGCATCGGCAGCCACAGGGGGCGGTGCGCCATCGCGCAGGTCAAGCACTACCGTGCCGCCGTTGCGGAAGCCCGCCGCCGTGACATTCGGCATCACTTGCAACGCAATAACGAGGTTGCCCGCCGCATCGCGGCCCGCCGTCACATTGCGCATGCGCGGCGGCAGGCGTTTTGTCAGCGCCGCCAGATCGATCTGCGCCGGCTTGGCAAAGATCAGCTCGACCTGCTCGCCCGTTTGCCGGAGGGTGAAGGCGACGTCCGGCCAGTCAATAGCCAGGCGCGAATAGCCTTTGTGTTCACCGCTCCGCACCCGCAGGCTCGGACCGTCCGCGACGGGCGTTGCCGCGGGCGCAGCAGCAGACTGCGTCGGGGTACTGGCCGGCAGGCTTGCCACCGGTGCTGGTGGTTGGGTTGTTGCAGCCGGCTCCGGCGTGGGCGCTTCCGCCTTGGCACCGCCGTCATTGTCGAACACCGCCTCGCCAGGCTGCCCGAGATCGAGCACGAAGCGGCCGCCTTCACGGCTGCTGCGATAGGTGACCGGCTTCTTCAGTGGCAATGTCAGGGAGAGGCCGTCGGCGGCAAGAGTCGCATCGCGGAAATAGGCTTTGAGATTGGCACGCACCGCATCGGCATCCAGCCGCACCGGGCGTTCGAAGCGCAGGACCATCTGCGTATCCGTGAGACCGACCGTGACCTTGGGCCCGCCGGCCTGGCCCCAATCGAGGGTCAGGCGGCCGAAATCATCCCGCAATTCGCCGCGCACCCGCGCATTTTCCTGTGCCTGCGCCACATCGACATGCGCAAGCACCAGCCCGAACGCGGCGATCCACAGAAATGCAAAAATCCGGAGAGACCGCCAGGCGCGGTCGCAGATGGTCACGGCGTATCGGCGCCCACCGGCGCCAGGATTGGCGCTGTCCCATCCAGAAGGACGACATCGACGCCGCCGGCTTCCGCCGCGGCCCCGGCTTCGGCGACATGACCGCGCGCCAGAACCGGGCCGGCGACACCGGCTTCTTCCAGGCCATGGGCGATGCGATAGGCCAGACGCAGGGCGTTCTGCCAGCGATTGCCGCCGGCGCCCTCCGGCGCATAGCCGTCGATGACGATCTGATTGGGCAGCGTCTGCAGCGCCCCGCCCAGCGCATGAACCAGGGCACCACCACGACCCGTGGGACCGGCTTCAAGATCGGCCGCGAGTCGCTCCGCCGGGATCGACAGGACGATCCGGTCGCCATAGCTCGTGAGGGGCAAGTCCTGCAGCAAAGGGTCCGACTCCAGCTTGGTCTTGAAGACCGAGAGAAGATAATCCGGATCGCGCGCATCCGCCACCGGTGCGCGTTCCATCGACCGCTCCTGCACCAATTCCTCCGGCGATTCGATCACCTGCGGAATCGGGTTCCGCCCCAGGATTTGCTGCAGCGGCTCACTATCCAGCGACGACATCGCAAATAGCATGACGAAGAAGACCAGCATCAACGAAACCAGATCGGCAAAGGTGATGAGCCAGGGCGGCTGGCCCGTCTCCTCGACCTTGGGATAAGCCGATTTCAGGAAATCACGGTCGAGCATCACGGCACCGGCTCCTCGACGGCGGTGCCGGCGGGCCCCATCTGATCGGGCCCCATCTGATCGGGTGCCGTCTGGTTCGGCCGCAGCCGCACCATCAGCACCATCCAGGCCGGATCGCCACGCCCCATGGCGACGACGATGCTGGGTTGTCCCCGGCCTTCCTGCGCCAATGCGGCGGCCAGGTTGGCGGCGCGGTCAAGGGTCAGGGCGCTGGGTGGATCGCCTTGCACCAGGATTTCCAGTTCATACCCCCAGTCCGCCGGGCGCAAATCGAGCGCGCGCATCACCTCGTCGATCAGGCTGCGGCGGCTATCGAGGACCTCGGTGGAATCGCCGGCGAAGAAGAGCTCGACCGGCAGCTTGATCGTCTGTTCCAGCACCGACAGATGACGGACATTGCGATCCAGCGGGATCAAGCCCTGAAAGGCGACCAGCACGTTCTGCAACACGTCGCGCGCTTCCGGCTCCAGGGCCCCACCTTGCGCGCCGGCCGCGACATTGTCCTGCATGCCGGAGAATTTTCGCTGCACGCTCTCGGTCACCGCGCGGGCTTTTTCCGCGTTCAGCGTCGTATGCGAGGTGAGGATGATGAAAAAAGCGAGGACAAGAAGCTGGATCGCAAGAAACGGAACCAGGCTTGGATTCCGGGCCGGCGGTGCCGGCGGGGCAATCAGGAATGCATTGCTGCGCGGGTTTCGCGCCGCCCCGCCATTGGCAGAAAATGTGCCTGGCCCGATCTGGGGCGGTCCTGCCATTCCGGCATCTCCATCGCTCGGCTCGCGCCGGCGTTAGGCGGCGCTTTTAATCGAAACTTGCCAGCAGCGCGTCGATCTCTGACTGCTTGGACGCATCGTCCGGCAATTGCGGCCCGTTGAGCAGATCGGCATCGGTCGGCTTCTGCTGCTCCGCCTTGGGTTCTTCGGTGTCCGGGTGAGCCGCCTTGTACTTGGCGATCTCGTCACCGAAGGCCGCGACCAGCGCTTCCACCTTCTCTTCGATATGCTTCAGCGTATTGACGACCTTGGTAATACGCTGACCGGTAATGTCCTGGAAGTTACAGGCTTCATAAACCTGAGTCACGGCTTCCGTGACCTTCTCCGCCATTTCCGGCGGCATTTCGCCGGCAGCGGTTTCCAGGGTCTCCATCGCCGCCAGAATCGAATTGGTCGCCTCTTCGGTGGCACCGACGATGGCGTCGAGCTCGTCCGTCGCCTTGGGCAAATGCCGCGCCGTGATTTCGTCGGGGCGCAGGGCCGCGATCTCGGATTTCGCCGCGATGATATAGCGCGAGAGCGATTCCAGCTCGGCAAACAGCCGCAGATTGTCTTCCGAAAGGTCGCCTTCCATCTCCGACAGCAGCGCGGAAACGACTTCGGCGATTTCAGCCCGGCTCACGTTCTGCATGCGTCCCTGCAATTCGCTCAATCGGCCCAGCAGTTCGGGGGGCACAGAAGCGGTCATGGTCTTGGCCCTTTCCGTTGGGTCAGAAATTGCCGAGGACGGTCACCAGCTTGGTCTTCAGCGTGGCCGCATTAAAGGGCTTCACGATGTAATTGTTCACGCCGGCTTCCTTCGCGGCGATCACGTTCTCGGTCTTGCTTTCCGCGGTAATCATGATGAAGGGCATGCCCTTTAGCTTGGCATCGGCACGGACCTCGCGCAGCAACTGGATGCCGGTCATCGGCTCCATGTTCCAATCGGAAATGACCAAGCCGTAATCTTTGTCGCGCAGCTTCTGCAGCGCCGCGGAGCCGTCCGTCGCTTCGTCGACATTGTTAAAACCAAGCTGTTTCAACAAGTTGCGAATGATACGGAGCATCGTCTTGTAGTCATCGACGATGAGGACGTTCATATTCAGATCAACCGACATCTCTAGCCTCTCACTCCAACACAGCCCCACCAAAGGGCGAGGTTTGCCCCGTAACCGCCTGAAACTTGCAGCAAATAGGTTAAGTCGCGGTTAAACCGCCGGACAAATCGGGTTAATTTTAGATCGACACCCGCTAAGGGGCGAAGGGCAAGGCATTTTCTTCCGCCAATTCCAGGGTCAATTCCTTGACCTTGGTGGGCGAAACAAGGGCCAGGATGGGGGCCGCCCGGCTGGTTTTCATGCGGCTGACCAGGTCGCGCAGCAGATCCATGTCCATTTCCTCGAACACCTGCGCCGCGTCCTTGGGTTTCATCTTTTCATAGGTTTGCACCAGGGTCTGGAGCTTCGCCTCTTCCACCTCCGAGCGCTTGACCAGCAGGTCTTCGACCGTGGTCTGGAGCGCGCGGAGCTCGGCCATCTTCTGCTCCATGCGCTGCTCCGCGGCGGCGACCATGGCCTCCCGTTCGTCCAACTGACGCGCGCGCAGATCCAGTTCCTCGCGGCGCTTGGCCAATTGCTGCAGGACCTCGACCTCCTCATCGGTGAAATCCAGCGGATCTTCAGGCGGCGCCGTCTCGGCCGCGGCGGCATCCTCAGCCGGCGCTCCTTCCGCGGGCGCTGGAGGTTCGGTGGCGGCGGATTGCGTATCTGCGGCCGGGGCGGGTTCAGCCGCATCCGTCGCCGGCGCGGTCTGCGCCTGGGTTTCCGTCCCGATGCCGACCGACATCTCCTGCCACACATCGCCGACCCGGATGGTCAGCACCAGCCCCATGGCAAGGATCAGCATCGGCAACAACCGGAATGACGACCGCGTCGGCGATGACGCTGGACCTTGCGGCGTTTGGCTATGCGGCTGAGGCAATGGCGTGGTCATGTCAGATCCTAGCGAATGCGGCCCAGGGCCGACAGCAAGGCCCGCGTCTGCGGGTCCTGCGGATTTTGCTCCGGCGCCGGCGGTTCCGGCTGCCGCTGCGACGGCTCGGCCGGCCGCGTGGGCTGGGTCGCCATTTGCCGCGAGGCGCCGATCGCCGCTTCCAGCTTGCCGGCGGCCGTCTCGGCGCGATTGATCAGCATCTTCAGATCGTCGGCGCTGTGCTGCAATTCGCCGACCACGCTTTGTCCACGCTCGATCCGGCCGCTGAGGTCACGCCCGATGCCCTCGGCACCTTGGCGCAACTCGGCGACACTGCGCTGCGCATCGGCGGTCGCCTTGGCGAAGGTGGTAATGAGTCCCTCGAAGGATTGCCGGTCCTGGCGCAATTCGGCGAGGCGCCGCGACAGCTTCAGGACATAGATCAGCGTCGCCACCAGAAGGACGATCAGGACAATATCGGCGAGGAATCCGAACGGCATCATTCCGTCTGCCTCAACATGCTACTTGATCAACCGATCCTGGATCTTGACCGCGATGTGCTGCCCCTTGCGGCCCATCTGGCCGCGGAACAATTGCACGTCGCCGCAGCGCAACTCGACCATCGAATCCGGCGTCACCTCAAGATCCAGCCGGCTGCCCGGTTTCCAATTGAGAACGTCATTGAGCGAGACCTGGACTTCGTCGAGCACCGCGTTGATCTTCACTTCCGTCTGCCACAATTCGCCGGAAAGATGGGTCTCCCAGATCGAATCGCGGCCGAACTTCTCGCCCATGAACATCTGCAGCAACAGCTCGCGCACCGGTTCCAGCGTGGCATAGGGCAGCATCAATTCCAGGCGTCCGCCGCGATCTTCCATGTCGACCCGCAGCCGCGCCAGAATGGCGGCATTGGCGGGACGCGCGATGGCCGCGAAACGCGGATTGGTCTCCAGCCGCTCGAAACGGAACGTCACCGGCGAGATGACGTCGAAGGTCGCGGTGAGGTCATTGAGCACCACGTTGATGAGACGCTCGACCAGGTTGCGTTCGATCGTGGTATAGGGCCGGCCCTCGATGCGCATCGCGGCGGTGCCGCGGCGCCCGCCCAGCAACACGTCGACGATCGAATAGGTCAGCGACGAATCCACCATCAGCAGGCCGTAATTGTCCCATTCCTCGGCCTTGAAGACACCCATCATGGCGGGAAGCGGGATCGAATTCAGGTAATCGCCGAAGCGAATCGCCGTGATGTTGTCGAGGCTGACCTCGACATTGTCCGTGGTGAAATTCCGGAGGCTGGTCGAGAGCATGCGCACGAGGCGATCGAAGATGATCTCCAGCATCGGCAGGCGTTCATAGGACACCAGGGCGCTGTTGAGCATCGCCTGGATGCCCGATTGCTTCTCGTCGGTCGCACCGCCCTTGGCGATACCCAGGAGACTGTCGATCTCGTCCTGATCGAGGACCCGGTTCGACATCGGTCCCTGGGCTGCCGGCGCCTCTTCGCCGTCACCGGCATCGTCGCCAATATCACCCCAGGCGGCGGCGGCGGCCTTCTCCTCTTCGGACATTTCCTCTTCTGGATCGTCGATCATCCGTCGCCCTTATCCGATCTTCCGGAACCACGCGGTTCCGCCAGCGCTATTGCTGAACCAGGATCTGCTTGAACAGTATATCTTTAACCTTAGCAGGTTTGGCCGAGTCTTTCACCCGCAGCATTAACTCGTCGCGCAGGCGCTTCATGCCCTCGGCACCCTGCAGGTCTTCCGGCCGCAGGCTGCGCAGATAGGTCTGGATCTCGTTTTCGACCCGCGGCTGCACGCCCTCGAACGAGGCCTGGTCTTCGGCCGTGCGGAGCTCCAGCACCAAGGTCGTCTTCAGAAAGGCGCCCTTCTTGCCGCTCGAGACCAGGTTGGCCGTCATTTCCGGCAGTTCGATGAAGACCGGGGGATGCCCGTCATCCTCGACATGCTCCTCTTCCTCGGGCGTCGCCTCTTCGCCATGGGCGGCATCTTTGGCCGGCTCTTCCTTGCCCAGCAGCAGAAAGGCAGCGGCACCGCCGCCTGCCAGCAGCAGGAGCGGCAGAATGATGAACAGCACCAACTTCTTGCCGCTCATTTTCTTGGATTTGGCGGTTTCCGGTGCGCCCTCAGCTTCAGCCATTGGTCGTCAACTTTCTCATCAATCTGGCCAAGGCGGCGATACCGCCCATCTCCGGCGAAGCATGTTTCGTTCCAGCGCCGGAATCTCGCCCGTAACCTAGGGCTTGATGGTTAACATCCCATGAAGCGCAAGAGAAGCCGCCCTGCAGATCATGCCCAGCGCTGCGTACGCCGCTACCCGGCACAAACTGCGCGCCGGCCTGCCATCACCCAATCAACCAATTGATATAGCTAAATTTTTCAATTGGCACGCTGTCTGCATAGCTTTGCGAACCAGACGTAGAGCTGGATTGAACCGACCCTTTGAGGGCACCGTCATGGAAACACCGACTTATATCGCGCTGTCTCGGCAGCTCGGTCTGACGCGGAATATGGAAGTCGTGGCCAACAATCTGGCCAACACCAATACCACCGGCTTCAAGGCCGAGGGGATGGTGTTCAGCGAATACCTGATCCGCGCCGAAAAGCCGACCAAGCTGTCCTATGTCCAGGACCTCGCCACCTTTCGCGATCAGCGCGAGGGTGAACTGCAGGTCACCGGCAACGATCTCGATCTCGCCATCCAGGGCGATGGCTACTTCGTGGTGCAGGGGCCGGATGGCCCGATCTATACCCGCAACGGCCGCTTCCAGCTGAACGCCGCCGGCGAGGTCGTCAACCAGGCCGGCTATCAGGTCCTGGCCGGCGGTCAGCCTGTCGTCGTCAACCCGGAAGACGGACCGCTCGCCGTATCCGAGGACGGGGTCCTGTCCGCCGATCTGACCCAGGGCGGCAACGTGCCGATCATCTACGGCCAGCTCGACGTGGTGAGCTTCGCCGACACCCAGCAATTGAAGGCGGTCGGCGCCAGCGGCTTCACCTCCGAGCAGCCGGCCCAGGCGGTACCGCTCGAGGATTTCAAGATTCAGCAGCGCATGCTGGAAGGCTCGAACGTCCGGGCCGTCCTCGAGATGACCAACATGATCACGGTGCAGCGCTCCTACCAATCGGTTCAGAAGTTCCTCGAAGGCGAGCATGAGCGCATGCGCCGTGCCGTCAATTACATCATCCCCAGCAGCTAACGGCGGGAGAGAAACATGCGATCGCTTACCACAGCCGCCACCGGCATGATGGCCCAGCAGCTCAATATCGACGTCATCGCCAACAACATCTCGAACGTGACGACGACGGGCTTCAAGCGCAGCCGGACCGAATTCGCCGATCTCCTCTATCAGGATCTGCGCCGCGTCGGCACGCAATCCTCTGATACCGCCACCATCGTCCCCGCGGGCGTCCAGGTCGGCGTCGGCGTGAAGCCGATCGCGGTCTATCGCATCACCGAGCAGGGCGGGCTCATCCCGACCGACAACCCGCTCGATGTCGCCATCAAGGGACGCGGCTATTTCCAGGTGACCCTGCCGGACGGCACCACCGCCTATACCCGCGACGGCGCGCTGCGGCTTTCCAATGACGGCACCATCGTTACCGCCGACGGTTTCGACCTCGTCCCCAACATCGCCATTCCGGACACCGCCACCGGCATCAGCATCAACGCCAACGGCCAGGTCGAAGTGACCATCCCGGGCCAGGTCGAACCGCAATTGCTCGGCCAGTTGCAGTTGGCGACATTCATCAACGAGGCTGGCATGCAGCAGACCGGCGACAATCTGCTGCTGGAGACCGAGGCCTCGGGCGGCCCCGTGGTCGGCAATCCCGGCGCCATCGGCTTCGGCGTGCTGCAGCAGAACTTTCTCGAGCAATCGAACGTCAACATGGTGAGCGAGATGACCGATCTCATCACCGCCCAGCGCGCCTATGAGATCAACTCGAAAGTGATCCAGGCGTCCGATGAAATGATGCAGACCGTCAGCAACATCCGCTGAGGAGGAATGCCATGACCCGCTTGCCGCCATCGCCTCGCCGTCGCCTCGCCTATCTCATGGCCAACGCCCTTCTGGGTGGTGCCATGCTGGGCGGAATCGGCGCCACCAGCGTCGCTGCCGAGGAGACGGCCGCAATCGACCTCTATGGCTACGAGGAGCCGGAGACGACATCGCTAAGCCTGCGCAGCAGCATCATGGTCGATGACGAAGTGGTGCGCCTGGGCGACCTCTTCATGGAAAGCCTCACTTTGGGCGATACACCGGTCGCCAAGGCCCCGGCGCCCGGCCAGACGATTTCCCTCGATGCCCGCTTCCTGCGCCAGTTGGTCCGCGCCTATCGCCTGGACTGGCAGCCGGATTCCAAATTCGACCGGGTTCTGGTTGGGCGCATGAGCCAGCGGATCGAAGCCCTGCAGGTGACGGAAGTCCTCGGCGACGCTCTCCGGGAACGCAGCAGCAGCGCCGGCGGCCTCAATGTGGTGATCGATGGCGGCGACGTCGAATTCGTACTGCCGACCGATCTTGCACCGACCATCGGTGTGCAGAACCTGCAATACGACCCCACAAGTCAGCGCTTTGCGGCGCTGTTGGTGGTACCGGCGGAAGGCCCGACCGCTTTGCAGCGCGTCGTGACCGGCTGGGCGCATGAGACAATCGAGATTCCCGTTCTCAACCGCGCCCTGCCCGCCGGCACCACCGTCCAGGATGCCGATCTCGGCTGGATCTCGATCCGGGCCGATCGCCTGGTCGGCAATGTGGTGACCGACACACGCCAATTGTTGGGCATGACGACGCGGCGGCCCTTGCGCTCGAATCAGATCCTGCGCGGCAGCGATCTGGTGATGACACCGGCTGTGCGCAAGAACACGCTGGTAACGCTGGCACTGCAAAGCGGCCCGATGAGCCTCTCGCTCATGGGCAAGGTGCTGGAAGACGCGGCCATCGGCCAGTCAGTGCGCGTCATGAACGTCAACAGCAAGAAAGAACTGGTCGGCGTGGTGCGCGATGCGGGGACGATCGAGATTCCCGTCATCGGCCACCTGACCCTGAATTAAGGCCCCGAAGTGAGGAAGGAAGCCGCCATGACCCGCCACCCGAACAAAGCCGCGATGCTGGCCTTGTTGTTATCGGTGCCGCTCGCCGGCTGCGGCAACATGATCGACCGCGTCGCCGAGATCGGCAAGGAACCCAGCATGGATCCGATCGAGAATCCGATGCATGACGACAATTATCAGCCGGTCAGCCTGCCGATGCCGGCGCCCATGCAGGACATCCGCCAGCCGGCCTCGCTCTGGCGTCAGGGCAGCCGCGCCTTCTTCAAGGACCAGCGCGCCGGCAAGGTCGGCGACATCCTTACCGTGGTGATCGAGATCCAGGACCAGGCGACCCTCAACAACGGCACCACCCAGGACCGCGACGGCAGCAACAGCGCCGGCCTCGACAATCTGCTGGGCTACGAGACGATGCTGGCCGACATCTTCCCCGACGGCATCGACGCCGGCAATCTGGTCAATTCCGACAGTGCCTCCAGCACCAGCGGCACCGGCACCGTCAACCGCTCGGAAGCGATCCGTCTGCGCGTCGCCGCGGTCATCACCCAGGTCCTGCCCAACGGCAACATGGTCCTGCAGGGCACGCAGCAGGTCCGCGTCAATTACGAATTGCGCGCGCTCACCGTGGGCGGCGTCATTCGTCCCGAGGACATCAACAACGTCAACGAGATCGATTACGACAAGATCGCCGAGGCCCGCATCGCCTATGGCGGCAAGGGCACGCTTTCCGACGTGCAGCAGCCGCGCTTTGGCCAGCAGGTCTACGACATCTTCTTCCCCTTCTAACCTGACGACATTGGATCATACCGGGGCGCCCACCAGACCACGCAACACCTGACCAACAACCGCATCGGCCCGGGCTGGGGCCGAAACGCGGCACTCGTTTCATGACGGCAACTGCGCCCTTCCACCTACCCGGTGGGAGGGCACTTTTTTTGATACCTCTGCTAGAATGTCGCCATGACCGATCTCGTCGCCGCGGCACTCGCCAACCCGATCAACCGCGCCATCCTTACGCGCCTGCCGATGCTGGGCATCCCCGATGCGTGGCTGGTCGCCGGCTCGATCTATCAATCCTATTGGAACGCGCTCGGCAACCGGCCGCCGACAGCGGGGATCAAGGATTACGACATCTTCTATTGCGACACGTCCGACCTCACCTACGAAGCCGAAGACGCTGTCGTGCGGCGCGCCTCCCTCGTCTTCGCCGATCTCGATGCGCTCATCGACATCAAGAACCAGGCGCGCGTCCATCTCTGGTACCGCGATCGCTTCGGCGCGGATTGGCCGCCGGTCACCGGCGCGCGCGATGCCATCGCCCGGTTCCAAGTGCGCTGTACCTGTATCGGCCTGCAGCCCCGCGCCGACGGCACGCTGGAACTCGCAGCCCCGTACGGCCTAGACGAACTCACCCGCGGCGAACTTGTCGCCAATGCCGCCTGCCCCAATCGCGCCGGCTTCCGCGCCAAGGCCGAGAGCTACCGCGCCCGCTGGCCCTGGCTGACGATCGCCGAGGATATGACGGACCTCACGGCGTAACGTCCCAGGGCGGGGTGCCGGCAAAGGATGCCGCCATAAAATCCACCATTACCCGGACCTTGGCACTGAGATGCCGGCGACTGGGATAGAGTGCCAGGATATCGATGTCGGGCATGCGATAGTCAGGCAGGATCTCGACCAGCCGCCCTGCGCGAAGATCGGCGCCAATGAGGAAAGTTGGTTGCCAGATGATGCCCATGCCGGCCAAAGCCGCCGCGCGCGCGGTATCGCCGTTATTGCTGATCATCGCATAGCGCACCTTGGCGATATGGACATCGCCTTTCGTATCGACGAGGTGCCAATCGTTCCCAGTCACCGCGTGGCTGTAGCCGATACAGGCATGACGGGCGAGATCCGCGGGAGTCGCCGGCGCTCCATGTGCGCGCAGATAATCGGGCGATGCGCAGACGATATTTCGCGAGGCGGCAAGCTTGCGCGCCACATGCGTGGTCGTGCCGGCGCGCGAGATGCGGATGGCGAGGTCGTAGCCCTCCTCGACGAGGTCGACCACGCGGTCGATCAGGCTGACATCCAACTCGATTTCGGGATATTGCGCGGCGAAACGAGGCCAGAGCGGTGCCAGGTGCTGGATGCCGAAACTCAAAGGCGCGTTGATCCGCAACCGGCCACGGGGCCGCAAGGTCGACGAGGCGGTGATCGCCTCCGCCTCGGCCACATCCTCCAGGATCGATCGGCAGCGTTCGTAGAGTGCGGCACCACTTTCGGTGAGTGAGAATTTGCGCGAGGTACGATTGAGGAGGCGCGTATCCAGATAGGCTTCCAGTTCAGCGACGTAGCGCGTGACGTTGGCCGGCGACGTGCTAAGGGCCTGGGCCGCCTGATTGAAGCTGCCCTTCGATACCACCGCCGCAAACACCTCAAAGGCCCGAAATCGATCCATCTACCTTTATTCATAAAAACTGAATGATATATCCATTATATGGTCAGTTCATTTACTTTCAAACAATGAATATGTTCTGGGCATCGGCAGCCACGCTGGGTGGCCGCGAGAAAATCAAAAGGGTGCTCACATGAAGAGATTGTCTGGGAAAGTTGCCATCGTGACCGGCGCCAGTTCCGGGATCGGCCGGGCGACCGCGAAATTGTTCGCCGCCGAAGGTGCCAAGGTCGTGGTCGGCGCGCGCCGCGAAGCCGAGCTCGCCAGTCTGGTCGCCGAGATCGTGGCCGACGGCGGCGAGGCGGTTCATCTCGCCGGCGACGTGGTCTCTGAAGACTATGCCAAGGCGCTGGTCGCCACGGCCATCGCCCGCTTCGGCCAGCTCGACATTGCTTTCAACAATGCCGGCATCCTGGGCGAAATGGGTCCCAGCACCGAGATTTCGGAGAAGGGCTGGTCGGAAACGCTCGCCACCAATCTCACCTCGGCCTTCCTCGGCGCCAAACACCAGATCCCGGCGCTGCAGAAACAGGGCGGCGGTTCGATCATCTTCACCTCGACCTTCGTCGGCTATAGTGCCGCCTTCCCCGGCGTCGCCGCCTATGCTGCCAGCAAGTCGGGGCTCATCGGCCTCACGCAAGCTTTGGCGGCCGAGTTCGGGCCGCAGAACATCCGGGTCAATGCGGTTCTGCCGGGTGCCGTGGATACGCCGATGTATCGCAGCAAGAACGACACCGCCGAGGCACAGAGCTTCATCACCAATCTGCACGCGCTCAAACGCCCGGCCACGCCGGAAGAACTGGCGCGCTCGGTGCTCTATCTCGCCTCCGACGACTCGTCCTTCGTCACCGGGACGGCATCTTTGGTGGATGGCGGTCTGTCGATCACCCGCACCTGAAGCTGAAATGAAAACGGCGGGCCCGAGGCCCGCCGTTCACGCTTCCCCCACCAAAGCGGGTGTGTCTCAATCGTCGGCCCTAGTCATCCCGGTGCGTGCGCTCCATGCGCTCGTGGCGTTCCTGGGCTTCCAGCGACAGCGTGGCGATCGGCCGCGCTTCAAGGCGCTTCAAGGAAATCGGCTCGCCGGTCTCTTCGCAATAGCCGTAGGAACCGTCTTCGATCCGGCCCAGGGCTTCATCGATCTTTTGGATCAGCTTGCGCTCGCGGTCGCGGGTCCGCAGTTCGAGCGACCGGTCGGTCTCCAGCGACGCGCGGTCAGCCAGATCCGGCTCCGACAGGCTTTCCTCCTGAAGATGGCTCAGGGTCTCTCCCGATTCCCGCAGCAACTCGTTCTTCCAGGCCAGCAACTTCTGGCGGAAGTATTCGAGCTGTACCGGGTTCATAAAGGTTTCTTTGTCGGTAGGACGATAATCAGGCGACAGCATAGGCTTCATGCGTGGTCTCGACTGGTCGTTGCCACTTCGCCGTGCCCGCCCGCCCGTCAAACAGATGGCCGGAATCGGCAGGGCGAATTTGGCGCGGAGTATAGGGAAAAGGCGGCCTCCCGCAAGCGCGATTTGCGCTGCGGCCAAGCGACTAATTATTTGAATTTATTAAGTTCTTGTGACGGCGCTGTCGAAAGTTACCAGCGCCTTACCGGCTTAGCTTGGCCAATTCAACGGCGGCACGCAGTTCAATGTCGTCCAAAATCGCGGTCAGGACCGGGTCGTCGAGCTGCTCGCGTTTGGCGCGGACCATCTGCGCCAGCTGTTCCAGCTTCTCCCGCGGCACGATCCCCAGCAGCAGGCCGAGCCGGACCTCTTCCAGATAATCCAGCATCTGGAGGCCCCGATCCCGCGCCCGCTGACGGGCACGGCCCCGGGTGGAATCCGGCGTTTCCTGGACGGCCAGCACGACCGAGAGCGAATTGACGCTGAGCGAGGTCGAGACCTGCTGCGATTGTGCGGCGTGGGAATCGCCCAACGCCTTGGCGAACTCGGTCCCGGAACCGGCCGAGGCAGCACCACCCACCCGCCGATTGGCGGAAACGGGCTTCGGGGCAACTGGGTCGATCTTGATGGGCACGCGGGACTCACCCTTTCGGGGCTGGCAGATCACCCTCATATAATACCACGCGCCGCTAATGAAAGATTAAAGCGAATTAAGAACTTGGCGCGATGTGGCAGGGACTGGCGGCATTTATTACCGCCCGACCCCGCCGGTAGCCAAAATCTGCCCGGCGGAACCACCCTCCGGAACGAGGAAATGCCCATCTAACCGCATGAAATACGATGAAAAAACTTTCACCCGGCCGTGGCATGGAACTCGCATGAGAGGGTGAGACGGAAGAGTCACGCCTAAACGGGCAGCAGAGAGCGATGTTGAAAACAGCCAAAACCAGCCACCTTGCCGATTGCGCCCCCCGCCGGGGGTTCTGGCGCGGCATGACCGGTGCAGCGCTCGCCCTTTCCGTGGCGTTCACTTTGCTCACCCTGCCCCACCCCGCCAGCGCGCTTTCCCGCATCAAGGACATCGCCGAGTTCGAAGGCGTCCGCGAGAACCAATTGGTCGGCTATGGCCTGGTCGTCGGCCTCGACGGCACCGGTGACGACGTCAAGAAGAAGTCGCCGTTCACCCGTGAAAGCCTGATCGGCATGCTCGAACGCCTCGGCGTCAAGGTGAACCAGGCCAATGCCGATCTCGAGACCAAGAATGTGGCCGCCGTCATGGTGACGGCCACCCTGCCCGCCTTCTCGCGCCAGGGCGCCGAGATCGATGTCACTGTCTCTTCGCTTGGCGATGCCTCCAGCCTCCAGGGCGGCACCCTGCTGGCGACACCGATGCTGGGCGCCGATGGCGAAATCTATGCGGTGGGCCAGGGCCAGATCACGATCGGCGGCTTCAAGGCGCAGGGCGAGGCCGAGACCATCGTCCGCGGCGTGCCCACCTCCGGCCGCATCACCCGCGGCGGCATCGTCGAGCGGGAAGTGCCCTTTGCTCTCTCGCAGTTGCAAATGATCAAAGTCGCCTTGCGCAACCCCGATTTCACCACCGCGCGCCGCATCGCCGATGCCATCAACGAATTCGTCGGCGGCGGCACCGCCTATGCCATGGATCCCGGCACGGTCCAGCTCTCCTTGAGCAATTACGCCGGCGACCCCACCGCCCTCCTCACCGATATCGAGCAATTGCCGATCGTGCCGGATCAGCAGGCCCGCGTGGTCATCGACGAAAACACCGGCGTCGTCGTCATCGGTCAGAACGTGCGCATCAGCAAGGTAGCGATCGCGCAAGGCAATCTCACCATCCGTATCACCGAAACGCCGCAGGTCTCGCAGCCTTCGCCCTTTTCGAATACCGGCGTCACCACCGTCGTGCCGCGCACCAATATCGATGTCGAGGAAGACGCCGATCGTCAGCTCGCCATTCTCGAAGACAGCGTGACGCTGGAAGAATTGGTGGCCGGCCTCAATTCCCTGGGCGTGGGTCCCCGCGATCTCATCTCGATCCTGCAATCGATCAAATCCGCCGGCGCATTGCAGGCCGACATCATGGTGCAGTGATCATGAGCGATATCGGTATCCCCACCCAAATCGATCCCAGCCTGATTGCCGGCGGCAATACCGCCCAGCGCAATCAGCAGCCGAAGAACGCCGCCGAGATCCGCGCCATCGCCGAGGATTTCGAAGCCTTCTTCGCCGGTCTGGTCTTCGACGAGATCACCGCCGAGATGGAGCCCGATCCCCTGACCGGCGGCGGCCAGGCCGAAGGCATGTTCCGCTCGCTTCTCAATCAGGAATACGGCAAGAGCGTCGCCCGCACCGGCTCGCTCGGCATTGCCGATATCGTTCAGCGCCAATTGTTGCAGCTTCAGGAGACTCAGTGATGACCAAGACCGAACGCGTCACCGATCTGCTTGCCGTCACCTCGCAACTGATCGGCTGCATGGAACGCGAACTCGAAATGCTGCGCAGCCTGAAGCCGACCGAACTCAAGCAATTGCAGATGGACAAGGTGGCCCTGGCCGACGCCTATCAGGCCTTCACCATGGCCCTGAAGGAGCCGGGTGAGGATATTGCCGCGGTCAGTCAGGCTTTGCGCGATGAGCTGACCGAGGCCACCGAACGCTTCCAGGGTGCGGTCCAGGACAATCTCCGCGCCTTGAAGGCGATGCGCGACGTGAACGAGCGCGTGATGCGCGCCGTCGTGGTGGCGCTGGAAGAAAAGCGCGCCTCGGTGACCGGCTACAACAATCGTGGCGGCATTACCAAATCCCGCCGCCAGGTCCCTGCCTGCCCGGTCGCCGTACAGCAGCGGGCATAAAAAAAGCGCCATCGGCGCCGGTCTTCGCATATGCCAAACGCTGATCAGACCGTGATGTCGACCCGGGCCGTGCCGGCACTGCTACTCACACCGCCGCTCGGCAAGGCTGGCGCGCTGGCAACGACCGGCGCCACATCGGCACCCCCTGCACTCGCCCCATTGGCCGGTTGACGCGTCGGCGCCGTCACGACGTTGCTTTCCGACTGGGCATCATTCGCAGCCGGACGCGCTTGCCGCGTCGCCCGCTCGCTCTCGGCATATTTCTCGAGATAATAATCGGTCGGGAATTGCTGCACGACCTCGCCGGTCTCGGGCTCCTGGCGCAACAGCACGATCTTGCCGAAATCCGGCCGGTACGAGAACTCGAAACTGTTGAAACGCAGCGTCTCGCTCAGATTGACGACCTTGCTCTCGCTCGCCTGGGGCGACGTTACCGGGGCGCTGGCCTCCGACGACAAGACAGCATTGGCCGACGCCGCCCGCGTATAAAGCGGGGAGCTCGTCGAACCCGTGTCAATTGCCGCCGCAGCGTTTACCATTCGGCAATAATTCCTGCGCTATCGTCTGCCCGCTATCGTCGGAAATCCGCGATAGGTGGGGGTGAAAACACGCGATAAAAGCCTTTTTGGGCGGGAAACGCGATCGCAAATGGGCAAACGCGATGCGCCCAAAATAAAGTCACCCAGATTCCAAGATATGCAAGACCCACAAAATAAGCAATAGGCGTCAATGCCTAAGCACACATCTGTGCTCATTTCTCCCCTGCGCGCGAAGCCCTTAGGGCTTATTTCTGATGTGACGCTTCATGAGCGGCCGGCGGGATCGGTCTAAATCTGCCGCCCCTACGTGCCTCAGGGCCAGGCCAAACTGCAGAAAATGCCGGTTTGACCAGGCCGATCCTGCCTCCCGCGGCAGGCTCTGCACCCCACCCGGCGTCTGCAAAATTCATTTTTTACTTTATAAATCAATAATTTAAAACTTGGCACGCGACCTGCATAACAGCTCCCGAGACGTGGCGGAAATCGCTGCCAGACGGCCCAAAACGGTCGTCTTCGTCGCAAAACACATTCGGGAGAACCCAGATGGCGACCAATGACATTCAATTGACGGCTGGGATCCGCAGCAACCTGCTGCTGTTGCAGCAGACGACGACCAAATTGGATCGGACCCAGCAGCGGCTCGCGACGGGCAACAAGATCAATTCCGCCCTTGATGGCGCGGTTGCCTATTTCGCATCGAAAGGCCTCAACCGGCGCGCCGACGATCTCTCCACCCTGAAGGACTCGATCGGGCAATCGATCAGCACCATCAAGGCGGCGGATACCGGCGTCAGCGCCATCGAATCCTTCATCGACCGCGCCCAGGGCTTTATCACCACCGCCTATAGCAACCTCAACGACGACCAGGCATCGATCGACCTCCGGGCCTCGCTGGCCGAGCAGTTCAACAGCCTGCTGCGCCAGATCGACAAGGCCGCGCAGGACAGCGCCTATCAGGGCAAGAACCTGCTGCTCGGCTCTGGCCTCCGCCTGGACGCCACCTCGTCCTCCAAGACAGCGACCAACGCCCTTACCGGTGTCAGCAATACCCGCGTCACCAATGTGAAGTCGGCGGACGATTACGTCATCTCGATCGAAGGCGACGGCGCCATCAGCGCCAATGCCAGCGATGTCGCCAACGCCGAACGCGATCGCGGCATCCAGAACCTGCAGATCGGCGGCTTCCAGAGTCTCACCAACGGCAATCTCGACCCGCTCTCGATCCGGTATACCGGCGGCAAGGGCAAGGCCAAGACTTTCACCGTCACCGAAGGTGGCGTCACGGTCACCAAGACCTATACGCTGGATCAGTGGGCGGTGGCGAAGTCGACCGGCAAGATGCTGGCCTTCGACCACAAATTCGCTTCCGGCACCAACATCCACTTCGATATCGATTTCGACGAAATCGACAACGTGCCCGATACCTACGGGCTCGGCACCTCGGTCGTCGAGAAACTGACCAACGTCGCGGTCGCGGCTACCAATTTCAACGGTGTCGGCCAGGAGATCAGCCGCGACGGCATGAACCTCGACGGCCAGCAGAAACTGGCCAATGGCGAGAATTCCTTCGGCTTCGACAGCGGCACGCCACGCGTCACCATCGATGAACGCACCATTCTGCAGGCATCGAAATATTCGGCGGCGGTCGGCCTCTCCTATGGCAACGCGTCCGGGGCGATTTCCGGCGCTCCGTCCATCGCCACGACGCCCGCGGTCTCGACCGGCATCGCCAATGACTTTACCTATACGCTGCAGGCTTCGGCCAGCGCCGCCAATTTCGACTTCGTGACCGGTCGCTTCACCGGCTATGACGTCACCTTGAATGGCCCGGCCGGCCTCGTCACGGTCAGCATCACGGCCGATGGCGCCACGACCTTCCCTGCGGTCGCCGACAACAACCAGGACGTGACCCTGGACTTGCGCCGCGTCGGTCTGATCGGCGTCGCCACCGCCGTTGCATCCAGCGCCGGCGATGTCGAAGCCACCAAGCGGTCGCTCGGCGGTGCCCTGCCGGCATCGAACGTGTCAGTGACCGCGATCTCGGGCTTCGCAGACAACCTTGCCCACACCCTGACGGTCAATGTGAAGACCGGTGTGTCGGACTCGACGTTCGTGCTCAGCGACGGCTTCGGCGGCACCGCGACGGTGACCGGCACCCTCGACTCCGCGCAGGCGCTTAGCTTCACCATCGTGGGCGGCGTCAA
Source organism: Dongia sp. (assembly GCF_041909655.1). Taxonomy (GTDB): domain Bacteria; phylum Pseudomonadota; class Alphaproteobacteria; order Dongiales; family Dongiaceae; genus Dongia. Next base: position 50,562 of record NZ_JAYRDA010000006.1, on the reverse strand, counting down.
CAGTGGCGCCACCTTCTCGCTCAATATCGGCGGCACGCCGCTGACGCCGGAATCGGAAGGCGCCCTCACCTTCAATGCGATCGGCAACTTCACCGCGCCCGACCAATGCCTCTTCGACGTGCGCGCAGCGAATGTGGGCGAGAGCGCAACACTCAAAACCGAGCAGGTCACCGACGGGACGGATCAGAACAATCTGACGGTGCAGCTCAACGAGACCAACACCACGCAGATCACGGTGGTCAGTCAAAACGTACAGACAGACGGCCAGGGCCTCGCCATCGACTTTGCCCAGAACGGCTGGCGTGACCGTGCCGACATCGATTTCGCAGCCAAGACACTGGCCGAGGCGAAATTGCGTCTGCAATCGGCAGCGTCATCCCTCAACAGCAATCTCGACATCATCACCGTCCGCCAGAACTACACGGTCGAATTCATCAACGTCCTGGCGGAAGGCTCGAACCAACTGGTCCAGGCCGACCAGAACGAGGAAGGCGCCAACATGCTGCAGCTCCAGACCAGGCAGCAGCTCGGCACCATCAGCCTCAGTCTGGCCAACCAGGCACAGCAGGCGATCCTGCGATTGTTCTAGCGCGTTGATCGACATTCTCCGATTCGCTCCCGGAGAATATCGATCGCAACGGAGCCGCGGCCAAACTTTGGCCGCGGTTCTTTTTTTGGGCGATCAGTTGATCTTGATGATGTTGAGCTTGGGCAGGCCGGCGGCTGGATCCGCCGCCGGTGCTGGTGCTGGTACCGGCGCGGATGCCTGTGCCGGCACAGCGCCGACAACTTTCGGGCCGGGCGCATCCCCCACCATGATTTGGACGCGGCCGGCGCCCAGCAGCACCCGATCGGCCAGGGCGCGGACCCGGGCATCCGTGCCTGCCAGCGCGACAGCACGTTCCGTCGCCATGCGCGCCGTCACTTCTTCGCCCGCGCGATCGGCCGTCTCGGCCAGGAAAACCCAGGCATCGACGCTGCGCGGGTCGATCGACGTCGCCCGTTTCAGGGCACGCAATGCGACGTTGGTCTGGCCCAGTTCGTGGGCGGCAATGCCAAGCCCGAGCACGGCGCGGTAGTTCTCCGGCTCGCGCTCGGTCGCGACCTGGAAATGCGACAGGGCGTCGGCATGATCGCCGCGCTCCAGCAGCAGGCGGCCAAGATTGATTCGGGCGTCGACATTCCTGCCGTCCAGCGTCACGCATTTCGCCAGCGCGTCCAGTGCCTGTATCTTGTCGCCGGTCGCCACCAGGTTGACGCCCAGCATGTTCCAGGCCGCGGGATCGCCGGGGGTAAGCTCGGTCAGGCGCCGCAACGCCGCGACGGCCTCGATCGGCCGGTTGATTTCGCGCAACGTCACGCCGAGATTGTAGAATGCCATGGCATAGTTGGGATCGATCTCGGTCGCCTTGCGGCTGGCATCGGCGGCGTCAACCGACCGTCCGGCGCTCATATAGGCAGCACAGAGATTGTTCCAATAGAGCGCCTCGCTCGGCCGCGCATGACAGGCGGCGGTCAGATAGGCGATGCCCTGGTCGAGCCGCCCCGTCCGCGCCATCAGCATGCCGAGCTGATGCTTGATCTCGGGATGGGCCGGCGCCACCTTCTCGGCTTCCAGCAACGCTGATTCCGCTTCATCGAGAGCCCCGAGTTGGGCCGCCTTGATGGCACGGCTGATGACGTTCTCGACAGCGCTGTTAACCTCGCCGGCCTTTGCCCCTGCGATGCTCTTCTTGGTCTTTTCCTGCGACTTGGCGAGGGTACGGCGCTCTTTGCGATTCATCGGCTTCTCCCGCGGCGCGGATGTCGCGCCAGAACTTTGCAACGATCAGCGCAACAGCGCGGCCACTATTTCCGGCAGGTCGGCAATCTGCTCGGCCGAGCTCAAATGGATCGAGCGGGCGTCAGGATACCATATGCACGGCTGGTTGCGATCCCCCCAGGCCCAGTGTGCCAACCGGCCGCAGAGCTTAACCGTTTTGACTCCGGCCGCGGCGGCAAGATGGGCTGTCATTTCCTCGGCCGTCACCACGGCATCGAGTGCTGCCAGCCGCGCGGCCATGCGCGCCAAATCCGCGTCGCCATGCGGATCGAGAACCGGAAGCTTGATTCCGGCTACCTCGGAAAGGGCCGCCACCTCCTCCGCCTTCTGATCGCTCTGCAACAGCACGATCCCCAGATCGTTGCGCAGCAGGAACGGCACGATCTGTTCCAGCAGCAGCGTGAGGCCGGCAGACACGCCCGGCTCACGCCAGGAAAGCCCCACCAGGCGCCGCCCCGGCAGGGCCGATTGATAGGCATCGCGATAGCTGCGCACCAGGGCTTCGTCCGGCCGGATCGCCGGTGCCGCGACCACCCCCTGACGCAGGGCCTGGCTGGCACCGGCGCCGGCAAGATCGCCCAGGCTGGCAATCATCTGGATCCGCGCCGTGGTCAGCTCGGCCGGCAATGTAGCGCCGGCCGGGCGCAATTCCCATTTCCGGTTGGGCAAGTTCAGCAGCGGCAGCAGGCGTTGATCGCATTCGATGATCCCGGGCCGGCTGGTTCCGGTCAATTGCTCCAGCAAGCCGGTGAACATCAATTGTTCCAGCAGCGTCCGTTCGGCGCGCAGCAGCAGGCGCTGGCGCCGCAATTTTCCGCCGGTCCAGACATCCGGCCGCAGGTCGGGATCGACCATCGCCAGATGGCGCGGCATTTCGCCGGGCCGCTCGGCAAACCGCCACATGAAATGTTGCCAGGCTTCAGTGGAAGGCTCGGGCTCGCGCAGCATGATCTCGGCAAGCCCGACATGCGCGGCGCGGAAATTGGGATCGAAATTGAGCGCCTTGTTGAAATTGATCTGCGCCAGTTCGGTCTCGCCCTCCAGCATTTGCAGTCGCGCCAGGGCTTGGCGCGCCTCGACATCCTCGGGGCGGTGACGCAGGATTCGGGCGAAGTAATCGGTGGCCTCGTCAAACCGGCGCTGGCGCGTCAGCAATTGGCCAAGGGCGTTAAGCAGCTTGGCATCGGTCTCCGCCTGGCGCAGCGCGTCCCGGGCCAGACGCTCGGCCTGCTGCGGCTGGCCGCTGGCATCCAGCGCGCCGATAAGATCGCCCAGTATCTCGCTGTCGCCCGGGCGCAATGCCATCGCCCGCGACAGAATCTGGACGGCATCCTGGGCAACACCCGCCTGCAGCGCGGCAAGGCCGATGATATGCATCGCTTCGCCGGTATGGGCGCCGCTCTCGACCAGGCGGCGGGCAAATTCCTCGGCGTCGGAAACGCGCCCGAAACGGTGCATCACCCGCATGCAGCGAAGATCGGCTTCCGCGCGCGCCGCCGCGAGATCGATATCTGAGACATGGGCAAGCCGGTCGGCGACGGCACCGATCACCGGCGCCCAATCGCCACCGTTTTCTGGCAGCGAGCGGAACAGGCGCAGGCTGGAATACCAGATCGTGTCGGACCGCTCGAGTTGCCAGCGCCAGTCCGAATTGACCGGCAGCATGGCCCAGCAGGGAACGCCCAGGGCGCCGGCGAAATGGATCGTGCTGTTATCGACCGAAATCACCAGATCCATCGCCGCGACCTGCGCGGCGAAGGGATCCATGATCATCATGGGATCGATCTCGGGATCCCACAGAACCTCGACACCCAATTCCTCCTTAAGCGCCGCAATATCCTCGTCGACGGCGCCGTATTGCAGGGAAATGAACGCGCAATCCGGGACCTCGAAAATCCTGCGCCAATGCGGCAGGTCGATCGAGCGGATGACGGCGCTGTCGCGGTTGCCGCTGCGCCAGGAAATGCCGACCAGCTTTTTGCCTGGAAATCTCTCCTGATAGCGCTGGCGCAGCTTTTTCATCAATGCCGGATCCGGCACCAGATACCCGTCACGATGCGGCAGCTTCTCCATGTCCGCCTTGAGGAGGATCGGCAGATCCGCCATCGCCGCGCGGGCGCGCAGGTGATGATGCTTCCAGTTCTTTGGCAGATTGTTGCGGTCGACCAGCGACATATCCGGGAAGCTGCGCTGGAACAGGCTGATCAGGCGGACGGTGGTCTCCAGCGTCACGCGCTTGGCCTTGTGCCGCAATTCCGGGAAAAGATGCGCGCTCATGACATGGTCGCCGACGCCCTGCTCGGCAAAGATCAGCAATTCGCCGTCTTCCAGGGGCGACCCATCCCAATCCGGGATCGGCAAATCCCACTTGGCGTCGTGCGTGTCGCGCCCCCAACGCGCTTCGTAATACTTGAAGGCGGTTTCATAATCGCCGACGCGGAAGGCATTGAGCGCACGCACCATCAGCAACTGCGCCGAATCGGGGTGCTGCTTCAGGATGACTTCCAGCGTGCGCTGCGCCTCGGCAAAATTCCCGTCATTCATCTGCAGGACGCAGAGTTCGCGCATCGCCTCCATGGAATCGGGCAGCCGCGAGATATAGCGATCGACCAGCTCATAGCTGCGCTCGAACAATCCGCTCCAGCTGTAAAGCTCGGTTATGCTCTTGAAGAGCGTCCAATCCGCCGGCATGCCGTCCAGCAAACCCAGCCACAGGCGCTCGGCTTCGTCCTGCCGGCCCAACCGCTCGCAGGCGATCTGCCGCAAGACCCTGGCGCGCTGGTTGCCGGGCGAGATCGCCGCCAGATGATCGAGTGTCGTCAGAGCCTTGTCCGCCTGTCCCAGCATGATCTGCGACCAGGCCAGTTGCCACAATGCATCCTCGTCATCCGGCGTGATCGCCAGGATCTGCTCGCAGTAATGCGCCACTTCCTTCGATCGGCGCAATTGCATGAAACAGCGCGAGAGGCTGGCCAGCAGCGGCAGGCGCGTCGGCGCCCGCTCCAGGCCGCGGCGGAAGATCGATATGGCCAGGGTCAGGTGGCGGGCGTTGTAGAGCAATTCACCGAGACCCTGATAGGCGTCGATGCGCATCGGATCCGCCTTGATCGAGCGGCGGAACAGGATTTCGGCCGCCGTGATGTCGCGGCGGTCGCGGTGGAGGATGGCAAGGTTGAATAGCGCTTCGGGGTGATTGGGGTCCAGCTCGACGATTTCGTTGAGCGTCCGCTCCAGCTGTTTCAGCTTGCCGGCTTTGTGCTCGGCCGCGCACCGCACCAGCAGCCGGTTGATCTCGGCCGTATCGGCCGCGGTATTTTGAGGTGAAGCGTTTGGCACGGCGGGAGAATCCAGGACGACCGGCGGGACGGACATGTGACAGTCTCCTCGAGAGGTCTTCTGCCGCGCTGGCGGGTTCAAACTAGGGCGTTGTTGGTTAACAATATATGAAGTTTAAGGTCTTGATTCGACGTGAATAAATTGCCTGGTTAATCTTCCTTAACCGGCAATACTTACCCGCGATCCGGCAATTTTTGCCCATTTGGACTGGATTGTCGCTAGGCAAACTTTGCCGCGACCCTCGAAAAACGGCGCAAACCGGCACTTTCTGCCTGTTGGCAAGGTAATTGCTACCTATCTGCCGCACGCCTCTGTCGGGCGCGTCGGCCTTGCAAAGCACGGCCGCCACATAAGCCTCCAAAGGGAGCTTTTAAATGGCTGATTCAATCGCCCTTTCGTCCTCTATTCGAAGCAACCTGCTGCTGCTGCAGCAGACCACGACCCAGCTCGACAAGACCCAGCTCCGGCTGGCCACGGGCAACAAGATCAACTCCGCTCTGGATGGCCCGGCGTCGTTCTTCGCCGCCAAAGGCCTCAACCAGCGCGCTGGCGATCTCGACGGCCTGAAGGACAATATCGGTCAGGCTATCAGCACCGTGAAAGGTGCCGACGAGGGTATCTCCTCGATCGAAACCTTCATTGAACAGGCCCGCGGTCTGACCACTCAGGCGCTCGGTTCCTTGGGCAATGACGCCAACTCCGTTGCGTTCCGTAACAATCTCGCGAACTCGTACAACAACCTGCTTCGCCAGATCGACTCGGCCGCCAAGGATTCTGGCTATCAAGGTAAGAACCTCCTGGTCGGCAGCGGCCTGCAGATCGCCGCGACGGCGTCTTCCAAGACCACCGTCAACTCGCTCGCGGGCGTCAGCGGCGCGACCGTGACCAACGTCGTCAGCACTGATACCTACGAAATCAGCGTTGTCGGCGACGGTGCCATCACCGGTTCTGCCAACGACATCGCCAATGCGGAAAAGCTGCGCGGCATCAGCAACCTGGAAATCACCGGGTTCGCCAATACCGCGGAATTCAACTTTGATTCGATCAGCATCAAGTTGAGCGGCGGTACCGGTAAGGCCAAGACCTTCACCATCACCGAAGGTGACCAGACCTTTACCACCACCTTTACCGTGTCGGAATGGGAAGCGGCCGAAGCCCAGGGGACGATCCTTCGTCTCTCGAACAGCTTCGACAGCGGCACCCGGATCAGCTTCGACGTCGATTTCGACGCCATCGAAGACGTGCCGGATACCGCTGGTGTCGGTACCAGCATCATCGAGAAGAACGTCAACCTGCAGGTGATCGCCGAAAATCAGAACGGCGAAACCATCACCCGCGACGGTCTTAACCTGCTCGGCAACGGCAAGGTCGCCAATGGCGAGAACGCGTTTGCGTTCGATTCCGGCACTGCGCGCGTCAAGATTGACGAGCGTCAGATCCTGCAGGCGTCGAAGTACAGCGCGGCGGTGAGCAGCTCCTATGGTACGGGCGCTGGTGCCGTCACGGGCGTCACTGCAACGAGCGTCACTGCCGACGACACCATCAAGTTGACGGCGACGGGGACCAGCTTCAACTACCTGACCAACAACTTCGACACCTATGCGGTGACGTTGGCCAGCGGCGGCGGCAGCACGGATACCATCTCGCTGACGGCCTCCTCGGTTGCGGCCGGCACCATCAGCACGGCGACGGGTATCGGCACCAACAACAGCACGGCCACCTACGACGTGGACTTCAACTACAATGAGTTGAAGTACATCACCACGGCGGGCTCTGCTGCTGCGGCCGAAATCAACAGCACGGCGGAAGTGAAAGCCAACTCGGTGACGGCGAGCGTTCAGGCGGCCAGCGGCTTCCTCGACAACGCCGTCAGTGCCGTGAACGCGAAGTTCTCGGGTACCAGTGCTGCGGCCACTCTGACCATCTCCGATGGCAAGGGCGGTACGGCCACCGTGTCGTTCACCGGCGCGTCGACCTCGGTTACGGCGACGATCTCGGGTGGCGTCAACGATGGTGCGACGATCTCGTTCGACGTTTCCGGCGTCACCTCGGCCCAGTTGCTGACGGGTACGACGGAAATCGACTACAAGGTCCGCGGTGATTTCACGGCTCCCCGTGACGTCCAGTTCGACGTCCGCGGCACCAATGCTGGCCAGACGGCGACGCTTGAAACTGAACAGCTGGTTGACGGCACCGATGCCAACAACCTCACTGTGCAGCTCAACGAAACCAACACCTCCACGGTGACGGTGGTCAGCCAGAACGTCCAGACGGACGGTCAGGGTCTCCAATTGGACTTTGCCCAGAACGGCTGGAACGATCGTGCCGACATCGAGAACTCGATCCGACAGCTCGATGCGGCCAAACTGAAGCTGCGTGCGGCATCGTCGTCGCTCGGTACCAACCTCAACATCATCCAAACGCGCGAGACATTCACGGCTGAATTCTCGAACGTGTTGAAGGAAGGCGCCGGCAAGCTGACCCTGGCCGACCAGAACGAGGAAGGTGCCAACATTCTGACGCTGCAAACGCGTCAGCAGTTGGGCACGATCTCCCTCAGCCTGGCCAACCAGGCCCAGCAGGCGATCCTGCGACTGTTCTAATTTTCCTAGAACGGGTAGAGTTGGGCGGCGGCGGCAACGCCGTCGCCCGCTCCTCCCACCAATACCCGGCCGCAGCCGGCGTGTCTTAAGGCGGACGAGCTTTTCCGAATACGTCAGGAGAGTTAACGTGCCGCTTAAATTCACGCTGCGACCGGGTGAGAAGGTGATCGTCAACGGGGCCGTTATCGGCCGGGGCGACGAACCGGGCAGTTTCTTCCTCTACAACAAGGCCAATTTTCTGCGCGGCCGTGAGGTAATGAAGGAAGAAAGCGCCGATACGATTGAGAAACAGCTCTATCTGGCGATTCAGTTGATCTATCTGTTTCCGGAAAGTGCCGCGGATAACATGGTGAAATTCCAGATCATTCTGGCAGAAACCATCAACCGGCGACCGGGCGACGCGGAGCAGCTGAACAAGGTGGCACAGTACGTGCATTCGCAAGATTATTATCGAGCCCTGAAGGGCGTCGCCAAGCTGTTCTGAACAGCCGCGCCATCCTCCGGGGAAGATGCGAAACACGTCGCCGGCCTGATTTAGCTGATTGAGTTATCAGATTTTTCAGGAACACGCGGTACGCTCAAGCAATGTCTGGGCAATCGCTGGCGGAGGAATGATGAAACAGGCAGCTATCGGTTACGCGAATCAGCCGCGCGACATGGATCCGCGCAGCACCGAGGCTTGGGCGCTGGCCGAAGCTTCGCGGCGGCTGTTGCAGGCGGCCAAGGCGGACGACAAGGGCGAATCGCTGCGCGAGGCGCTGCGCCTCAACCAGCGCCTCTGGTCGATCTTCCAAGCCTCGCTCATCGATCCCGCCTGCGAACTCCCAAAGGACATCCGCGACAATGTGCTCGCTTTGTCGGTGATGATGGATCGGCATATCATGCAGCGTCTGGGTGACCTCGACGGCAGCAAGATCGATCCCATCATTTCGATCAATCGCGCCATCGCCGAGGGTTTGTCGATGACGCCGGAAGCACCGATGAATTCCACGACGGTAAAGCCGGTACAGTCGAACGCCATCATGACCGACAGCGCGACGGCACCGAACGCGCGGCCTATTCTAAACGTCTCGGCCTAAGGCGGGACGGCTACAGCACACAGCGCAGATTGGCAGAAGGCGGATTTGGCGCGTCCGAACTGGAGAGAAGAAAAGATGTCGACAACCATCAGCAGCTTCCAGGACACGTCGTCAAGCACGCTCTTCACCACCACGAGCAGCACGACCCGCCAGAACAATACGGCGCGCAATGCTCAGGAGGAGCTCGAGCGGCTGGAAAAGCAGCTCGCCGAAATGCAGCGGATCAAGGCCGAGCAGGCCAGGATCGGCGAAGTCGCCGAATTCCAGAAGGATACCGTCGACGTCCAGATCGACAACAACATGACGGCGCGCGACGTCGGCCTGTTGCGCAAAAGCGAAACCCGCCTCAACGTCTTCAGCGCGCTTGCCCAGGGCGATTCGGTCGATACCTACAAATTCCGCGTGACCATGTCGGGCGATGCCAAGATCGGCACGCTGAACGCCAGTGGCGATGACGACGTCCGCATCCAGATCTTCAAGAGGGGCAGCACCCTGGTTATCGCCGATAACGGCGCCGAGGCCGGGTCCGATGCCAAGAAGGCCTTTGACGATGCCGCGATCGGCGCCCTCAACCTCGACACCGGCGATTATGTCATCCGTGTCACCCGCATGGATGATTCCTATTCGGCCAAGAATCAGGACTTTTCCTACGCCCTGCAATTGAGCATGGGCACCTATCGCCAGGATTACGACACCGTCGAGAAGGTGACGGATCCCAATGCCGATCCGTTCGGCATGTCGCAGAATATCGTGACCACCAATCTGGTCAGCATGATGTCGACCTCCTACAACTTCATCAATTCGCTGCCGGCCTTGGGGTCGAGCGCAACCAGCAAGATGCAATCGGCAATTTACGACGCCCTCTTCTGAAATCATCGGGTAGCGGCATGCAGAACCAATCATCGGGCGCACCCTTGCGCATTTTCATCGGCTACGACCACCGTCAGGCCGTTTCCTACAACGTTCTGCAATTCAGCATTCTGCGCCGCTGTTCGAAGCCGATCGCCGTCACGCCGATCGTATTGCCGACCCTGCCGATGACGCGCAGCGGCCTCACACCCTTCACCTACAGCCGTTTCCTCGTGCCGTGGCTGTGCAATTACCAGGGCTGGGCGATGTTCCTTGACATCGACTATCTCTGCCTTGCGGATCTGGCCGAGCTCTTTGCCCTGGTCGACGATCGTTATGGCGCCATGGTGTCGAAGAACGTCAAGCGGTTCGAATGGGCCAGCATGATCATGTTCAATTGCGGCCACCCGGCGAACCGGGTGCTGACGCCGTCCTATGTCCAGGATCCCGAGCAATGCCGCAATCCGCACGCGATGGACTGGCTCCCCGATGGCTTGGTCGGCGATCTGCCGCGGGAATGGAATCACCTGGTTGGCTATGATCCGCCACGCAAGGATGCCAAGCTGGTTCACTATACCCAGGGCATGCCGATCTTCGAGGAAACCACCGGCTCGGAATACCGCGCCGAATGGCTGGCCGAGCACGAGGCATCGAACTCGACCCTGGGCTGGCAGGAATTGATGGCGCGCTCGGTCCATGCCGCCAACACGCCGGACGGCCGCAAGGTCGCCAAGCTGCACCCGGCGGCGCTCTCGGCCAACTGACGCAGCGCCGCGGAACCGGATCCTTCCGGCCTACTTCCGATCCAGAATCTTGACCGCCACCGAATAGTGTCGCGGCGCGTATCCGATATACTCGTAAGTCACGTCGTTCTCGGCGACGAATTCCTGAAACGCCTTGAACTCGTGCTCGCGCCAGCTCGGATAGTTGAAGTACTCGTCAAAGACGATGACAGTGTCTTTGACGATATGCGGGTTCAGACAATCGAAGATTGTCTTGGTCGACGAATAGAGATCGCAGTCGATATGCAAGAACTTCACCGGGCGATCCAGCTTGTTGGCGAACTCCGGCAGCGTCTGGTCGAACCACCCCTTGATAAGCCGGATATTGTCGCGGTGATTCTTGATGACCGGAATTTCTCCCTTCAGATTGAATTCCGCCTTGTTGTGATCGAGAAACCAGTCTTCAGGCAGTCCCTCGAAGCTGTCGAAACCGTAGGCGTAGGTATCGATCCGATCCGCGATGTACAGCAGCGTATCGCCCTTAAAAACGCCAAACTCCAGGACCACACCTTCATCGAGGGCGATATTTTGAAGACCAAACTCAAGCAACTCAAACCGCCCGCGATTCCGCGGATCCTTGTCACCGCGGAAAATCTTGGCGCTGATCATCGTCTTCTCGACGTATTCCGAGGTATCCAGCGTGGCGCGAAAGTAGCTGGCGACTTCGACATCGCGCAGCGTCCAGACCAATGAACTCCGCGTTGCGGCAGCAACGATCTGTGACAGATTGTTGTAGAAATTCTGGTCCATCGTCAATTGCCTCGCTCGTTCAAGATTGTGATTGGGTAGTTTCTAGCCGCATTTAGATGCGCACAAATCGGTCTTTCGGCCCCTGATAAGAAGGCAAGATGGAGCAATCACCGATAACACGATACTCGATACTCTGCCGCTCCTGGGTCATATCCTCGGTCATGTAAGTTCGATGTACAACATGATCCGAGAAAATCAGAAAATCGCCGACATTGAGGCGGGGGTGCCAGAACTTTCCGTCGCCACACAAATCGATAATCTGCTCTCGCGTGATATGGATCTTGTCGAACGATTCATTCTGCGGCAATAGCGGCCGCTCCCGCGTCGGCAACAAGCGGTCAAAGACATGCGTCACAACTTCGACAGATGGCGCCGTGACACCACAATCTATAAATGGCGTCCAAAAATTCAGTACGCCCTGAACGCCTTCCGTCTGCGTATAGAAATCCTGGTGGTATGGAATTTCCCGATTGCGATTGGTCGATACCTGGCGACGAAATACAATGCGCGGCACCTCGACCTTTAGATCGCTCGCGAAGAATGCCTTGGCGATAGCTCTGATTGCCTCATTCTGCCCATGCTCCACAATGAACCTCAGCGCGGAATCGTAATCGGCAAACACGTCTAGCAACGAAAGGACGCCAAACTTGTAGGTCCACGCGAAGGTCGGCGGAAGTTCGTTGCGGGCCTTGAGGGCATCATACTTGTCGTAGGTCGCTGCGGTGCGATCCCGGATATCCACCAGTTTGGCAGGTGGGATGGCGCCGCGAACGACGGCGCAGCCGGTCCGGCGAATCGCATCGGCGATTGCAGCCGCATCGCATGGCCAGGAAAAATCCAATGCCGCATGGGCTTCACCCTTTTTATCGGCAGCAATCTCAGTCATCGCATGGCTCCAACAATCAATGCGGCTTCATGATCAAGGCCTGGCCTGTCGGCAGGGACAGGATCGACACACCCTTCCCCTTGGCGAAGACATCCCAGGCGTATTTCTGATTCACATGCGGCGCCCAGCCGTAATCGTCCAGCAGGATAAGGCCGCCCGGCACCAGGCGCGGCCACAGGAATTCGCCGGCGGCGATTTCCGGCTCGACCACATTCATGTCGATCGAGGCGTAACTGATTTTTTGCGACGTGATGGCCGAAAGCGTTTCCGGCACGCGGCCGCGCACGATGACGGCATTGGGCCAGCGTGCGAATTTCTTCTGCATGGCGGCGTAAAGCTGATCGCCGTCCTGGTATTTCCGGTTCATCTCCGACACGCCGACCGCGCGTTCGGCCGCGCTGATCTGCTCCTCCGGAATACCGGCAAAGGTATCCAGCAGGAAAAATTTGCGCTGCGGCCATTTGGCATGGAAATCCAGCGCTATCAGAATGGCGCCGGACAGGATGCCGGTATTGACCCCGCATTCGACGAAATCGCCGTCAAGCTGTGCTGCCTGCTGCGCCACCCACAGCGCGATATGCACGCGCCACTCGATATGAAGATCGGGGCGGCCATCCAGCATCCCATAGCGATAGGCTTCGACAAAGCCGGGGTCGCGCATGAAGTCGCAATTATGCCGGGTCGCCAAGCCGTCCGTATTATAGGTGAGTGGCCCCTGCACCAGCATGCGCCCATCGGCCAGGGGGAACTTCACCTCGACCTTGAGCGGCAATTGCAATAATTGGTCGGTCATGACCGCCCCCGCTCCAGGCCGCTCACCCGCTCCAGACAGCCGAAATCGACATAGAGATGCCGGATCAGGCGCTCGATCTGCGCACCGTTGCGCTGGTCCAGCCAATGATAGCCGTCATAACCGGCCGCCGGTCCCGCCGTCACATGTTCGATGCGGTCATATAGCGGCACTGCTTGCCCGGCGAGCGCCAGTACCGCTTCCCATTCCTCGCTCGGCGTCTCGCCCCAGAGCCAGCGCATCCAATCCGCCAGCCAGATGAAGACGCTGTGATCGGCCACGACCGCTTTGTGGCTGCGCAAGGATGCGACATGATCGGTGATGAGCTTGGTCCGCGTCGATTTCTGCAACGCCACCGGCATTTCATAAAGCGTCTGGTAGCCATAACGCTCGCAGGCGCCACGACTGGGATCGGCCAGCAGAGTGCTGCCGGTCTTCTTGACCAGTTCGGCAACTTGGGCGCGGATGTCGATGGTGGGTGGGGCGACGATTACATGTCTCATGTCACTTCACCCTCAGAAGAACGCCGTTCGGGTTGAGCGACATGATGTATCGCTCGCCCCAGCGCCGGTCATAGACGAAATCGTCGCTCTCGCGCAGGAAGGCTTCGGCCGCGGCCTTCGGCCCTTCATTCGGCACCGGATGATAGCCCATCACATCGTTAAGCGAATCCTCGACGATGAAATAGCCGCCGACATGGACGAAGGGCGCATAGGCGCGGATCTCGCCCAGCACATGGTTCTTCTCGTGATCGGAATCGGCAATGACCAGGACCCGTTTGCCCGCCGCCTTGCGCCGCACCTGCTCCAGGACGCCTTCCGACGTGCTCGATCCCTCGATATAGGTGATCCGCTTGTTCTCCGGCGGCTTTGCCTTGGCCAGGGAAATGTCGATCCCCAGCACTTCGCCATGACCGACCAGATCGAGGATGCTGGCGAAGAAATGCGTGGCCCCGCCGAACATGATGCCAAGCTCGATCACCACGTCCGGCTTGGTTTCATGGATGATTTCCTGATAGACCCAGCAATCCTGCGGCGTCTTGATGATGTCGTGGCCCAACCAGCGCTGCTGATGGCGCGGCGCGCCATAGCGATAGCCCTGATGTATGTAATAATAGTGATACATCATGTAATCGCGCAGCGTCATGTCGCCGAGGCGTTCCATGCTCGACTGGTCCTGGAACAGCTTTTCGATAGCCGCGATATGCGGGTTGTTGTGCAGCAGCTTCTGATGGAAACCCTGCGCCTCGCAGAAGGCACGGCGCGCCTCGGGATCGTCGTCGCGCTGCGATTGCACCAGGAACTGCACATATCGCTGTGCAATTTCCTTGTCGAGCGGCAGCGGCGGATAATCCTTCTGCGCCGGGGGGATCTTACTCATTGATGGGCTCCCATATCGCCATAAGCCTTGATGATGGATTCCAGATGATCGGTCAACGTCAGGCCGGTGCGCGGCCGTTCCGTCCGGGAGCGGTACCGCAGCGGCGGCGCGTCGGCGGCGGCCGCTTCCGGCCGCGTGACCCGGCACGCCCGCCCGGTCAGCCGGGTGCAGATATCTGCGCTGAGTTGCGCCAATTCGAACACGCTGAGGTCGTCGACACCGATCGCATTGATGACGGAAAGGCCGGCCGGCCCACGCTCCAGCCAATCGACCACCGCCTCGCCGATCGCGACGCTGGAAACGAAATTCCGGCGCTGCGAGCCACTGCTCGCCAAGCGTATCTCACCTGTCGTGGCGGCGTCGCGCGGAAAGGAAAACGGCACCAGCGACCAGCGGCGAAAGTGCGCGGCATCCGGCAGCGGGCCGAAGACCGCGCAGGGGCGCAGGATCAATCCGGCCTCCGCCTCTTCCCGCAACATGCGCCGCATGACCTGCTCGGCCGCGAAATGCAGCAGGGCATAGTTGCTGCGCGGATCGGCTGGGTGCGCTTCATCGATCTCGCCGTTCAGCGGCCCATAGACATGGGCGCTCGAGATATAGACAAAACGCTTGATGCCGGCATTGCGCGCGGCCTCGATCAGGCGCTGGGTCCCGTCCATGGCGCGGCGCGATGCGGCGCCCAGATCGGCGGTCACCTCCTCATCCGTCACCCCCGCGCAATGCACCATCGCCTGACAGCCCTCGAACAAGGCCGGCTGGATCGCGCCGGAATCGGCAAGATCCACCTGGCACTCCACCCGGCCACGGCCGATGCCGATGCCAAGATGCCCGCGCGAGCGGAGTTCGGCCATCACGGCACTGCCGACCAATCCGCCAGCACCGAGGATTGCGGCTCTCATCCCGCCACCTCGAGATCGAGCGGCTCGATGTCGCGCAGCAGCGGCCAGGACGCATCCTTGTCCGAAATGACCGGTGGTCCGGCTAGCGGCCAGGGAATGTCGAGTTGCGGATCGTTCCAGCGCACACCGCCTTCGGCCGCGCCATGATAGGCATTGTCGACCAGATAGCCGACCAGACTGTCTTCGGTCATCGTGCAGAAGGAATGCGCGCAGCCGCGCGGCACCAGTACCATGTTCTTCTTGCCGGCATCGAGTTCCACCGCGCGCCACTGCCCAAAGGTCGGCGAATGCCGGCGCAGATCGACGAAGACGTCCATCACGACGCCGACGATGGCGCGCACCAGTTTTGCCTCGGTATGCGGCGGGCGCTGAAAATGCATGCCGCGCAGCGTGCCCCTCTGCACCGAATACGATTCATTGGCCTGCATCCATTCGGTCGGCAGGCCGGCTTCCGCAAAAGCGGCGCGGTCATAGCTGCGCATGAAATAGCCGCGCACATCCTTGAAGGGGTTGAGCTCGATGACGGCCGCACCCGGCAGGTCGAGATGGGTGATCTTCATCGGTTGCTGCCTCGGACATCGTCGCAATATGAGTCGATCTGCGCCGCGGTCGCCTGCCGCATGTCGGCGTCATGCAGTTGATCGCGATACCAGGCGATCGAATTTTCCACCGCCCGCGGCGCCGACCAGGCCGTGCGCCAGCCGGCCGCCTCGGCGATGCGGTGGCTGTCGAGGGTCAGCAGATTGGCTTCGGGAATCGACCCATCGCCTTCCACGCGCCAGGTGGCGCCTTTTCCCCAGATACCGGCGGCGATGTCGGCCAACTCGCCCACGGTGGTGGCATCGTCGCCGGCGGGTCCCATGTTCCAGCCTTCGTGATCGTCGACCTTGCCGGCCACCGCCGCTTCGGCCAGCGCCAGCATACCGCGCACCGGCTCCAGCACATGCTGCCACGGACGCACCGAATTCGGATTGCGCAGCACCAGCGGCGCGCCCTTGGCAAAGGCGCGGACGGCATCCGGCAACAACCGGTCCGCCGACCAATCGCCGCCGCCGATGATGTTGCCGGCCCGGATGGTCAGCAGCGGCACCGGCTTGGCCGCGCGCGCGAAATAGGAATTGCGATAGGCCTCGCAGACCAGTTCGGTGGCACTCTTGCTGGCACTGTAAGGCTCGTCGCCGCCCAGGGGATCGCTTTCCCGGTAGGGCCAGGGGCGGTCAAGATTGCGGTAGACCTTGTCGGTCGTGAAGACCACGATCGCGCCAAGATCCGGGATGCCGCGCAGGGCCTCCAGCAGATTCACGCTGCCCATGACATTGGTCGAGAATGTCTCGACCGGATCGCGATAGGCCTGCCGCACGATCGGCTGCGCCGCCAGGTGGAACACGATTTCTGGTCGCGCCGCCGCGACCGCCGCGCGCAACTGGGCCAGGTCACGGACATCGCCCAGGGTGCCGGCGATCAGGCCGGAAAGCTGCATCACGTCATGAAAGCTGGGCTCGCTCGCCGGTCGCAGGGCATATCCGCTGACCACGGCGCCGAGCCGGTGCAACCAATAACATCCCCAGCCGCCGACAAAGCCGGTATACCCGGTGACCAGGACACGTCGGCCACGCCAGAAATCGGAATCGGGCAGCGGGTTCAGCATTGCCACATCACAGCCAGGGCGCATCACCCTTCGCATAGATGCCGTTGAGCAGCAGCATCTCGCGATAGGTGTCCATGCATTGCCAGAAGCCGCTATGCTGATAGGCGGTCAATTGCTGCCGTGCCGCCAATTGCGGCAGCACGTCGGCTTCCAGCACCAATGCCGGATCGTTGCCGACATTGTCAAAGGCCGCTTTCTCGAACACGAAGAAGCCGCCATTGATCCATCCGCCGGCGGTCTGCGGCTTCTCGAAGAAGGACTGGACCGCGTCGTGGCCGATATCGATCTCGCCATAGCGCGAGGACGGATGCACCGCCGTCACCGTCGCCTGGCGGCCGGCTGCCTGATGCGCCTGCACCAGCGCGGCGATATCCACATCGGCAACGCCGTCGCCATAGGTCGCAAAGAAGCGCTGGCCTTTGACATGGCGCAGCGCCTGCTTGATCCGACCGCCGGTCATGGTCTCGGCGCCGGTATCGGTGAGGACGATCTCCCAATCCTCGTTCTCCGCCTCGCCCAGGACCTGCACATCGTTCCATTTCAGGCTGACCACCACATCGGCATTGCGATAGCGGTATTGCAGGAAATAATCGCGGATGATGTCGCCCTTGTAACCGAGGCAGAGGACGAAGCGGCGCACGCCGAATTTGGCGTAGCGCTTCATGATGTGCCACAGGATCGGGCGGCCGCCGATCTCGACCATCGGCTTCGGTTTGAATTCCGTCTCTTCCCTGAGGCGGGTTCCCTGACCGCCGCACAGGATGACGGCTTCCATGTCATGCAGGCTCATGCTTCCCCCGGTCTCCCGATCATTAAACCATGGCGCCCGACAGCGACCGGTCGAGCAATTCGGCAAGGCAATCGCGCATCGCGACGGCGCGGAAATCGGCATAGGCACGCTCGCCCAGCGCGCGCCACTTGTCGCCGGCAATGAGATCCGCCATCGCCTCGCCCAAATGCGCGCGATCGGCAAGCTGCGCCAGCGCCAGATAATTCGCCGGGTCGCTCTCATGCTCCGACAGGATGGCACAGCGATTGTTGGCCAGATAGCAGATGCGGAAGGAATTGACGTGGGTGTACTTGTCTTCCTGGATGATGTTGAGCTGCACCTTCGCCCGGGCGATGCGGTCGTTGCGCAGGAAATAGGGACACGATCCGTCCGAGACGCCCTTCAGCCCGCGGGCCTGCAGCGTCTGCAGAATCTCGCGCCGCCGCCCGCTCATCAGGCCGAAGAAATAGAAGTCGAGATCCTTTTCCTGGCGGTGCTCGATGTCTTCCAGCTTCGGATGCCAGCCCCAGCGCAGGAAATGCGCATTGTTGCCGTAGCGCTGATGCTCGGCCATGTTGTCCATGATCACATCCCAGACAAACCTGCCCGCCTGCATCGCCGGCAGATAGGCGCCGAGGAAGTCGGTCTTCTGCGGATTGAAGTTCAGCATGTCCTGGGCGATCACCTCGGTATTGACATGCGCATGCGGGATGGTGAGGGCCGCGACCTTCTTGAGCTCCGCGCTGGGCAGGAAGTAGGCGCCGACGATCAGGTTGAAGCGGTTGCTTTCCAGCGACAGTCCCGACAGCACGACGTCGTGGCCGAGACTCTCCAGCCCGTATTTCAAGGCCAGCAGGAAATCGCGGCGCAGATGGAACAGCGGTTCCGGCCCGAAGTAAGAGATGTTGAACTTCATCTTGCGCTCAATTGCCTTCCTGCTGGTTGTCCCTGGCCCGGATGAAGCGGCAGGGATTGCCGCCCCAGACCGCGCGCCCGCCGACCCTTCCCGCCACGACGCTGCCGGCGGCGATCACGGCGCCGGCTTCGATATAGCTGCCGTCGAGGATGGTGACGTTGGCGCCGACCCAGACATCGTCCTCGATCACGACCCCGCCCCGCGACGGCATGAAGCCCTGCTGTCGGATCGGCATGTCCAGGCGGGCGATGGCATGGTTGGTCGGCACGATCATGCAGCCCGGCCCGATCAGGACCAGGCGGCCGAAACGGATTCCGTTACCCGAATAGAGCGTGCTGTGCGGGTTGATATAGCATTCCTCGCCGATGATGATGTCGCCGCTGCCGCCCACCGCCTTGATGACCACGAATTCATAGATCTGCGTTCGCGGCCCGATAACGATGCGGCTGCCGCGGCTGGAAGGCAGAATGCGGGCATCCGGGCTGACATGCGCGGTCGGGTCCACGACCAAGGCGCCAGATTCTCCTACCGACATCGCTCCCCCGACCCGCCTCCAGGCTCGCTCCGGCTCAGTCGCGCCGTGAGCGTCCAACCGGAAGCCGCTGATTCACAAACACTATAGAGCAATTTGTGTGCCAGCCCAATTCATTCCGGGGCCAATTCATTCCGGGCCCGCTAGTGACGAACCGACTGACCGATCCGCTGCACCCGGTAACCGCCCTCAAGGATGGGGCGCCACCACGCCTCGTTCTCGAGATACCATTTGACGGTCGCCCGGATACCGGCATCGAACTCGATCGATTGGCGCCAGCCCAGTTCCGCTTCCGCTTTCCGGGGGTCGATCGCATAGCGGAAGTCATGCCCGGGCCGGTCGGCCACGAAGGCGATGCGGTCGCGATAGGTCCCCCGGGCCAGCGGCCGCGCCACATCAAGTGCCGCGCAGATGGCTTCTACGACCTCGATATTGCGGCGCTCCTGATGCCCACCGATATTGTATTTCTGGCCGACCCGGCCCTTCCCGGCCACGGCGATGAGGGCCGCCACATGGTCCTCCACATGCAGCCAGTCGCGCACATTCTCGCCGCGGCCATAGACCGGCAGCGTCTCACCGGCCAGCGCGCGGATGATGCAATGGGGGATGAGCTTTTCCGGAAACTGATAGGGCCCGTAATTGTTCGAGCAATTGCTGACAATCACCGGCAGGCCATAGGTCGCATGCCAGGCCAGCGCGAAATGGTCCGATGCCGCCTTGCTGGCCGCATAGGGTGAATTGGGGTGGTAGGCGCTCTCCTCGGTGAAGTAGCCCGTCTCGCCCAGCGTCCCATAAACCTCGTCGGTCGAGATATGGACAAAGCGGAAGGCGGCGCGGGCCGGTTCGTCGAGCGGCTGCCAATAGGCAAGGGCTGCCGAGAGCAGGCGCTGCGTCCCCATCACATTGGTTTCCAGAAAGGCCTCCGGCCCCTCGATCGACCGGTCGACATGGGATTCCGCGGCCAGGTGAAAGACGAGATCCGGCCGGAACGTGGCAAAAGCGGCTTTGAGAGCCGGGGTATCGCAAATATCCGTGACCGAGAGCTGGTATCGCGGCAGATGGCTCACCGTTTTCAGGGAGTCCAGATTGGCGGCATAGGTCAGCTTGTCGACATTGAGGACCTGGCAGTTTTCCAGCGCCGCCAGGCGCCGGCACAGGGCCGAACCGATGAATCCGGCGCCACCCGTGACCAGAATTCGCTTCCCGCTCAATGTCATGACACCTCCGCCGCTGCCCGGCCGTGACGGCCGCCTTGACTTAGACCGCGCTGCCCCCCGCGCGGTCAAGCAACGCCTCTGCGACATCGGCTCAACTGGGCAGAATGTGCCTCGCTCAGCCCTCCATCCAGGTCCCTAACCGGCCTGTGGCGACACACCGAGTTTGCCTATCGCAGCCTGCCACCTCCAGATAATTCATTGTTTTAGTTAAATTATTTTTGTGGCCCGCCATTTGCATTAACTCCGGCGAGAAGGGATCCCTTCGTTCAACCGGGTGAGGTTTCTGATGAGCATTCTTGGGGCCATGTTTACGGCCGTTAGCGGTGTCAACGCGCAATCACGGTCGCTCGGGCACATCTCCGACAACATCGCCAATTCCCAGACCACGGGTTACAAGAAGATCGATACGCGTTTCGAGACGCTGATCACGGTCTCGAACAACAACCTGCACCAGCCGGGCGGCGTCATCGCCTCGCCCTCTTACGCCAATGCGCTGCAGGGCAACGTCAACCAGACCCAAAGCGTCTCCAACATGGCGATCAGCGGCCAGGGCTTCTTCGTGGTCAGCCGGCCGACGGTCCAGAACGCCAACCAGACGCTGTTCGACGATCTCCAATACTATACCCGTGCCGGCGATTTCGAAGTCAACCGCGACGGCTACCTCGTCAATAACGGCGGCTATTTCCTGAATGGTTGGGCGGTCGATCAGACCACCGGCGTGCCGGATACGGCGACCCTCGCCCCCATTCAGATCGTACAGACGATCGACGAGCCGACGCCCACGTCCGAAATCGAATTCGTCGGCAACCTGCCGGCCTCTTCGGTCGTCAATCCGACACCGCCTTTGGCGCCCACCAATATCCGCGTCTATGACGCGCTCGGCAATGCGCACACCGTTTCGCTGGAATGGGTCAAGCGCGCCGACAATCTGTGGCAGCTCGACATCGTCGCCTCCGACAGCACCCTGGATCCCGTCTCCGGCACCATCGTCGGTGTGAACGACCAGACCATGGCGCTGGCGCCCACCACCGCGAACGTACCGGCGGTGGCGCAGGTTGACACCTTCACGCTGCCGGCCGACGGCCTCGGCTTCGGGCAGACGCTTACCTTCACCATCGGCTCGAACTCGGTCACGGTCACCGCCCCTGTCGGTGGCTATACCCAGGCCCAGACCGGCGCTGCACTGGTTTCCGCCATCAACGGTAATCCGGGATTGGCCGCGCAGAT
This sequence comes from Dongia sp., assembly GCF_041909655.1. Classification (GTDB taxonomy): domain Bacteria; phylum Pseudomonadota; class Alphaproteobacteria; order Dongiales; family Dongiaceae; genus Dongia. The sequence continues at coordinate 29,077 of NZ_JAYRDA010000006.1, read as the reverse complement.
CACCGCCGGCAACCTGACGGCGACGACTTTCGACGTCACCGCGGACGATGCCGGCACGCCGTTCAGCGCCACCGTCGGCGGCACCGGCTCAGGCCAGACCAGCTACATCGATCTCCCCGGTGCGATGGCGGCGGGCGATGACATCACCATCACCGTCAACGGCAACCCGGTCACCATCACCGCGCCGGTTGGCGGCTATACCGTGGCCCAGGCCCGCGATGCCCTCATCACGGCCATCAATTCCGACGTCACCGTCGGTCCGCTCGTGACCGCGTCGATCTTCGACGGCGACAGCCTTGCCATCAACTCCGATACCCCGCTCGGCACCTTCGCCCTCGCCATCACCGATGGCGCGATCACCTCGGGTGCGCTGGCCAGCAGCACCTCGCTCGGCGCCTCCAGCGTGAATACGACGGCGAACGGCCTGCCGACCGCGCAGGTGGACACCGTTACGCTCACCGGTACCGTGGGTCCCAGCGAAATCGGCGATACCTGGACGGTCAATGTCGGCTCGCTGTCGATCAACTACGTTGCCAACGGCACCGAGACCAGCCTCAATGACGTGGCCCAGGGCATCGCCGCGCTGATCAACACGAATTCGGCGCTGGGCGTGACCGCGACGGCTTTGGGCGGCACCATCCAGTTGACCGCGATCGATGCCGGCACGCCGTTCAGCGCCAATGTCAGCGCCACCAACGGCTCGACCGATGCCTTCATCGACGTCCAGTTCGGCACCGGCACGGCGGCCGGCCAGCTGGTCGGCCTCAGCAATGCCTACAACATCAACGGCAACGCCACGACGCCGACCGCGCAGAGCCTCGGCGACGACGCCATCATCACCTTCCAGGTCGATTACGGCGTCGGCCCACAGACCATCGAGCTCAATCTTGGCGCCTTCCAGACCACCGAGGGTGTCACGCAGTTCGGCGGCCAGACCATCGATGTGCGCCGCTTTACCCAGGACGGTGTGGAGCAGGGTCTGTTCAAGGATCTCACCATCCGTGACAACGGCGATGTCGAACTCAATTACGACAACGGCCGCAGCCGCGTCTTCTTCAAGATCCCGCTGGCGCAGTTCTACGATCCCAACAGCCTGAAGCGCGAAGCCGGCCAGGCCTTCAGCGAAACCTTCGACAGCGGCTCGGCGCGCGTCGCAGGTGCCGGCGAGAATGGTGCCGGTACCTTGCGCGGCAGCGCGGTCGAGGGATCGAACGTCGATATCGCCGAGGAATTCTCGAAGATGATCGTCACCCAGCGTTCCTATGCCGCCAATACCCGCGTCATCACCACGGCGGACGAGATGCTGGCCGAAGTCATCAATATCAAGCGCTGATCTAGAACCGGGATTGGGATAAGAAGCCATGTCACTGACAGGCGCCCTCAACGCCGCCGTATCCAGCCTTCGGGTCAACCAGGCCAATATCCAGGTCCTGTCGGCCAACATTGCCCATGTCAACGATCCCAACTACACCAAGAAGACGATCAGCCGCGAATCCATCTTCCTCGGCGAAAACCAGGTGGGCGGCGTCAGCGTCTCGGGCTACGCCTCGGCGGTCAACGAAAGCCTGCGCAAGCAATGGGAAAGCCTCATTGCCAAGGACGGCACGACCAGCGCGCAGAACAAATATATGGAGCAGCTGCAAAGCATCCTCGGCACCACCACCGACCAGGCTGCCTTGCCGACGCTCTATACACAATTCCTGACGGCCTGGCAGACCCTGCAATCCTCGCCGGATTCCGACGCCGCCCAGACCGCGGTGATCCGCTACGGTGAGCAGCTGGCGGAGGAAATCGGCCGCATTTCCGCCGCGGTGGATGCAATCGACAGCGACGTCAAGACCGACATCGAGCAATCGGTCGACGATTTCAACGGCCTGCTCGAGGAACTATTCGCCGTCAATCTCCGCCTCCGCTCCTCAAGCGCCGGCGGCGCCGAGCAGACCGAACTGATCGACCAGCGCGACAACCTGGTGCGGCAGATTTCGCAATATGCCGACATCCGGACCGTGGAACGCGAAAACGGCGCCATCGCCGTCTTCACCTCCGCCGGCCTCAGCCTGGTCGATGGCCCGCCCTCGCGCTTCACCTATAACGGCACCAATCTGGTCCGTACCGAGGATCCGACCCAGCCGGTCGATCTGCTGCTCCGCGAAGGGAAACTCCGCGCCCTCCTCGACTTCCGGCTCGACAATTCCGCCAAGGGCCAGCCGGTCAGTTCCGATCCCGCGACCGAGGTGATCCGCAAGATCCGCTCGCAATTGGATGCCGTCGTCTCGGCGCTGACCACGACCATCGGTTCTTCGACCACATTCAGCGCGGCCTATGACGCCGCCGGCCAGTCCCTGCGTATCGAATCCTCCTTCCAGACATCGATCGAGGCTTCGCCCAGTTCGGCGCAGCATACCACCGTCAGCTTCCATGGCGATCTGCGCCCCGGCGATATCTTCGAAGTCGAGGTCAACGGCAAGATCTTCAGCTATACCGCCAAGGAAACCGATACGTCGCTCGACCAGATCGCGTCGTCGCTCGCCAGTCTCATCAATTCCGACACCACGCTCGGGGTTACCGCGATCAATGGCGTCGGCTCACTGCAATTGGTCGCCGGCGCCGCCGACACGCCTTTCACGGTCTTGACCCGCGCCAATGGCGAATTGCCGGAACTGCGCAGCGGCTTCTTCACCGGCACCGACCGCTACACCTTCCAGGTCAACCAGGCTTTGCTGGACGGCACCCAGCAATTGAAAAAGAACGCAGCCAACGGTGTGGTGAATGCGCTCAATTCAACCGACCGAACCTTCAACGCCGCCGGCATCGCCATTTCAGGCGTCTCCTACAAGGGCATCTTCACGGGCATCGTCGGCACCTCGATCGTCAATGCGAAATTCATCGCCGATCAAAGCAAGTTCAACGCGGAAAGCGTCGCCCAGACCGAAACCCGCTATCAGGCCGACGTCGCCGTCAATCTCGACGAGGAGATTGCCAATCTCCAGGTCCTGCAGAATGCATATGCCGCTTCGGCGCGGCTCCTCACGGTGATCCAGCAGCTGTTCGATACACTGCAGGCTGCGGTCAGGTAATGGCGGAGAACCGATATGAGCGTTAACGCCTACAGTTCCTACGCGACCTATCTCAGCAATGTCGCCGGATTCAAGAATCTGCAGACCTCGCTGGCCGATCTCACGCAACAATTGGGTTCCGGCAAGAAGTCGTTGAGCCTGGTCGCCTACGGCACCCAGAGCTCGCAGCTCCTCAGCCTGCGTACCGAGATCCAGCGGCGCGAAGGCTATCTCGATGCCATTAAACTCACCCAGACCGACGTGAAGGCCTATGACCGCGTCTTCACCGGCATGGAGAAGCTGGCCAGCGACCTCAACTCCGCCCTGCTCGACTCGATGACCGAACCGCCGAAGGCACAGATGAACACCGTTACCCTCGACGGCGATCTTGGTGATGTTGGTGACGTCTATAAACTGGTGGTGGATGGCCAGCTCTTTAGCTATGTGACGTCCGGGGTCGAAGGCAGCGTCGAGGACATTGCCCGCAATCTTGCCAGCCAGGTCAACGCCGCGCTGGGAACCAGGGTCAAGGCGGATGTCGTCGGCACGAAGCTCACGATCACCTCGCTGGAAGCCGGCGAGACCTACTCCGTCACCGCAAGCATCACCAACGTTGCCGGCGGCGACGCGAACACCTTTACCTCCGAACTGACTCGTGCCGGCAAGGTCTCGCCCATTATCGGCCAGATCGACGGCGCCCTCAGCCAGCTGCGGGCGCTGCTGAACGAGCAGGTCAACGACCGTTTCCTCTTCGGCGGCCTCACCGCCAACGACAAGCTCCCGGTTCTCGATCTGAAGCGTCTGCCGGATCCCTCCGGCAGCGCCAACGCCGCCACTTCCGCCACATTGCAGCAATTGGCCCCCGGCACGACCCTGCAGCAAGTCCGCATCACCACGGATTATCTGGGCACGGGCCAGTCACAGACCTTCACGATCAATGCCGAGGTGTTTACGCTGACCGGGCCGCTGACGGCACAAGAAGTGGCCGCGCAATTGAGCACCGCGATCGGCGCCAATGTGCCGCTGACCGGCGTGGTGACGGTGAGCGATGTCGATGCTTTCGGCCTCACCATCACGGCCGATGTCGCCGGCACGGGGTTCAGCACAGTCATCACCGGCACTGACCCCACACCGGCGACTTTCGAAGTGGTGCAGCCGAACATCCCGCTGGGGGCGACGCAGGTCGACCGCATCCAGCTCAGCGGGCCGGTCGGCATCATCAACGAAGTCTACAGCATCACCGTGACCGATCCGCCGACCCATCCCTTGCCGGTAACCTTGTCCTATCGCACCACGGGGGACGAGAAAACCCTCGACGAAATTGCGCAGAAGCTGACCAGCCAGCTTGCCAGCTATCAGCCTCCCTTCAACGTGATTGCGACGCTCCCCGGCAACGGCCAGATCCAGCTTTCCTCGGCGACCGCTTTCACCGCGCATGCCGCCGTGCAGAACAGCGCCGCCGTCGAGACCACCCAGCGCACGGTCGTCGCCGTCGCGCAGGAAGAACTGGTCACTTTTGACGGGCCGTTCGGCGATGCCGGTGACATCTATGAAATTTCCTTTACCGCACCGGTCGCCGGCCCCTTCACCGTCACGACCACGGCGGTCGATGACGAGCTCTCGATCTCGCAGAAATTCGCCGGCCTCATCAACGCGGCCGCGATCGGCATCACGGCCTCGATCAAGGACGGACAGCTGGCGCTGACCTCCGACACGCCGGGCACGGGCTTCACCTATACGGCCACCCTCACCACCGATGTCGGCCAGGTCTCGGCACCTCCCGTCACCACCACCAAAATCGCCAACATTCCCGCCGGCCCGCTGGCCCAGATCGATCAAATTCAGCTTTCCGGTCCGGTCGGCCGCCGCGGCGATGCCTACGAACTGACCGTCAACGGCCGGACCATCCGCTATGTCACCACCGGCGACGAACAGGACATGGATGCGATCGCCATCCATCTCACGGCATTGGTCAACGCCGCCACGCCGCCCATGCCGGTGACCGCCACGGCAGGCCCCACCGGCTCCGGCACTTTCTCGCTCACGGCGACGACCATCGGCGTGGTGCTGGAGACCGAGCTCGAGGTGATCAAGCCCTATACCGTCACCAATCCCGTGGCGCCCGATTACAACGAGCACCAGGAGGCCTTTGACTCGGCCAATGCCTGGGAGCGGAGCAAGGTGACGATCGCCGATCAGCTCACCATCCGCGGTTCCTTCTCCGCCAACGAAATCGCGATCCAGAAGCTGCAGCTCGCCCTGCGCTATGCCCAATCGGCGGTCGACGATCTCGAGCATTACGACGAGAAGGTCAAGATAGCGCAGTCCTTGGCACGCGAATCGCTTGAAGGGTTGCGGGCATTGCACGCGGACAACACGGTGAACGACGCGGTGATCGGCGCCACGACCTTGTCGCATCAGACCACGATCAATCTGTCGAAGGATGGCAGCAGCAAGATCGAGGGCATCGACGAGGCGGAAGTGGCCGCCAAGCTCGACGTCGTTCAGCTCCAGTTGCAGGCGGTCTTTGCCGCGGTCGGCACCACCAGCCAATTGTCCCTGGTTAATTTCCTGGCCTGAAGAAGAAAACGATGGGAAGCATGGATACCAGCCGCATCGGTCAGTTTTTCGGTCTCGCGCCGAAGGTTAACGGCATCGCCGAGACCGGCACCAACCAATCCGGCGGCTTTGCCGATCTTCTCTTCGGCGTGATGAGCAAGCGCGTCAGCACGGCGCAGCCTCCCGTGACGGCGAACAAGGTCACCACCGTTCTGCCGATCGAGCATCGCCCCGATGCGGTCGAGCCCTTGACGGCCCGTCCCCTGGCCAGCCCGCGCGCGCTTGATCGCGCCCATGGCATCCGCGGCAACGAACAGGCCGCCGCCCCCGCCGATCAATCCAGCGGCAGTCCGGGCACGGGCAATGCGAGCAACAGCCCCCTCGGCGACAAGAAACCTGGCGCGGTGGAAGCGCCGGCAGTGGATTGCGCCCATCAGGGCGAAAGCATTGAAGCGGCACCGCCGGCCGAGGGTGTCGAAATCGGCGAGGACACCGGCGAAGATCTCGATCTGCAGACCGAGGCCGAAGGCACCGAAGGCCAGGAGGGCGGCACCGGCGAGCAAAGCGCCGATCCATCCCTCGACCAGCAGCCTCAGGCCGCCGTGATCGAGATCTGGCAGCCGACATCGGAAACGCCGCAGGTTACCGCGCCGATTGCCGTGGCCGGCGCCATGCCGGTTGCGAACGATCCCGCGGCGCCTGAACTGAATGCCGATGCCGATGAAGCGGTGGCGCCGACGCAGCCCATCGCCGCCGCGGAGCCGGCACAAGAAGAGATCGCCGCGGCCCAGCCTGGCTTGCCCGCCGAAGGCGAAAACGCGTCGGTGGAAGGCGAGCCTGCGACCGCCGCCCCGGCGATCGGGAACCAGGCCGAAGACGATATCAAGACGGCCGCTGCGGCCGAGATGGCCTTGTCCCTGGCCGAAGAGAGTTCCACCGGCGAAGCCGAGGCGAAGGCCGGCGCCATGGCACGGCAGAACGAGCATCGGCAGGAGGATTCCCCCGGCACGTTTCGGCGCAGCGCACAAACACCTCGCCAGCGCGCTGCCACCGCCAGCGCGGGGACCACCGGCACGCCAGCTCAGGCGCCCGCCCAAAACGCGGCCGCGTCGACCAACAGCCAGACTGGGGGCTCGGCCAGCGCCGGCGCGGCGATATCGACCGTGCTTCCGCTCTCGCCATTGGGCTTCGAGGGCGAAAGCGGCACCATTTCGGGCATCCCGGGCTGGAACCTCAATCTTGGCCAGGGCAATGCGGCCAAACGGGCCGATTTTGTCGCCAATCTGCGGCAACACCTGCAGAATTTGCCGGCCCGCGAGCAGGTTGCCCTCGGTATCCAGCGCGCCGCCCGGGACGGCAGCGGCAGCATTACCCTGCAGCTTTCCCCCTCCGAACTCGGCCGCATCCACGTAAAGCTCGAAATTGATGAGGAAAAGAACGTCCGGGCCGCCGTTTCGGTCGAGCGCCCGGCCACCCTCGATCTGCTGCAGCGGGACGTGAAGGCGTTGGAACGCGCCTTGCAAGACGCTGGCTTGAAGATGGACCAGGGTGACCTGTCGTTCAGCCTCCAGCAGGGTGGCGACGGCGATTCCTTTGCCCGTGAGTTCGGCAGCGGCGGTGGCGATCTCGCCCAGATGCTGACGGACGGCAGTGATGACGAATTGGCGGCGGAACTGGCGGCACAGTCGGCGATTGTGGCCACCGGCGACGGCCTTGTGGACGTACAGATCTAGCGGACCCGGTCCCGGATCTGGTGAATAAGGAGTGACGGGCGATGGAAGTCCCCAGCATCAGCGACACGCTCGACAAGTTGCGCACCGAAAATGCCGCCGGCGCCAACGGCAAGACCGGCAGCGCGCTGGGCGATCTCACCGAGACCTATGACAACTTCCTGCTGCTGCTGACCAAACAGCTTCAGAACCAGGATCCGCTCTCGCCCATGGATACGGCGCAGTTCACCGAGCAATTGGTGTCCTTCGCCTCGGTCGAGCAGATGATCCAGCAGAATTCCCGCCTCGATCGGCTGATCTCGCTGCAATCCTCGACCAACGCCTATGCCGCGGCCAATTTCCTCGGCACCGAAGTGGCGGTCGACAGCGACAAGATCATGCTGAGCGATGGCGAGGTGCGCTTCGACTACACGCTCGAAACCAATGCCGGCAAGGCGGTCCTCAACATTTACAACAGCAACAACCAGTTGGTGATGCTGATGGACGCCAACAAATCCCTGGGCACCCATAAAGCCCTGTGGGACGGGACCGATTATTTCGGCAACCAATTGCCGGACGGCCAGTACCGGGTGGCGGTCACCTATGAGGACGCGCTCGGCAAATCCTATACCGCCGACATCACCTCCTACGGCACCGTCGACGGCGCCGAGATCGTCGATGGCCAGGTTCTCCTTAATATCGGCGATCTCAGGATCCCGCTCGAGGATGTCACCCGGATCATCAAGCCGGCGGCCCCGGTTGAAACGCCGCCCGACGAAGAGGATCCCGAGGAAGAGGCCGCGGATCTGCTTGCCGACGCCATCCTCTAAGGCAACCCGTTGTATTTTATCATTATTTTATCTGCCAAAGTGTGTTCGGGCGGTGTCTTTCGTCAATCGGTTTAGGACTTTGTTAAATGGCGATGGCGTATGAATCGGAGCAATCAGCCCCGCAACCGAGCGACATCCTCGAGGGGATGCCACAGGTGGTCATGTCGCACGCTAGATCTGGTGATAACGGGATTTTGGGCGGCGTTCCCAAAAGCCTCGATGAACTTCCGCCCCCAGGCACCCGCCGCTGGGTGATCCGGCGCAAGGCCGAGGTCGTGGCTGGCGTGCGCGCCGGCCTCATCACTCTTGAGGAAGCCTGCAAACGCTACTCACTCTCGGTCGAGGAGTTCCTTTCCTGGCAAAGATCGATCGACCGGCATGGGCTTCGCGGCCTAAGGACGACCCGTATTCAGGATTATCGGTCCATCGATAGGGTCGAACCGGACGAAAAATCACCACACTCGTGATGGTCTAAGGTAATATTCCTTAATTTCTGTGGATAACCTAATATATATTAACCATATCAATATACTAGCTAGGCAGAATTTGCTGGCTGCCTAGGCAAAAACTTCCGCTATTAACCTCTCTTTAAAGCCTCGCCCCTATTCTCAGCCCGGTCGGCAAGCCGCATTTCGAGGGATAAGCGCCCGAACATAAGCAATTCGTCGAAAATTTTAGTATATAAAATTTTAGACGAATTCGTGCGGCCGAGTCGGCAAAAGCTGCCTATTAGGAGCGAGTGGCAAACGTGAATCCGCTGCTGGACACCTTACGTAACCTCGGCCCGCTGCGCCTCGCCGCCTTAGGTGCGACCGCACTGGCACTCATCGCCTTTTTCTTCTTCATCGGTGCCCGGCTGACCTCGCCCGGCATGCAGCTGCTTTATAGCGGCCTCGATGCAACAGATTCGGCGGCCATTGCCGCCAAGCTCGAGGAGCAGCAGACCCCCTTCGAGGTGAAGGGCGACGGCGCCCAGATATATGTGCCCGCCGATCAGGTCGGCCGCCTGCGCTTGGTCATGGCCGGCGAAGGCCTACCCAATGGCGGCTCGGTCGGCTACGAGATCTTCGATCGCCCGGATGCCCTCGGCACGACCAATTTCGTTCAGCAAATCAATCAGTTGCGCGCCCTCGAGGGCGAGCTCGCCCGCACGGTCCGGGCGCTGCGCCAGGTCAAGGGCGCCCGCGTCCATCTGGTGATGCCGAAACGCGAGCTGTTCTCCCGGGAACGCGCCGAGCCGACCGCGTCAGTGGTCGTTACCCTTCAGGGCAACCTGGAGAAGGAGCAGATCGCCGCCATTCAGCATCTGGTCGCCTCCTCCGTCCCCGGCATGAAGACCAGCAGCGTCTCGATCATCGACGACAAGGGTCGCTTGCTCGCCCGCGGCGGCTCCGAGGAGGAGATGACCCAGCTCAACGCCGAGGAAATGCGCCGCAGCTACGAATTGCGCATGACCCAGGCGATCGAGGAAATGCTGAGCCGCACGCTGGGCGCCGGCAAGGTCCGCGCCGAAGTCACCGCCGAACTCGACTTCAACCAGGTCACCACCAATACCGAGACCTATGATCCGGAAGGCCAGGTCGTCCGCTCCACCCAGACGGTGGAAGAGAACGAGCAGAGCCAGGAGCGCGAGCCGCAGAACAATGTGACGGTCGCCAACAACGTGCCCAATCCGCCGGGTGCGGCCGCCGGCACCGAGAGCAGCAGTTCCTCGACCAACCAGCGCACCGAGGAAACCGTCAATTTCGAGATCTCGAAAAAGGTCCAGACCGAGGTCAAGCATAGCGGCGACGTACGCAAGATTTCGGCGGCGATCCTGGTCGACGGCACCTATACCACCGATGCCGACGGCGTCGCCACCTACGCGCCCCTGCCGCAGGAAGAACTCGACAAGATCGCGACCCTGGTCCGCTCGGCGATCGGCTACAATGCCGATCGCGGCGACGTGGTCGAGGTGATCAACATGCAATTTGCCGAGATGGATGTCGTCGACGAGGGCGTCAGCCTGCTGGGCCTCGACAAGACCGATCTGATGCGCATTGCCGAATTGGTCGTGCTCTCGCTGGTGGCGATCCTGGTGCTGCTGCTGGTGGTGCGCCCGCTGCTCAACCGCGTGCTCGCGATCCCGAGTGCGGCACCAGAGCAATTCGCCATCGCCGGTCCGGGTGGCGCGGCCCTGCCGCCGGGTGCTGCGGCGGCCCTGGCCCTGCCTGGCGCCGGGGGCGATCTTGCCGCCCTGACCGCCGGCGGCGGCGACGGCAGCATGGGCGACATCACCAACATCGCCAACGAGATCGAGCAGATGATCGACATCAACCAGGTCGAAGGCCGCGTCCGCGCCTCCTCGCTGAAGCGGATCGCCGAACTGGTCGATCAGCACCCCGAGCAGGCGGTGAATATCATGCGTCAATGGATCTATCAGGAAGCCTGAGATGCGCACCAAGGATGACTACAGGTCACTGACCGGTTCGCAGAAGGCCGCCTTGCTGCTCCTCTCGGTGGGCGAGGAATCGGCATCGAAGCTCTTTGCCCTGATGCATGACGACGAGATCCGCGAAATCTCGCAGACCATGGCCAATCTCGGCACCGTTTCCGCGACCGTGGTCGAGCGCCTGTTCGTCGAATTCGCCGACGGCATCTCCTCGACCGGCTCGCTGACCGGCACCTTCGAAAGCACCGAGCGCCTGCTGATGAAGGTGCTCGACAAGTCGAAGGTCGACCAGATCATGGAGGAAATCCGTGGTCCCGCCGGTCGTACCATGTGGGACAAGCTCTCCAACGTGAACGAGAGCGTGCTCGCCAACTATCTGAAGAACGAATATCCGCAGACCGTGGCGGTGGTGCTCTCCAAGGTGAAATCCGACCACGCCTCGCGCGTGCTGGCACTGCTGCCGGAGGCCTTCGCCATGGAAGTCATCATGCGCATGCTGCGCATGGAATCGATCCAGAAGGATGTCATCGACGACGTCGAGCGGACCTTGCGCAACGAGTTCCTCTCCAACCTCGCCCGCTCCTCGCGCCGCGACGCCCACGAACTCATCGCCGAGATCTTCAACAATCTCGATCGCAACACCGAGCAGCGCTTCATCGCCGCCCTCGAGGAACGGAACCGCGATTCCGCCGAGAAGGTCAAATCGCTCATGTTCACCTTCGAGGATCTGGGCAAGCTCGATCCCGGCGGCGTTCAGACCCTCATGCGCAACGTCGACAAGACCAAGCTTCCGGTGGCACTCAAGGGTGCCTCCGAGGCGGTGCGCGACCTCTTCCTTTCCAACATGTCGGAACGCGCCTCGAAGATGCTGCGCGAGGATATGGCGGCGATGGGCCCGGTCCGCCTCAAGGACGTGGAAGAAGCGCAGATGAGCATGGTCAACATGGCCAAGGAACTGGCGGGCAAGGGCGAACTCGTGCTGGCCGACAGCAAGGGCGAAGACGAGTTGATCTATTGATTCGTGTAATGGAGACAGATTGAGGTGACCAGCGTGCGCAAATTTATGTTCGACACCGATTTCGACGCCGTCCCCGGCGTTGAATCGCCGTCGGCTGCGCGCGCCGCCGCGAAGGCCCAAAACGCAAAGGCCAAGACGGCGAAGGCCGCCGAACCGGCACCGCCCGCCGAACCGGCACCACCTCCGCCCCCGCCGGAGCCGACCTTCAGCAAAGCCGAGATGAAGGCCGCCGCCGACAAGGCGCGTACCGAAGGCGAGCGTGCCGGCGAAACCAAGGGCCGCGCCGCGGCCATGGCCGAGATCGAACAACGCATCGCCACGACCCTTGAAACGATGGCGACACAGGTCGCGGCAATGCAGAGCGATGTGGCGACCGACCGCCAGGCCATCCTTGGCGACGCCGCCACCATCGCCCTGGCCATGGTTAGAAAGATGCTGCCCGAATTCACCCGCCGCGGCGGCCTTGCCGAAATCGAGGCGGTCATCGAACGGTGCCTGCAGGACCAGCGCAAGGAACCGCGCCTGGTGGCGCGGGTCTCGCCCGATCTGGTGGCCGCGCTGGAGCCGCGCATGGCGGCGATGACCGCCGGCGCCGGCTTCGAAGGCCGCCTCTTCCTGATCGCCGACGAGCGGCTGGGAGCTGCCGATTGCACGATCGAATGGGCCGATGGCGGGCTTGAGCGACATGCCGATGCGATTTGGCGCGAGATTTCGGCGGCACTCGACCGCTGCCTCACCTTGCAGGATATTCCCCTGCCCACGGAGATGGCGGCACCGGCTGCCGCAACCCCAGCGCCGGACGATCTGGCCAAGGCAACGGACGCCACTGAGAACGATGCCGGCAACCTCGCCCCTGCGAGCGACGCCGAAGCCATGAGGAGCGAATGATGGGTGACGAAGAGAACCTGCAATTGCAGGAATTCGAGGAGCAGAATGCCGGCACGGAGCTCGCCGAAGCTTCCCGGGCACCGGCCAGCACCAAGGAACTGGACGCCGTCTATGATGTGCCGGTCCAGGTTTCCGCCGTGCTCGGCCGCGCCACCATGCAGGTCAGCCAGCTCCTGAAACTGGGCCGCGGCGCCGTCGTCGAACTCGACCGCAAGGTCGGCGAGGCGGTCGACATCTACGTCAACAACCGTCTCGTCGCCCGCGGCGAAGTGGTCGTCGTCGAAGACCGCCTGGGCGTTACCATGACGGAAATCATCAAATCGGACCGCGGCTGATCGCCGTAACGATGGACCGCCGGAGCGAACCGATGTCCGATACCGCCAACGAGCCGATACAAAGCTTCACCGCCAAGAGCGACGTGCCGGTGCGGATCGAGCCGCGCCGGCAGGGCTTCGACATGGCCACCTTGCTCGGCCTCATCGGCGCCGTTCTCCTGATCGCCGCCGCGATCTGGATGGGTGGCAACTGGACCGCCTTCATCGACGTTCCCTCCATTCTGATGGTGATCCTCGGCACTTTCGCCATCACCACCGTCTCCTATTCCTGGAGCGAGGTCGTCCAGGCGCAGCCGGTCATGTGGCGCACCCTCTTCGTGCGCGGCCAGGCACCGGATGAAGCCGCCATGAAGGTGCTGCAGCTTGCCGAACGCGCGCGCCGGCGCGGTTTGCTCGCCATGCAGAACGAATTTTCGGCTCTCCGGGGCGAACCCTATCTGCTCCGCGCCATGACCATGCTGGTGGACGGCATGCCGATCGAGGAGGTCGAGCGCAACCTCACCTTCGAGACCCATGCGATGGCGCAGCGTCATCAGCGCTCGACCGGCATCCTGCGCCGTGCCGCCGAGGTGGCGCCGGCGATGGGCCTCATCGGCACACTGGTGGGGCTGGTGCAGATGCTGGGCGCCCTCGACCAGCCCGATGCGATCGGCCCGGCCATGGCCGTCGCCCTGCTCACCACTTTCTACGGCGCGGTGATGGCGAATGTCATCTTCCTGCCGCTCGCCAGCAAGCTGGAACGCAATTCCGCGATCGAGCTGCTGGTCAATCACATCTATATCCTCGGCGCCCTCTCCATCGGGCATCAGGAAAATCCGCGACGCCTGGAACTGGTCCTCAACACAATCCTGCCGGCCAACCAGCGCGTACGCTATTTCGACTGACGGAACGGGAGCTAATCGATGCGCTTACTTATTGTCGGATCCTTGGACGGCCATATCACGGCGGCCGGCAAGATCGCGCTGAGCCGCGGCGCCAAGGTCGCCCATGTTCACGATGTCGAGCAGGCCATGGCGGCCTTGCGCAACGGCCAGGGCGCCGATCTCATCATGTTCGACGTCAATCTCGACATCGGGCAGATGATCGACAGCCTGAAGCGTGAGCGCATCAACATTCCGGTGGTGGCTTGCGGCATCGGCACCTCGGCCGAGATCGCCGTCCGCGCCATCAAGGCGGGCGCCAAGGAATACATCCCCTTGCCGCCCGATGCCGAGCTGATCGCCGCCGTCCTCGCCGCCGTCACCGAGGAAAGTGCCGCCTTCATCTTCAACGATGCCAGCATGCGCGCCACCATCAAGCTCGCCGATCAGGTGGCGCCATCGGATGCCAGCATCCTCATCACCGGGGAAAGCGGCACCGGCAAGGAAGTAATGGCGCGCTATATCCATACCCATTCCAAGCGCGCGTCGAAGGCCTTCATCTCGGTCAATTGCGCGGCGATCCCGGAGAACCTCCTCGAATCCGAACTCTTCGGCCACGAAAAGGGCGCCTTCACCGGCGCCATCGCGCGCCGCATCGGCAAGTTCGAAGAGGCCAATGGCGGCACCCTCCTGCTCGACGAAATCAGCGAGATGCATCCTCGCCTGCAGGCGAAACTCCTGCGCGCCATCCAGGAGCGGGTCATCGACCGCGTCGGCGGCTCGCAGCCGGTCAAGGTCGACATCCGCCTCATCGCCACCTCGAACCGCGACATGCAGGAAGAGGTTGCCAAGGGGACCTTCCGCGAGGATCTCTATTTCCGCCTCAACGTCATGTCTCTGGAACTGCCGCCTTTGCGCGAGCGGCCCGGCGACATCGCCATGCTGGCCGAGCATTTCGCCAAGAAATACGCTGCCGCCAACGGTGTCGCCTTCAGCGGCATCTCGCCCGAAGTTCAGGACATGCTGCGCGCCCATGAATGGCGCGGCAATGTCCGCGAGCTTGAGAACACCATGCACCGCGCGGTCCTCCTCACCCACGGCCCGGTGATCGGCCCGGAAGCCATCCTGCTGACCGGCGGTCGCGGCCTGCCGGTGGGTGCAGCCCAGGTTCCGACGCCGACCGACAGCATCGTCGCCAAGGCGGCGGCGGTGGCGGCGGCGGGAACGGTCGGCCTGGTCGGGCGGACGGTGGCGGCGGTGGAACGCGATCTCATCATCGACACGCTCAGCCATTGCCTCGGCAACCGCACCCATGCCGCCAACATTCTCGGCATTTCGATCCGGACTCTGCGCAACAAGCTGAAGCAATACAGCGAAGAAGGCGTCGCAGTGCCGGCAGCCCATGGCGACAGCGAACAGGCCAGCTATTAAAACCTGAAGCTAGTTCCGCGTTGACAGGAGCGAATGGGACATGACGAGATCGGCATGAGCGATACCGCAAGCAACAATCCAGGCGCCGCGACCGGCGGCATGATGGGATCGCTCGATCGCGGCACGAAATTCCTGCGCCGCGGCGAAATCGCCCTTGCCCTCGGCCTGGTGAGCATCCTCACCGTCCTCATCTTCCCGATGCCGGCCTGGTTGCTGGACATCTGCCTCGCCTTCTCGATCACGGTCTCGGTCCTGGTGCTGATGGTCGTGCTGTTCATCGAAAAGCCGCTCGACCTCTCCAGCTTCCCGACCCTGCTGCTGATCGTCACCATGCTGCGTCTGGCGCTCAATCTTGCGTCGACCCGTCTCATCCTCACCTACGGCCATGAGGGCACCGATGCCGCCGGCCATGTCATCGAAGCCTTTGGCGGCTTCATCATGGGCGGCAATTACGTTATCGGCATCATCGTCTTTGCCATCCTGGTGCTGGTCAACTTCATCGTCATCACCAAGGGTTCGGGCCGCATCGCCGAAGTCTCGGCGCGGTTCAGCCTTGATGCCATGCCCGGCAAGCAGATGGCGGTCGATGCCGATCTCTCCGCCGGCCTCATCGACGAAAAGGAAGCCAAACAGCGCCGCAAGACGCTGGAAGACGAAAGCAACTTCTTCGGCTCCATGGACGGCGCCGCCAAATTCGTCCGCGGCGACGCCATCGCCGGCCTGATCATCGTCTTCATCAACGTGATCGGCGGGATCATCATCGGCGTCGCGCAAGAAGGCCTCACGATGAGCGAGGCAGCCTCGACCTACACGCTGCTGACCGTCGGTGACGGCCTCGTTTCGCAGATCCCGGCCCTCATCGTCTCGACCGCGGCCGGCATGCTGGTAACCAAGGCCGGCGTCGCCGGTTCGACCGACAAGGCTCTCTTCCGCCAGCTCGCCGGCTATCCCTCGGCGCTGGGCCTCGCCTCCTTCCTGATGACCATCCTGGCGGTGATGCCGGGCATTCCGACCCTTCCGTTCATGGGTCTGGCGCTGCTCACCGGCGGCATGGCCTGGCTGGTCATGCGCCACCAGCGCAAGGCGGTCGATGTGGCAACACAGGCCGAAGTGGCGCAGCAGACCCAGGTGCCGGTGGCCGAGGAACCGATCTCGACGGCGCTGCAACTGGATTCGATCCGCCTCGAGCTCGGCTATGGTCTTCTCGGCCTCATCAATACCGAGCGCGGCCATCGCCTGACCGATCAGGTGAAGGCCCTGCGCCGGCAATTGGCCGGTGAAATGGGCTTCATCCTGCCTGCCGTCCGCATTCAGGACAACCTGCAGATCAACGCCAATTCCTACATCATCCGCATCAAGGAGATTGAATCGGGCCGTGGTGATCTGCGCCCCAACATGATCCTGGTCATGGACCCGCGTGGCGACAAGATCAACATGACCGGCGAGGACACGACCGAGCCGACCTTCGGTCTTCCCGCCATGTGGGTCGATCCCTCCGCGCGCGAAGAAGCGCTCTTCCGCGGCTATACCGTGGTCGATCCATCGACCGTCATCACCACGCATCTGACCGAGATCGTGAAGGACAACATGTCCGAACTGCTCTCGCATTCGGAAACGCAGAAGCTGCTCGATGAATTGCCGAAGGAACACCAGAAGCTGGTGGCCGATCTCATTCCCGGCCAGATATCGGTGGGCGGTGTGCAGCGCGTGTTGCAGGCATTGCTCGGTGAACGAATTTCGATCCGCGATCTTGCCAACATCCTGGAAGGTGTCGCCGAGGCTACCGGCTATTCGCGCAACGTCAATGCCATCGTCGAGCATGTGCGCGCCCGTCTCGCCCGCCAGATTTCGGACGCGGCCAGCGATGCCTCCGGCGTCATCCCGCTCATCACCCTCTCGCCGGAATGGGAAAATGCTTTTGCCAATGCGATCCGCGGCGATGGCGAGGACCGGCAGTTGGTGATGGCGCCCACCGATCTGCAGCAATTCATCCAGAGCGTGCGGCAGAACTTCGAACGCTTCGCGATCATGGGGGAAAGTCCGGTTCTGCTCACCAGCCCCGGCATCCGCCCCTTCGTGCGCTCGATCGTGGAACGCTTCCGCCCATCGACCACGGTCATGTCGCAGAACGAGATTCATCCCAAGGCCAAGATCCGGACTCTGGGGCAGATTTGATGCGGCATTCATCGCTTCCATGCCCCCACCCTCCCCTCCCCCTGAAGGGGGAGGGTTTCGCTTTCTCCTCCCCCCTTCAGGGGGGAGGCGGGAGGGGGGCACGGTTTTGCGCGGTCTTCCTTTTCCCGACATACAGAGGCTAGCGAACCATTATGCGGCTGCGCAGCTTCAACGCGCCGACGATGCAGGAGGCCATGGCCCTGGTGAAAGCCGAGCTGGGCCCCGATGCCGTCATCCTGTCGACCGAACAGGTCGGCAAGGCGGTGAAGCTGACGGCAGCACTCGACCGTGACGCCATCCTGGCGGCGCCACCCACCGGTGCCGCGGATCTCGATCCTCTCGAGGCGATCGCCCAGGCGCTCGATTTCCACCGTGTACCGGTGCCGCTCGCCGACCGGCTCACCCAATTGGCCGGCAACTTCCTCCTCGAATCGCCCATCCAGGCTTTGGCCGGCGCCTTGCGGATTCGCTTTCCCAGCCAGCCGATCACCGAACGCAAGCCGCTGAAACCGATCATGCTGGTGGGCCTGCCCGGCGCGGGCAAAACGGCGACGCTCGCGAAATTGCTGGCCCGCGCCAAGCTGCGCGACTGGCCCTCCATCGCCGTCACCTGCGACCTCGTGAAAGCGGGCGCCGTCGAACAGCTCGGCACCTATGCCAAGGCGCTCCAGGTCCCGGCCTACCGGGCCAAGGATGCCGACATGCTGCGCCGTGCCGTGGCACAAGCCCCCGCCGGCGCCTTTGTCATCATCGATACGGTGGGCAGCAACCCGCTCGACAGCGGCGATCTCCATCACCTCGCCGCCCTCGCCGACAGCGTCAAGGCCGAGATGGTCCTGGTCATGGCCGCCGGCGGCTGCACCGTCGAGAGCAGCGAGCTTGCTCAGCTCTATGCCGAAGCCGGCGCCCATCGTCTGGTGCCGACGCGCATTGACGCTGCCCGGCGTCTCGGTGGTATTCTGGCGGCGTGCGAGGCTGGCAAGTTTGCCTTTGCCGAATTCGGCACCTCGCCCGAAATTGCCAGCGGTTTGGAAATCGTCACCGCCGAGCGCCTGGCCGATCTGATTCTGCGGCCTACTTTGGGTGCCCCGCGCGACAACCAGCCCAATCCGCCGGCAAATGCGGCCCGGCCTGTCTTTGGAAACACGGTATGACCGACCAAGTATCACCGCTCAGCAATGCCATCGCCGTCGCCTCCGGCAAGGGTGGGGTCGGCAAGACCTGGCTCTCGATTTCGCTGGCCCAGGCACTGGCGCATGGCGGCGACAAGGTCCTGCTGTTCGATGGCGATCTGGGCCTTGCCAATGTCGATATCCAATTGGGCCTCACCCCGGCGCTCGATCTCGGCACGGTGTTGGAACGCGACCTTCCCCTCTCCCGCGCGGTGACCCCCTCCGGGGCCGGCTTCTCGGTGATCGCCGGCCGCTCCGGCTCGGGCGGCCTTGCCCATATGCCGGCGCAACGCCTCTCCCATCTGATCGCCGGCCTGCGCGATCTCGCCGCCGGCTATGACCGCGTCATCATCGATCTGGGCGCCGGCATCGACCGGCCGGTGCGGCAATTGGCGGGGCTTTGCGCCAATGTGATCATCGTCGCCAATGACGAGCCCACCACCCTCACCGACGCCTATGCCTTCATCAAGATGATGAAGGCGGATGCGGCCCCGGCGCGGATCGGCATCGTGGTCAATTCGGCCCAGGACATGAGCCAGGGCCGGCAGACCTACGAGACTTTGGCCAAGGCCTGCCGCTCCTTCCTCAAATTCAATCCGGCGCTCTTCGGCATCGTCCGCCGCGATTCCAAGGTGAAGGACTCGATCCGCGCGCAGATGCCGCTCCTCACGCGCCACCCGGCCGCCATCGCCGCCGCCGATGTCGAGGCGCTGGCCGCCTATCTGATGGCCGAGGCGAACGATCCCGCCACCTCAACCGGGACATGACGGATTTTCTGAAACCCCTTGGCGGGCGTTTCATCGGCATGTCGGGGCCGGTAACGCCGGCCGCGATCACCGGCACCGTTCCAGACCCCCCACGCAGTTTCCTGCAAGTCGATCCCGGCACCATCATCAAGGGCGTGGTGATGGGCCGCGAGAATGACGGCCAGATCACCATCGCCACCGATAAAGGGACGGTCCGCGTTGCCAGCAATGCTCCCCTCCCGCCGGGAACCCACGTGACCCTGGAAGTGCGCCCCACCGGCGACCGGCTGCAGGTCCTGATCCTCGCCAACGACGCCGTGCGGCCGACGCCCGCGCCCTCCAATTCCCCGCAGACGCCCGGCGCAGCACAGCCACCCGCCGCCGGCACACCGGCACCGCCGCAACCGGGTCAGCCCTCCTCCCCGCAAGCACCGGGCGGCAGCGCGCCCAGCACAGTGCCGGCCCCTGCAGGCGGTTTGCCGACCACCGGCGCGCCCGCCACGGGAACGCCAACCACAGGAATCCCCGCAACCGGCACGCCGCCCGCGACCACGCCGCCCCCCAGCGCCCCGGCGCCCAGCATTCAGATCGTCGGCTCCACCTTGCCGGCGATCGTGCTGCAATCCCATGCCGTGACCCCGCCCCTGCCGGGAACGCAAGCCGGTCAACCCAGCGCGCCGCAGATCCAGATTCAGTTGCCCAATGGGCAGATCGTCACCCTGCCGCAACCCATGGCCGCGCCGCCAACGACGACGGTGCCGACCGGCCAGGCGACGCCCAATCCAATGGCACCCGGCTCCGTCCTGCCCAATCCGGCTGGCCCCGCGCCGATAGCGGTTCCGAGCCAGGCGGCAGCGCCACCCACCGCGACTCCCCTATCGACGCCGGCGCCGATGCCGATCTCGCGCCCGCCGCTGCTGCCGCCATCGGCCAGTGCGCTTCCCGGCGACGTGCAGCATCGCATCCTCGCCCTTTTCGACGCGGCCCCCACCCATGCCGCGCTGCCCAATCCCGGCCATCCGGCAATGCCCGCCGGCGAGACCCTGCTGAAGGCCGCATTGCCCGCTGGCGCCGAATTACAGATCCGCGTGCTTGCCGTCCAGATCGGCAGCCAGCACCCGATCGAGATCGATCCCGCCGCCCAGCTCAACCAGAATGGCAAGGAAAGCCATATCGTCTTCGGCCGCGTCATCGCCATGACGCCGGCCGGCCATGCCGTCATCCACACGCCGGCCGGCGACATCCTGATGCAGCAGCGCTCCAGCCTGCCCGTGGGCGCGCAGCTTGCCCTGGCAATCGATCATGTCGAGGCACCGCCGCCGGCACCGCTGGTTGCAGCGCCGCTGGTCGTCCAAACGCCGCAGCAGGCACTGCTCTCGCTCTCGCGCGCCTGGCCGACCTTGGCCGATCTCGTCGCCATCCTGCAGGGCGCAGCACCGGCAGCTTCCGGCCGCAATGCCGCCATCGACCCGGCGCTCGCGCGCGAAATCCTCGCCAACCTGCCGCATATGGGATCGCGTCTCGGCGCCGGGATCGTCGGTGCCATGGCGGCGTTGCGCAGCGGCGATATCGGCCGTCTGCTGGGTTCCGGTTTCGCCGCGCGCGGCCTCGGCCCCGAGCGCGAGGAAATCGTGCGGCGCCTGCGGGGCGAGTTCAGCCAGCTATCGAGCCTTGCCCAGGACCGGCAGGAAGGCGAGTGGCGCGCCCTGTTCCTGCCCTATCTCGACGACCAGCAGCGCGTGCAGCGGATCAACCTGTTCTATCGCCGCCACCAGAAGGGCGAGCGCGGCTACGAGCATGGCGAAGGCGGCACGCGCTTCGTGGTCGAGGCTGAGTTCACGCGATTGGGACCCTTCCAGCTCGACGGCCTGATGCGCGAGCATCGTTTCGACCTGATGATCCGCAGCCGCCAGCGCGTCGACGAGCGCATGCGCCGCGACATTGAATCGATTTACGAGGAAGCACGCGGGATGACCGGCTTTGCCGGCGTGATCGCGTTTCAGACCGTGGACGAATTCCCAGTCTCGCCGCTCGAGGAACTGAAGCAAGGACCAGACAAGGTCACGATCTGATCACGTGTCGCGCCCGTCACGTGTCGCGCTTGGTGCGGTTGCGGCGGTGCTGTTCCAGCCCCATTTCGTCGGCCGCGATCTGCTCGCGCCGCGCCTGTTCCTGGCGCCGCCGCTCCAGGCGCAGCTGAATGGCCTGCTCGGTCTTCTTGATATCGGCGAAGGTTTCGGCGATCTCCTCGCGCACCCGGTCGAGTTCCAGCGTCACGTCGGCCACCGATTGCTCCAGCCGCTCGCGCCGGGTTGCCATCACCGCGCGGTAGGGCGGCAGGACGCGGCTGGCTTCGAGATCGCTGCGCGCGGCTTCGATCTCGCGCGCCACCTCGGCGTCGAGGCGCGCGATATCCCCCTGCAGGCGCAGAATGAGCCCTTCGAGATCCGCGGCCTGGCGACGCTTTTCATCGAGATTCCATTTCTGCAGCCGCAGGAGTTGGTCGAGACCGCTCATGCTGCCCCGGATTCAGGAGCGGGGACTTCGTCTGGCCCCGGCCCCATCTCGGGCGGAATGCCGAGAATGGTGGCGAGCTGCAGATAGCCCAGAGACATCTCCGCTTTCTCGTTGCGGCCCTGATTGAGGAACTGCTCGATCTGCGGATAAAGCTGGATCGCCTGGTCGACCGCCGGGTCCGAGCCGCGGCGATAGGCACCAAGACGAATGAGTTCCGCCATGTCCTCATAGACCGACATGTGGCGCCGCGCCTCGCGGATGACGCGGTTCTCGAATTCGTTGTTGCAGCCCGGCATGGTGCGGGAAAGCGAGCGCAGGATGTTGACGGCGGGATAGCGGCCGCGCTCGGCGATCGAGCGTTCCAGCACGATATGGCCGTCGAGAATGCCGCGGCAGGCATCGGCGATGGGTTCGTTGTGATCGTCGCCCTCGACCAGCACGGTAAAGAGGCCGGTGATCGACCCGGAACCGGCGACACCCGGCCCCGCGCGTTCCAGGAGGCGCGGCAATTCGGCAAAGACCGAGGGGGTATAGCCCTTCGAGGCCGGCGGCTCGCCGACCGAGAGGCCGATCTCGCGCATCGCCATGGCAAAGCGGGTCACGGAATCCATCAGGCAGAGCACATGATCGCCGTCGTCACGGAAAAATTCGGCCAGGGCCAGGGTGACCTGGGCAGCCTGCCGGCGCAGCAGCGGCGATTCATCCGAGGTCGCCACCACGACGACGGAACGGGCGAGACCTTCCGGCCCCAATTCGTCCTCGATGAATTCCTGTACCTCGCGCCCGCGTTCGCCGATGAGGCCGATCACGTTGACGTCGAGCGAGGCATAGCGCGCCATCATCGACATCAGCACCGATTTGCCGATGCCGGAGGCGGCGAAGATGCCGAGGCGCTGGCCGCGGCAGACGCTGGCGAAGGCGTTGATGGATTTGATGCCGAGATCGATCTTGCCGCCGACGCGTGTGCGGGCATGGGCGGGCGGCGGCTGGTTGCGGATGCGGACCGGTTCGGCCCCGGCGGCCAGCGGGCCCTTGCCGTCGATCGGTTCGCCGAAAGCATTGATGACGCGCCCCAGCCAGGCACGCGACGGCCGGATCACCGGCTCGCTATCGACCAGCAGCACCCTGGAACCGAGGCCCACACCTTCCAGCGAGCCATAGGTCATGGCCAGCGCCCGGCCCTCGCGGAAACCGACCACTTCGCAGGGAACCTGGCGGTTATTGCGATCGACCAGGGCGCAGCGCGCGCCGATGGAGAGGGCGCTTTCGATTCCGGCCACCTCGACCAGCATGCCGACAACCGCCGCCACCCGGCCATGCACGCGCGTGTCCGGAATGCGCTCCAGTTCGTGAAAGAACGGCTCCAGCCCTTGCACCAATGCGCCCAACTTCGCCCTGAACCTTCATGCGACCGAATTTCGGTCAGACTGCGTTTATTGCCACTATTCGACGCCGGCTTCCGGCGGAATACCCAAGAAAAGTGCTGTAGATAACGTTAAGCGATCCCCGTTAAATCGTCGTTAAGATTAGCAAGGAACCTGATCCCAGCCAGAACTTTTTTGCTACCTCAATAATTTAGTTGGTTAATAGGATTTTAAGCTTAAATTGTGGATAAATCGACCCCGAGGCTCAAAGTTAACGTCAACACCTTTACATAACACCGCATTAATGATTAAGATTCCTTCACCGAACCGCTGCGGTTGACACTCGAACGGGGTCCAGGCCATGCGCGTGCTAGTCGTCGAAGACGATTCGAACACCGCCCAAAGCATCGAGCTGATGCTGAAAGCCGAGGGCTATATCGTCGACACCACCAATCTCGGCGAAGATGGGTTGGAGATCGGCAAGCTCTACGACTACGACATCATCATCCTCGATCTGATGCTGCCCGATATCGATGGCTATGAAGTCCTGCGCCGCTTCCGCGCCGCCAGGGTTAACACGCCGATCTTGATCCTGTCGGGTCTTAACGAACTCGATTCCAAGATCAAGGGGTTGGGCTTCGGCGCGGATGATTACCTTACCAAGCCATTCGACCGGCGCGAACTGATCGCCAGGCTGCAGGCGATCGTGCGTCGCTCCAAGGGACATTCGGATTCGGTCATCAAGACCGGCCGCCTCACCGTCAACCTCGATACCCGCACCGTCGAGGTCGAGAGCCAGCCCTTGCATCTCACCGGCAAGGAATACGGCATCCTCGAATTGCTCTCGCTCAGGAAGGGCACCACGCTTACCAAGGAGATGTTCCTCAACCATCTCTATGGCGGCATGGATGAACCGGAACTCAAAATCATCGACGTCTTCGTCTGCAAGCTGAGGAAGAAGCTCAGCACCGCGACCGGCGGCGAGAACTATATCGAGACCGTCTGGGGCCGCGGCTATGTGCTGCGCGATCCGGAAGAAGGCGGCATGCCGGCGAAAACCGCCGAAAGCGCATAGGCGCCACCTTCATCGCAAATCTGGCAATGGCCGGGCCACAACGCCCGGCCATTTTCGTTTGGATTGCGCTATGCCCCGACATTCATTCCGTCATCCTCGGGGATGACGATGGAGAAAGGGAAACAGCTAGGTCCGCGGTGTGGCAAAACCCGGCGGGGTCAGGGATTGCGGCGTCTTGATGCCGCCGGTGAGGCCATAGATGCCGCGCTGGCCGGGCAGCAACTGGAACTTGTCGGAAATGCCGAGCACGGTTTCGGCACCGCCCAGGAACAGATAACCGTCTTCGGGCATCTGCTTGGCGATGCCGGCCAGGACCTTGGCCTTGGTCGGCTGGTCGAAATAGATCAGCACATTGCGGCAGAAGACGATATCGAACTTGCCGAGCGAGACCGGATCGTTAAGCAGGTTCCATTCGCGGAAGTTCACCATCTGGCGGATCTTGTCGGAGATCTTCCAGCGATCGCCGGTCTGCTGGAAATACTTCACCAGCAAGGTGATCGGCAATCCGCGCTGCACTTCGAATTGCGAATAGAGGCCGTCCTTGGCGCGCTGCAGGATTTCATTCGAGAGATCGGTACCGACGATGTCGATCTTCCAGCCGGCCAATTGCGATCCCATCTCGGTGAGGATCATCGCCAGCGAATAGGCTTCCTGGCCCGAGGAACAGGCGGCCGACCAGATGCGCAAGGTTTTGTTGCCGGCGCGCGCCTTCAGCATCGCCGGCATGCAGATCTGCTTGAACTGATCGAAGGGCTTGGTGTCGCGGAAGAAGAAGGATTCGTTCGTGGTCATGGCTTCGACCACGTCGCGGATCACCGCTTCGTCATTCTTCGTGCGGATGAGACGCACGAGATCGTCGAAGGTGGCGAGCTTCCACTTGCGCGCCACCGGCAACAGGCGGCTTTCCAGCAGATACGCCTTGTCGTTGGTCAGGACCAGGCCTGACCGGGTTTTCAGAATCTGGCAGATGAAGTCGAAGTCCGTGATCGTCATCGACGTTCGCCTCATGCCATGCCGCGGCCAATCGCCTTTTTGACGAACGGTCCGATTTCAGTCAACGGCATGACGGCGGAGCACAACCCAGCGGTTGCGACGGCACCCGGCATACCCCAGACTACTGAACTCTGTTCGTCTTGAGCGATCACCGTTCCCCCAGCATTGGTCAGTTCTGCCGCCCCTTTGAGGCCATCCTGCCCCATTCCCGTCAGCATGACAAACAAAGTCTTGTTGCCATAAACCTTTGCGATGGAACGCAACATTGGATCGACTGCGGGGCGGCAAAAATTCTCAGGTGGGTTCTTGTTGAGACGCACGACGCGTTGCGCCGCGTTGCCTTCCACGATCATGTGGAAGTCGCCGGGTGCCACATAGATGCGGCCCGGCACGACTGGCTCGCCGTCCTTGGCTTCGGCCGCAGGCATGCCCGATGCCTGCGCCAGATGTTCCGCCAGGATGGTGGTGAAGGTTGCCGGCATGTGCTGCGTCACGAAGACAGGCAGATGCGAAATCTTGCCGACGGATTGAAACACCTTGAACAGGGCTTGCGGCCCGCCGGTCGACGAGCCGATCGCCAGACATTCCGGCTTCAGAATGGGCGGCATCTGGCGCAACTGGATCGGCTGCGAACCGTAGAGCCGCTTGGGCGCTTCCGGCGCAGCGGCCACGGCGTTCGGCGATGGCGCCGCCACACCGCGCTTGCGGCGTCCGGCGGCACCCCACGATTTTACCTTTTCGACCAGATCGCTTTTGAAATCCGTCGCCGCCGAAATGGCGCCCGTCGTGGTCGGCTTCGGCACGTAATCCGCGGCACCCAGCGACATCGCCTTCATCGACACCGACGCACCCTTGAGCGTCAGCGTCGAAGCCATGATCACGGCAAGGCCGGGCTTTGCCTGCAGCATTTTGGGCAGTGCCGTGATGCCGTCCATCACCGGCATTTCGATATCGAGCACGGCGACTTCGATATCGCTGCCGGCGCGCGCCAAGGCATCGATCGCCAATTGGCCGTTACCGACCGTGGTCACGACCTTGATGGTCGGATCGCTTTCCAGGGCGCGTGTCAGCAAACCACGAATCACGGCGGAATCGTCGACCACCATCACGCGATAGGGCCCGGCCGGCGTGGCGCCGGAAGATCCGCTGGCTGACGCCCCTGATGCCGCGCTGAATGCTGTCATTTCCTGCAACCATTGTGACCGTGGCGCGCGCTTTGCGGCGCCGTCACAGCAGCCCGACCTGAGAGAACTTGGATTCGATGATCTCGCTGTCGAAGGGCTTCATGATGTATTCGTTGGCGCCGGCCGAGATCGCTTCCTGAATATGCTGGATGTCGTTTTCCGTGGTGCAGAACACCACGATCGGCGTCTGGCCGCCGTCCATCTTCCGGAGCTCTCGCAGGAAATCAATCCCGCTCATCACCGGCATATTCCAATCGAGCAGAATCGCGTCGGGCATTTCCTTGGCGCACTGATCCATCGCGGCTTGACCGTTATCAGCTTCGAAGATCTGGAAATTGAGACCCTCCAGGATCTTTCGAGCGACCATCCGGACGACTTTGGAATCGTCAACGACCAGACACGATTTCATACATCAACTCCGTTCGCCGGGGCGCCCTGGCCGCGGCTCACATCATCATTAGTCAGCCAAGGCCCGTTTCGTCAATCATCCTCGCAGGCATTTGCGCGAAATTGCGGCGATCGCACACAATCACCTCTGGATGTTTAGGAATTTCCCGGCCTCAGGCGCTCCCCACGCTTAGTCTTCCCCATTCCGGCAACAACCGCGCCGGCCGCCACCCTATCAGGCGGCGTCCGACCGGTTACCGAAATCCAGCAGCGACGCCACGCTGAGCACGACCAGCAGCGAACCGTTCAGACGATAGATGCCGTCCGAGAAGTCGCGCAGGCGCGGATCCAGCGTCGGTGGGTTGCGCTGATAGTCGCGGGAATTGAGGCTGAGCACTTCGCCGACGCTATCCACCAACAAACTGTAGAGCTCGTTTTCATGCTCGACCACCACCGACATGGCAGCCTTGCCGCCTTCGCGCCGCGGCAGGCCCAAACGCGGCCGCACATCGATCGCGGTCACGATACGGCCGCGCAGATTGAGGCTGCCGGCCACCTCCTTGGGTGCCAGGGGAACCCGGGCAATGTTCTGCGGCCCGAGCACGTCCTGGACGGTCAGAACCGGAATGCCGAACAACTGGTCGGCAATCGTCATGGTCACGTAGTCACGCTGCTCGCCGCTATTGCTGGCGGCGGGGGAGCCGCGATCGGCCCCGTTCTTTGCGGCGCTCATGCTGCACCTCGCACTTCGGAAAGGGCTTCGTTGAGGGTATGCACCAGGCCCTCGCGATCATATTTGGCGACGTAATCGTCGAACCCGACGGAACGGCCCTTGGCCAGTTCCTTGGGGCTCGCATGCGACGACAGGGCGATCATCGGCGTCGACTGCCAGTGACCGCTCTTCTTCACCGCTTCGCAGAAGGCAAAGCCGTCCATCCCCGGCATTTCGATATCCGAGATGATGAGGTCGAACTGCTCGCCCGCTTCAGCCAGCGCCAGCGCCTTGTCGCCGCTGTCGACGGCGGTGACGATGAAGCCGGCGGCCTGCAATTGCGGCGACAGCAGATTGCGGAAGAAGGCACTGTCATCGACCATCAGCACGCGCTTCGACTCGTCGCCGACGCTGTCGGCGCGGCGCGAGCCGAACCAATCCGCGAAGGCCTGCGACAGGAAGAAGCCGGTATCGATGATGTCGGTCGCCTGACCGGCGATGATGGCGCTGCCGATACGGCCCGGATTTTCCGCCGCCAGATCGACACTGAGCTTCGCCTCGACGATGTCGACGATCTCGTCGACCATCAGGCCCATCGAATGATCGCGGTCCGAGAACACCAGCACCGGCTGCTGTCCTTCGGTCTGCGAATGATCCTGATAGGCGTCGAGCGGTACCAGCGGCATCAACTGCCCGCGATACTGCACAACCAGGCGGTCGTTCGAACGCTCGATCGTCTTGCGGTCAATTTCCTCGAGACGCGCGACCAGGGCCAGCGGCACCGCCTTCGGGGCACCGGCGCCGGCGCGGAACAGCAACAGCGGCACGGCCTCGTCGTTATGGGCGCGGCTGCGCAACATCTGCTGCTCGGCGGCATCGGCATCGCCCATGCTGATCTGGCCGGAAGCCGCGGCTATGCCGTTGGGATCCAGGATCATGATGACCGAGCCGTCGCCCAGGATCGTGTTGCCCGAGAACACCTCGATGTGGCGCAGGATCGGCGCCACCGGCTTCACGACGATTTCTTCCGTGTCGAACACGCGGTCGACCATGATGCCGAACTGATAGGTGCCGACCTGCGTCACCACGACGAAGGTATCGTCGCTGTTGCGCTCGGCTTCGCTTTCCAATTGCAGCTTTTCGCGCAGACTGACGAGCGGCAGCAGCTTGTTGCGCAGGCGCAGGACCGGCGTTTCATTGATGCGCTCGACTTTCAGCTCGCCGGTCGAGCTGGCGCGCACCAGTTCGACGACGCTGATCTGCGGAATGGCGAAACGCTCGCCCGCGCATTCGACCACCAGGGCCGAGACGATGGCGAGAGTCAGCGGAATCTTGATCGAGAAGCGCGTGCCCTTGCCTTCCTGGCTGCGCAATTCGATGGTGCCGCCGATCTTTTCGATATTGGTCCTGACCACGTCCATGCCGACACCGCGGCCCGATACGCTGGTCACCTTGGCGGCGGTCGAGAAGCCGGCCTTGAAGATGTATTGCTGGATCTGCTGATCCGACATGTTCTCCAGTTCGCTCTCGGTGGCGAGATTGTTCTGGAGGATCTTCGCCTTGATCTTGTCGAGGGCGAGGCCTTTGCCGTCATCGTTCACTTCGATGATGATGTGGCCGCCTTCGTGATAGGCG
>NZ_JAYRDA010000005.1:48561-435954 GCF_041909655.1 Dongia sp. | reverse complement strand
TGAACCTGCCAGGTTCGGACCGAGAGACGCAAAGCGGATCGAGCGTCAACGGCGAAGCCGGTAAATCCTGCTCCCGCAACCAAACCTCCCAAAAAGCCCCACGCAGCTACGCGCGGGGCTTTTTGCTGTCTGTCCCGCCTCACGCAACTTGCACGTTGCTGGCGGTGACCTCGGGGGAACCGCCTGCGGTCTGGATCTGCGCCACGATCGTGTAGCCGTCGGCGGCGCCATTGGCATCGTAGATCAGGTTGTTGTCGCCATCGAGGATCAGCGAGGCCTTGCCGTCGGCAAAGGCGGTGCTGGTCGCGTTGGTGCCGTCATAGCTGTCGGTGATGGTCGAGAAATCGATTCCTTCGGCGAAAAGATGCCCGGCCTGCCAGCCGCCGGCGCCGTCATAGAGTGCCGTGAAGATGACCTTGTCCGCGGTGGCATCGAAATCCGTGATGCGGTCCAGGAGGGAAACGTTGACCGTCGAGGCCGCGACATTCGAGGCGACGCTGTAATTGTCATCGGTCGATTGATTCTGGAACAGATCGTTGCCGCCACCGCCGGTCATGACGTCGTTGCCGGCACCGCCGGAGAGGAAGTCGTTTTCGCCGCCGCCGTCGAGCGTATCGTTGCCGCGGCCGCCGGTCAGATAATCCGCCCCGCCGGCGCCGTTGAGCTTGTTGTTGCCGGCATTGCCGTAAATCTCGTTGGCAGCGTTGTTGCCGGTACCGTCGATGTTCGATGAGCCGGTCAGCACCAGATTCTCGACGTCGATATCACTCAGAGTATAGGTGACGCTCGAGAAGACGATGTCGATGCCACCATCGGGATCTTCCAGCACGATGTCGCCGCTGCTGTTGACCACATAGGCGTCATTGCCGGCGCCACCCGACATGGTGTCATTGCCGCTACCGCCATCCAGCAGGTCGTTGCCGGCGCCGCCATTGAGAACATCGTTGCCACTGCCGCCGATGAGCCAGTCATCGCCGCCATTGCCGTTCAGGGTATCGATCGCGCCGACACCGTCGAGGCGATTGTTGCTCTCGCTGCCATTGAGCGTATTGGGGTTGTTGTTGCCGGTTTGCGATGCCGTGAGGTCGCCCGGCTGATAGGCGGTTATGGTCGGCACGATCTTCAGCGACAGATCGGCCGGTATGTTGATCACCAGGCTGGCGCCGCCATCCGGATCGAGGTCATTGTCGCCATCGATCGTCGTGTAGTGAAAGGTCTCAACCTGGGCGGCGGCGCTGGCCGTCGCCGTGAAGGTAAAATCGCCGGCGAGGCGCGCACCGCTGTCGACGAAGAAGAAGGTTATGATCCCGGCATTGGTGGCAAGGGTGACCACGCCATCGACATTGGAAATGAGCTGCCCGATGGCAGCCCCGGTCACCGTCGCGGCCATGCCGGTCCAGGTGACGGTGAAGGAATTGGTGCCGTTGCCCTGCACGGGATCGACATAGCTGAAGCTGGCAAGCCGGGTGGTCGGGTCGCCGGCTTTGTCCGGTGTGACGCCAGCGACGCCGCCATCGCCATTGCCGGCGGTGAGGCTGCCATCCAGAACGTTGCCGCTGGCGCTCGCTGTGGTCGCTGCCAGCGCCGCGCTGAGTTCATAGAAATTGGCAACCTGCACCACCGTGTTTGACGGGGAATCGCCGCCATTGGGATTGGCGACAGCGACGAGATCCGGGTCATTCACCTGGATATCGGGGCCCAAAGCGACGGCGACGACGCGATCGACATGATCGACCAGCGCAGCGTCCCAGTCATTGCGGATCGTGGTGTTACTGGCCAGGCTGGTGCCGGATGACGGCTCGCCGTCCGACAGGAAGTAGACGGTGGTCGGACCGCCCAGCAATTGCGCCTGCAGGTCCGGATCGGTCAGGATGTCGGTCGCCGCGTCAATGCCATTGGCATAATTCGTGACGCCGCCGGCTTCGAGATCGTCGATGAAGGCGAGGGCGCTCTCCGTGTCACCCCATTCGGACATGGCGGTCGCATTGCTGCTGAAACCAATGACGATCACATTGACGTCGCCGGCCGCTTCATATTGAGACAGCATGTTGGCCAAGGCATCCTTGGCCAACTGGAACCGGGTCGTCCCGCCGACCGAGGAGCCCATCGATCCTGAGCAATCCAGGATGATGACCACGTTATTCTGTTGGTTGACCGCCGTGGTCGAGGTGGCGTCATTGTAATTGACCGGCGCCGGATCGAGAACGTCGACCGAGAATTGCGCCGTATCGGTGTCGCCATCGGCATCGGCGAGGCGATAGGTGAATTGCAGGTTGGACAGATTCGAGCCGGCGGTCTGCTTGAAGCTCCAACTGCCATCCTGGTTGATATGCAGGGTGCCGATATTGTCATCTGCCGTGCCCTGGGTGCCGTCGGCCTTGACATGGATATCGGTCCCGTCGGCATCGACAGCGACGAAGGAGCCGTCGCCCAGCGCCACGGCCTCGATCTGGCCTGGCGCGTTGATGCCGATATCGTCATTGGCGAGGAGGTTGGCGCCCTCGGTCACGGTGTCGAGGCTATTGATCACCAAGGCTTGCGTGTCATCATTGGCAACCGGCACGTCATTGACGTTACCGACACCGATCTCGAAATTCTGGCTGCTGGTCGAGCCGTCGCTGCTGGTGGCGAGCACGGTGATACCATGGCTCTCGGCGCTTTCGAAATCGAGCGCGCCCGCCACAGTGACGATTCCGGTCGCGGAATCGATCGCAAAGCGGCCTCCGGCATTGTCGCTCAGGCTGTAGGTGATCGTGGCATCAGTATCGGCATCGCTGGCGGCAGCGGTGATTCCGACTGCCGTGCCGATCCCGGCATTCTCGGCGACCAGATTCTGCGCCCCATTGGCGTCGATCGGGCCGACGATCTCGTTGTCGTTCACGTTTCCGATATTGACCGTGAAATCCTGATCGCTGGTCGATCCGTCGCTGCTGGTGGCGAGCACGGTGATGGTATGACTCTGGGCGCTTTCGAAATCGAGCGCAGCGGCCACGGTGACGATTCCCGTGACGGCATCGATCGCAAAGCGGCCGCCGGCATTGTCGCTCAGGCTGTAACTGACCTTGTCGTCGGCATCGACATCGATCGCATGGCCGGTGATGCCAATTGCCGCGCCGATCGCCGCGTTCTCCGCCACCAGGTTCTGGGCGGCGTCGCTGTCTTCCACAGGGCCGATGGATTCCTGGGAATCGGTCACCTGGACCGTGAAGGTGGTGGTGGAGGAAAGCCCGCCGGCATCGGTTGCCGTAACCTCGATGTCGTACTGGCTCTGCGTTTCGAAATCGAAGACGGCGCCGTCGGCGACGGTGACCACGCCGCTGGCTGAATCGATCACGAAGCGGCCGCCGGCATCATCGGCCAGGCTGTAGCTGCGTGTATCTCCCGCATCGGGGTCGGTTGCCTGAGCCACGATCCCGACCAGCGTGCCGGCGGTGGCGGCTTCGCTCACCTTGTTGTCCGCGGCATCGGTATCGACCGGTGCACCCGGCGCCTCGTTGACGTCGGCGACGTTGATGGTGAAAGTCTCGGTCTGGACGAGGCCGCCGCTATCGGTCGCCGTCACGACCACATCGAATTGTTGCGGACCCGATTCGAAATCGAGGGCGATCCCGGATTTAAGGCGCAGAGCGCCCGCCACGACTTCAAAGCGGTCGTCCGAAAGCTCGAAAGTATGGGTATCGCCCGCATCCGGATCGCTGACGGTGAGGAGGCCGACAATCTCGCCCGGCGCATTCTCAAGCACAGTGGTGTTGCTAAGCTCGATATCGGTCGGCGCCTGGTTGATGCCGCCCTCGAGATCGGCCACCGAGGCCTTCTGGTCGGAAAACTGCAGCCATTCTATATTGCTCAGCGTGTCCGTGCCGTCACCGCCCTCACGCTGATCGACGATGGTGATCGAACCGCCCTCGTTCAGGAAAATGTCGTAATCGGCCGCCTTGCCGGTAAAGACGGCGACGTCTTCGCCCAGATTGCCGTCGATCATGTCGTCGCCGCCCAGGCCGGCGATCTGGTCGTCGCCGGTATGGCCGTCCAACTTGTTGGCATTCTTGTCGCCGGTAATGGCGTCGTTGCCGGAACCGCCGACCACATTCTCGATATTGATCAAAGTATCGATGCCGATATCCGGATCGCCGAAGGCCTTTCCCGCAGTGAGGTCGATGATCATGGTTTCATCGGCGCTCAGATATTTGACCGTGTCGCCGTCATCGCCACCATCGATGACATCGTCGCCGCCGCCATGGCCGGCAATGAGCGTGTCGTTGCCGCCCAGGCCGAAGATCAGATCGTCCTGAGGGCTGCCGGTCAGGGTATCGTCGCCGGCATTACCCAGAATGATCAGCGGCCCGGCATAAGGCCCGCCATCGATCTCGTCATTGCCGGCGCCGCCGGAGAGAATTGTATAGGGCGAAAGATCCGCGGGAAGCTTGGACGCCGTGCTGGGATCCAGATAGTCCAGCGTGAGGCCGGAACCGTAACCCTTGGTCGTCCCGAACTGGACGCCTCCCAGGCCGATATTGCCGAACAGGCTGATATTCAGGAACGAGACGGGCGCTAGAGGATCCGGTATGAAGCCGAGCAGGGAGGACAATTTGTCGACCGTCCCGAGTTCCGTCTGCTCCCCATTTTGTTCTTCGCCGCCGGCGGCGGTGGAGAACCCGCTGGGATCGAATTCATCGAGCAGTGCCTGGTCGCCATCCTCGGCGCCATCGGCTTCGCCGCCCTGTTCCTCCCCAGGTGCTGCACCCTGGATCGCGCGCAGTTCCTGGAGCACGTCGTTGAAGTATTGCAGGACTTCATTGCCCGGCAGGACCACCGGCTGACCGGGTGCTATGAAGAAGCTGGTTACCGTCGCCGCGGCATTGGCCTCGGTGATCTCCTGGATGCCGCCTGCATTCTGGATGACGATGCGGCCGACATGGCCATCCTCGTCCGGCAGCAGCATGATGATGGTATCGGTGCCTTCCAGTGCCAGTCGGACCGCAACCGTGGTGCCGCGGATGCCGATCGTGCCGACAGGCGTGTTCACTTCCATGCTGCCATTGGGCGCGATGGTGCCGGTCGAGAAGACGAAGGTGCCCTGCAGCACGGTGGTCACGAAATTGCCGCCGCCGCTGGCTGGATCGTAGACCATCTCGTCCATGGTCATGCGGGCGCCCGCGGAGAGCGCGAAGGTGGTGCCGTCGATGAAGACGATGCCGACGCTGCCGTCGTCAGCCGCCAGCACGACGTCATTGAGGAAAATGGGATCGCCGGCTGCGAGTTGCGTGCTTGATCCGCCGGCGCGCTCGACCGTCACGGTGCCGGCAACCGTCTCGACACGACCGATCGCTTCACCTGTCTGAGCGAGTTGGATATCTCCGACGTCGCTCTGTGTGGTTTGATTTTGCGCCAGGCGCAGGTCGCCGCCACTGTCAGCCAGGCGTTCGACCAGCGCACCATCAAGTTGCGCACGACCGCCGATCAGCAGATCCGGCGTCTCTCCTTGCGCGAAGTATTGCTTGATGACGATGTCTTGACCGATCGCCGTCTCGATCAGCAAATCATCGCCGATCTGCCGGAAATCAGCTTTGAGGATATCGCCGCCGCCAGGAACGGCAATGCGATCGCTGCCATCGGCGTGCAGAACCAGCCGCCCGGCATCGCCATCCAAACCACGCTCGACTGTCGCTACCATATCGACCCCCCGTTCCTTGCGGGGAGCCGATCTGGGGCTCATCGCAGGACGTCTATTGGCAAGCCATCACTATCCAGATCTTGCGTCGGCAGATGGCCTCGTTGTTTGGGCGTCACACGCATTGGCGGAACAAGAAGCATCTGGCGACCGCTGGCGACGCTCATTGGCACGCATGGTCAAATCTGCTCGTTGTGAAGCTCTTCAGCCCCACTTCAGTAATTGTTTAAAATTATTATTAGATTGTCTCTTGTTGTCATCAGGGAATCGCGTGGGTTGGCGGCAAATTGAATTGTTGCACAACGCGATGTGCGAAATTCCCCGCCAAGCCCGCCGTTCTTGCCGCCAGCGTCTAATATTCGATCACAACGACCAAATATTGGGCAGGACTAAATGCATTTAACGATACCCTTAATGGATGTGAAGAAGCGAGTCCGCGACCTTTCGGAACGGGATGGAGAGGCGCAATGGGACGATCAACGCGACCGAGTAGAAATTAAGGTGTCGCGGTGGCGTTGGTCTTTCGCATCGACTGAACTGGCGAGCAAATTCTGCGTCCATGCCTCAGCCAAATGATGAATTCGAGGGTGATCCGTTGCTTTAAGATACAGCTTGTGACTGGCGTCACAGCCTTTCTCGCCAATGGTCTTTACCACTCCTATGCCTTTATTTGCGTCCGGTCCGGGCAAATGATTGGCAGTGAAACTGCGTTCAGTCATGCGCGCATCAGAAAGCGCAGGCAGAGGGAGGTGAAGGCGTGCGGGTCTGGGATTCTATTCTGGCGTTTCTTCTGAGGTTGTGGCTGCGCGATGAACGGCGCTATGCGCGCCGCTGGATTCTGCGCCTGAAACTGGGCCGCCGTCATTCAACCTTGGGCAACGACGTGAAGGACGAGGCGGAGACGCGTCGCAAGGCCGAGCAATGGCTGGCATATATGCGTGGTCTTGGCCTGAAGCCCAATCATGCCTGCGTTGAAATCGGTTGCGGCTCGCTCTGGGCGGCCGAACCCGTCATTCGTTACCTCGATCCCGGCAAATATGTTGGCCTCGATATCACGGATTATTTTTTCTCGCTTGGGCGCCAGCGCCTGGGCACATTGATCGACAAAAAGCGCGTTGAGCTCCGTGTGCTGACGCCCGGAGAACTGGCACGGCAGGCCGCCCGGCCGGCCGATTTTGTTTTCGCGCGCAAGGTGCTGGCGCATGTGGAGCCCGACGAGCTTCCGGAGTTCATGACGAATTTCTGCCGTCTCATCCATTCCGGAACGATCGGCGTGATCGATAACCCCAAAACCGAGACAACGGGATATCGCAATCCAGGTACAATCGCCTATGCTCTGGCCGATATCCTGCCGCATGTGCCGCCCGGCATTAAGTGCACGCAGCATCGTTTCACGCTTATCCTGTGCCGGGAAATGGCACCGGTGATGAATCCCGATGATGCTGCACGCGCCTTTGCCTAACAAAACGGCCCCTTCCGCTGGAAGGAGCCGTTTCGATTGTCACCAGGATAAAGCCTGTCAGGCGGCGACCGCCTTGTCCTCGGCCGGTGCCAGGCGGATGAGGTAGTCGAAGGCCGACAGGGCCGCCTTCGAACCCTCACCCATGGCGATCACGATCTGCTTGTAGGGCACGGTCGTGGCGTCGCCCGCGGCGAAGATGCCGGGCTGCGAGGTTTGGCCGCGGTGATCGATCTCGATCTCGCCGCGCGGGGTCAACGCAACCGCGTCCTTCAGCCATTCGGTGTTGGGCACCAGGCCGATCTGCACGAAGATGCCTTCGAGCTCGATACGGTGCAGGTTGTCCGTGTTGCGATCCTTGTAGGTGAGGCCGACAACCTTGGCGCCGTCACCATGCACTTCGGTCGTGAGGGCCGAGGTGATGATTTTGACGTTCGGCAGCGAGTTCAGCTTGCGCTGCAGCACCGCATCGGCGCGGAGGCTGCTGTCGAACTCAATGAGCGTCACATGAGCGACGATGCCGGCTAGATCGATCGCCGCCTCGACCCCGGAATTGCCGCCGCCGATCACCGCCACGCGCTTGCCCTTGAAGAGCGGGCCGTCGCAATGCGGGCAATAGGCGACACCCTTGTTGCGGTACTCATCCTCGCCCGGCACGTTCATCTGGCGCCAGCGGGCGCCGGTGGCCAGGATGACGCTGCGCGATTTCAGCACCGCGCCATTGGCGAGATGCACTTCGGCGAAGCCGCCTGGCACCTTTGCCGGCACCAGCTTCTCGGCACGCTGCAGGTTCATGATGTCGACGTCATAGGCCTTCACATGCTCTTCCAGCGCCACGGCGAGCTTGGGGCCTTCCGTATGCGAGACGGAGATGAAGTTCTCGATCCCCATCGTATCCAGCACCTGGCCGCCGAAACGCTCGGCTGCCACACCCGTGCGGATGCCCTTGCGCGCGGCATAGATCGCGGCGGCGGCACCAGCGGGACCACCGCCGACGACGAGGACATCGAAAGCTTCCTTGGTCTTCAGCTTTTCGGCCGCGCGCTTCTCGGCGCCGGTATCGATCTTGGCCAGGATCTGTTCCAGATCCATGCGACCCTGGCCGAAAGTCTCACCATTCAAAAAGATGGTCGGCACGGCCATGACCTGGCGTCCGTCCACTTCCGACTGGAAGAGGGCGCCGTCGATCGCGACGTGATGGATGCGCGGATTGATGACGCTCATCAAATTGAGCGCCTGCACCACGTCCGGGCAATTCTGGCAGGATTGCGAGAAATAGGTCTCGAAATGATACTCGCCGTCCAGCGCCTGGACCTGCTCGATCACGTCCTGCGCGGTCTTGGAGGGATGGCCGCCGACCTGCAGCAGAGCCAGAACCAGCGAGTTGAATTCGTGACCCATGGGGAGGCCGGCAAAGCGCACGCCGACGGCGGTGCCGGTGCGATGGATCGCGAAGGAGGGCTTCCTGGCATCGTCGTCGCGCCGCACCAGGGTCACCTGCGGGGAGAGCGAGGCGATGTCTTCCAGTAGCGCCAGCATCTCCTGCGAGCCGGCGCTGTCATCGAGCGAAGCCACCAGCTCAATGGGTTGGGTGATCCGCTCCATATAGGCCTTCAATTGCTCTTTCAGATTGGCGTCCAACATGACGATGGCTCCCCGGAATTTCGGTGTTTGGGAATTCGGTGTTCGGTATCCCCCGGATCCAGGCGAGAAGCCGGATCCGGGGAAACGCGTCAGGTAATCGGTTAGATCTTGCCGACCAGGTCGAGGGACGGAGCCAGGGTCTTGGCGCCTTCCTTCCAGGCCGCCGGGCAGACTTCACCCGGATGCGCGGCGACGTATTGCGCCGCTTTGAGCTTGCGCAGAAGTTCCTTGGCATCGCGGCCGATACCGCCCGCGGTGATCTCGACGATCTGGATCGTGCCGCTGGGATCGATCACGAAGGTGCCGCGATCGGCGAGGCCGGCTTCCTCGATCAGCACGTCGAAATTACGGCTGATGGTGAGGGTGGGGTCACCGACCATGGTGTACTTGATCTTCTTGATCGCGGCCGAGGTGTCGTGCCAGGCCTTGTGGGCAAAATGGGTGTCGGTCGAGACGCTGTAGATCTCGACGCCCATCTTCTGGAACTCGGCGTAATTGTCGGCGAGATCCTCGAGCTCGGTCGGGCAGACGAAGGTGAAATCGGCCGGGTAGAAGAAGACGACCGACCACTTGCCCTTCAGATCGGCATCGGTGACGGTGACGAACTTGCCGTCCTTGAAGGCTTCGGCTTTGAACGGCTTAATAGCGGTGTTGATCAACGACATTTTTCTTATCTCCAAATAGGTTTGCCGCGAAACGGTGAGGCTTTGATATAGGGGTCATGTCGATCAATGAAATCGATTTTTTGCAGCGCATCAATCGAGTGAAGCGATTAATCGGCATTTGAGCCTAGAAAAACCCGGGAAATCAGGCAGTTCCTCCTGTGTGCAGATGCGTTGCCGATGCTGCACCTGCGTCAATTTGTCCGCCAGGGCTGGCGCCTGTTTTGGCGCAAGGCGCTCCGATAGGATCAGAGAATCGATATGGGAATCGGAAGGAGAGTGATCGTGCGGGGCGAATCCAGGCGGCAGAGGCCATGACCTCGCTCAGGCGATCCCTGCCATCCGCCAATGCCCTGTTCGTGTTCGAAGCGGCGGCGCGTTTTCTGAGTTTCACGCGCGCGGCGGCCGAACTCAACGTCACACAATCGGCCGTAAGCCGCATGATCGCCCGGCTCGAGGCGCATCTCGAAGCAAAACTCTTCATCCGCACGGCGACTGGCATCGAACTCACCGATGACGGGCGGCAGCTCTATCACGCGGTGACCGGCAGCTTTCAGCATATCGAGATGGCGATCGAGGCGATCCGGGCGCGCCATGGCGGTGGCGGCATGGTGACCCTGTCGCTTTCCTCGGCCTTCGCGATGCATTGGATCATGCCGCGCCTCGATCGCTTTCAGGCGCTTCATCCCGGAATAGATCTTCGCTTTCAACTGGTGCGCGGCGAGCCAATCGGGCCGGTCGAGGATGTCGACTTCGCGATCCGCTACAATTTCCCGCGCGACGCCGATCACGAAAGCTGGCCGTTGATGGCAGAGAAGGTGCTTCCGGTCTGCAGCCCGGCTTATCTTGCGGCGCATGGCCCCTTGGAACATGGCCGCGATCTCGGCCGACATACCTTGGTCCATCTCTCCGGTTCCACGCGGATTCCCTGGTCGCGCTATCTCGCCGAATTCGACTATGCGCCGCCCACCGGTAGCCGCAGCCTCACGTTTTCCGATTATTCGCTGGTCATCCAGGCAGCGATCAGCGGCCGCGGTATCGCCTTGGGCTGGTGGCATGTCGTCGCCCATGAGCTGGCGCAGAAGGAATTGGTGCCGGCGGCACCCGAGATATTGGAAACCGGCAACCATTATTACCTGGTGGCCAGCAACCGCCGTCCGTTGCGCGATCCGGCCATCCTGGTACGTGACTGGTTGCTGGCGGAAATGCTGGCTTTGCAGGCACAAATCCGGGCCGATTGATCTCGTTGCCGGTTTCTGACCTCATGATCTGGGATCATGCCCGGCTGAGTATTGCGGTGATCCGGGGCAATGCCGGCCGCTGCTAGATTCGCGGGCAGAAAACATCATCCGGGGAAACGGCCATGGATTTGGAACTGAGTGCGCGCGAGAAGGAACTGGCGGCCAAGGGCCGTGCCTTCTGCGACGAAGTTTTGGTGCCGCTCGAAATCATCGCCGACGAGCATGGCGAGCTGCCGATGGAAAGGCGCGCTGCCGTGCGCCAGGCGGTGCGCGATTGGGGCCTTGCCGGTATCAATCACAAGAAGGAACATGGCGGCCTCGGCCTCACCATGGTCGAGCAGACCGTGATCGAGGAGCAATTGGGCCGCGTCACCAACGGCCTTTGGTCCTGTGTCTGGCGCGCACCGGTGAGCCTGACCTCCGGGACAAAGGCGCAGATCGACGCCTATTTGCGCCCCTCGATCCAGGGAGAACGTCGTGGCTGCTTTGCGATCACGGAAGCCGAGGCCGGTTCGGATCCAAGGCGCGTGAAGACCAAAGC
The DNA here is from genome assembly GCF_041909655.1 of Dongia sp. GTDB lineage: Bacteria > Pseudomonadota > Alphaproteobacteria > Dongiales > Dongiaceae > Dongia. The sequence continues at coordinate 424,736 of NZ_JAYRDA010000005.1, read as the reverse complement.
GGTGAAGAAGGGTGACCAGTGGCTGCTCAACGGCGAGAAGTGGTTCGTCACCTCCTACAACGCCTCGGATTTCATCATCGTCCATGCCCATGTCGATGACGATCCCGACAAGCCGACCTTGTTCCTGGTCGACAAGCCGGTCACCAACATGGTGCATCTGCGCTCGCCGAAATTCATGCACAACTTCGCCTTCGACCATGCCGAGCTCCGCTTCGACGACGTCGCGGTGCCGGAGGATCGGATGCTGGGTGAGATCGGGCAGGGACTGGAACTCACCAAGGATTGGTTCGTCGAGGCGCGGTTGCAGATCGCCTCGCACACCTTGGGGGCCGCCATTCGTGCCGCCGAGATCGCCAATGACTACGCGACCACACGCCATCAATTCGAACGGCCGATCCGCGATTTCCAGGGCGTCGAATTCATGCTGGCCGATATGGCGGTCGAAATCTTCGCCGCGAAGTCGATGCTCTACCGTGTCGCCGCCGAGATCGATCGCGGTCTCGACCGCAAGATCGTCCATGCCCATGCCAGCGCCCTGAAGCTGTTCTGCTCGGAGATGGCGGGACGGGTGATCGACAAGGCGCTGCAGGTCCTGGGTGGGCGCGGCTATATGCGCGAGAATCCGGTCGAGCGGCTCTATCGCGATATCCGGGTCGATCGCATCTGGGAAGGGACCTCGGAAATCCAGCGCGTGGTGGTGGGCGGCCAGATCCGCAAGCGCGGCCTCGACATCTATAGCGGCTGGCAGTAACCGATCAGCGGCCGGGCGCGTCCAGGGTCACGGATTTTACCAGGGCAAAAACATCCTGGCCGACGCCGAGGCGCAGCTCCTCGGCCGATTGGCGCGTGATGCGCGCGCGGATATGGGCATTGCCGATGTCCAGCATCAGATCGGCATGGGCCGTGTCGGGCTTGCTGGCGATTTCGGCGATGCGGACGTTGAGGACATTTCGCACGCTGATGCCCTGTGGCCTCTCGGTCGCGATGGCGACGTCGCGGGCGCGGATACGCAGCCGCAAATTCGTATCGATGGCGGCTTCAAGCAGCGGCACCGAAAGTGATTGCCCCTGCAGATCGAGCTGCGTCAGATGATAATGTGCGTCGTGACCAATGATACGTGCCTGAAGGGCGACGCCGGGCTCATAGCGCTCGCCATTGGCCGGGAGGTCCAGGCGTTCGAGCACTTGCTCGACGGCGCCGCTGGCGACCAGCTTGCCGTCGCGCAGCACGATCATGCGATCGGCGAGGCGCGCCACTTCGTCGATATCGTGGGTCACATAGATCGCCGGCACGCCGAAGACGCTCGGCAATCTTTCGATATAGGGCAGAATCTCGGCCTTGCGCTTGAAATCGAGAGCGGCGAGCGGTTCGTCCATCAACAGCAGGCGCGGCCGGGTGAGGAGCGTACGGCCGATGGCGACACGCTGGCGCTCGCCCCCGGAGAGTGAGGTGGCATGGCGGGTGAGGAGGGGGGCGAGGTCGAGAGCAGCCACGACCTGGTCGAGGGTGATGCCGCTCGGCACATGGCGCGAGCGTTTCTCCGCGTAACGGAGATTGCCGGCGACATCGAGATGCGGAAGGAGCCGCGCATCCTGAAACACATAGCCGGTACCGCGTCGATGCGCGGGCAAGGCGTTCTTGCCGGCAGCCGATTGCCAGGTCTCGCCGGCAAAGGTGACGGTGCCGCTGGCGCGGCGTTCCAGCCCGGCGAGGATGCGCAGCAAGGTGCTCTTGCCGCAGCCGGAAGGGCCGAACAGGGCGGTGATGCCCTGGAGCGGCACGCTTTCCATCACGGCAAGTTTGAAATCACCGAAGGTGATGCGGAGGTCGAAGGCGAGTTCGTTCATGCGATCAGCCGACATGGATCGGGAAGCGTCGGTTCGTCACATAGACGAAGAGCAGGACCAGGAAGGAGAAGGCGAGGAGGCCCGCCGAGAGGAGATGTGCCTCGGCATAGCGGATCGTCTCGACATGCTCATAGATGGCGATCGAGATGACCTTGGTCTCGCCGGGAATGTTGCCACCCACCATGAGGACGACGCCGAATTCGCCGATCGTATGGGCGAAAGTGAGCACGATGGCGGTGAGATAGCCGCGCGCCGCCAAGGGCGAGATGACGGTGAGAAAGGCATCAAGCGGGCTGGCACGCAAGGTGGCGGCCGTTTCCCAGAAATTGCGGCCCAGCGTTTCGAATGTGGCCTGCAATGGCTGCACCATGAACGGGAGGGAATAGATGACCGAGCAAATGACCAGACCGGCGAAAGAGAAGGTGAGCTTCCCGCCGGTCGCGCTGAACCACAGACCGCCCAGGGTGGAATTGGGACTGAGGAAAACCAGGAAATAGAAGCCAAGCACCGTCGGCGGCAGGACCAGCGGCAAGGCAGTGATCGCCTCGGCCACCGATTTGATCCGCCAGCGGGTATTGGCGAGCCACCACGCGAGCGGCGTGCCGATGACGAGCAGGATGACGGTTACCAGCGCCGCGAGGCGCAGGGTGAGCCAGAGCGGGTCGAGATCGGGCAGCGTCATGTCGATCCTATTCTACCCCATAACCATAGCTCTCGATCAGCGCATGGGCTTCCGGCGATTTCAGGAAATCGAGAAAGCCCCGCGCCGCGGCATTGTCCGCCCCTGCGTTCAGCAGGATGGCGTCCTGGCGGATCGGCGTGAACTTGTCTTGCGGCACGACCCAAAACGACCCTTCCGATGGTTGCTGCGGGCTCTGCACGGCGGAGAGGGCGACAAAGCCAAGCTCGGCATTGCCGGTCGCCACCATGCTGTGCGTTTGCCCGATATTTTCCCCCATGACGATCTTGGTGGCCAGCTTGTCCCAGAGCCCCAGCGACTGCAAGGTCTCCCGTGCCGCCACGCCATAGGGTGCCAGGTCCGGATTGGCGATGGCCAGATGCTGGAAATCGTCGGCTTGAAGTGCCGCCGCGCCATCGGCACCGATGCGCTTCGGATCCGCGCTCCAGAGGGCGAGCTTGCCGATTGCATAGGTGAATTTGGTGCCGGCCACCGCCGCCTTCTCATCCGCCAGCTTGGCGGGTGTTTTGGCGTCGGCGGAGAGCAGGATCTGGAAGGGGGCGCCTGCCGAGATCTGGGCATAGAGCTTGCCGGTGGCACCCGTCGTGACCACGACCTTGTTGCCGCTGGCCTTCTCATAGAGTGCCGCGAGATCCTGCGATGCCTCGGCGAAATTGGCGGCGACGGCGACCAGTATATCATCGGCTTTCGCGGCGGCGATTCCGGCAATGGACATGATGCCGGCGACGGCCAGACGCGCGAGAGAGTGACGCAACATGATGGGGCCTCTTTGTTGATCGTTATAGCCATTCGTATATATCGAAATTCAAGTGCCGTCAAAGGGTGCATTTGCTTGCGATTCTGTGCTGATTTTCTTGGATAAACGGCACGTCTGGACTAACATCGGGCGCAACAGATTGGCTTTGGAATCGGGAGATTTTTATGGCGCATGACGCACCGGCCGGCAGTTCGGGGCCAGGCAAGCTGGCGATCCGCAACATCGGCATGATCCTGTCCGGCGATCTCGAGAACCCGATCCTCCCTGGCGATGCGCTGCTGGCCGAGAACGGCAGGATCGTCGCCTGGGGCAAGGCCAAGGATCTCGACATCGACGACGCCGTGACCGTGATCGATGCGCAGGGTGTCACCCTGGCCCCAGGCCTTATCGACAGCCACGTACATCCGGTGGCGGGCGACTGGACGCCGCGGCAGAACCAGATCGGCTGGATTGATTCCTCACTCCATGGCGGCGTCACCACCATGATCTCGGCGGGCGAGGTGCATATGCCCGGCCGGCCGAAGGATATCGTCGGCCTCAAGGCCATGGCGATCTTTCATCAGCGCATGTACGCAGCCTTCCGTCCCGGCGGGGTCAAGGTGCATGGCGGAGCACCCATCATCGAGCAGGGCATGACGGAACAGGATTTCAAGGATCTCGCCGATGCCGGCGTCCGCCTGCTGGGCGAGATTGGCCTGGGCGGTGTGAAAGACGGCCCGACTGCGCGGCAGATGGCGGGCTGGGCGCGGAAATACGGCATCCAGAGCACCATCCATACCGGCGGTCCCTCGATCCCCGGTTCCGGCCTCATCGACAAGGACGTGGTTCTGGAAGTGGATGCCGATGTGGTGGGGCATATCAATGGCGGCCACACGGCTTTGCCGGACAGCCAGATCCGCTGCATCTGCGAGGGTTGCAAACGCGGGCTCGAGATCGTTCATAACGGCAATGAACGCGCTGGGCTTTACACGCTCCGCACCGCGAAGGAAATGGGGCAGCTCAACCGCGTCATCCTGGGCACCGACGCGCCGGCCGGGTCCGGGGTGCAGCCTTTGGGAATCCTGCGCATGGTCTCGATGCTCTCGTCGCTGGGCGACATCCCGGCGGAATTCGCTTTCTGCTTTGCGACCGGCAATACGACCCGCATGAGGAAGCTCGATACCGGTCTCATCGAGAAGGGCATGGCGGCGGATTTCGTCTTCCTCGACAAGGCACAGCATTCGGCCGGCAAGGACCTGCTCGATTCCGTGCAGCTCGGCGACCTGCCGGGCGTCGGCATGGTCGTGATCGACGGTATCCCGCGCATCCAGCGCAGCCGCAATACGCCGCCGGCGACGCGTATTCCCGATCTGGTGAAGGGCAAGCTGGGTTAGAAGCGCTATGCGTCTCGAAGCCCAGAATATCTGCGTATGTTATTAAATTTGATGTGAATGAAGAGGCGTGATTTTTAACAGTTAAGAAAGAATCTGCATCTAGCGTCCGATCTGCATTAATTGTGAGTTGAGATATAGAGGACGCGAAATGGAAGATGCTCACTATTGGCTGGTCGCAACTGTGGCATTCGCGATCGGCGGCATTGCCACCTTTTATTCAAGCCAAGATAGCAAGCCGCATCCTAGGCTGATCGCGTTGGCTGCATATGGTGGGTCTATCGCCGCATCTTTCATCGGTGTTTACGCGGCAGCGGCGATTTCACTGTCTCAGCAGGCAGCCGCCGAAGAACAGCGGGTTATCGCAACTCTCTCGGCGATGCGAGAGGACACGATGTTTGCTATTGGGAAAGTCACATTGGCCGAGCAAGCGGCGGGCGCCGATGGTGCTGCCAAATCGGATGATCCGATTAGGTTCTGCAGCACGACGATCGAGATATTGTCGAGCGATGTGGAGGTATTGAGCATGGTTCCGCCCGAGGCTACGTCTACGTTGATTCAGGCGAGCAAGTCGGTCGAGGAAAGTTGCCGCAAGCTTATTGACGCCTTCTACGGCGACGATCCTTCCGGATTTGCCGAGGAGCTTCCGAGATATAAAGTAGAGCTCAGCTTCTCCGCCGAACTGCTTGACGTCATCAAAGATGCAGTGGCTGCGGATATAGATACGAACGCTCTCATGGAGAAGATCAACTACCTCCAGACCGAGCGACGCAAAAAGCTATTTGGCTAGCTCAACGCTTTCAGCAGTGCCAGCAACTGCGCTCGCTCTGCGGCATTTAAAGGCGCCAGGGTTTCCTCGGTGATGCGCTGGGCGGTCGCAAAGCCTTTTTCGGCTTCGGCGCGGCCGGTTTCGGTGAGGGCGACGACGATACGGCGGGCGTCGTCCGGATCGGGGCTGGTCTCGATCAGGCCGCGGGCCGAGAGACGGTCGACCACGCCCTTGATGGTGGCGGCATCGAGCGCCACCATGCGGCCGAGCAGATTCTGCGAGGTGGGGCCGATCTCGTAGAGCTTGGCCAGCGCCGCCCATTGCGGCGCCGTCACGTCGTTGCCGAACGCCGCCGAGAAGATCGCGGTATGGCGCTGGCTGACTTTGCGCAGGATGAAGCCGATCTGGTCATCCAGTGCGTAAGGCCTCTCGGTCTCGGCTTTCTTGCCGGGGATGCTGGCCATCAGCGCAGCCCGTCCTCGCCCTTGATCTCATTCTTGGTGAGTCCGCCGACGCGCGGCAGGGGCCGGCCGCTATCGGTGACGGCGATCGCCACCATGATCTCGCCCGCGCGCGGCGCGTCGTTGATCTGCACTTCCATGCCGTCGAAATGGCTGCGCACATAGGCAGCATCCTTGTGTCCCAGCGGCACGTCGAGCACGCAGCCTAGGCCACCGCGTTTCTTGGAAGAGGGAATAAGAGCGGCACCCTTCTCCAATACCTTGCGGACCGGCGTTCCCATCTTGGGGTGCAGGATCGCGGCGGCGTGTTCCAGCTCGCCATTCTCGCCGACGGCCGCGGCCTTGCCGTAACTCTCGGCCTTGCCACCTTCGATGCCGAGGGCGGCGACGGCTTTCTCGGCCAGCAGCTTGCCGAGTTCCTCGCCGATTTCCATCAACGGCGTCAAATCCTCGACATACTTTCCGGCGAAAGGATTGGCGATGACGGCGACCGCCGCCGCGCGCCGTGTTGGCGGATTGATGCCCTTATCCATCTCGCGATGGGTTTCCTCGACGAAGGTCACGATCTTGCGGATCTCGGCTTTCATCGCAATCCATCCTCTCCCTTGATATCCGCGGCGGCCAAGCCGCCGGCCCGATTGTGAATGCGCGATCCCGTGGTCATCACCAGCGCCAGCAGCATTTCATCGGCGCGCGGGCTGTCCGGAATGCCGATTTCGATGGCGTCGAAATGACTGCGCACATAGGAAGCATTGATATGGGTGACCGGCACGTCGAGCCGCGCGCCCGGCCCACCGACCTTTTTGGTGGAGGGCACGATCGCCTTGCTGTCGCCCAGCACCTCGCGCATGGCATAGCCACCCGGCGCGTGCCAGAGCGCCCCATGCTCGATTTCCCCCGCCGACCCGACAATGGCGCCCTTGCCATAGCCTTCGACGATGGACCGATCGCCACCCAGGGCTTTCACCATGTCCTGGGCGAGGGCGAGGCCGATCGGTTTCAGATCATCCATGAAATCGACGATGTGTTCGACATAGCGTCCGGCGAACGGGTTGCGGATCACGACCAGCCCGGCGACACGCCGCAGCGGTTTGTTGGCGCGCGGTCCGCCTTCGTGAAAGATCTCTTCGACCGAGATCAGGCGCTTGCGGATCTCAACTTGCGGCATGGCTGCCGAACTCCTTTTGCTTTGCCGTCATCCCGGGCATGACGACCCCGGCCATGACGAATTGTGTGGGCGCCTTCACGCCGATCAGCCGCGTCTCCCCCGCAAGATGCAGCGCCGCGGCATGAATATGTCCCGCCTCGACCAAACGTTCAGCATAACCGGCGCCGCTGGCAAGGGCGTCAGCGATCTCGGCATCGGAAAGAGGTCCGACCGAGCGGGTGACCAGGCGTTCGCCCAGATCGCTGTCGGGCTGGATCGTATTGGCCGGTTCCCGTGTTACCGCAAGGTGGCCGGGCAGATCGACGGCATTGGCGATCATGGTGGCGGCGGCATCGGCGCCGGCGGCATCGGCGGCGAGCACGGTCACCGCATCGGCGACGCCCAGCGAGAAGGAACGGCCGTGGCGCCCGCTGGTGGCGATGCCATGGATTCCGTCCTCGGCGCGGATGGTGAGGTTGCCGTGAAGGGCGGCCGCGAGATCGGGCCGTGACACCATGCCGATGGTGAAACTGGTCCCCGGTGCCAGATGGAGGGCGATGTCGCCGCCATTATTGACGTAAGCACGGTTGAGTGGTGCCGCTTTCAGCATGGCGGAGAGAATGGTGTCGGCGCCAGCGCCGGCCACGGCGGCCATGGGCGTGATGAAGTCATCCGTGGCATAGGCGCGCGTGGCGGCCACCATGCGGCGGCCTGTTTCGCTTAGCGCATCTGCATGGGTCGGCTGCCGGAGCAGAGAAAGCTCCCCGCAAAGCTCGTCGAGCAACGTGGCAAAGCGTCTTGCTGCCGCTTCATAGGCGGCGCGTATTGTCTCTCCATCACCATCCGCGCCCACAATGAGATCAATCGGGCCGTCCTGCAGATGCAGGCGGTGCCCGTCGGGCAGCATCCGGATTTGCTGGCGACCGCTCAATGCTTGCGCTCCTTGCGGGCGTGGAAGTTGAGCGGCCAAGGCGAATCGCGATGACGCGAGACCTGCTGGCGCTTGAGACCGTCGCCCTCCAGCGCATCGAAGCGGCGCACATGGTCCATATGCCCGCCGAGCTTGGCGTAATCGTCGAGCCGCATGGTGAACTCGATCGGGGCGACCAAAGCCGGTGTCGGCACATAGCCGAAGGCGTTCTGCGGCAACAGGGTGACGTCGACCATCAGCGTGATGCCGCCGCCCGGCCAGATATAGGCCGGTGCCCCGCCGCAGGTGACATAGGTGAGCGCGTTCTTGACCGATTGCGTGAGGCGCACGGGATTTTCGGTAACGCCGGCGCGCAAGGATCCGCCGGCACCGCCCATGAAGAGCACGGTGGAGAGCGCCGGCTCGCAATTCTCCTGAATGCGCGCGACGGAATCCTTGAGTGCTTGCGGCATCTCGGTTTCGACCGGCTGCAATGCCTCATTGAGCACGTAATAGCCGGCATGTTCGCCGGTTGTGCTCACCATCAGCATCGTGGTTCCGGCCTTCGCCACTTTCGGGTCGAATGGCATCAGGATGGAGAGTGGATCGGAGATGTCGGTGCCGCCCCATCCGGTGCCGGGTTCAGCCACCTGGAAATAGCGGCCGGGGGTGGATTTTCGCCCGCGCATCTTGATGCCGGTATCGGGAATGCCCAGGAGCTTCCCCGCCTGATGTTCGGAAAGCACGCCGGTGATGTGATCGTCGACCACCACCACCTCGTCGACTTTCCCCTGCCATTGCTTGGCGAACATGCCGATCGTGGCCGAGCCGCAGCCCACCCGCATGCGCTCTTCCGCCTGGCCGTTGACGATGGGTGCCTTGCCGGCCTCGACGATGACGGTGGAACCGCCATCGATCGTGAGTTCGACCGGTTTCATGTTGCAAAGATCGAGCAGCGTGTCGCAGGTGACGCGGCCTTCCTTCTTCGAGCCGCCGGTCAGGTGATGGACACCGCCCAGCGACAGCATCTGCGAGCCGTATTCGCCGGTCGTCACATGGCCAACCGCCTCGCCCTGTGCGCGCACGGTGGCTTGTTCGGGGCCGAGATGGCGATCGGTGTCGATTTTGATCTTCACGCCGCAATAGCTGAAGATGCCCTCGGTTACCACGGTCACCATGTCGACGCCTTCAACCTCGGCGGCGACGATGAAGGGCGCCGGCTTGTAATCGGGATACGTCGTGCCGGCGCCGATCGCGGTCACGAAGGTATTGCCGGCATGAAGGAGATTGCCGTCCCAATCCTGTGCTGCCCCACCGAAGGGCACCACGGCCTGGCCCTCGGCCACAGTCTTGCCGAGAAGGATATGCGGATCGACACGCATGAGTTCGCCAGCGACGTTGGCATAGCGGTCGCAGGCGCCCGTGGCCCCGTCGCGAATATAGCAAAGTACGGGACAGGCATCGCAGCGGATCTTGCCGTCTTCGGTCTTGGCCGGGATTGCGCTCATGACCGTGCCTCCAATATCGCCGCGCGGATGCGGTCTGGTGTCGCCGGAACGCGGGCGAGGCGTATCCCGGTGGCGTCGGCGATGGCGTTGAGAATGGCGGGTGCCGTCGGAATGAGGGCCTGTTCGCCGATCCCCTTGGCGCCGAAGGGGCCGACAGGCGACGCGTCCTCGATGAGGATGCTCTCGATCGGCGGCACGTCGCCGATGGTCGGGATCAAATAGTCATGCAGATTCTCGCCGCGCCCCGGATGGAATTCCTCCATGAGAGCGAGGCCGATCCCCTGTGCGATGCCGCCCTCGATCTGGCCCTCGACCAGGGTCGGGTTGATGGCGCGGCCGACATCATGGGCGGCGGTGATCTTCAGCAGTTTGACCGTGCCGAGTTCCTGATCGACCTCAAGCTCCACCAGATGCGCGCCGAAACCATAGACCGCATAGGGAACGCCCTGACCGTCGCCATCGAGGGGCGAGGTCGGCGGGTCGAAGGTTTCCTCGGCCATCAGCACATAGCCGTATTGATCCGGCGCGAGGGTGCCAAGATCGATGCGATGCGCGGCAGCGCCGTCGCGGACCACGATATGACCGGGATGAAATTCGAGCATCGCATCGGCGCCAGCATTGGCGAGGCGCAGGATGCGGCTGCGCAAGGCATTGCCGGCCAGTTGTGCTGCCTTGCCGCTGACGAAGGTCTGGCGCGAGGCCGAGGTCTTGCCGCAATCCGGCGTGACGTCCGTATCGGCGGAGAGAAGATCAAATTGGGCCACAGGCGCGCCCAAGGCATCGGCGCAGATCTGCGTGATGACGGAATTGGAACCCTGGCCGATATCGACGGCACCCTGATGAAGCGCCAGACGCCCATCGGGCTTCAAGCCGAGGCGCATGGTCGACGGATTGGGCAGCGAGGTATTGCCGCAGCCATACCACATGCCGGCCACCCCAACGCCACGGCGCCAGGGCGATGACGCCGTTTGCTGATCGTTGAATCGCTTGGCGTCTTCGCGCGCGCGGCGCCAATGCGGCCGCAGGGATTCGAAGCAGGCGCGGATGCCGGTACCTTCACCCAGGACCTGGCCGGTAACGGTCGGCTGATCTGGGCGCAGGGCGTTCACCAGGCGGAATTCCAGCCGGTCCATGCCGATCTTGTCGGCCAGCATGTCGTAAAGCTGCTCCTGTGCCACACCCGCTTGCGGCACGCCGAAGCCGCGGAAGGCGCCTGCCGGCACCACATGGGTATGGACGGCGCGGGTAAGGGCGCGGTAATGCGGCACGAAATAGGGACCCGAGGCATGAACCGGCACGCGGTTCGCGACCGTCGGCCCCCAGGACGCATAGGCGCCGGTATTGAAATCGCCGTCAAAATCCATCCCCAGCAGCTTGCCATCGCGATCCACCGCGACGCGGACATGCATGCGGCCGGGATGCCGCTTGGTTGTCGTCGTGATGGATTCGGTGCGGGAATAGACCATGCGCACGGGTTTGCCCGTCACCCAGGCGGCCACGGCAATGAAAGGCTGTACGGAGAGATCGAGCTTGGCGCCGAAACCACCGCCGACCGCGGTCGGGATGATCCGCACCTGATCCGGCGCCAGGCCCAAGATCTTGGCGATATCGTCGCGGTCCATATAGGGCGCCTGGGTGCAGGCCTGGATTTCGATGCGGTCGCCCACGCGCCGGGCGAAGCCGGCTTCTGGTTCGATATAGGCATGCTCGACGAAACCGGTCTCGAACACGCCTTCGACCACATGCGCTGCTTCGGCGAGTGCCTTGTCGACATCGCCTTTAACCACGCGGCCGCGCACCAGGATATTGCCCGCGCGCTTCTCGTGCACCGGCACCGCATCGGCGGCGAGGGCCTCGTCCAGCGTCAATTGCGCCGGCAATTCCTGCCAGGTGACCGGAAAGGTCTTGAGGTCGACCGCCTCGATCGCGGCTGGATCGCCGATGATGGCGGCAACCGCCTCGCCCTTGAAGCGAGCACGATCGATCGCGAAGACCGGCTGATCGGCAAAGGGCGGGATGACGCCGAAGCAATTCTCGCCCGGCACGTCGGCGGCGGTGAGGATGCGTTGGATGCCGGGATGCGCCTTCTGATAGGCAGCGAGATCGCCCAGCTTGAAACTGGCATGGTGATGGGGCGACCGGATCACGCGCAGCAGCAGCGCATCCCGGGGATGGGCATCCGCGCCGAAGACGTCGCTGCCGCAAACCTTGCGCTGGCCATCCAGGCGCTCGATCCGCGCGCCCACCGCCGTCCCGGAATCCGGCAGAACCGCCGCCGGCACGTCTTTCCCGGCGTCCAGCACCGCCGCCACGATCTTGCGATAACCGGTGCAACGGCACAGCACGCCACCCAAAGCGTCCTGCACGTCCGCCTCGCTGGGCTTGGCATCACGCTCCAACAGCGCCGTGGCGGCCACCAGCATGCCCGGCGTGCAGATGCCGCATTGGGCAGCGCCATGGCGCAGGAAGGAATCCTGCAATTTCCTGGCGACGGGTCGGGTATCGGCCAGGCCCTCGATCGTGGTGATCTCGCATCCCTCCACCTGACCCAGGGCCATGAGGCAGGCACAGGAAGCTTCGCCATCCACCAGCACGGTGCAGGCGCCGCAATCGCCGGCATCGCAGCCGACTTTCGTACCGTCGAGTTTCAGCGAATCCCGGAGCGCCTTGCTGAGACGCCAATGCGCCGGGGCATCGACCAGCACGCGGCTACCGTTGAGAATGAGGGGAATGCCGGGGGCGGAATCGTACATATTCAGGCTTCCTTCTGCGCCAGAAGGAAAGCGTCGCGCACGACGCGCTTTAACAATGTACCCGCGGCATCGCGCCGGTAGCTGGCGGTGGCGCGAATATCGTCGATGGGGGCGATCGGCGCGAGGACGATAGGGTCCAGCCGGCCGGCGATGCCTGCTGGAGACGCGCAGCCGAGAAGTGCTGCTTCCGCCGCCGGCAAGCGCTGGGCGACCGCCGAGCAGGAACCGATCGCGATATTGATCGCCGCGATGCGCCCGTTCTCGAGGGAAACCGCGACGGCGATCATGGCAATCGAGATCACCAGATAACGGCGCGCACCCAGCTTGGTGAAGGTCGTGGTGAAGCCAGCCATGCGCTTCGGCACCAGGACGGCCGTCACCATCTCGCTTGTCTGCAGGGCTGTGCGCCGGTTGCCGAGGACGAAAGCCGAGAGCGGCAGAACGCGCTGGCCCTGCCGCGAGGTGAGTTCAACCTCTGCTTCGAGCGTGAGGAGCGGGGGCACGCTATCGGCTGCCGGCGAGGCATTGCAGAGATTGCCGGCGATGGTGCCGCGATTCTGGATCTGGATCGAGCCCACTTCCCGCGCTGCCGCCTTCAACCCGTCGAAGCAGCGGGGCAGGGGATGCGCGACGATCTCGCTCCAGGTGGCACCGGCGCCGATCCGGAAATGCGCCTCGGTCTCGGTGATGCCGCGCAGATCGGCGAGGCGCGAGATGTCGATGACGGGCGTTTTGATCGGCTGATCGCCAAGCGCCGGGAAGAAATCGGTGCCGCCCGCCAGCAGGCGCGCGCCGGGTTGCGCCATCAGATCGAGCGCCGCGCTCACCGATGTGGGCTGCTGAAACATGCCGGCTGGTATCCTCTCGCTTGGCAGCCATCCACGCAACCGCCCCACCTTGCGGCCGGGAGATTGTTTGTATGCAAATAATTCTCCCGCCGAGGGGGCGCGCCGTCAAGTGCGTAAATGGCCCATCTCTCATTGCCTTGCCGGGAGCGCCCGAATCTCCGAAGAATGGCGGCGATTAGCAAGCCGTTCGGGAGGCAGATCATCCGCTCACGCGCAGAAATCGGCGTCCCGGTCCTGCTTCTGGCCATGTTCGGTACGGTTCTGCCGGCCGCGGCACATACGACCAGCAACGCTTTCGTCCTGCTGTTGCCGACTGGGTATTACCAGTTCGGCGGTACTTTGGCCGTGGCGCTTTCGGTCATTTTTATCTTTCTGGTTCCGCCCCGCATGCTGGCGGAAGGGTTTCGCCGCCGGGTCAGTCTTGGCGCGATTCCAGTGCCATCGTCGCTCTGGACCAGTGCCGTCGCCGCGACCGGGCTCAGCTTTCTGATCCTGGCAGGCTTTCTGGGCAGCCCCGACCCGCGGGCCAATCCTTTGCCCATCGCCATCTGGTCGCTGCTCTGGGTGGGATTCACTTTCCTGCAGGCTCTGTTCGGTGACCTTTGGCATTTCTGCAATCCCTGGCACGCGCCCTATCGGCTTCTGCGACGGTTGATGGGAACACGTGATGGCTGGCTCACCTATCCCGCCTGGCTCGGCTATTGGCCGGCTGTGCTCAGCTTCTTCGCCATTGCCTGGTTCGAGCTGGTCGATCTGGCCCCGGACGATCCGACCCGGCTTGCATATGCCGTTCTCGTTTACTGGGCCATCACCTTGATCGGGATGCTGCTGTTTGGCGAGGCTGCCTGGTTGGCGCGCGGCGAGGCTCTCACGGTCTTTTTCCGCTTCATGGCGGCCCTGTCGCCCTTTGCGACAACAGAGATCGCTGGCACAAAGCGGAGACTGGTCTCGCTGGGCTGGCCGGGTGAAAGGCTGCTGCGGCTCGAACCACTCCCTTTCGACGGCATCTGCTTTGTGCTGCTAACGCTTGGCACTGTCTCTTTCGATGGTCTTTCCAAGACCTTCTGGTGGCTGGCGCTGGGCGGCATCAACCCGCTGGAATTTCCGGGCCGCAGCGCCGTCGTTACCCTCAACACCTTCGGCCTGTTGATGCTGTGGCTGCTGCTCGTCGTCTGCTACGTGCTTTGCTGCGGAAAGGAGCAGGCGAAGGCGGGGCGCCAGGCGCTCAGCATCATACCCATCGCCCTGGCCTATCATTTTGCCCATTACCTCACCGTGCTGCTGGTCGACGGGCAATATGCACTGAAGATTGCCAGCGACCCGCTGGGGCTTGGCTGGGATCTCTTCGGAACCGCCGGCCTATATGTCACCACCTCCTTCCTCACCACCTATCATTCCGTGGTGACGCTCTGGAATTTGCAGGCCGGCGCCATCGTGGCCGGCCATGTCATGGCGGTGGTCCTCGCTCAAGTGATGCATAACGCCGGTGACGATGTGCGCCGTTGGCGCCATCTGCCGCTCGCGCTGCTGATGATCCTCTACACGCTGTTCGGCCTGTGGCTGATGTCGACGCCGAGTGCCGGTTGAGGCGTCCAGAGTTTTCCGCATTGAGTTTTCGAAAGGAGCGTGTTTTTATTCGTGTACAAACGGTCGGCACAAGACCGGAGAGGGGCTGCGTCATTGTAACGATTGCCTCAAGGCAGGCGATCCGCTCGAAACAGGGAGTCGCGATATGAAGCCGAAGAATCCCGCCGCCACATTGCGGCAAGCTCTCACCAGACGTTCCGCGCTCAAGAAAATCGGTGCCGCCGCTGGTGCGGCCGGCGCTTTCAGTCTGGCGCCGGGTTTCGTGCGCTATGCGCAGGCGCAATCCAGCGCGCCGATCAAACTGGGTTTTCAAGTACATAGCACCGGCATCGGCGCCGCCTATGGCCGCTGGTACGACCGCACCACGCAGGCCGCGGTGAAGTTGATCAACGAGGCGGGCGGGATCTCCGGCCGTCCGATCGAGTTGGTGAGCGAGGATGACGGCACCGATCCCAAGCGCGGTGCCGAGGTGGTCGAGAAATTCGCCAGCCAGCACAAAGTGGATCTCGTCTTCGGCACGCTGTTCTCGCATGTCGTGATCGGTGCAGCACCTCGCGCGGGCGAATTGAAGATGCCCTATTTCGTGGTGAGCGAGGGCTATCATGTCGCTTCCGGCGCTCTCAACCGCTATGTGTTCCAGCCCGGCATCACCGATGTCCGCTCGCAGGTAAGTTCGATGGCGCCCTGGATCGCCGGCAATCTCGGCAAGAAGGTCACGATGATCTTCCCGGATTACGCCTTCGGCCATGATCACCGCGATTTCTTCTCGGCGGCGATCGAGAAACAGGGCGGCTCCATCGCGGCGCTTCTGGCGATCCCGCCGACGGAATCGTCCTATACCAAATACTTCCCGCAGATTCCCGCCGA
Source organism: Dongia sp. (assembly GCF_041909655.1). Taxonomy (GTDB): domain Bacteria; phylum Pseudomonadota; class Alphaproteobacteria; order Dongiales; family Dongiaceae; genus Dongia. The sequence goes on along the minus strand of NZ_JAYRDA010000005.1, from coordinate 409,212 downwards.
GACCGAGGTGATCTATCACGTCATGGTCGGGCCGGGCGTGCTCACCTTCGTCAAGGAAATGGGCGAGCATTTCGGTTCGCAGCGCCCGCAGATTTTCGGCTTTGTCGATTCGCTGGAAGCCGTCGATCTCGCCAGCCCCGGCCTCGAATTCCTCGACGGCACTTATTTCTGGGAAGCCAATCCGCGTTATGCGGGCTCCAAACAGACCGAATTCGACAAGTTCTACCGCGAGAAGGTCGGCGTCGACGCCAACGGCGCCAGTGTCTCGGATGCCAAGGATATTTCGACCTATTCGCATATGTTCGGCTGCTGGGAGACGCTTTACGTCATCAAGCAGGCGATCGAAGCCAGCGGCTATCAATCGCCCGCCGACAAGGCGAAGCTGATCGAAGCCACCGAGGCGATGACGACCTTCGCGGCCAGCAACGAGCATCCGCAGGGCGACAAGGTGTTCGATGGCAAGCGGCATCAATGCTATGGCCATCAATTCATCTCGAAGGTTGAAGGGCAGAAACTCAACGTCGTTCACCAGACCTCGATCGAGGACGGTCTCTACGAGAACGATACCGATTACACCAAGCAAGCGCTGTAAGTTTGGCTTATCGCGTATGGTCGCTACATGCTCACGTGTCATCCTCCGCGAAGGCGGAGGATCCACGAGTTTCTTTCTTCGCCTTCCTGACAAACTCGTGGATCCTCCGCCTTCGCGGACCATGACAGCGTAGGTTTACCTTGGCTCTGGGTCCACATCTCCTTCTCGCCTTGATGGAAGGCACGGTCGCTGCCTTCGTGCTGGCGCTGACAGCCCTTGGCCTGTCGCTGGTCTTCGGGGTCATGCGCATCGTCAATGTGGCGCATGGCGAGTTCTTCATGCTGGGCGCGGTGCTGGCCTGGTTCTTCACCTCGCTGGTGCCGGATTTGCCCTTCTGGGGTTTCATGCTGGCATTGCTTGCCGCACCTCTCTGCGTTGCGGTGATTGCGGTTCTGGCTGATGGGCTGGTGCTGCGTCGGCTGAATTACGAACCCGAGGCTACTATCGTCGCCACGATCGGGATTCTCTACATCCTGCAGCAGGCGGTTTTGACGATCTACGGCCCCAATGCGCAGCCGGTGGTGGCGCCGATCAATTTCCGCGTCGTGCTGCCCTGGTTCGGCTATTCCGGTTACAAGCTGGTGGTGATCGGGGCCGCGGGCTTGCTGCTGCTGGCCGCCTGGTATTGTATCACCCGCACCAAATTCGGCCTGATCATGCGTGCGACACAATTCGACCGCGAGACCGCCCAGGCCTTCGGTGTGCCGGTGAAGCGGGTTTACGCAGCCGTCTTCGCCCTGGGCGCCGGATTGGCGGCGATCGCCGGCGTGCTCGTCGTGCCGCTCCAGCAGGCGCATTACTTGATGGGCCTTGATCCGCTGCTGCTCTCTTTCATCGTCGTCATCATCGGTGGGCTTGATTCTCTTAAGGGCACCATCCTGGCTGCCTTCATCATCGGCATCAGCGACGGCATCATCTCGATGTTCTTCTCGCCGACTTTGGCCAAGATCATCGCCACCCTGGCCGTGGCTCTGGTGCTGGTGTTCCGGCCGAACGGCCTCTTCGGAGGGCGCAGCCGATGAAGGACCGGCGCGTTCTTGGCCTGCATCTCGGCCTTGTCGTACTTCTCTTTGCCCTTCAATTCGTGCTGCCGGATTATCATCACACCAATGTCGCCCGCATCATGGTGCTCGCAACCTATGCCATGGGCTACAATCTGCTGGTGGGCTATACGGGGCTGCTCAGTCTCGGCCATGCCATGTTCTTCGCGGCCGGTCTCTATGGTGCCGGTCTGCCGATCTATTATTTTGCCATGCACCCGGTGGGTGGTTTCGTCCTTGGCTGCCTCGCCGCCTTGGCGCTGGCGATCCTGGTGGGATTGATCGCTCTCCGCACAACCGGTGTCGCCTTCATGATCGTCACCATGATGTTCGCCCAAGCCTTCTTCCTGGCGACGCTCTATTTCAACGATGTCACGCATGGTGACGAAGGGCTGGTCCTGTCACCCGAGGCGCGGCGCTTCGCTGTTCTGGGTCTCGACCTCGATCTCGCCGAGCCGATGACGCGCTACAACATGGCGCTGGCACTCTTTATCGGCGGCATGATCGTCTGCCTCGCTTTGGTACGCTCGCCCATGGGCCGTGTCCTGGTGGCAATCCGAGAAAACGAGGAGCGCACCAAGATGCTGGGCTACAATGCTCGTGATTACAAACTCCTGGCGCTCTCGTTGTCCGGCCTGCTCTCGGGCGCTGCCGGTGCGGCCTATGTTCTGCTCTTTGCCTATATGGGCTCCAGTTTCGCCGCCATCCAATATTCGATCCTGCCGCTGCTCTGGGTGCTGCTGGGCGGGATCGGTACGGTGATCGGGCCGCTCATCGGCACGGCGCTGATGTTCTATCTCATCGACAAGACCAGCGAAGTAATGTCGAGCTACCTCATCGTCGTGGGCGCCGTTCTTGTCGCGCTGGTGTTGTTCTTCCCGAAAGGGATCGCCGGATCTCTCCGGGCGCGCTATCTGCGGTGGATGCCGTGAGCTTCCTCACCACCCAGGCGCTGGCCCGATCCTTTGGCGGCCTCAAGGCGGTCGCGGGAGTCGATCTTGCGCTGGCGCAGGGGGAGATCCGTGCCATCATTGGTCCCAACGGCGCCGGCAAGACGACATTGGTGAGCCTGATCTCCGGCCGCATTCCACCCTCCGCCGGCCGCATCACCTTCGACGGCGCGGATATCACGGAGCTGAAGCCGTGGGACCGCGTCTTGCGCGGCATCGTCTACACGTTCCAGATCACCAGCATCTTCAAGAATCTGACTCTGACCGACAATGTCGCCCTCGCGGCACAACGTGCGCTGACACGGTCTCGGCCGCTCTGGCGCGGTCTCGATTCCAGCGAAATCGCGACGGCGACACAATCAGCCCTCGACCGTGTCGGCCTGGGCGCGCGTGCCGACGAGCTGGCAGGTGAGCTCGCCTACGGCCATCAGCGGCTGCTTGAAGTGGCGATGGGGCTGGCGCTGAAGCCCAAGCTCCTCATTCTCGACGAGCCCACGCAGGGTCTGTCGGAACAAGAGATCGCCGATTTCTGTCGGCTGGTGAAGTCGATTGCCCAGGAAGCCACCATCCTCCTCATCGAGCACAACATGGATGTGGTTATGGAAATGGCCGACCGCATCACCGTCATGAATAACGGCGCGATGCTGGCGGAAGGGACACCCGACGAAATCATGAATCACGCTGAGGTCCAGCGTGCCTATCTGGGGGCATGATGCTGCAAATCGAGAACATCGATGTCTTCTATGGCAACGTGCAAGTCCTGCGCGGCGTGTCGCTCGATCTCAAGCCGGGCGAGGTTCTGTGCCTGCTGGGGCGCAACGGTGCCGGCAAGACCACGATCCTGAAATCGGTCATGGGCCTGCTGAAGCCCCGAGCCGGGCGTATCGTGCTCGACGGAATCGACCTCACAACGCTGCCGCCGCACGAGGTGCCGAAACAGGGAATCGGCTATGTACCGCAGGGACGGCGCCTCTTTTCCGAGCTCACAGTCGAGGAGAACCTGCAGATCGGTCTGCTGACGCGCAAGCGCGGTGCGGCTACGCGCAGCCATGTGCTGGAACTTTTCCCCATCCTGCGCGAGCGCCTCGACCAGCGCGCCGGCACACTGAGCGGTGGCGAGCAGCAGATGCTGGCCACGGCGCGCGCTTTGTGCCTGGAGCCCAAGGTGCTGCTGCTCGATGAGCCGACCGAGGGCCTGATGCCGATGATGATCGCCAAGATCCTCGAGATCGTCGCCCGTCTGCGCGAGATGGGGGTGGCAACGATCCTGGTCGAGCAAAGGGTCGAATCCGCCCTCCATGTCGCGGACCGGATCGCCTTCATCGAAAACGGCCGCTCGGCCGAGGTGATGTCGCCGGACCAGCTTCGCGCCGATCCCGGCCTGCTGCATCACTACGTCGGTGTCGGTATCCGACGTGGTGCCTAGAAGCCGCAAACCCCGCCGCCATCGATGGACAGGATGGCGCCGTTGACGAAGCCCGCATCTCCCGAGGCCAGATAAAGAATGGCGGCGGCCACTTCCTCGGCTGTCGCCATGCGTTTCATCGGTGCGCGGGCATGGGCAGCGGCAAGATAGCGCGCTGTATCGCCGCTGGCTTCGGCCGCCTCTCTGATCATATCGGTGTCCACATTGCCCGGGCAGACGCAATTGATACGGATCTCCTGGGCAAGCTCCAGCACCATGGCACGGGTGAGGTTCACCACCGCCGCCTTCGAGGCCGAATAGGCGGCACCCAGGGGATAGCCGATCAGGCCGGCATCGGAAGCGACATTGACGATATTGCCGCGGCTTGCCTTGAGGGCGGGGAGGGCGGCCTGGGAACAGAAGAAGGTGCCGGCGACATTGGTATTCATCGTGCGGTCCCAATGTGCCTGGTCGACGTCTTCAACCCGAATTTCGGCGAAGTAGCCGGCGGAGTTCACCAGGATGTCGAGGCCACCCAGGCCGGTGACGGCCAGGGCGACGACCTTGGCGCTGGACTCCTGGTCGCCTACCTCGCCGATCGCGGGCAGGATGGCGGCACCGGGATGGGATGCGGCGAAGGCATCATAGCTGGATTGGGACCTGGCACCGATAGCCACCTTGGCACCTTCGCGCAGGAAGGCCGCCGCCGTGGCGGCGCCGATGCCGCGCGCGCCGCCGATCACCAGGACCTTCTTGCCCGAGAATCGCATGCTGGAACTCCACTTTTGCTCGCTGGCAGTCTGGCAGGAGCTTTTGCTTGACCTTGATCAAATGTGCCGCGAGATGGCGCGATACATCAAGTCGCGTCAAGGCAGGCGCGCATCCTCACTGAAAGATTACGCCCCGCTTCCTTGAGGAGAGCCGAAGTGACCGCGATGCCTTTGTCCCCCGATGCGCCGGCTTGTCTCACCATCCGCCGCCTCTCCGGCCGCATCGGCGCCGAGATTGGGGGTGTCGATCTCGGCGGTCCCCTCAGCGATGAAACGGTCACCGCCATCCGCCAGGCCTTGCTCGCCAACCGCGTGATCTTCTTCCGTGGTCAGGGCCATATGACCGATGCGCAGCAGGAGGCCTTTGCCGGGCGCCTGGGTGATCTGGTGCCGCATCCAACCGAAAAGGTGAAAGCGGGGACCATGGGTATCCTGGAACTGGACGCTGCCGCCGGCAATGGCAAGGCCGATGTCTGGCACACGGATGTCACCTTCGTCGATGCCTATCCGCGCTATTCGGTCCTGCGCTCGATCGTCATTCCGGAATATGGCGGCGACACGGTCTGGGCCAGCACGGTCGCGGCCTATCACGATCTCTCTCCCGAGTTGAAGCAACTGGCAGAGAGCCTCTGGGCCGTCCACAGCAACAAATACGACTACGCCGCCCAGCACGCCCATGCGACGCCCGAGGAGAAGGCGCATTACGAAAGGACCTTCGCCGCGAATGTCTACGAAGCACAGCATCCAGTCGTGCGCATCCATCCGGAGACGGGCGAGAAATCGCTGGTACTGGGCTATTTCATCCAGCGCATGGTCGGGCACAATCACATAGATTCCGCGGCTTTGTTCAGCTTGTTGCAAAATCACGTGATCCGGCAGGAGAACACGATCCGCTGGAACTGGCGCGTGGGCGATGTCGCCATCTGGGACAATCAGGCGACCCAGCATTATGCCCTCAACGATTATGGCGGCCAGCGCCGCGTCATGCGCCGCATCACCATCGCTGGGGAAATTCCGGTCAGCGTCGACGGACGCCGCTCGCAGATGCTGCGCTCGGGTGCTGCCTGATCCGTCAGTTCATCGGTACGACCGAGATCGCGTTATAGGGCGATCCGTCGATCAGCTTGGTCGACCAGACCAGGTAAACGAGCACGTTCTTTTCGGCATCGAAGAAGCGGCTGACGCGCAATTCCTTGAAGAAGACCGAACTGTCCTCCGAGAACACGACCTCGCCCTCGTCGTCGCGCGGAATGTCGCCGATGATGCGCAAGGGGCCGACGGCCCGGCAGGCGATCGAGAAGCGGCTGGGGTCCTCGGCCAGGCCCACCGCGCCGCTCCAGCCGCCGGTCTCGGCCCGGCTGAGATAGCAGGCGGCGTTCTCGACCTTGGGGTCGTCATAGCGCTCGATCACCACTTTGTCGTTGGGGCTCATCATGCGCCAGGTGGTCGAAACCTGGCCGATCCTTTCCTGTGCCAGGGCCGGTAGCGTCCCCAGACAGAGGCATCCCGCCCAGATCGCCAGAGCCGTCAATTTTTTCGACGCCATCTCAACCTCCAAATATCGCCGGTCCGGAACCATCACCGCAGCCTCTCGTTCCATTCGGGGAGAACAGCCAACGGAATCGAGGCAAGCCATGGCACAAGAGGTTAACCAAGACCAGCAACAGTTTCACGAAGTCGCCGCGGATTTTACCGACGCCATGCTGGTGACGTTGCGCGCCGATGGCGCCATGCACGCAAGACCCATGGCCATCGCCGCCCTGCGGCCAAATGGCGAGACCTATTTTGCGACCGCCCTCGACAGCCCCAAAGTCCAGGAACTGGAAGCCAATGCCGAGGTTCTGGTGACCTTTCAGGGGGAGAGCCAGTTCGCGACCTTGCGCGGGCCGGTGCGCGTTTCCCGGGATGCGCGCCTGATCGATGAATTGTGGCAGCCAGATTGGGAGGTTTGGTTCCCCGGAGGCAGGAGCGACCCTAATCTTTGCATTCTTGTGGTGACCGCACGGGACGGCGAGTTCTGGGATCGTCGCGGGGCACAAGGAGTGGGATACCGCTTCATCGATGCCGAGGCACGCCGCCGCGGTGATACCAGCGATGTTCCGGAAGAAAACCACGCCAAGGTGAAATTCGGTGGCTGATCGGGCGTCACTCCTCATTCCTTCGCGCCCGCCATCGCTGTCCTGTATAATGCAAGAAAACCACACTGCGATGGTGAGTGCGAGCCCGTCATGACTCCCGCCGAAGAACTGGCCGAAAAAAGGGTTCAGCGGCTGATCGATCGGCTGCCGAATTGGATGGCGCGGCTTCTGCGGCGTGTGCGCGAACCCTCGGCGCGCTGGGTGCGCATACCGATTGCGGTCTTTTGTCTCATGGGCGGGATGCTGTTCTTCCTGCCGGTCCTGGGCATCTGGATGCTGCCGCTCGGCGTGTTGCTTCTGGTTGAGGATTTGCCGATCATGCGGCGTGGCGTCTATGCTACGGTCAATTGGGTTGCCCATCGCCACCCGCACTGGTTCTCATGACCGATTGGCTCCATCCGGCTTTCACATATCTTCTGACCGCCATCCACACGCTGCTGGCGCTCGCTGTCACGTTCCATGTGCTGCTCAAGAAGCGCGAGGTGGGATCGGCCATCGCCTGGATGGGTGTTGCCTGGCTGTCGCCGGGTCTGGGTGTTCTGCTCTATCTCCTCTTCGGCATCAACCGGGTGCATCGCAAGGCGTTCCGCATCCGCCAGCGCCGGCAATTGCCCCATACACACAGGCTGCCCGACGCGCCCGCGCGCAGCGATCATCTGGCACAGTTGGAACTCGCCGTCGACCGGCTCACCAACCGGTCCTTGCCGACCGGCAACAAGGTCGAATTGCTGCGTGACGGCGAGGAGGCTTATCCCGCCATGCTGGCGGCGATCGACAAGGCGGCGATCAGCATCGCGCTTTCCAGCTACATCTTCGAAGCCGACGCGGCAGGCGAACCATTTATCAGCGCACTGATCCGCGCCCAGGCGCGCAATGTCGATATCCGCGTCATCGTCGATGGGGTGGGAAGCGGCTATATCCATTCGCCCGTTTTTCAAAAGCTGCGCGCGGCAGGCATCCAGGTGGGGCGCTTCATGCATTCCTTCCTGCCCTGGCACATGGCCTTTCTCAACATGCGCAGCCATAAGAAGATCCTGGTGGTTGACGGGACGATCGCCTTCCTGGGCGGCATCAACATCACCGCCGGCCATCTGCCCAGCCACCAACCCGCATCACCCATCCGCGATGTGCATTTCCGCGTGACCGGCCCGGTCGTCACGCAGATCGCCGAGGCTTTCGCCGCCGATTGGTATTTTGTCTCGGGCGAGGAATTGTTCGGGAAGAAATGGTTTCCGCCGATCGAGCCGGCGGGTGACGCGGAAGCGCGCGTCATCACCTCCGGTCCCGACCGCGACCGCGAACGCCTGGCGCTGACCTTCCAGCAGGCGATCGGTTGTGCCCGAAGTTCGATCAAGCTGGTAACGCCCTATTTCCTGCCGGAGGATCGCCTGATTGCCTCGCTGGTTCTGGCGGCGATGCGCGGGGTTGCCATCGACATCGTCATTCCGGCCCATTCCGACAATATCCTGGTGGATTGGGCGACGCGGGCCCATGTGACGCCTTTGTTGGAAGCAGGCTGCCGCATCTGGCGCGCGCCAAAGCCCTTCGAACATTCGAAGATGTTTACCATCGACGGTGAATGGTCCTTGATCGGCAGTCCCAATTGGGACGTGCGCTCACTGCGGCTCAATTTTGAGATCAGCCTGGAAGTTTATGACGACGACTTCGCTGCCCTCATCGAACAGCAGGTGGAGAAACGCAAGGGACGCGCACTCTCGCTGAAAAAACTCAACCGGCGAGCGCTGCCGGTCCAGCTGCGCGACAGTGCAGCGCGGCTTCTGCTGCCCTATCTGTAGTCGCCCAGGCGTTCTCGATCAGCACCTCGATCGGGTGGTGATCCGAGGGTCCGCGCGCCAGCACGCGGCTTTGCGTGCAGGCGAGGTGCCGCACCAGGCAGCGGTCCAGTCTTGTCTGCAGCCGATGCGTGGGGTCGAGCGGACCCACCTCGGCGAAATCCGGAATCCGGATTCTGCCTACCGCGTTGCAATCGCCGATGATGACGGTCGGCCCCTCGGTCGCCTGAGCGATCGTCAATATCTGCCGCCGGTTGAGAATCTGCCCGTGGGAGAGATGCACATTGGCAAAGGTGATGCCATCCAGCACCAGCAATTGCGCGAGGCGCGGCGGAACGCGGAACGGAAAGGGCGAGATCGGCAGCGGCACCGAATGCGCATTTCCCAATTCATGCGGCGACCAGGCAGCTAGGCCGTAAACGCGCTTCTGCATCGGCTGCCAGTGGACATGTCCGCCGACCAGATTGTGAAGACCCTCCAGCGGCTGCTTTGCTTCCTGCATCAGCAGCAAGTCCGGTTTTTCCGCCTCGATCAGTGCCGCGATGTCGCCGATCAATGCGCCGGCACGATGCCAGAGGTTCCAGGAAATGATTTTGAGGGTCGACGGCATGACGTTTACTCAACCATCGCAACGCATTGCGGTTCCGCCTTTCGCGATCATGCGGCCAGGGCGGAGGCTTGGGTGAGATCGACGCCCGCCTCGCGCATCTGCTTTTCCGCCGTCGCGAGTGAGCCGCCAAGATCGATGGCGCGGCAGGCATCCAAGGCGACCCTCGTCTCAAAACCCAGCTTGCGCGCATCGAGCGCCGAATAGGCAACGCAGAAATCGGTGGCGAGGCCGACCAGGGTCAAGCGTGTCAGCCCGCGCTCGCGCAGATAGCCGGCCAGGCCCGTCGGCGTCTTGCGGTCGTTTTCGAAGAAGGCGGAATAGGAATCGATCGGCGCGCGAAAGCCCTTGCGGATGACGAGTTCCGCCTTGGTCCAGTCGAGACCGGGATGGAACTCCGCCCCCTTCGTTCCCTGTACACAATGATCCGGCCACAGGGTCTGTGTACCATAGGCGAGTTCGATGCTGCCGAAGGGTGCTGTTCCCGGATGGGAACTCGCGAAACTGGAATGGCCCTTCGGGTGCCAGTCCTGCGTGAGGATGACATGCTCATGCGCTGCCGCGAGCCTATTGACCAGCGGCACGATCTCGTCCCCGCCGCCGACAGCAAGTGCGCCGCCTGGGCAGAAATCATTCTGCAGGTCGATCACGATGAGGGCATCGGCTGAGGTCAGGCTGGCTGTCACGTCGCGATCTCCGCTTGCGGGGCTGCGTTGGCTGGCACAATCTTAGTTCAGTGGCGCTGTGGCGGCAATTCCATGGCTGGCGCCGATTTGGGCAGCGGCCGGCGCCGAATGCTCAAAATAGCGCCAGCGGATCGGCCGGTCTCGGGAAAAGACTGGAAAAGGGACTGGCATCGCGCTTGCTATAGCTATGGCAGAATAACGCCGTGCCGGACTTAAGGCGACGGCGCAACTGGCGTGGAACGGTTCCCGGCATGGATGGCAGCCTAGACATCAGATTTGCGGCGCCTAACGTCGCGGGAGCTATCTCGCGCCTCACGCATCTCGATCAGCGCGCGCCCTTGCGTGCCCTGTTCCCGCATTGTCCGAATATGGGCCTGCCGGTGGCGGCGATCACGGCCACCTGCGGCGGCTTCGTCGGCGGCGACCGCCTCGCCCTCAATCTGGAGATTGGCGATAGCGCCGCCTTGATGGCGATTGGCCAATCGGCGGAAAAGCTCTATCGCTCGACCGGGGCCGAGACCGAGATCCGGGCGACCTTTACCCTTGGCCGCGATGCCTGGCTGGAATACCTGCCGCAGGAAACGATTCTTTTCGACGGCGCCAGGCTGCGGCGCGAGACGCGAGTCGAGATGGGTGCTGGCAGCGGATTGCTCGCCGGCGAGATCCTGGCATTCGGCCGCCAGGCGCGCGGCGAGACCATCTCGCATGGCCTCATTCACGATTCCTGGTCGATCCACCGGGGCGGCAAGCTGGCCTGGGCGGACGTCTTCCATGGCGCCGATGCCGATCTCGTGGACCTCATAGATCATCCCGCCGCGCTGGCCGGATCGCGCGCCAGCGCCATGCTGATCCATGCCGGCAGCAATCTGGCCGTGGCACTGGCCTGGGTCCGGGACAAGCTTGCAGCACTCAACAACCAATTGCGGGTCGCGGCCACCATCGTCAATGACGTCTTGCTGGTGCGTTGGCTGGCGCCCGAAGCCGCCGATATCCGCCCCGGTTTCGCCGCACTCTGGATGGGCCTGCGCGCGATGTCGCGCGGCCTGCCGGCACAGCTTCCCACCTTCTGGCATGTCTGAGGAACAAGGTTCATGCGCCTGACCCCGCGAGAGAAAGACAAATTGCTGATCAGTATGGCGGCGATCGTTGCCCGCAAGCGCCTGGAGCGCGGCGTCAAGCTCAACTACCCGGAGGCGATCGCTCTCATCAGCGATTATATCGTCGAAGGTGCTCGGGACGGGCGCAGTGTCGCCGATCTGATGCGCGACGGCGCCACCGTATTGACGCGCAATCAAGTGATGGAAGGAATCTCCGAAATGCTGCACGAGGTGCAGGTCGAGGCGACCTTTCCGGACGGCACCAAGCTCGTCACCGTCCACAACCCGATCCGCTGAGAGGGCGTCATGATACCTGGTGAAAAGATGCCGAAACCCGGCGAGATCGTTCTCAACGAAGGCCGCGCAACCGTGACGCTGCGCGTCGCCAATACCGGCGACCGGCCGATCCAGGTCGGCAGCCACTACCATTTTTTCGAGACCAACGAGGCGTTGAGATTCGACCGGGCCGCCGCGCGTGGCTTCCGCCTCGACATTCCCTCGGGCGCCTCGGTCCGGTTCGAGCCGGGGCAAAGCCGCGACGTAAATCTGGTCGCGTTCGGCGGCGACCGCATCATTTATGGCTTTGCCGGCCTCGTCGACGGCAAATTGGAGGGCTGAGTCATGGCATATCGCATGGATCGCAGCACCTACATGCTGACCTATGGCCCGACCAAGGGGGACCGCGTCCGTCTGGCGGATACTAATCTGGTGATCGAGATCGAGAAGGATTTCGGCATCCCGGGCGAGGAGGTAAAATTCGGCGGCGGCAAATCGATCCGCGACGGCATGGCCCAATCGCAGCGCAGCCGCGCGCAAGGCGCCGTCGACACCGTCATTACCAATGCCGTAATCATCGATCACTGGGGCATCGTCAAAGGCGATATCGGCCTGAAGGATGGCCGCATCGCCGCCATTGGCAAGGCGGGCAATCCGGACACCCAGCCGGGCATCGACATCATCATCGGCCCGGGCACCGAGATTATCGCCGGCGAGGGGCGGCTGGTAACGGCGGGCGGCATTGACGCGCATATCCACTGGATCTGTCCGCAACAGGCGGAAGACGCGCTCTATTCCGGCATCACGACCATGATCGGTGGCGGCACTGGCCCGGCGGAAGGCACCTCGGCCACCACCTGCACGCCGGGACCCTGGCATATCGGCCGCATGCTGCAGGCCGTTGAGGGGCTGCCGGTCAATATCGGTCTTTTGGGCAAGGGCAATACCTCGAAACCGGACGGCCTGATCGAACAAATCCAGGCGGGCGTTTGCGGGTTGAAGCTGCACGAGGATTGGGGCACGACCCCTGCCGCGATCGACAATTGCCTGAGTGTCGCCGACATGATGGATGTGCAGGTCGCGATCCATACCGACACGTTGAATGAATCCGGTTTCGTCGAGCGCACCATCGCCGCCTTCAAGAACCGCGTCATTCATGCCTATCACACGGAGGGAGCGGGCGGTGGGCACGCGCCGGACATCATCCGGCTCTGTTCCTACGCCAATGTTCTCCCGTCTTCGACCAATCCGACGCGGCCCTTCACGGTCAATACGCTCGACGAGCATCTCGACATGCTGATGGTGTGCCATCATTTGGATTCGCGCATTCCGGAGGATGTCGCCTTCGCCGAGAGCCGCATCCGCCGCGAGACCATCGCCGCCGAGGATCTGCTGCACGACATGGGCGCCATTTCGATGATGTCCTCAGACAGCCAGGCGATGGGACGCGTGAGCGAGGTGATCGTCCGCACCTGGCAGACGGCACACAAGATGAAAGCGCAATTCGGCAGCCTCGCCGGCGACCCGGCCGAGAACGACAATAACCGGGTGAAGCGCTATCTCGCCAAATACACCATCAATCCGGCTTTGGCGCAGGGCATGGCCCATGAGGTGGGGTCGATCGAGGTGGGAAAGCTCGCCGATCTCGTGTTGTGGAAACCGATGTTCTTCGGTGTGAAGCCGGACATGGTGTTGAAATCGGGCATGATCATGGCGGCGCCCATGGGCGACCCAAACGCCTCGATCCCGACACCTGAGCCTGTGCATTACCGGCCGATGTTCGGCGCCTTCGGCCGCGCCATGCAGCAGAGCTGCATCACTTTCGTGAGCCAGGCGGGAATCGATCTGGGCATCGGCACCGACCTGGGATTGCAGCGGCGCTTGTCACCGGTGAAGAACACGCGCAATCTCGGCAAGGGCGATATGGTCCTCAACGACGCCATGCCGGCGATCGAGGTCGATTCCGAGACTTACGAAGTACGGGCGGATGGCCGCCTGCTGACCTGTGAACCTGCCAAGGAATTGCCCATGGCTCAACGTTATTTTCTGTACTGATCATGACCGAGCTCCTTCACGCGAAGACCTGTGTCCCCGCTGGCCACTGGCCGGTCGATCGGCAGATGGCGACGGTGACGTTGAGCTATGCCGATCGCTGCCGTCGCCGCATCCGCCTCGTCGATGATGCGGGAAAGCCCTTTCTGCTCGATCTCGAGAAGCCGATGCGTCTTGCCGATGGTGATGGTCTGGCACTCACCGACGGCCATTTCGTGCGCGTGATCGCGGCACCCGAGAAATTGCTGGAAGCGCGTGGCCGTGACGCCGCGCATCTGGCGCGCCTCGCCTGGCATGTCGGCAACCGGCATACCGCGGCCGAGATTGTCGATCAGACGACCCTGCGCCTGGTCAATGATGCGGTGCTGCGCGACATGCTGATGGGATTGGGCGCCACGCTCACCCTGGTCGAGGCACCCTTCCATCCGGAAGGTGGCGCCTATGGCGGCCATGTCGCCACCGGCCACGGCCATCATCATGGCCATGCGGCGGATGGCCACGATCACGATCATGCACATGCACATGGCCATGGACATCATCACCACTGAACCCGGCATCCGGGCGGCGACGCGGCTGCTCACTTGGCTGTCGCCGGCCTTTCCGGTGGGTGGTTTCAGCTATTCCCATGGCATCGAGTTCGCGATCGAAGCGGGATTGGTGCGGGATCGCGCCAGCCTTGGCCAGTGGATTGAGGGGATCCTGCGCTTCGGCGCCGGACGCGTTGACGGGATGCTGTTGCTGGCAGCGCATCGCGCGGCACAGGCTGGGAGTGTCCCCGAACTGCTTGCCGTTGCCCACCGGGCCGCCGCCTTGCGTGGCACGGCCGAACTGGCCTTGGAGGCGACAGCGCAAGGTCAGGCCTTTCTGAAAGCCGTGCGCCATGGCTGGCCGGAAATGGCCGCGACCGCGCCGGTCACGGCGTTGGCCGCCGATGGCGTGGCGGTCACCTATCCGATCGCTGTCGCCGTGTTGACGGAAGCGGCCGGGCTTGCCGAAGAAACCGTGCTGGAAGCCTATCTGACGGCTTTCACCGGCAATCTCATTTCGGCCGGCATCCGCCTCGTTCCGCTCGGGCAAAGCGACGGCATCGCCGCCCAGGCCGCGTTGGAACCACTCATCGCGCGTCAGGTTGTGCGCCTGCGGGGCGAAGACTTTTCTAATCTCGGCGCGGCGGCGCTTGCCGTCGATTGGACCAGCATGAAACACGAAACCCAATACACAAGGTTGTTCCGCTCATGACTCTTCCCGTCCGCATTGGCATCGGTGGCCCCGTCGGCTCCGGCAAGACGGCTCTCCTCGAACGGCTCTGCCGTTGCCTCGGCGAAACCTATGACATCGCCGTCATCACCAATGACATCTATACCAGCGAGGACGCCGCCTTCCTGACCCGTGCCGGGGTCCTGCCATCGGCGCGCATCTCCGGTGTCGAGACTGGTGGGTGCCCGCATACCGCGATCCGCGAGGACGCCTCGATCAATCTCGCCGCGGTCGACGATCTCATCGGCAAGTTTCCCAAGCTTGAATTGCTGTTCGTGGAATCGGGCGGCGACAATCTATCCGCCACCTTTTCGCCGGAACTCGCCGATCTCACGCTCTACGTGATCGACGTCTCGGCCGGCGACAAAATCCCGCGCAAGGGCGGGCCCGGCATCACGCGCTCGGACATTCTGGTCATCAACAAGATCGACGTGGCGCCCGTGGTCCATGCCGATCTCGATCTGATGGCGCGGGATGCGGCGCAGCAGCGTGGCACCAAGCCGGTGGTCTTTGCCAATATGCGCGACGGTACCGGCCTCGAGCGGATCATCGCTCTCATTCTGGAACTGGCGGGATTGCCCCGGCGCAAGGAGAGCTTCGTGACGACGCTGCCGGACCTGCAGGATTGGAGCGCGCTCGCCCGCGCTTGAGTTCCCCCGCGCTTGAACTCAGGGCCGCAGCACCTGGCCACCATCCACCACCAATGTCTGCCCGGTGATCCAGGAGGCGAGCGGCGAGGCCAGGAACAGCACCGCATTGGCGATCTCTTCAGGCGTGCCATAGCGGCCGAAGGGAATTTCGTCGCGCACGTCGGCATAGGTCTCCGGCCGTTCGACGCGGCAGCGATCCCAATAGCCGCCCGGGAAATCGATCGAACCCGGCGCCACGCAATTGACGCGGATCTTCCGGGTGGCGAGGCGCACGGCTTCCGAGGTGGTGAACTGGATGAGGGCTGCCTTGGCAGCGGCATAAGCCGGTTGATGCGGCGAAGGGATCATCGCCGAAATCGAGGAGATGCTGATGACGGCACCGGCTCCGGATTTCGCGAGATGGGGCTCGGCGGCGGCGATACCGCGTACCGCCGACATGACATCGACATTGAAGCAATCGGCCCAGGCATCGTCAGTGGCATCGATGCCGGAGGCATTGCTTACGAAAATGTCGATTCCGCCCAAAGCCGCGGCGGCGTCGCCAATATAGGCGGTAACGGACTCACCGTTCGCGAGATCGCAGGTAGCGGCATGGACTTTGCCACCGAGAGCGGCCAATTCCTTCCGCGTTTCTTCCAGCGTATCGGCGCCCCGGGCACAGATCGACACGGCGGCCCCGGCCTTGGCAAAACCGGTCGCGATGGCACGGCCGATGCCGCGGCTGCCGCCGGTGACGATAACGCGGCTCTTCTTGAAATCGAATGCCATGAAATCTTTCCCCCTAGCGCCGATCCAGCATCTGCTCGATCAGTTCCACAACCTGGTAGCCTTCGTCCAGCGTCGCCAACTCGGTTGGCTTGCCATCCAGCATCTCAGCGAGGGCATCGAGCGGCGCCGAATCCGGCAAAGCCGGGCCGGCATCGCCGGCATAGTCCAACTGCCGCCAATCGACGATGGCGATCTCGCCCTTGCTGCCGGTAACGGCAAAGCGGATATCGTCGTCGCGGTCGCCGCCGATGGCGGCATCGATGGTGAAGGTGATCGGGCCATGGGCGATCTCGGCCTTGAGACTGGTCTCGATCCCCTTGCTGCCGCGGATGATGTCGGCGTTGCGCAGCCGGCCCGGGCCGAACAGACGATTGGCGAGGAAGATGTAATGCGACACGACTTCGCGGGTGAAGCCGCCTTCCTGCGGCTCCGCCAGCCAGTTGCCGGCTGCGGCCTGCCAGGAGCGCGGCCATTGCGCAAAGCGCGCCCGCAATTTGATGGATTGGATCTCGCCCAGATCGCCGCTGGCGATCACGCGCCCCATCCGCACGGCGGCATCACGCGTCGCGAAGTGAAAATTGACCGCTGACTGGATGCGCGCCTCGGCGGCCAGGTCGCGGCAATGGCGGGCCGAGGTGACGCTATGTGCCAGGGGTTTTTCACAAAGGACCGGCTTTCCCGCGGCCACCACCAATCGCATGATGGCTTCGTGCGACTTGGGTGGTGTCGCGATATAGATGGCGTCGATCTCCGGATTCCGGATGACGGCCAGGGCACTGTCCATCAAGGGGAAGGGCACCGAGGGACGCGCCGGATCGAAACCGGCGGCGACGCGGAAGCGCGGATGCGCCGCCAATTGCGCCGCCATTTCCTGGCCCATGACGCCAAGGCCGATCAATCCGACGCGATAGGTCTGCATAGAGGTCTCTTTCAGGCGAGCGAGTAGAACATCCGCAGCGAGGTTGCCAGCAGGAAGAGCGCAAAGAATTTGCGCAGGATGCCGCCGGAGACAGTATGTGCCACCTTGGCGCCCAGCGGGGCAAAAATCAGGCTGCTCGGCACCAGGGCCGCCACCGCCAGCAGGTTGACATAGCCCAGCGACGCCGTCGGCAGGCCGGCCATTCCCCAGCCGGTCACGACAAAGCTGACGGCACCTGGAACGGCGATGATCAGGCCGATGGCGGAAGCCGTGCCGACGGCGCGGCGGATCGGATAGGAGCAGAGGGTGAGGGTGGGCACGGTGAAGCTGCCGCCACCGATCCCCATCATGGCGGAGAACCCGCCGATCGCCATGCAGATGATCTGCCGCAGAGGTGTCCGGGGGAGCGATTTCGAAATGTGATAATCGCTGCGTGCGAAGGCGAGATAGCAGGCGATAATGAGGGCCATGACCGCGAAGATCGCGGTGAGTGTCGCGCCCCGCGCCATGCTGGCAAGGACGGAACCGATCACCACGCCGACCGCAACCCATGGCGCCCATTCCTTCAGCAACGGCCAGTCGACCGCCTTGCGCTTGTTGTGCGCGCGCAGGGAAATGATCGAGGTGGGGATGATCGAGCCCAGCGAGGTGCCGATCGCGATATGCATGCGGAGATCGAGCGGCACGTCGAAGGCGCCGAGAACGTGGAAGAGGGCCGGCACGACAACGATACCGCCGCCGACGCCGAGCAAGCCGGCAAGAAAGCCGGAGAAGCAGCCGGCCAAAGCAAGAATGCCGGCCAGCAGCCAGACCTGATCACTGAACATCATATTTGGAATGTCGCCTAAGCCGGAAGAACGTCGAATTTCTGGAAGCGCAACGAGACACGCTGGCCTTTCTGCAGCATCGCATCCGCGACTTCCGGGGGCAAGGCAACATCGAGCGAAATGGGTGAATCCAGCAATTGCACCTCGACGCGGGGCAAGGCGCTGGCGCGGAAAATCTGCTGCACGATCGCCGGCACGCCGGGCGCTTCCGCGCTGCCCAGGCTGATTTCTTCCGGGCGGACATAGGCGATACCCGCGCCGTCCATCAACGGACGGGCCGCTGGAATCGTGATCGCCGTTCCCGCCACCTTGACGACACCGTCCTGGACCGCGCAGGGAACGCGGTTGGCGCCGCCCAGGAATTCGTAGACGAAGGACGTGCCGGGACGATGATAGACCTCTTCCGGCGTGCCCACCTGCTCGATGCGGCCGCGATTCATCACGACCACCTTGTCGGCCAGCTCGAGGGCTTCCTCCTGGTCATGGGTCACGAAAACGCTGGTCAATTGCATCGTGTCGTGGAGCCGCCGCAGCCAGCGCCGGAGATCCTTGCGCACCTTGGCATCGAGTGCGCCGAAGGGTTCGTCGAGCAACAGGACCGAGGGCTCGATCGCGAGGGCGCGGGCGAGGGCGACACGCTGGCGCTGGCCGCCGGAAAGCTGGCTCGGGAACCGATCGCCGAGATTCTCCAATTGCACCAGATGCAGCAATTCATCGACGCGCCGCCTGATCTCGGTTTTTTCCGGGCGCTGGCCGCGCGGCCGCACATTGAGGCCGAAGGCAACGTTGTCGGCCACACTCATATGCCGGAACAGCGCGTAATGCTGGAACACGAAGCCGACCTGCCGCTCGCGCAACTTCCGCCCGGTCATGTCGAGATCGTTGAACAGGACCTGACCGCTATCCTGCTGCTCCAGCCCGGCGAGGATGCGCAGCAAGGTGGTTTTGCCGGAGCCCGAGGGACCGAGCAAGGCCACGAATTCGCCCTTCTCGATATTGAGATCGACCCCGTCCAGAGCGGCGAAGCTACCGAAACGTTTGGCGATGCCTTGAATTTGCAGGGTCACGAGGACCTCCCTATCGGATGGGGTGGTGCCGCAGAGGGCGATGACTAGATGCCATCGCCCATCAGCATGCCGCCGGAGCGGCCGTCGAGCACATCGGAAAGACTGGTGCGGTCGAGAATGCCTGACGAGGCGTCGCGCACTTGTTTCAGCACATGCCGGATGGCACAGGTCGCCTCGTCCTCGCAATCGCTGCAACGGCGATAGGCGGTAAGGCTGGCGCAAGGCAGTTGCGCCAGCGGCCCGTCAATCAGACGGATGACGTCGCCGAAATAAATACCTTCCGGGGCCTTGGCCAGGGCATAGCCGCCATGCTTGCCCCGGTAGCTCTGCACCAGACCGTGACGCTTCAGCTCCAGCAGGATGAGTTCCAGGAATTTCCGCGGCACGGCCTGCTTCGCCGCGATTTCGGCGATGCCCACGGGTTCGGTGTCGGATCGGTTGTCGCGGGCCTTGGCCAGATAGATCAGCGCCCGCATGGCATATTTGGCTTTTTGGGACAGCATACTCAAATCTCTATAGGGTAACTAGAGAATATGCTTTGTCCCTGAAATGTCAAGTATCTGAGGAGCCGATATCGTGGTGGCATGAAGGGCTCTCAACCCGAGGCCGGGAGATTAGTCGAGCCGGGAAAGCCATGCCAGGAAATTTCACCGCCAAGCGCCCTGACGCATGAACCTCAATTGGTTCGCCGGCCCCGCATGAGGTCGGCGGCGCGTTCGGCGATCATCACCACGGCGGCGTTGATATTGCCGGTGAGCATGTCCGGCATGACCGAGGCATCGATCACGCGCAGCCCCTCGGCCCCGCGCACGCGCAATTCCGGGTCGACCACGGCCATCGGATCGCTGTCGATGCCCATTTTGCAGGTACCGAGCGGGTGATGCACGGTGATCGAGGTCTTGCGGATATGATCGTCGATATCCGCATCGGTATTCTTCTCGCCGCCGGGGAAAAATTCGCGCTCGATGAAAGGCCGCATCGAGGGCTGTGCCGCGACTTCCCGCGCGAGGCGCACGCCGGCGCGCAAGGA
This sequence comes from Dongia sp., assembly GCF_041909655.1. Classification (GTDB taxonomy): domain Bacteria; phylum Pseudomonadota; class Alphaproteobacteria; order Dongiales; family Dongiaceae; genus Dongia. Next base: position 389,288 of record NZ_JAYRDA010000005.1, on the reverse strand, counting down.
CGCCCAATCGGCCTCGACCGACATGAATCGCTGCAGGATGCGCGGATGCTCGGCGGGGTCCTGCGAACGCAGGGTCACGCTGCCCCGGCTTTCCGGATGCAGCATCACGATCCGGCAGGCAAAGCCGTCCTTGAAGGGCTGCTTGAAGGGTTTCATGTAAGGCCATGCGCCCAAAGGTGCTGCCGTCAGCAGGAACTGGATGTCCGGCAAGGCAAGGTCGTCGCGGCTTTTGAGAAACGCGGTGATGCCGCCAGGTACGTCCGCCGCGAAACCCTTGCCGAAGAAATAAGCCTTGCCGAGTTCGCGGGCGATGCGGTCATAGCGCATCATCTTGATGAAGGGGCCGGGTTCCTTGCGGTGATACATCAGGATCACCGAGACATGGTCCTGGAGATTGCGCCCGACGCCCGGCAAGCCGATGCGGGTGGGAATATCGAGGCGCTTCAACTCCTCCGGATCACCGATGCCCGAGAGTGTTAGAAGCTGCGGCGAGTTGATGACACCGCCCGCCAGAATTACTTCACGTTCCGCATGTACGACGCGCTTCTTGCCATCCTGGATGAACTCGATACCGACGGCGCGATTGCCATCCATGACGATCTTCGTCGCGAGCGCGCGGACTTCGATCGTGAGTTCGCGGCGCTGACGGGCCGGCTTCAGGTAAGCGGTGGCGCAGCTTGAGCGACGGCCGTTGCGAATGCTCATCTGCAGGCGGCCGAAACCTTCCTGCTGCGCGCCGTTGTAATCCTCGGTCCAGGCATGGCCGACACGTTTGCCGGCCTCGGCAAATCCATCCAGGAGCGGATCCTGATAATGGCAGAACTGGGTGCCCATGGGGCCGTCGCCGCCGCGATAAGCATCGGTGCCCCCCTCCCAGGTCTCCTGCTTGCGGAAATAGGGCAGGGCGTTGTCGAACGACCAGCCGGTCAGGCCCGATGCGGCCCAGCGGTCGAAATCGCCGCGATTGCCGCGCACATAGGCCATGGCATTGGTGGAGGAACAGCCGCCCACCACCTTGCCGCGGGCGCATTCCACGGCGCGGCCGCCAACGCTGGGTTCCGGCTCGCAGAAATACATCCAGTCATGCAGGCGCTTCTGCAGGATCTTGCCCCAGCCGAGCGGAATATGGATCCAGGGATCGCGGTCCCAATCGCCGGCCTCCAGGATCAGGGCGGAGGCGTTGCCGTCCTCGGTCAGGCGGTTGGCCAACACGCAGCCCGCCGAACCCGCGCCGACGATGACGTAATCGTAGGTTTTCTCGCCTTGCATCTTGCCACCGCCCCCAACGGGCCACCCTTGGGCGGCCTTCACCCATCTTGCTGCACAATCCGGTGCCGGCTCAGACCGGCACCGGATTTTTGTCGCGACGCCCTATTTCAGGAAGGCGTCGGTATAGACATCCTTCACCGCGACCGGCGCCTTCAGCAAGCCCTGCTGTTGCAGCGTGTCGAGGGTCGCCTGCCACTTCGCCTCGGTCATGATGCCTAGCCCGCCTGCCTTGGTATCGTCGCTGTTGAAGGTCGAGGCGATGTCGGCCTCGATCTGTTCGACCAGCACGCTTTGCTTCTCGGCATATTCCGGCAAGGCTTTGGCCACGATCGCCGCCGCCGCCGCCGGATCGGCGATCACATCGGCGAAGGCCCGCAGATAGGCCGCCATGAATCGCTTGGCGAGATCGGGGTTCTCCTCGGCGATCTTTTCCGAGGTGAAGACCCCCGAGCCATAGACCTGATAGCCGAAATCGGCGCCGAGCATGATGCTGAGCGAGCCCTTGCCACCGGCCTTGGCTTCCAGTTCCGGCACCTCGGCATCGATATAGCCCGGTACGGCGTCAACCCGCTTGAGCAGCAGATAATTCTCATAGGGCGGCGAGACGGTGCTCTTGGTGACATCCGCCTCGGTCATGCCGTTGGCGGCCAGCAGCGCCTTGAAGAAGACATAGGTCGAGCCGGCGGGATGGATGCCGATATTGAGGCCCTTCAAATCCGCCGGCTTGCTGAGCGGCTTGTGCTTGACCAGCGAGATCATCGCCAGTGGGCTATGCTGGTTCACCGCTGCGATCGCCACGACGGGCAGGCCCTGAGACCGCGATACCGCCAGCGTCGGCAAATCGCCAAAGCCGAATTCGGCATTGCCGTTGGCGACCAGGCGCAGGGCGTCCGGCGTGCCGGTGCCCTTCTGGATCGACGTGACGTTGATGCCGTTCTCTTTGAAGTAGCCCTTTTCCTGGGCAACGAAGAACATCGCGTGATTGCCGCGCACCACCCAGTCGAGCTGAACGGACACGTCGTCTTCCGCCCGGCTCTGCCGTGGGCCGATGACCACCGCCGCCGTTGCGGCGATCAGCAACAGGCCGCCGGAAATCACGTTTCGTAACTTCATGCTCGTCTCCTTGCTCTTCTGGGTTGTTCCTGGGTTGTCAGTGCTGTTGTGCCGGGTCGAAACGCGGCGACCAGGGCGTGATCGCGCGCTCCAGGACCTCGATCGCGTAATAAAAGGCGACGCCGACGACCGAGACGACAATCAGTGCTGCGAATACCAGCGGGGTATCGAGCTGGGTCGAGGCGAACTGGATGGTATAGCCGAGACCGGCGGAGGCACCGGCGAACTCACCGACGATGGCGCCGATCACGCTCAACGTGATGGCGATCTTCATGCCGGCCATGAGGTGAGGGAGGGCGTTTGGAATCCGCACTCGCAGCAGGATGTCGTTGTCTCTGGCACCGACCGAACGCATCAACGAGATGAGGCCGGGTTCGACCGATTGCAGGCCACCGAGCATGCCCAGGGTGACGGGGAAGAAGGCGATGACCACGATCAAGACCACCTTTGGCGCAAGATCGTAGCCGAACCACAGGATGAAAATCGGCGCCAGCGCTACCTTGGGCACGGTCTGGAACAAAACGACGATCGGATAGAGCGCCTGACCAAGCAGTCGGAAGCGCACGATCAGCAGCGCGAGGACGATCCCGCACAAGGTCGCCAGAGCGAAGCCGACCAGTATCTCGTGGGCGGTGATCAGGGTGGCGCCGCCGAGGATGCTCGCATTCTCAACCAGCGAGGCGGCGATGCTGGAGGGCGGCGGCACGACAAAGGCCGAGACATCGAACGCCCAGATGGCGGCCTCCCAGGCGAGCAGCAGCAGGATGCCGAGCGCAAGGCTGGGGAGCGAATTGATGAAGGCGCGTCTTCCAGAGCGATTCATCCTGCCGCTCCTTCTTGCGGCGAATCGGCCCGGCCATGGCTCGCCAGCAGATGCTCGCGCAGGATCGATTCGGTCTCGCGGAAGCGGACGTCGCTGAAACTGCGTTGGTTACGTGGGTAAGGCAGCGGCACGGTAACCTTCTCAATGATGCGCGCCGGCCGCGCGCCCATGACGTGGACATCGCTGCTCAACAATACCGCCTCGTCGATGGAATGGGTGACGAGTACCACGGTCTTGCCGGTGCGTTCCCAGATGTCGAGGAGGAGATAGCTCATTTCCTCGCGGGTGATGGCGTCCAGCGCCCCGAAGGGCTCGTCAAGCAGCAGCAGGTCTGGCGACAGCGTCAAGGCGCGGGCGATCGCCACGCGCTGGCGCATGCCTCCGGAAAGCTGGCGTGGCAGCTTGCTCGCGGCATTCTCCAGGCCGACCAGCCGCAAATTTTCCTGGGCGCGGCTGCGAATTTCCTGGCGGCCCAGTTGCGGTTCCGCCAGCGACAGCAGGAAGCCGGCATTGTCGAGGGCCGTCTTCCAGGGCAGCAGCGTGGCATCCTGCAGCACCATGCCGATCTGACGGCGGCGCGCGGCCTCTGCCGGGGCGTTGCCGCCGATGGTGAGTCGCCCGCCGGTGGGTGCTACCAACCCGGCGATCGCCTTCAAAAGGGTGCTCTTGCCGCAGCCCGACGGCCCGATCAGCGAGACGATAGCCCCCCGCGGAACAGTCAGATTGACATGCTCGACTACATTGGTTCCGATTGGTCCGGCCTGGGCGCCGGGATAACCGATGGAGAGTTCCTCGGCTGCGATCAGGATCTCGGGCCCCGATACACCATTTCGATGGGGGGCATCGGCCGGAACGTCAGGCGCAGCCTGGGGAGCCGAAACCATCATAGCCGTCCGCGCGGCATCGATTTGGCCGCAGCCAGGGTGATCCAGGGGGACATGGTTCGTGGCCTTGCTGTTCATTGGTGCGGCGTCTTGGTGCGCCTGTAGACCAATTCTGTAACATGCGAACCATTAGGCCGCAAGGCACAGCCGGCAGCACTCGCGATCCTATTTTAGGCGCGCGCGTCCCATCGCTGGAATCAGCGCCTGCGCGGCGTATCCGAAGCTACGAAGGTTATTGCTGTGCCGTTCCGGCGGGAAAGGCGTGCTGGAAGATATAGCGCTGCACGTCGCTCAGATGCTGATGCATCAGCTCCTGCGCGCGTTCGCCCTGGCGGGCAGCGATGGCTGCCGCGATCTCGTGATGGAAATCGGCATAGACAGATTGCCGCTTGTAGCAATTGGCATTCTCGCCCAAACGCTGCCATCCGGTATTGCGCTGGCTGGCATGGAGCGTATCGAAGACCGCGAGGAACAGGGAATTGCGGGCGACCTCGGCGATGGTTCGATGGAAGCGGGCATCGGCCTCCTGATAGGCAGCCGTGTCCGCGGCGGCGCGGGTGTCCTCGGCCAAAATCTGCAGGCGATTGATTTCGGCCTGGGAAGCGCGAAATGCTGCCAGGCGCGCCATAACCGGCTCAATCGCGAGGCGCACTTCGATCACTTCCAGCGGATTGGTGTGGTCGAGAATATGATCGATGCCGGCATTGGCGACCCGTTCGGCCAGGGCATCGTGGCTGGCGCGTTCGCCGCCCGCGATCAGGCCGGCCGCGATGAAGGCGCCATTGCCGCCGTTCTTCTGCCGGTTGACGAAAGTACCGCGGCCTTGATGACGCGAAATGTGGCCTTCTTGCTCAAGAATGTCGAGGGCACGCCGCAAGGAGCGCCGGCCGACGCCAAGCTCTTCCGCCAGTGTCCGTTCCGGCGGCATGCGGGTGTCGTCGTCGAAATCGCCCTTGGCGATCAACCGCCGCAGCTTGTTGAGAGTCGGGTCTACGCGCTCCATGCTCAATCCCAGTGATTCGATCCAGTGCCGCTCCCGATTGGGTTGTCGGCAAATGTCTGGTTCGATTCGTGTGTGACCAATAATCGAACAATTACTATCATGAACCGCTCCTTGCGACAATCGCCGCACCAATTTCGCCGGAAGCGGCTGCCCCGTTGACGCTGGCGGGAAGAAATGGTTACGTTACGGCCAACGAATACGCCAATCGAGGCGAACCAATCTGAGATTGGTTCGGCGGGCGATGCCCCCCCGGATCCCGATCTCACGCGAACAGCGGAGGGGTTAACATGGCGGCGCAAGGCAACAAGGCTGGCGGAAATTCGGGCCTACAACTGGATGGCAGCAATCTGCAGGCGGCCCTCGATCAACTGCACGCCGATGTCGCGAAAGCGAACATGGCCGGTTATTGGGTGGTCGATCGCAGCGTGAAGCACGACGAAGACCGTCAGGTCATGGATACCCGCAAGGCGATCCCGTTCTCCTGGAAGTACAAGACCGAGATCGAACCCTTGCTTTACCGCTCGGCCGAACTGATCACGACGGAGAGCTCCGAGCGCCGCTCGCTGGTCCTGGTCAATCCGGGCTTGGCGCCCAAGCGCGCCACCACCACCAACATGTATGTGGCCTACCGCCTCAACGACCCGCGCGAAATCATGCCGCCGCACCGGCATTCACCCAATGCAATTCGCCTCGGTCTCACCGGCAAGCAGAACTTCACCGGCGTCGAGGGCGAGAACATCAGTTTCGGCCCGGGCGATCTGGTGCTGACACCGCACGATACCTGGCACAATCACGGCAACAAGGGCGACGATAACGCGATCAATTTGAGCGTTCTCGATCTGCCGCTCGCCGAAACCATGAACTCGATGTATTTCGAGCACGACTATACCGAGGAAGAAGAGGGCAAGCGGGTCGCGCGCAAGATGCAATCCGAGCGTTTTCCGCCTACTTACTCGCAGATGGTCTATGGCCATGGCGGCTTGATGCCGCGCTTCGTCTCGCATCACCGCGGGGCGGGAGCCGCGTCACCGATGTATGTCTATCGCTACGACATGATGCGCGAGGCGCTTGAGAAATTCCGTGATTGGGATGGCGATCCCTACGAAGCCTTGATGATCGAGTATGTCGATCCCACCAACGGCTTGCCGGTCTTCAAGACCATCACCTTCTTCATGCAGATGCTGCGACCGGGCGAGCGCACTTTGCCCTTGAAACAGAGTGCCAGCCTGGTGGTCTCGCCCTTCGAGGGCCAGGGGCATAGCATCGTCAACGACAAGACCATTGCCTGGGACCGTTTCGACACCGTGGCGGTGCCGGGCGGCAGTTGGTGCCAGCACGTCAATACCTCGGCCAAGGATCCCGCGATCCTCTTCGTCGCCAGCGACGAGCCGGCGCTGAAAGCCCTCGCCTTCTATCAAAAGCATGGCAAAAATCAGAACGGCGACATCGTGAAGCTCGCCTGACGAGCCTGCATTTCAATCATCATATCAGACGGCATTCATGGCACGCGCAAAGAACACGAAACTGTTGGCCAACATCGACTGTCCCGGTGGCGGGCAGGTCTGGGTCGACGGCAATATCCTCTATATCGGCCATATGCGGCAGCCGACGGGCACGACCATCGTCGACATCTCGGATCCCCGGAATCCGAAGACGCTGGCGCGTATCGACATGCCTGTGGGCTGGCATTCGCACAAGGTCCGTGTGTCCAACGGCATCATGATCGTGAATCACGAGCGCCAGGGCATGGAGGGCGATGCCGAATTCGGCGGCGGCCTCGGTATCTATGACGTTTCGAAGCCGGCCAATCCGCGCCTCATTTCGAAATGGCGCACCCATGGCAAGGGCGTGCACCGCTACGATTTCGACGGTCGTTATGCCTATATCTCGCCGACGGCCGAGGGTTATGTCGGCAATATCGCGATGATCCTCGATCTCCACAATCCGGAGAAGCCCGAGGAAGTTGGCCGCTGGTGGATCCCCGGCCAGTGGAAGGCTGGCGGCGAGGATTATCCCTGGGACAATTGGACGCCGCCACGCTGCCATCACCCCATGCGCCGGGGTGATCGCCTCTATGTCAGCTATTGGCATCACGGCTTCTTCATCCTCGACATCGAGGACATGACGAAGCCCAAGCTGATCTCGGCGGTCAATACCTCGCCGACCTTTCCGCATCCCACCCATACCTGCCTGCCGATTCCGGAAACCCTGAAGGGCCGGCGCGTGATGGTGGTGGCGGACGAGGATGTCGCCAAATTGTGGCCGGCGGCCCCGGCCTTCACCTGGATCTACGACATCACCAACGAGCATTGCCCGATTCCGATCTCGACTTTCCAGGTCGAGGGCATCGACAAGGACGGGTCGCCGCAGCCGCCGATGATGGGTTGCCACCAACCCTCGGAGCGTTTCAAGGGAACCACCATTCCCTTTGCCTGGTTCGCCCAGGGCCTGCGTATCCTCGATATCGCCGATCCCTTCGCCCCGCGTGAGATCGCCTTCTACGAACCCGATCCGCCCAAGGGATTCGAATTGTCATCATCCAATGACGTTACCATCGACGATCGCGGCATCTGCTATCTGATTGACCGCCAGCGCGGCGTCGACATCATCGAAACCTCGGTTCTTTGAGCGGGGCGGAGGAAGAAATGAGCGAAGAAATCACCACCATCGGCAAGAAGAATCCGAATTTGCCGTTTCATCCGGCGGTTCGTGCCGGCGATTTCATCTTTGTATCGGGACAAGTTGCCAAGGACGAGAACGGCAACATGTGTGCAGGCAATATCGAGGAAGAGACGCGCTGGACGATTGAATCGATCAAGCGCATTCTCGCACTCGATGGCGCCGATCTCAGCGATGTCGTAAAAGTGACCGTCTATCTCGAAGACGCGCGCAATTTCGGCCGCTACAATCGGGTCTTCGCCGAGTACTTTCCGGAAGGGCGCATTTCGCGCACGACGGTCGAGGCCCGGGCGGTGATCGAATGCAAGATCGAGATGGATGCGGTTGCCTATAAGCCGAAGCGCTGAAGCAAGATTGCGCTGAGGATTTGAGAGAAACAAGAATGCAGGGCGAAGGCTCTGCGTCGACAGGGAGATGGAAGATGTTGCGAGTTCTCGGTCGTGCCACCTCGGGCAATGTGCAGAAGGTTCTGTTCCTGCTGGAAGAGCTGGGCGCTCCCTATCAACGCGAGGATTACGGCCGCCAGTTCAACAATACCCAGGACGCCACCTATCTCGGCCTCAATCCCAATGGCAAGGTGCCGACGCTGATCGATGGCGACACCGTGATCTGGGAATCGAACACGATCCTGCGCTATCTCGCCTCGAAATATAACGGTGCCGCCCTTTATCCCGCCGACCCCGCCGCGCGCAGCGAAGTCGAACGCTGGATGGATTGGCTGCTGGCCTCGCTCAATGGCCCCTATGTCGCGATCTTCAAGGAAGCGAAGAAGCCTGCAGCCGAGCGTGGCGCTAGCTGGGATGCCGATGCCAAGGAATTGAAGGCGCAGCTCGATATCCTTGCTAAGGGCACGGCCGCCCGCCCTTTCCTCGCCGGACAGAATTTCTCGCTCGCTGATATCTGCCTCGCGCCGATCGTGCATCGCTGCCTCGATTTCCCGGTCGATCTGCCGGGCCTCGACGGCCTGCGCGCCTGGCGCGACAAGGTGACCGCGCGGCCGGCCTTCAAGAAGGCCGTCGGCTGATCGTCGCGACACGTGAAAGGCGGCGACAAGACCGCCCATCACAACAGAGCTAGAGACAGGGTAGAGCTGGAACAATATCTGGGGGCGTTATGACCAAGGCAGCCGTCATCGGCTTGGGCACCATGGGACCCGGCATCGCCGCGACCCTGGCGCGTGCCGGTATTGCCGTGACCGCTTTCGATGCGAGCGCCGATCAGCGGGAGAAGGCCCCGCTGGGCTTCGATCTCGCTGGCCGCGTGCTCGAGAGCCTCGGTGTCGCAGTGACCGCCGGCGGCAGCACATGCATCGCCGACAGCCTTGAGGATTGCGTCGCCGGCGCCGATCTCGTCATTGAGAACGTGTCGGAAAAACTGGATGTAAAGCGCGCGGTCTTCACCGCGATCACAGGCTTTGTGGCCGACGATGCCATCATCGCTTCCGACACCTCCGGCATTCCCATTACCGAGATCCAGGCCGGCATGAAAAATCCGGGGCGGATCATCGGCATGCATTGGTCGAACCCGCCCCATATCATCCCGATGATCGAGGTCATCGCCGGCACCGAGACAGCCAAGGCAACGGTCGATTGGATGACCGCCTTCGTGCGCCGCATCGGCCATCTGCCCGTGATCATCAAGAAGGATGTGCCGGGTTTCGTCGAGAACCGCGTGCTCTATTCGGTCATGCGCGAATGCGTCGATCTGGTGGAGCAGGGCGTCATCGATCCCGTCGATCTCGATACCTGCGTCTCCTGGGGCATCGGTTACAAGCTCTCGGTGGTGGGGCCGATGGCGCTCCTCGACATGGCGGGGCTCGACATCTACCGGGCGGTCGGCTCCTATCTCAACAAGGAATTGTGCGACCGCAGCGACGTCGCGGCCTATGTCACCGAACGCGTCGATCGTGGCCGCCTCGGCATGAAATCGGGCGGCGGCATCTTCGACTACACGCCGGAACAGATCGCGGCCCTGCGCGACGAACGCGCCCGCAAGCTGGTGGCGGTCCGCAAGGCATTGGAAGCATGACCAACAAGGAGGGAAGAACGGTCGGCAAAAAAGCTGATCGTTGAGCCAAGCAAGTTTTACCCGCACAATCTGGGGCCAGCAGCGCGGCGTTACCATTCTGGCCGAAAAGAACAAAGTCAGTTGCGACAAGCAGCGACGAACAGAACGACCAAACAGGCACAAATTTACGAAGAGCAGGAGGCTTCGCTATGATTAAGTTTTCGAGACGGCATTCGGCCCGCACGGTACTTGCGGCCGCCATGATGACCAGCGTATTTGCCATTGCCGGCGGTGCCATTGCCGCCGACGTCAAGTCAATCGCCGTGCTGACCCCGGAAGAGCCCACCGATTTCGGCTGGAACCAGCAGGGCTTCGACGCGGCCAAGGCCGTTGCCGAAAAGTATGGCCTGGAATTCATTCCGGCCACCGGTCTCGGTTACGGCGACGTGCATCCGCAATTGCGCGAAGTGGCCGATGAAGGCGCCAGCCTGATCATCGCCCATGCCAGCGGCTACAACACGGCGGCACCGGAAGTCGGCGCCGAGAAGAACGTCGCGGTCGCGATCGTCGACCGCCCGGATGCGAACAAGCCGGGCGCCGTCGCCGATTACACCCTCAGCGGCCATGAAGGTGCCTATCTCGCGGGCGTGCTCGCCGCGAAAACCTCCGAAACCAAGACGGTCGGCATCGTCGTTTCCGGCGAACCGCCCTCATGGAACTCGCAATCGGCGGCCTTCGCGCAGGGCGTCAAGGCCACTGATCCGGCCATGAAGATTCTCTATGCCGTGATCGGCCCGGCCGCTTATGCCGATGTCGCCGGGGGCCGCCGCGTCAGCGAACAGGTGATCGCCGCCGGTGCCGACGTGATCTTCGGCCAGGGCGACGGCGCCAGCTTCGGCATGTTGCAGGCAACCGAGACCAGCAAGTCGACCAGCGGCGGTGAGGTCTGGTTCATCGACGTGATCGGCGACAAGACCTCGATGAAGGATGCGACGAGCCTCCTCTCCTCGGTGGTCTGGAACCTGGTGCCGGTCTATTCGGCCATGGTCGAGGATCTGAAAGGCGATACCTTCGGCACGCATGGCTATTCGATCCAGCTCAAGGACGATTCCGTGCAGCTTCTGAAGACCGCAAACGGTTCGGATGCGGCTTGGGCCGATGTCGAGGCGGTCAAGAAGCAGATCATCGACGGCAGCCTGAAGATCGAGCCGGTCTGGGATGCGAAGGATGTCCGCGCGCTGATGAGCTCGGTCACCGACGCACCGCAGCAGTAAAATCGCCAAAAGCGATCATGTGAACGGGCCACGCCGCGCCGCAAGGCTGGCGTGGCCCATCGCTGAGTAACCAGATGACCGATTTCCCCGTGACGGATGGCGGCGCCTTGGCCCCCGTGGTTGCCGTCAGCAATGTGACCAAGAGATTCCCCGGCGTGCTCGCCAATGACCGCGTCTCGCTGGCCTTCCGCGCGGGCGAAGTGCATGTCCTCCTTGGCGAGAACGGTGCCGGCAAGTCGACTCTGATCGGCATTCTCGCCGGCATGCAGCAGCCGGACGAGGGCGAAATCCTGATCGATGGCCGGGCCGTGAAGATCGGTTCGCCGCGCGAGAGCCTGGAATACGGCATCGGCACCGTGTTCCAGCATGTGTTGCTGGTACCGAGCCTCACGGTGATCGAGAATTTGATGCTGGGTGCCGGCTGGTGGCGCCGCCTCAACCGCGCACCGGCTCTTGCCAGGTTCCAGGAATTATCCGCCTTGCTGGGTGTCGATATCGACCCGGACGCGGTGGTCGGCCGGCTGTCGCTGGGCGAACAGCAGCAGGTCGAGATCATGCGCGCGCTGTGGCGCGGCGAGAAGGTGCTCATTCTCGACGAACCCACCTCGATGCTGACGCCGCAAGGAGTGAAGGATCTGGGCGAGGTGATCCGGCGCCTCCGCGACAAGGGTGTTGCGATCATCCTCATCACCCACAAGCTCCTCGAGGCCTATGAATTCGGCGACCGCATTTCGGTCCTGCGCCTGGGGCGCGTCGTCGGCGATATTCCGCCGGAGCGCCTGGCGGCCATGAGCGAAGCCGAGACCACCGATGCCGTCATCGACATGATGTTCGGCAATGCGGGTGACCACAGCCGCGAGGCCGAGACATTGGTGGGGCGCGACCGGCATTTGCGCAACGTCGATCGCGCTATCGCCCCGCGCCTGACCGCGCACAATCTTGCAACGCTCGCAGGCCGCGGCGAATGTCCGCTGCGCGATGTCAGCTTCGATCTTTGGCCCGGCGAGGTGTTGGGGATCGCGGGGGTCGACGGCAACGGCCAGAAACATCTGGCCGAGGTCCTGGCCGGACAGCGTTCCGTCAGTGCCGGGCGCATCGATCTCGCCGGCCAGGACATAACAGGCGATGGTGTCCCGGAGCGGCGCCGGCACGGCGTCCGCTATGTGACTGATGAGCGCCTCGGCGAGGGAACGGTCGGCATTTTCTCGGTCGCCACCAATCTCGTCCTGAAGGAAATCGGCCGCGAGCCGTATTGGCGGCGCGGCTGGAGCGATTGGGCCGGCATCCACGATCATGCCCGCGATCAGATCGGCCGCAACGACATCCGCACGCCGTCGGAAAAGACGCCGGTCGCCAAATTGTCGGGCGGCAATATCCAGAAGGTGCTGCTGGCGCGCGAGATCAACAGCGATGCCAAGGTGGCGATCTTCAACAAACCTACCTATGGCCTCGATCTTCAAAACACCCGTATCGCCCATGACCGCATCGTGACCAGTGCCGATCAGGGCATGGCGATCGTCGTGATCTCGACCGATCTCGACGAGTTGATCAAGGTCAGTGACCGGATCGGCGTCATGTATCAGGGGCGTCTTGCCGGCATCGTCGAAAACGGACCGGATGTCGAACGAAAGGTTGGCTTGCTGATGACGGGCGTGGAGGCGGCATGAGCGCCGGTTTTGAAACAAGTCCCGCCGAAGCCGATCTGCTGCGGCAGGAAAGGCTGCGCGAGATTCAGGCGGCAATCCTGCGCGTCCTCGTGCCGGTCTTCGCCGCCCTCGTCATGGGTGGCATTATCCTGCTGCTGCTCGGCAAGAACCCGCTCGATTATTATGGCTTCGTCGTCCGTCGCGGCCTCCTCACCTGGGGCGGGTTCCAGGAAACGCTGACGCGCATGGCGCCGCTGTTGCTGATCGGCGCCGGTCTCATTGTTGCCTTTCGGGCCGGCATCTGGAATTTGGGTTCCGATGGCCAATTCCTGCTGGCGGCGGTCATCACCGCGGCACTGGCCCCAGCGTTGATCGGCACCCTGCCGCATCTCCTCACCCTGCTGATCTGCATGGTGGTCTCGGTCATCGTCGCGGCAGCCTGGTCCCTGATCCCGGCCATTCTGAAGGCACGCTACGGCATCAACGAAATCATCACCTCGCTGATGATGAGTTTTCTCGGGGTCAGTTTTGCAAACGTCCTGGTGAAGCTCTTCTTCCGCGATCCCAACACGACCGTGCCGCAGACCCGAGACCTCGCCGTCGCGGATCGCCTGCCGCGTTTGTTCGATACCACCGTCCATAGCGGTGTGGTGATTGCGATCCTCACGGTCATCCTAGTCCACATCATGATGACGCGCACCGCTTTCGGCCTGAAGCTGCAGGTGGTGGGTGCCAATCCCGCCGCCGCCATCCATGCCGGCCTCAAAGTGGGCTGGCTCACCATCGCCACCTTCGCCATCAGTGCCGGCCTCATCGGCCTGGGCGGCTCGGTCGAAATCCTGGGTGTCTGGGGCACGGTGCGGGCGGATTGGAATCCGGCCTTCGGCCTGCTGGTGGTGCCGATCGTGTTCCTGGCGCGGTTCAACGGCTATGCCGTCATCGGCTTCACCCTGTTCTTCTCGGCGCTGATGATCGGCGGCGAGAGTGCCGCGCGCCGCGTGGGTGTCCCCAATGATTTCGTGTTAGTGCTGGTGGCCCTCTTGCTGATCTTCCTCGCTTTGGTCGAATATCTCGATCATCAGCGGCGCAAGCGGGCAGGAGTCTGAGATCATGGATGGATTGCTGACACAGCCCTTTCTCACAGCCTTGCTGTTCGGCGCGGTGACGGCGGGCATTCCGCTGCTGCTGGCCGGCCTCGGCGAACAGATCTCGGAAAAGGCGGGTATCCTCAATATCGGCATCGAAGGCATGATGCTGTTCGGTGCCTATGCCGGCTTCGTCGCGGCCTATTACACGCAATCCTTCGGCATCGGCTTCGTCGCGGGGGGTCTTGGCGGCGTGGCGGTCGCGGCGCTGGTGATGCTGCTCTGCATCCGCTTTGGCCTCAACCAGATCGTGATCGGCATCGCCGTGACGCTCGGCATCGAAGGGCTGACGGCGCTATTGCATCACATCCAGTTCAGCCGCACCTATCCGCGCCTGTCGGCGGCACCCATTCTCGATATACCCGGCCTCGCCAGTATCCCCGTGATCGGGCCCGGCCTCTTCAGCCATAATGCGATGGTCTATCTAGCGCTCCTCCTCGTCGCGGTTCTCGGCTGGGCTTTCCGCAACACCTATTTCGGCCTCAATCTGGAAGCGGCCGGCAACAAGCCGGCAGCTCTCGATGCCGCCGGCATCGATGTGGTGAAGACGCGGACCATCGCGGTGCTCGCCACTGGATTCCTTGCGGGTGTGGGTGGCGCCTATATGGCCAATGTCGGTGCCGGCATCTTCGTGCCCTTCATGACCGGCGGTGCCGGCTTCATCGGCATCGTGCTGGCCATGCTGGCGCGTGGCCGCCCGGTCTGGGTCCTGCTGGGCGCCATCCTGTTCGGTGTCAGCCTGACCATGACCACGGCGCTTCAGGTGGCCGGAATCGATATTCCGACCGACGTGGTGCAGATGCTGCCCTTTGCCATGGTGATGCTGGTTCTGGTCATCTTTGCCCGGCACAGCGTGCTGCCGCCGGCTCTGGGCCTGCCCTATGTGCGGGGCGATCGGTAACGACTACCTAGACAGGATTGATTCAAGGGAGGTTCGACGATGTCCGACACAAAAGTTTATCTGCTGGATGGTGGCACCTTGGTGATCGACGGATTCCATGCCTTCTGGAATCGCGGTCCCAGCGGCGAGTTGCGCTTTCCCTGCTATTCGGTGCTGATCGAGCACAAGGATGGCCGCTACATGTTCGATACCGGCTACGATTTCGATCATGTCATGCGCGTCCTGCCCTTCGAAAAACCGATCCAGGACGAGAGCCAGAAGATCCCCGGCCAGCTCGCCAAGGTGGGGTTGAAGACCAGCGACATCAATTATGTGATCAATTCCCACTATCACTTCGATCATTGCGGCGGGAACAAGCATCTCCACGAAGCCTGCACCATCTGCCACACCAAGGAACTGGAGCAGAGCGCCAATTGCCAGCCCTTTGAACATCTGGGTTATTCCGACCTCACCTTCGCGCCGGACATCGCCAAGGGGAAGGGTGTCGAATTGCCGCCCGATCCCGCCCTCGACATGTTCACGCCGAAATTCGAGACCCTCACCGGCGACCAGGAAATTGCCAAGGGCCTGTGGCTGTTCGAGACGCCGGGTCACACGGCCGGGCATTACAGCCTGATGGTGGAGCTGAAGAACCGGCGGCCGATGCTGTTCACCGCGGATGCGTGCTACAGCCAGAAGAACATGGACATGATGTGCATCTCCAGCTTCCATCTCGATCCGACGGCGAGCCTCAATTCGATGAAGCGTTTGAAGGCCCTGGCGGAGAAGCATGACGCCGAGCTGTTCTATTCGCACGATCTCGAAAGCTTCAAGAACTACCAGACCGGCGCCAATTTCTACTCCTGAGCCACGGGCGAAATCTGGTCAAAAAAAGGGGCCCGTATCCGGATGGATGCGGGCCCTTAGTCTCCTCTGGGATTCAAAAATCTAGTAACGCACCATGCCGGCATCGACATTGAGCGCCTGGCCGGTGATCCAATGCGCTTCCTCGGAAGCGAGGAAGGCCACCGCCGGAACGATATCGCCGGGCGTGCCCTTGCCCTTGATCGCCTGCAGCATGTCGACGAAGCCGAAAGCATCCTTGTGCGGTGTCTGCTGCACACCCTCGGTATCGACCAAGCCCGGCATCACCGTATTGACCGTGATCTTGTAGCCACCAAGTTCTGTGGCAAGGGCGCGCCCGAAAGCCAGCACGCCGCCTTTCGAGGCGACGTAATGCGCCATGTTGGGCGTGCCGGCGAGCATGCTGTTCGAGCCGAAATTGACGATGCGGCCATAGCCGTTCTTGCGCATCAAATCGGAACCGGCGCGGCACATCAGATAGAGCCCGTCGTAATTGACGCGGGCGACACGGCGCCATTCCTCGAAAGTGAGCTCGTCCCATTTCACGAAGGGCACGATGGCGGCCACATTCACCAGCACATCGAGCTTGCCGGCTTTCTTCGCCACCGCCTCGAACAGCTTCGAGACCGAATCGGGATCGCCGATATCGACCTGCTGGCCGAAGGAGGCGCCCCCGATTTCCTTGGCGGTTGCCTCGGCACCGGCGCCGTTGATATCGGCGGCGATCACGGTCGCCCCCTCTTTGCCGAGGCGCAGTGCGACGGCCTTGCCCATGCCCTGCGCAGCACCGCTCACGACGGCCACGCGCCCTTCAAATCTCCGCATAAAAAGCTCCCTTGTTTGGTCTTGTGTCTGGATTTTTTTGAACGATCAGGCCCTGCCGGCGGCGATCACCGCGGTCGCCGCCTCGATTCCGGCGCCGATATCGACCTTGCGACCGAGCTTGCGCAGGGCGCCGCCGAAAGCCGTGAGTGCCACCACCGCATAGATCGGCTCCGCAACCGGACCCATATGACCGATCCGGATGAGCTTCCCCTTGGTATCGTTGCGCCCGGTCGAGAAGACGACACCGTATTCTGACCGCGCCGCCGAGATAATGTCGGAATCCTTGATGCCCTCCGGCACCCGGACGGCGGTGCAGGTGGGCGAGGCGATTGCCTCGCTCTTGGCCCAGAGCGGCAAGCCCATCGCCTTCAGCCCGGCGCGCGTGGCGGCCGCGGTCAAGGCATGGCGGTGCCAGACTTTCTCCGGACCCTCATCGAGATATTGGTCAAGTGCCGCGTCAAGGCCGTTTACCTCCGCGACCGACGGCGTGAAGGGGAAGGGCTTGTCCTTGCTCCAGGCATCCTTCCAATCCTTGAGGCTGAGGGCCGACGCGAAGGGCGCCTTCGGATTGGCCTCGATATGCTTCCAGGCCCGCTCGCTCACCGCCATGACGGTCAAACCCGGTGCGCCGCCCAGGCATTTGCCGGGGCCGGTGATGAAGACGTCGGCAAAACAATCCTCGGGATGGATATCCATGCCACCGAAAGAAGAGACGGCATCGACGATCAGCAGCGCGTCATTGTCGCGCACGATTTTGCCGATCTCGCGGGCCGGGTTGATGGTGCCGGATGGTGTGTCGTGATGGACCAGGGACACGACTTTGATGTCCGGACGCTTCTTGAAGGCCTCGGCCACGGCTTCCGGCGGGATCGATTCGTTGAAGGGAACTTCGATCTCGACCATTTCCTTGTGATAGCGCGCCGACCAATAGCCGAAACCCTTGCCGTAGACGCCGGAAGCGAGGTTCAGCACCACGTCATTGGGCCCGATCAGCGAAGCCGCCGTCGCCTCGATCCCCGGCGCCGGCTCGCAATGAAGAATGAGGGCTGGCTGGCTCACGCGCAGCGCCTTGGCGCATTTCCGCGCCACATCTTCATAGAATTGCTGGAAATAGAGGTCGTAATCGTACTGGATTGGGCGCGACAGGGCTTGCAGGATGCGCGGATAGGCGGCCACTGGTCCGGCCGACAGGGTGATCACAGGTTCCTTGATATTGGGTCTCGACGGCATTTTGGTTCGGCCTCCCCCGATTTGGTTCGCAGCGGCGTTTCGCCCGCCTAATGATGCATTGAATGATAGACTGACGGCCCGGAAAGTGAAAATACTATTGCTGGTCTCAGGCTGATTGGTTCGCATCCCATGGCACATTCTCCCGATAATTGGTTCGACGTCCTGATTATTGGTTCAGGAACCGCCGGCGCGGTTCTGGCCGGACGCCTCAGCGAAATGGCGGGATTGCGGGTGGGCCTCATCGAGGCGGGGGGTGCCGCCACCAACCCCCTGATCGCCGAGCCGGCGAAATGGCCCCTTCTCCAGGGGAGCGACGTGGATTGGGGCTATCGGACCGTGCCGCAGCGCCACACCGCCGGCCGTATTCATGATTGGCCGCGCGGCCGGGTCATTGGCGGCTCGACTGCGATCAATGCCATGGCCCATGTGCGCGGCCATCCCAGCGATTTCGATAACTGGGCGGCTTCCGGCTGCAAGGGCTGGGGTTTTGCCGATCTCTTCCCCTATTTCCTGAAATCCGAGACCTATACGCCGGGTGCCAATGCCTATCACGGCGGCAACGGCCCTTTGCACCTCATCCGTCCGACCCAGCCCAGTCCGGTAACGCTCGCTTATATGGCGGCGGGTGCCGAGCGCGGCTGGCAGCCGACTGACGATCACAACGGGGCGCGGATGTGCGGTCCCTGCCTCAACACCCTCACCATCAAGGACGGCAAGCGCCAGACCATCGCCGATGCCTATCTCGCGCCGGCTCTGGCGCGCCCGAACCTGCAGGTCCTGACCGGGATCGACGTCCTCTCGCTCAAGATCGAAGGCGCGCGCTGCACAGGTTTGCGCGCCGCCACCGGGAGCGGCGTCACCGAATTCGGCGCCGACCGGGTAATTCTCGCCGCAGGTGCCATCGGTTCGCCGCTCCTGCTGCTACGCTCCGGGATTGGTCCAGCCGAGGATTTGCAGGCGCTCGGCCTGGATGTCCGGCTCGATCTTCCCGGTGTCGGCAGGAACCTCCACGACCATCTGCTTTCCGGCGGCAATGTCTATCGGTCGCGCCATCCGGTTCCGTCATCGCGCTATCAGAATTCGGAATCGCTCATGTATCTCCACCGCGACGGCGCCTCCGCCGCGACAGCGCCGGAAATGGTGCTGGCCTGTGTCGTCGCCCCCGTGGTGACCGAGCAGTTTTCGGCACCACCCCTGGGCGAGGCCTATACCCTGATGTTCGGCTTCACCCATCCCAGGAGCCGCGGCAGTCTGCGTCTTGCCTCAGCGGATCCGCGTGTGGCGCCGCTGCTGGATCCCAATTATCTCGCCGAAGCCTATGATCGGGAGGTCTATCTCGATGCCCTTGATGCCGCCCGTTCCGTGGGGTCGGCACGCGCGCTCGACGATTGGCGGGCGGCTGAATTGCTGCCCGGCGCCGGCTTCGCATCCCGCGCCGAGAAGCTTGCCTTTCTGGAAAAGGCAGCCTTCACCCATCACCATCCGGTCGGCACCTGCCGCATGGGCGCGGGAGATGATGCCGTCGTGGATGCCTCGCTTGCTTTGCGCGGCATCGAGGGGCTTTCGATCTGTGATGCTTCGATCATCCCCCGCATCACGACCGGCCCGGTTAACGCGGCGATCGTCGCGATGGCGGAACGCTTCAGCGACCTTCTGAAAGGGCGGCCGCCCTTGGCGCCACATCTGCCGGCATCGCAGGCGGCGTTTGCTTGACATGCCGCAATATCTTGGGCGTCCTACGCGTCCTCTTCGAGCAGGGAAAGACGCGGCATGAAAGTGGCGAGAGTATTGACGCTATTGGGCCTCGGCCTTTTTTCCGCTTGTTCAAACAATGCGCCCGCTCGCGATGCCGCGCCCGTTGCGGTCAGTCTGCGCAACGATGGCACCGCGCCGATGGAATGCCGGCTGATGTTCGGTCACTGGGTCGATCGCGATCTCGGCAGATTGCCGCCGGGCGGGCAAGTCTCCTTTTCCGTCGAGCAGCAGCCGAGCGATGGCGGGCTTTTCGTCATGCGCCCCGACGGCAAGATGCGCATGATGATCGAGACGATTCTCTGCGGCCAATATCCGGATTGGCCGGGCAGCGTCGGCCAGGTCGATCTCGGTCCCGCACGACGTAAATTGGTCTCGGCGATCAACGCGAGTTGCAGGATGCCGCCAGAGGGTGGCAGGATCGCCTGCCCGCCGGTGACATTGACGGCGGCGCCATAGAAAAAGACGGTTTTTCAGGGGAGGTTTCCAGAATGAGCACGTTTTCCGGCATTACCGAGATGATTTCCAGCGGCGATCCCGCATCGCCGGCGATCGGCGCGCCGGAACGGCAGACCATGTCGCGTGGCGATCTCGCCGCGCTGGTGGCGCGGGTTGGCGCCGATTTGCGCGGGATCGGTATCGGCCGGCGTGATGCGGTGGCGATCGTGATGCCGAACGGGCCGGAAATGGCGAGCGCCTTCCTCGCGGTCGCGGCGTCCTGTGTTGCCGCGCCGCTCAACGCTGCCTATCGCGGCGACGAATTCGATTTCTATCTTGGCGATCTCGACGCCCAGGCCTTGATCCTGCCGGCGGGTGCCGAGTCCCCCGCGCGCGAGATCGCAGCCAAACGCAAGATCCGCGTCATTGAACTCACGCCGGATCTTGCCGGTCCCGCCGGTGCCTTCTCGCTCTCGATCCCGGCCGGGAGCGGTGCGGTGGTGCCGCCATCACCGGATGACGTCGCTCTGGTGCTTCACACCTCCGGCACCACCTCGCGGCCAAAGATCGTGCCGCTGACCCAGCGCAACCTGATGACCTCCGCCGGCAACATCGCGCGGACGCTTGCCCTGACGCCTGCCGATCGCAGCCTGGTCATCATGCCGCTCTTCCATATCCACGGTCTTATCGGCGCGCTGCTCTCCTCGCTCTATGCCGGCGGCTCGGTTCATTGCCCGCCCGGCTTCAATGCGCTCAAGTTCTTTGGGCAACTGGATGAGGCCGGGGCCACCTGGTATTCCGCTGTCCCCACCATGCACCAGACCATCCTCGCGCGTGCCAAGGGCAATGCCGAGATCATCGCACGGCGCAAGCTGCGCTTCATCCGCTCATCTTCCGCCTCCCTGCCGGCGCCGGTGATGTTGGCGCTGGAGGAAGCCTTCGGCTGCCCGGTGATCGAATCCTACGGCATGACCGAGGCCGCGCATCAGATGGCCAGCAATCCGCTGCCGCCCAAGGCAAGGAAGCCCGGCTCGGTCGGCATCGCCGCCGGCCCCGAGGTCGCGATCATGAGCGCCGAAGGCAAGATCCTGAAGCCGGGCGAGGTGGGCGAGATCGTGATCAAGGGCGCCAATGTCACGCCGGGCTATGCCAACAATCCCAAGGCCAATGAAGAGGCCTTTCGCGACGGCTGGTTCCGGACCGGCGACCTGGGAATCATGGACACGGAAGGCTATGTCAGCCTCACCGGCCGCCTGAAGGAGATCATCAATCGCGGCGGCGAAAAGATCTCGCCGCGCGAGGTCGACGATGTGCTGATGGAACATCCGGCGGTGGCGCAGATCGTCACCTTCGCGCTGCCCCATGACAAGCTGGGCGAGGAAGTGGCCGCCGCCGTCGTGCTGAAGGAAGGTGCTGCCGCGAGCGAGCGCGATTTGCGCGATTTCGCCGCCCAGCGCCTCGCCGATTTCAAGGTGCCGAAGAAGATCGTCTTCCTCCCCGAAATTCCAAAGGGCGCCACCGGTAAATTGCAGCGCATCGGTCTGGCGCAGAAACTCGGTCTTGCCTCATGAGGATTGCAATCTACGGCGCCGGTGCCATCGGCGGATTGATGGGTGCGCATCTGGCGCGGGCCGGTGAAGACGTCACCTTGATCGCGCGCGGGCCCCATCTCGCGGCGATGCAGGCGAACGGCCTCACTGTCCTCAATGCCTCCGGCGAGTTCAATGTGCGGCCGCGTGCCACCGACGATCCCGCAGTGGCCGGTATCCAGGACTACATCATCATCGCGCTGAAAGCCCAATCGGTGCCGGCCATCGCCGACAAACTCACGCCCATGATCGGGCCCGATACCGCCGTGGTGATGGCTGTGAACGGCGTGCCGTGGTGGTACTTCCATGGCCTTGCCGGGCCGCTCAAGGATAAACGCCTCGTCAGCGTCGATCCCGGCGACCGGCAATGGGATCTCATCGGTCCCGAGCGCGTCATCGGCTGCGTCGTTTATCCGGCGGCCGAAATCGTCGAGCCCGGCCGCTTGAAGCATGTCGAAGGCGATCGCTTCACATTGGGCGAACCTGGCGGCGAGAAGTCGGAACGCATTCTGGCGCTGAGCCGCGCGCTCATCGCTTCCGGCCTGAAAGCCCCGGTGCGGCCCGACATCCGCACCGAGATCTGGGTCAAGCTCTGGGGCAATGTCGCCTTCAATCCACTGACCGCCTTGACGGGTGCGACCCTGGATGTGATCTGCACAGAGCCCGGCACCCGTGCCGTCGCCAAGGCGATGATGCTGGAAGCTGAGGCCATCGCCAATGCCCTGGGTGTCAAGATGCCGGTCGACATCGAGCGCCGGATTGACGGCGCCGCGGCAATCGGCGCCCACAAGACCTCGATGCTGCAGGATTTCGAACGCGGCCGCCCGATCGAACTCGATGCCATTGTCGGCGCCGTCAGCGAGCTCGGCCGCCTGGTTGCCGTGCCGACGCCCACCATCGACATGATCTATGCGCTGACAAAGCAGAAGGCGAAAGTGGCCGGGTTGATATAGGGCGAGTCAGGCAAACCTAACAATTGTCATGGTCGGCGCAGGCCGACCATCCACGAGTTTCAGCGAGACCGAAGAAAGAAACTCGTGGATCCTCCGCCTTCGCGGAGGATGACAGCTATGTTGTCCCGGTATCCCTCACATCGTGGCGCCGATCTGCCAGGGCACGAATTCATTGTCGCCATAGCCGAGCTGTTCCGATTTCGATTGCTCGCCCGAGGCAACCCGCAGGATCAGCTCGAAAATCTCGCGGCCCTTCTCCTCGATGGTGACACCGTCCAGAACATCGCCGCAATTGATGTCCATGTCCTCGACCATGCGCTTGTACATGTCGGTATTGGTGGCGAGCTTGATCGAGGGTGTGGGCTTGCAGCCATAGGCTGAGCCGCGGCCGGTGGTGAAGCAGAGGATGTTGGCCCCGCCCGCCACCTGGCCGGTGGCCGAGACCGGATCGTAACCGGGCGTGTCCATGAAGACGAAGCCCTTGGCCGTCACGGGTTCCGCATATTCATAGACGGCGGTGAGATTGGTGGTGCCGCCCTTGGCCGCGGCCCCCAGGGATTTTTCGAGAATGGTGGTGAGGCCGCCTGCCTTGTTGCCGGGCGAGGGGTTGTTGTTCATCTCGCCGCCATTGCGCGCGGCGTATTCTTCCCACCATTTGATGCGCGAGATCAGCTTCTCGCCCACATCCCGCGAAACCGCGCGGCGGGTAAGCAGGTGCTCGGCGCCGTAGATTTCCGGTGTCTCCGACAGAATACCCGTGCCGCCATGCTTCACCAGCAAATCGACCGCCGCCCCCAGGGCCGGATTGGCGGTGATGCCGGAATAGCCGTCCGAGCCGCCGCATTGCAAAGCGAGGATCAGTTCCGAGGCCGAGATGGTCTCGCGCTTCACGTCATTGGCCTTGGGCAGCATTTCCTTGATGGCGGCGACGCCGGCCTCGATCGTCTTCCTGGTGCCACCGCTATCCTGGATGGTCATGGTGCGGAAGGTATCGCTCTCGACGATGTTGTAGGCCTCTTTCATGCGGTGGATCTGGAACACCTCGCAACCGAGACCGACCAGCAGCACGCCGGCCAGATTGGGATTGGTGGCATAGCCCCATTGCGTGCGCTTCAGGATGTCGAAGCCTTCGCCCTTCGAGGCCATGCCGCAGCCGGTGCCGTGCACGAAGGGAATGATGCCGTCGATATTGGGGTATTGATCGAGAATGCCGGATTTGGTGACGGCCTCCGCCATGAAGCGCGCCACCGAGGCCGAGCAATTCACCGAGGTCAGAATGCCGATGTAATTGCGCGTGCCGGAGCGGCCATTGGCGCGGCGATAGCCCTGGAAAGTGGCGCGCTCGGCAACCGGCAGCGGTGCCTCGTTGCGGGCACCGGCGCCGAAGGCGTAATCGCGCTCGAATTCGCCCATCTCCGTGTTGTGCTCATGCACCCAATCGCCGGGCAGGATGTCCTGGGTTGCAAAGCCGATGATCTGGCCGAATTTCAGAATGGGGGCACCCTTGGCGATCGTGCTGATCGCCATCTTGTGTCCCTTGGTGATGCGGCCATTGGCGGCAACGCCATTCGCGCCAGGCACATTTATCACGGCACCCTGGCCGATCTCGTCGACGGCAACGACGACATTGTCCTTGTCGGACAGGCGAATGGAGCGGGGCTGGCTGGCGATTGCGCTGACTTGGCTCATGGCGGTGGGTTTCCAGATGCCGCGCGGTGGGGAAACCTGGACTTCCGGCGGCAGAAAGTGGTTGCGTTTCAGATCGCGTATTCTAACATGTTAGTATGAATCTGGAAGCGGAATCATACGAT
Organism: Dongia sp.; assembly: GCF_041909655.1. GTDB lineage: Bacteria > Pseudomonadota > Alphaproteobacteria > Dongiales > Dongiaceae > Dongia. Next base: position 365,103 of record NZ_JAYRDA010000005.1, on the reverse strand, counting down.
TTTCTGGCCGATGTCAGCGGGCCCGGGCGCGGCGGCACCACGTCCCGCGTCGTCGAGGCCTTGCGTGAAGCCATTGTTTCACTTGAACTTTCTCCAGGTACACAACTCGACAAGGCGGCTCTTTGCGCGCGTCTCGGGGTCTCCCGCTTTCCGGTCTCCGAAGCCCTCTCGCGGCTCCAGGCCGAGGGGCTGGTCGAGATCCGGCCTCAAGCGGGGACCATCGTCTCGCGCATTCGTATCGCCGATGTCCGCGAGAACCTGTTTCTCCGCCGCGCGCTCGAAGCCGAGGCGGTCCGCGCCCTGGCGCGCAGCCGGCCGCCCGAGGTGATCGACGCGCTGGAGCGCAATCTCCGCTACCAGAAAGCCGCCGCCGCGGCCGGCGACCGCAAAGGCTTCCACGTCCTCGATCTCGAATTCCACGACATCATCTTCACCGCATTGGGCTTCGAGCGCGTGAAAGCGATGGTGGAATCGGCACGCCTCGGCCTCGACCGCATCCGCCGCCTGCTTGCCACCCGGCGCCGCCACACGCTGACCTACAAGGAACACGAAGCCGTCGCAACGGCGCTTGCCGCAGGTAACGCTGAGGCCGCGGCGCAGGCCATGGTGGCGCATCTCGATGCGGTGATGGTGGAATTGCTGGCGCTGGCCGAAGCGCAACCGGAGATTTTCGCCGATGCGGTGCCCAAACAACGCAGCCCACGATCGCTCAAGGCGCTGGGCTGATTTCAAAAGACCAAGAAGGATCAGGGGAACATGAAGACACGCAGCTTCAAGGCGCCATCGGGCGCCAAAATCGATTTCACCGAACTCGGCTTCGGCACGGCGCCGCTCGGCAATCTCTATCGCGCGCTGAGCGAAACGGAAGCCCAGGCGACCCTGCAGGCGGCCTGGGATGCCGGTTTGCGCTATATCGATACCGCACCGCTCTACGGCCTGGGCCTTTCGGAAACGCGCATCAATCATTTCCTGCGCGGCAAGCCCCGCGATTCCTATGTGCTGTCCACCAAGGTCGGGCGCCTGCTGGAAGTTTGCGCGCCGGATCAACGCACCGGTATCTGCAAGTTCTTTGAAACGCCTACGCGCCGCGAGATCTATGATTACGGCCATGACGGTATCATGCGCTCGGTCGAAGCGTCTCTGGAACGCCTCGGTATCGACCGTATCGACATCCTCTTCGTTCACGATATCGACGTCTTCAATCACAAGAGCGTCGCGGCGCGGGACGAGAAGGTCACCGAACTGATGAAGAGCGGCTATGGCGCGCTGGTCAAATTGCGCGACCAGGGAGTCATCAAGGCTTTCGGCGCCGGCGTCAACGAATGGGAAGTCTGCGAGATCCTCGCGAAACAGGGCGATTTCGATCTCTTCCTGCTGGCCGGCCGCTATACCTTGCTGGAACAGGAATCGCTGAGCTCGTTCCTGCCGCTCTGCGAAAAGCGCGGCATCGGCATTGTGATCGGCGGTGCCTACAATTCCGGCATCCTGGCGAGCGGTGCCAAGCCGGGCGCCTTCTACAATTACGATCCGGCGCCGCAACACATCCTCGACCGCGTCGCCGGCATCGAGAAGATCTGCGCGCGGCATGGTGTGAAGCTGGTCGAGGCCGCCTTGCGTTTCCCGCTGGTGCATCCGGCGGTCGTCACCGTCATTCCCGGCGCCAGCCGGCCGGAGGAAGTCGCCCTCAATATGCAGGCGCTCGCCGCCGACATCCCGGCGGCACTCTGGGCCGAACTGAAGGCGGAAGGATTCATCCGCAGGGATGCGCCGGTTCCGGGAGGCAAATGATGTTGCGGGTCGATGCGCATCAGCATTTCTGGGCGGTGGCGCGCGGCGATTACGGCTGGATGGAATCGAGCCCGTCCCTGGCGCCGATCCGGCGCGATTTCATCCCGAATGATTACGAGGAATTCCGCACGCGCTACAATATCGAGCGGACGGTGTTGGTGCAGGCCGCCCCCAGCATCGAAGAAACCGAATACATGTTGGGCCTCGCCGATGCGACGCCCTGGATCGCCAAGGTGGTTGGCTGGGTTGATTTCGAGGACAGGAGCCATCGCCGCCATCTCGAACGTCTCGCGCGTCACGGGAAATTTTCCGGCGTGCGGCCGATGATCCAGGATATTGCCGATATCGACTGGATGCTGCGGCCGGATGTTCAATGGGGCTATGACGCAATCTGCGCGCTCGATCTCACCTTCGACGCCCTTGGCTTCCCGCGTCATCTCGGTAATTTCCGGCGACTCTTCGATCGCTATCCGAAGATGCGCGTCGTGATTGATCATTGCCTGAAACCGGAAATCCGCAACCAATCCTTCGATGCCTGGGCCGCGGGCATTGCCGAAATCGCGGCGAAGACCCCCGTCTATTGCAAGCTGTCGGGCCTTGCGACCGAAGCCGAATCGGATTGGAAGGTCGCTGCGCTGCGTCCCTATGCCGAGCACGTCATCGGCAGCTTCGGCGCAAATCGTGTCATGTGGGGTTCGGATTGGCCGGTAATCAATCTCGCTGGCGGCTTCGATGCCTGGCGACAGGCAGCGGAAGAAATCGTCGGCAATGCTGCTGCCCGCGACCGTATCTTCGGTGGCAATGCCGCCGAATTCTACCGGATCACCTGATCAGGCCGTCGGCTGGCCGATCGCTTCAAGGGCGTCGTCGATCGATTTTTCGTAATGGACCAAAGGTGCCTGCACGCCATGGGCCCAGAGCGTATGGCGCACGGGGCCTGAGGCGCCGGTCACGAAGAATTTGACGCCGTTGCGATGTGCCTTGCGCGCGGCACCTTCGATCGTGTTGGCGGCGGTTGAATCGAGGAACGGCACGGCCGAGAAATCGAGGACGAAGCTTTTCGGCCGGTCGGCGATGCGGTCAAGCACGGCCCCCACGGTCGAGGCGGCGCCGAAGAAGAAGGCGCCACTGATCCGATAGATGACGAGATTGGGATCGGTCGCGAGCGCCACGTCATAGGCGGTACGGCCGCCATTCGCATTGTCGGCGCGATCCTCGGTCACCATCGGCGTTTCGCTCTCGACGCTGATCGTCTGCGCCATGCGGTGCAGGAACAGCAGGGTGCCGAGACCGAAACCGACCAGGATGCCTTCGGTGAGGTCGCGGAAAACTGTAAGCAGGAAGGTTGCCAGCAGCACCACGGCATCGCCGCGCGACGAGCGGATCAAGGTCAGGAAGGCATGCCGCTCCGCCATGTTCCAGGCGACAATCGCCAGCACACCGGCCAGGGCCGCGAGCGGGATATAGCCGGCGAGCGGTGCCGCCACCAGCATGAACAGCAGAAGGAAAAGAGAATGCAGCATGCCGGCGACCGGGCCGCGGGCGCCGGCGCGGACATTGGTCGCGGTGCGCGCGATGGTGCCGGTGGCGCAGACGCCGCCGAACAAGGCCGAGCCGATATTGGCAAAGCCCTGCGCCACCAATTCGCAATTTGAGCGGTGGCGCCGCCCGGTCATGCCATCGGCGACGACGGCGGAGAGCAGGGATTCGATCGCCCCCAGCAAGGCAAAGGCCACGGCATCCGGCAGGACCGCCATGGCAAGTTCCGGCGTAAAGACGGGGAGGCTCGGCAAGGGCAGGGAATTTGGAATGCCGCCGAAGCGCGAGCCGATCGTATCGGCCGGCATGTCGATCAGCCAATTGATGATCGATGCCGCGGCAACGGCGATCAGCATGCCGGGCCAATGCGGCCGGAAGCGTTTGAGACCGGCGATGATCGCGATGGTGAGCAGGGCGATGCCCGCCGTTGCCGGACTGAAGGTGCCGCTGGCGGCAGCCAGGGCCTCGACTTTCTCGATGATCTCGCCCGGTTCCTTGCCCGGCAATGTCAGGCCGAACAATTCCTTGATCTGGCTGGCAAAGATGATGACGGCGATGCCGGCGGTGAAACCCACGGTCACGGGATAGGGAATGTACTTCACATAGGTGCCAAGCCGCAGGAAGCCCAATACCAGCAATATTCCCCCGGCCATCAGCGTCGCCAGCAGCAAGCCGTCAACGCCATGGCGGCTCACGGTTGCCGCCACCAGCACGATGAAGGCGCCGGCAGGACCGCCGATCTGGAAGCGGCTGCCGCCCAGCGCCGAAATGAGGAAGCCGCCGATGATCGCGGTATAGAGGCCGCGATCCGGCGTGGTGCCCGACGCAATGGCAATTGCCATGGACAGGGGCAAGGCGACGATAGCAACGGTGAGGCCGGCGATGGCGTCGGCTTTGAGGTCGCCCAGCCGATAGCCTTCACGGAGGATGGTGACCAGCTTGGGTGTGAAGATCTCGGCGAAGCTCGCCGATGTCTCCTGCGGCTTTTGTTCGAGGGCCGGTGACGTCATCACATCATCTCCTTCAGCCGAACGCCGCGCCCGGTTCCGGTGCTGGGCGCATTTTCGCCAATGAGCTCGATCCCGGCCTGATCAAGGGCGGTTACCAGCTTCATCAGAGAATCGACATTGGACCGCACCACGCCATTGCTGGCCTCCATCCTCTGGACGGTCGGCAGGGAAAGCGAGGCCATTTCGGCCAGCCGTTTCTGGTCGAGTCCAAGCAGCGCGCGGGCCGCGCGCATCTGAGCGCCCGTGATCATCTGGCCATCTCAGCAAAGTTGTTCGATGGGGATATTCTAGATATTTAATCTGATGTGTCAAATATCATTTATGCCGCAATTTATCTCAATGTTTGCGCTTGCATTGCAGCCTTTCACGGGCGCAAAAAATCTGGTCTATATCGACTTCTTCTGCCATCGCTCGGATGGCATCTGTCCCCAATCAGAGGCATGAGATGAAACTTCTGCGATACGGTCCGCGCGGCGCCGAAAAGCCCGGCATGCTCGACAAGGATGGCGGCATCCGCGATCTCTCTAAGGTGGTCGATGACATCGCCGGCAATGTGCTGACGCCCGAAGGCCTCGCGAAGTTGAAGGCACTCGATCCCGCGAGCCTGCCCAAGGTCGAAGGCCCGGTGCGCTACGGCCCCTGCGTCGCCCGGACCGGCAAGTTCATCTGTGTCGGCCTCAATTATTCGGACCACGCCAAGGAAACCGGCGCCGAGCCGCCCAAGGAACCGATCCTGTTCATGAAGGCGACCAGCGCCATCGTCGGCCCCAATGACGACGTGATGATCCCCCGGAAATCGATGAAGACCGATTGGGAAGTGGAACTCGGCGTCATCATCGGCCGCGAAGCGCGCTATGTCGACGAGAAGAACGCGATGGATCATGTCGCCGGCTATTGCGTGATCAATGACGTTTCGGAACGCGAATTCCAGGCTGAGCGCGGCGGGCAATGGACCAAGGGCAAGTCGGCCGATACCTTCGGTCCGATCGGCCCCTGGCTGGTCACGCCGGATGAGGTCGCCGATCCGCAGAACCTCGCCATGTGGCTCGAAGTCGATGGCCACCGCTATCAGAACGGCTCAACCAAGACGATGATCTTCGGTGTCCGTCATCTGGTGCATTACATCTCGCAATTCATGAGCCTGCAGCCGGGCGACGTGATCTCGACCGGTACGCCGCCGGGTGTCGGCCTCGGCATCAAGCCGAATCCGATCTTCTTGAAGGCCGGGCAGGTGATGCGCCTCGGCATCGACGGCCTCGGCGAGCAGCGCCAACAGGTTATCGCCACACCCTGACGCACGGGGATAGATCGCATGTTTCTGTGCTGTGGCGACGCGCTGTTTGACCTCTTCTCGCAGCCCAGCGATGGTCCGGCGACCATCCGGCTGGAGGGCAGGGTGGGCGGCTCGCCTCTCAATGTGGCCGTCGGGCTGGCGAGACTTGGCCGGCCCGTCGCCTATTTCACCAAGAACTCGACCGATCTCTTCGGCCAGCGCATCGCCGCTTTCCTGCGGCATGAGGGCGTCGATACCAGCCTGCTGGTTTCTGCCTCGAACAACAGCACGCTGGCGGTGGTCGAACTCGACGCGGCAGGTGTTCCCGCTTATGCCTTCTATACCGGGGGCACGGCGGATCGGTCGCTGAGCCTGGATGAATTGCCGCCGGTTCTGCCGGCCGATATCCGCGCCATCCATATCGGTTCCTACACGACCGCGACCGAGCCGACGGCCTCGAGCCTGGTGGCGCTGGTGAAGCGCGAGAGCCAGCGGCGCTTCATCTCCTACGATCCCAATATCCGTCCCTCGATCGAGCCCGATCTTGAGGTCTGGCGCCGGCGCATCGCCTCGCTCACCGGTACGGCGCATCTCGTCAAGCTCAGCATCGAGGATGCGGAATTGCTTTATCCGAAACAATCGCCGGAGCATCTCGCGGCCGATTGGATCGCGCGCGGCGTGCGCCTGGTCGTGGTGACGAAAGGCGGCGATGGCGCCGTTGCCTTTACCGGCGGCGGCTGCAGCGCCGCTGTTCCGGGTTGCCATGTCGAGGTGGTGGATACGGTGGGGGCGGGCGACACCTTCCAGGCGGCGATGCTGACCTGGCTGGAGCGGCGCGATGCGCTTCACGCCACCGAGGCCGCGGCTCTTGATTCCGATGCCTTGCGGGCCATGTTGAGTTTCGGCGCGCGTGCTGCCGCCATTACCTGCAGCAGGCGCGGCGCCGACATGCCGCGCGCCGCCGAACTCGGGCATATCGTTTCTTAGAAAGTCCTGTGATGACCTATCGCCTCTTCATCGACAGCGCCAACCCGCAGGAATGGGATCTCGCCCGCAAGCGCGGCTGGCTCCATGGCGTCACCACCAACCCGCTCATCATCAGCCGCGCCGGAAAACGCGTCGACATGGCGACAGCGGCCGATCTGGTCGAGGCGGCGAAGTCGCGCGAGCTTGCCGAGATTCAGTTGCAGGTGACCGGCCATTCTGCCGATGAGATGCTGGCCAGCGGCCGCGCCTTGCGTGAATTGTGGGGCCGCGTCACGGTGAAGGTGCCGGCAACCGCCGCCGGTTTCGAGGCGGCGAGCGTGCTCTGCCGCGAGGGCGCCATCGTCACTATTACCGCCTGCTATACCGCGCACCAGACCATGCTGGCCGCCAGCATCGGCGCCCGTTATGTCGCCCCCTATTACGGGCGCATGCTGGATGCCGGGCTCGATGCCGATAATCGTCTGGATGCCATGCTGCGTATCGCCGATCTCCAGGAGAATCTCGCCGTGCTGGTGGCGAGCATCCGCTCGATCGATCAGTTGGAGACACTCACCGCCCGTGGTTTCGATACCTTCACCCTGACGGCGGCGCTTGCCGAGGCGGTGGGGCAGGCAGCCGAAAGCGACGCCGCCGCAGCCGATTTCATGAAAGCGGCCGAAGACTCGCTCCGGGCCTGAATGATCATTCAAAAGTTGAACGGCCTTTCAGCTTGAAATCCCCCTGCATCGACCTCTGCAAATTCGACCGGAAGACGGGCTGGTGCCTGGGCTGCGGTCGGACCAAGGAGGAATGCAAAAAATGGAAGAAGGCCAAGAAGTCGAAACTGAAATCGATCCTGGCCGAACTTCCTGACCGCCTTCGGAAACTCGAGGATTAGGCAACCCGCCGTTTGACCGAGATGGCGAGTGCTGCCGCGATGAGGCAGAGCGTGCCCGCCGTGAAGAAGGCCGGCAGGTAGGAATCGAGTTCCGAACGCGACAGGCCGGCGCCATAGGCGGCACAGGCTGCCCCCAATTGATGCCCCGCGAAGACCCAGCCGAAAACCAGATTGGCGCGCTCGCGGCCGAAACGTTCGGCGGTGAGCTTCACCGTGGGCGGCACGGTCGCCACCCAATCGAGGCCATAGAACATGGCAAAGAGCGAGAGGCCGTAGAAGGTGAAATCGGAGGCTGGGAGATAGAGCAGCGACAAGCCGCGCAGGCCGTAATACCAGAACAGCAGCCAGCGATTGTCATAGCGGTCGGAGAGCCAGCCTGACGCAATGGTGCCGAGGAAATCGAAGATGCCGATCATGGCGAGGAAGCCGGCACCCTGAAGTTCCGGCAGGCCGAAATCGACGCAGAGAGGAATGAGATGCGGCTGGATGAGGCCGTTGGTGCTGGCGCCGCAGATGAAGAAGGTGGCAAACAGCACCCAGAACACCCGCGTCTGGGCGGCGTCGCGCAAGGTGGCGATCGGTGCCCAGGCAATGGCGCGGAAGGAATGGGCCAGGGCCACATGCGGCACGACCGTCTTTTCGCCATAGGGGGCGAGGCCGAGATCCGCCGGCCGGTCGCGCAGCAGCAGGAGAACCAGGAACGCCGTTGCGCCCAACAAAACACAGAGCAGCAGGATGCCGCCGCGCCAGCCGTGATGTTCGGCGATCCAGGAGATGAGCGGCATGAAGACCAATTGCCCGGTGGCGGAACTGGCGGTCAGGAAGCCGATCACCAGGCCGCGCCGCTCCGTAAACCAGCGCGTTGCCACCGTGGCGCCCAGAACCAGGGCCGTAAGCCCCGTCCCGAACCCGGCGACGACACCCCAGAGCAGGATGAGCTGCCAGAGCTCGGTCATGAAGAGCGACAGGCCGAGCCCGGTGACGACGATGGCGAGCGAGGCAAGTGTCACCTTGCGCAGGCCGAAGGTGTTCATGAGGGAGGCGGTAAAGGGCCCCATCAGGCCGAAGAAAACCAGGCGCACCGCCAGCGCGCTTGAGATCTCGGCATTGGACCAGCCGAATTCGCGCTGCAGCGGCAGGAGCAGCACCGCCGGCCCGCCCACGGCGCCCGCCGTCACCAGCATGGTGAGGAAGGTGACGGCGACCATGATCCAGCCGTAATGGATCCGGCGGCGTTCCAGCGAGCGTGACAGGGCGGCGGCGATCATGGCGGGGCTTTCCGTATTACCGTTATAATAATGATGGACATCATCAATAAAACATTTATGATGATCATCGTAATGATTGTCAAGCCACTTCCGAGAGGGTGCCATGAAGGTCAGCAGGGAAACAGCCGCCAAGCATCGCGCCGCCATCGTCACCGAGGCGGCGACCCTGTTCCGCGAACATGGCTTTGACGGCGTGGGCGTGGCCGAGATCATGAAGGCGGCCGGGCTCACCCATGGCGGCTTCTATGGTCATTTTGCCTCGAAGGATGCCCTGGCCGCCGAAGCCAGCGCCAAGGCCTTCGCGGATGGCGCCGCGCGCGTCGCCAAGGACGCCGATATCGGCGCCTATCTCAATCGCTATCTGACCGAACGGCACCGGGACGCGGCTGGCACCGGCTGTCCGATGGCGGCGCTGGCCGCCGAGGTGGAGCGGCACGAACCCGAGCTCCAGGCGCGCTTCACCGGCGGCATGGCGGATTACATCGCGGCGATCGAGGCCTTGCTGCTGCGCTCGGGTGCGCGCAAGGGGGCAGCCACGCGCCGGCGCGCGGTTACCCTGGTGGCGGCGGTGGTGGGCGGCATGACCTTGGCGCGTGCCTGTGCCGCGGCGGATCCGGATCTTTCCGGCGAGATTCTCGCCGCCTTGCGCAGCGAGCTCTCGGATCTGGCCAGGGACTAAACTAGCCGCGATTAGACGAGCTGCGGCGCGGAACCGAGCAGCAGGATCGCGGCGAAATGGGTGCCTGATCCGGTCAGCACGCAGCCATGCCAGACGGGATCGGTCCAATTGCCGATGTCGCGGCCATAGATCACCGCGCCCACGGAATAGGCGATCCCGCCCACGGTGAGGAGGATCAGCGAGGGCAGCGGGTTGAGGTCGATGAAGGAATCGAAGGCCGTCACGAACAGCCAGCCAAGCGCCAGATAGAGCGCCACAAAGGCTCGCTCATGCCGACCGCGCAGCACCAGCTTCAGGAAAATGCCGAGGAGGGCCAGGCCCCAGACCCAGATCAGGAGGTCGAGGCCGAACGGCCCTTCGACTCCGTGGATGACGAAGGGCGTGTAGGTGCCGGCGATCAGCAGGAAGATGGCGCTGTGGTCGCAATAGCGCAGCCACCAGCGGTGCCGCGATGTCTCGTGCATGTTGTAGAGATAGGAGAAGAGCGAGCAGAGCAGCAGCGAGATGCCGTAGACCAGACCGGCAATGCCCATCGGCGACAAGCCAAGCCCATCCGTCCGCGCCAGGAGCCCCACAAGGGCGATAGCGCTGAAGGCGAAGGTGGCCGTCAGGATCGCCCGGTTGACTCGGCGGGCGGCGCCGCTGGGCTGGCTGCTGGGCATGGGCGGTGGGGGAGCTCCTCGGGCCGGAAATCGACGCTCCTGCCACTATAGGGTCAAATGGCGGGCCGCCAAGGCCTTCATGCCATCCCCCGCAGCCGGATAGGGCATTGCCTTTGCCCGCGGGATGACCTTATTTGTGCCATCCCTGCTGCCCGGCGTGAGGGCGGCAATTGAAGGCCAGATGAGGAGACCTATCCGTGACCGCCAACATTTTCCGGGGCTGCATCCCCGCGCTGATGACGCCCTGCAAGCCGGACCGCAGCCCGGATTTCGACAATCTGGTCGCGACCGGCAAGGGCCTGATCGCCGCCGGCATGTCGGGTGTGGTCTATTGCGGCTCGATGGGCGATTGGCCGCTGCTGACCGATGAACAGCGCATGGAAGGTGTGGAACGCCTGACGAAGGCCGGCATCCCCGTGATCGTCGGCACCGGCGCCCAGAACCCGGCCCGCGCGGCAGCGCTCGCGGCCCATGCCAAGAAGGTGGGGGCGGGCGGCCTCATGATCATCCCGCGCGTGCTTTCGCGCGGCCCCTCGCTCGCGGCCCAGCGCGCCCATTTCGCCGGTATCCTCGAAGCGGCGGTCGATCTGCCCTCGGTCATCTATAACAGCCCCTATTACGGCTACGAGACCAAGGCCGATCTCTTCTTCGACCTCCAGGCCAAGTACAAGCATCTGGTCGGCTTCAAGGAATTCGGCGGCGCGGAATCCTTGAGCTACGCGGCGCAGCACATCACCGGGCGCGACAAGTCGCTCACCCTGATGGTGGGCGTCGACACACAGGTCTTCCACGGCTTCGTCAATTGCGGGGCGGGCGGTGCCATCACCGGCATCGGCAATGCGCTGCCCAAAGAGGTCCTGCACCTGGTCTCGCTGTGCGAACGCGCGGCCCAGGGCGATGCCAAGGCCCGCGCCCAGGCACTGGAACTCGAGAAAGCGCTCTACGTGCTCTCCAGCTTCGACGAAGGCCCGGATCTGGTGCTCTTCTACAAGCACCTCATGACCCTAGAAGGCCATAAGGGCTATGAGCTCCATTTCAATGCGAGCGATGCCCTGAGCCCCAGCCAGAAGAATTATGTCGAAGGGCAGTGGAAGCTGTTCAAGACCTGGTATGCGGATTGGTCGCAGGGGAAGTGATACGCGCGGGCGTATTGCACCGGTCATGATTTTCCAGATGTAACGCTACCGAGGATGGGTTCCAGGGCATGATGAATCACCATGGTCTCCAGGTTGACCAGCAGCTTTCAGACTTCATCATGCAAAGGGCCCTCCCCGGCACCGGTATCGACGCCGACCGGTTCTGGCGGGGTTTTTCGGATCTGGTGCATGACCTGGCGCCGAAGAACCGAGCGCTGCTGGCCAAGCGTGACGCGTTGCAGGCCAAGATCGATGCCTGGTTCCGGGGCCATCCCGATGCCGGCATTCCGGCGCAGAAGGAATATCTCACCGAGATCGGCTATCTGCTGCCCGAAGGTCCGGATTTCAGCATCGAAACCAAAAACGTCGATCCGGAGATCGCCTCGGTTGCCGGCCCGCAATTGGTCGTGCCGGTCACCAACGCGCGTTATGCCGCCAACGCGGCCAATGCCCGCTGGGGCAGCCTCTATGATTGCCTCTATGGCACCGACGTCATGGGCTTGCCCGTGCCGGGCGGCACTTATGACAAGGGGCGCGGTGCCCGGGTGGTGGCGCGCACACGGGTGTTTCTGGACGAGGCCTTTCCCATCGAGGGTGCCAGTCACGCCGACGTGCGCCGCTATCATGTGAAGGACGGCGTTCTCCTCATCGACGATCTGCCGCTGATGCAGCCGGAGAAGTTCGTGGGCTATCGCGGCAATCCGCGCGCGCCGGATTCGATCCTCCTGCGCAACAACAATCTCCATGTCGAACTGGTCTTCGACCGGGCGCATCCGATCGGCAGCCGCGACCAGGCACTGCTCGCGGATGTGGTGATCGAAAGTGCCTTGTCGGCGATCATGGATTGCGAGGATTCGGTCGCCTGCGTCGATGCCGAGGACAAAGTCCAGGCTTACGGTAACTGGCTGGGCCTGATGAAGGGCGATCTTGAGGCCGTGGTGGAGAAGGGCGGCAAGTCCACGATCCGGCGGCTCAATCCCGACCGGGTCTTCACGCGGCCCGAGGGTGGCGAACTGATCCTGAAAGGCCGCGCTTTGCTCTGGGTGCGCAATGTCGGCCATCTGATGACCACACCCGCGATCCGCGACAAGGACGGGAACGAGATTCCCGAAGGGCTGATGGATGCGATGGTGACGACCCTCATCGCGCTTCATGACCTCAGGAAAACCGAGGGCCTCCGCAACTCCGCGCATGGTTCGGTCTATGTGGTGAAGCCCAAGATGCATGGGCCGGAGGAAGTGGCCTTCGCCGACGAGATCTTTGCCCGCGTCGAGGATGTCCTGGGCTTGCCGCGCTATACGGTGAAGCTCGGCATCATGGATGAAGAGCGGCGGACCACCGTCAATCTCAAGGAATGCATCCGCGCGGCGAAGCACCGCGTCGCCTTCATCAACACCGGATTCCTCGACCGCACCGGCGACGAGATTCATACCTCGATGGAAGCGGGCCCCTTCTCGCGCAAGGATTTCATCAAGCGCAAGGGCTGGATCACGGCCTATGAGAATCTCAATGTCGATATCGGCCTCGAATGCGGCCTCTCCGGCAAGGCGCAGATCGGCAAGGGCATGTGGGCGGCTCCCGATCTGATGGCGGCGATGCTGGAACAGAAGATCGAGCACCCGAAGGCCGGCGCCAATTGTGCCTGGGTCCCCTCGCCGACGGCGGCGACCTTGCACGCCCTCCATTATCACCGCATCGATGTCTTCGCGGTACAGAAGAAACTGGCGGCCGGCGGCCGGCGCGCTCATGTCGATGCGGTGCTCGACATCCCGGTGGCATCCTTCCGCAAGTGGACGCAGGCGCAGATCCTCCGCGAAATCGAAAACAACGCGCAGGGCATTCTCGGTTATGTGGTGCGCTGGATCGACCAGGGGATCGGCTGTTCCAAGGTGCCCGACATCAACAATATCGGCCTGATGGAAGACCGCGCGACCTTGCGCATTTCCTCGCAGCACATCGCCAACTGGCTCCATCACAAGATCTGCACGCCCGCGCAGGTGATGGAGACCATGAAGCGCATGGCGGCGGTGGTCGACGGCCAGAACAAGGGCGATCCCGCCTACAAACCGATGGCGCCGGATTTCGACTTGTCGGTTGCGTTCCAGACGGCCTGCGATCTGGTCTTCAAGGGACGGGAGCAGCCCAATGGCTATACCGAGCCGCTGCTGCATGCGGCGCGGTTGCGGGTGAAGGGGCGGAATTAGGGCTTCAGCGAGTCATCACGATACTGGAATTTGCCAAAGAACAATTTTAACTTAATAGTGGTGAGTGCAGTCCTTGTGAAGGCCGTGATGTCGAAGATAAAAACTCGACGGATAAAATCAGGCGCCAAGACTTACGCATTGGATCTTCCTCCGGGAATGCTCAGCCGTGGGTTTTGGCTTTATGTTTGGCGCGTGAAGGTTGATCGCAAAAGCCTACTCTATGTTGGCAGAACTGGCGATAACTCAAGTCCGTTTGCCGTCTCCCCATATCAGCGATTAGGCCAACACCTCAGCAAACTTAAAAGCCAGAATGCGCTGAAGCGGCACTTGGCTAAGTTGGGCCACGAGCCAGAAAACTGTTCGAGCTTTGAGTTTATTTGCCATGGTCCGATCTACCCAGAGATTACTACAGGCTGTATGGATGATCATGTGCCAGTGCGGAATGCAATTGGTGCGTTAGAGAAGGGACTTGCTCAAGCGTTGAGAAAAGCGGGTTACACAGTAATGAACGAAGTTAGATGGACACATTCACACGACAAAGCCGCTTTAAAGAAGGTGGTGAATGCATTTAGATATCACTTTCCCAAAATCATGAAGCCTTAGCTTGTGCATTCGGCGACCAGCCATTGGGATTGTAGCCAAAATGCTCAAAAATCATGCGCTGGTCAGGCTTCAATGCCAAATCGCTCAACTTAGGCATTACTTTCACGCCACAGTTCAAAATCGTGCCATGTGCATCTTTTGCAATGACTGGCGTGAGCGCTTTTAGAAACTCTGCATGAAACTCACCGGAGATATCTGCTGTTACCGCCTGATAAAAGGCCCCGGCTCCGATATCGGCCATCTGCAAACCGGCATGCGCTGCGTGAGGAAGAACTCTCACTTCGTCATAATCAATCATTGACCACACTAAATCGCCGCGCTTCAGGAAGAGGCGACCGGCGCGGCTCTGTCGTTCAATTTTCCGCATATATTGAACGAAATCAGCATATTTAAGTCCACCTCGTTTTGAGAAAATGATGCGCATCGTTTCTTTCGAGCGCGACACTGGTGATGAGCGTGCATAACAAAATGCAGTGACGCGCTCGAGTAGAATTCTGCTTAGCCACCAGTAATACCAAGCTCCACCAGAAACTTTGACTCGTTCGTTTCGATAGCTGCGCATATTTTCCTTGTGTGAAGCGACGAAGAAATAGCGACATGGTTTCGTCGCAATCATTTCGCAGGCGATACGCTTCTTTACGGGTATCAGATCAGAAAAGTGAATATCTGGACGTTGCGAGTTCTTGAATCTGCCGCGGATTTCATCAGCCCATTGCTGAACGTCAGTGTCGTAACGCTGCCTCACGACAAAGGCTGAAAGGAGCATCCAATCATTTGTCACGCTGTTTGCTGCGGCTCCACAAAGTCCCGGATCGCCGGACTCATCAATATAGACTATGTAGTTGACAGCCATCTTGCGTCTCCGCGAAGATTTCTTATCTCGCACAACCTAAGGGCGAGTCAGTACAAGTGGCAAGGGGGTTTGTGATGGCCGTGTCAAAAAAAGTGCCGCAAAGGCTCTACAAGTATCGTGCATTCAACAATCTGACACTCGACTTGTTAGTGGTGGATCACACCTTCTTTGCGGATCCTTCAACCTTCAATGATCCGCTTGATACACAGCCACACCTAGAGGTCGACATCGAAAATGTCGATCTCAAAGAAGTCCTCTCTAAAATGGTCTCTGAGCGTGAGAGATCCGAGATGAATGCGGCCGCACATGCCATCAATTACAGTGGACCCAAGACGGTCAATCACATTTCAAAACTGAGTCGCCGTAGCGCTGCCAGAGTTATTTCCGAGATAGAATATTTCGCTACCGATATCGAGCACGCAGCGGAGGAGCAAGAGCGGTTGAAACAATTGCTACGGAGCAGTATCGAAGTAGAGCTCCGGCGACGATACAATAAGGGAGTTCTTTCCTTAGCCGAACGCCCTAACTGCCCCCTGATGTGGAGTCACTATGGAGATCAGCACAAGGGGATATGCATTGGGTACTCAGTACCGCCTGAAGATGTAGATAACCTTATCAAGGTTGATTATCGAGGTGGACGACGAGTGAAAGTAAGTGACATCGCGGCCATGTTAAGTGGAGACAAATCTGCGCGCCAGATAGTAGATCGAGCTGTACTCGCTCGAAAGGCCCCAGAGTGGAAGTACGAACGCGAGTGGCGACTTATTGGCGATCGAGGCCTTAGCAATTCGGCTCTTGAATTGGAGGAAGTAATATTTGGCCTGAAGTGTGAAAGCCCAATGCAGTACGTGGTTATCAAAGCGCTTGAAAGAAGAAGGCCTAAAGTGCGCTTCTATGAGATATGTGAAACACGAGGCTCGTTTAGCCTTAAGAAGCGGCCCTTAGATATGGGCGAAATGCTCGCGCATTACCCCAGGCGATATCGTGACATTCTCGATGAATTCACGCCGGTATAGTTCCAGGTCAGGGGTGTCGAGTTCGACAACCTAAGGCCTTACCCCGGATACCACTCCCTCCCCGGATCATCCGCCGCGCGGCTATAGCCCCACGCCGCTTCGATGAGGGCCGGGAGGTCGTAGGCCGGTCGCCAGCCGAGTTCGAATTTGGCGAGGGTGTTGTCGAGCCAGTTGGAATGATAGCGGCTGGGAATGTCGAGCGCGGGTAGCTTGCGCGTCTTCTGGAGATGGCCTGCGCGCGCGGCACGGGGCGAACGTGAGACCTCTACCTTAATAGATAGAGGTCTAATAGATAGAGGTCTCGTGCCCGATGGCGCGCCCACCCGATACTAAATACCCTGGCCGCCGGAGACCTCGATCCGCTGGGCGTTGATCCAGCGATTGTCTTCAGACAGCAGGCTCGCGATCATCGGTCCGATGTCGTCGGGCAGGCCGACGCGGCCCAATGCCGTCATGTCTGCGAAGAACTTGTTGAACTCCGGCGTGTCGCGGACGGCACCACCGAAGAAATCGGTCTCAATGGCACCCGGCGCCACCGTATTGACCGCGATTCCGCGGCTGCCCAATTCCTTCGCCATGTAAACGCTCAGCACCTCGACGGCACCTTTCACAGCGGCGTAAGCGGCCCAACCGGGTGCCGAAACGCGGGTAAGGCCGGAGGAGAGGTTCACGATGCGGCCACCATCCGCGATCAGCGGCAGCAGCGCCTGGGTCAGGAAGAACACGCCCTTGAAGTGGACATTGACCAGGCTATCGAACTGAGCCTCGGTGGTTTGCTCGATGAGGGCATAATCGCCGTGGCCGGCATTGTTCACGAGATGATCGAATGTCTCGCGCTGCCAGGTATCGCGCAATGCCGACCGCAGGCGTTCGGCAAAGGCGGGGAAACCGGCGACGGTGCCGGTATCAAGCTGCAAGGCGAGCGCCTTGCGACCCAGAGCGTTTATCTCGGCGACGACGGCCTGCGCGTCCTCGGCACGATTTCGATAGGTAAGGATGATATCGCGACCGTGGCGCGCGTTGCTCAAAGCAGCGTTCCGGCCGAGCCCCCGGCTGGCGCCGGTGATGAGAGTGATCTTGGTCATGTGGAAACTCCTGTTGCATTCACAGGAGGTTATATCGGGCAGCAGCAGCGATTATTGTTGCGGGAACCTCGGTGTTTTTTGCCAATTCCTCCGACCCAGGTTTGTGCGCGGCCGGGGGCTGGGCTAGGATCACGGCATGACCGACGCCCTGCTCACCGCCGTCCGCCGCTATGCGGAGGCTCATTCCGATCCAACCGGTTTGGCCGAGACACCCATTCCCGGCCTCACAACCGTGCGCGCCACCGCGCAGAGCCGCCTCGTTTATGCGATCTCTCGACCGCTGGTATGCCTGGTGTTGCAGGGAAGCAAGCGCGTCACGATGGGATCGCAGGCTTTCGATTTCGGCGCCGGCGATTCACTGATGATCTCGGCGGATGTGCCGACCGTCAGCCAGATCACGCGCGCCAGCGTCGCGGCGCCTTACTTCTCGCTGGTACTGGAACTGGATACGGGTGTCATTGCAGATCTGGTCATGCAGATGAAAGCGGCACTCACAAGCGATCATGTGCCCGTGCGGGTTGACCCGACCGAAGCCGATGTCGCGGACGTGGCACTGCGGTTGATGCGCCTGCTCGATCGCCCGGCATCGGTACCGGTCCTGCAAGCCTCGCTCGTGCGCGAGATGCATTACTGGCTGCTGGTGGGCCGGCATGGCGCCGCGATCCGGAATCTGGGCTGGCCGGACGGTCGCGCGCAACGTGTGGCGCGCGCGGTGGCTGTGATTCGCGCCGAATTCGCGCAGCCGCTGCCGGTTGAGCGCTTGGCCGCCGTGGCCGGCATGAGTCCCTCGTCGTTTCACCAGCATTTCCGCAAGGTAACTTCCCTCTCTCCGCTGCAATTTCAAAAGCAATTGCGCCTCATCGAGGCGCGCCGGCTGATGCAATCGGAAGGAATGAGTGCCAGCAGCGCGGCCTTTGCCGTCGGCTATGAGAGCGTGCCCCAATTCACGCGTGATTACGGGCGCATGTTCGGCTCACCGCCGGTCCGGGATATGAAGGTGGCGCGAGAAAAGGTCCAGGCCAGCGCCTGAAGCAGCGTGAATCCGGTGGCTTACCCGGGATACCAGACCTTCCTCGGATCATCCGCCGCGCGGCTGTAGCTCCACGCCGCTTCGATAAGGGCCGGGAGGTCGTAGGCCGGCCGCCAGCCGAGTTCGAATTTGGCGAGGGTGTTGTCGAGCCAGTTGGAATGGTAGCGGCTGGGAATGTCGATCGCGGGCAGGTTGCGCGTCTTCTGGAGATAGCTGGCGAGCGCGCCGTAATCGACCGGCTCGTCCATGGCGACATTGTAGAGCTTGCCGCGCGCGATCGGGTTGCCGAGGGCGGCGAGGATGGCGGCGATGAGATCGGTCACGTGGACGAAGTTGCGCTTCAAGGGGCGATTGTGCGCATCGCGGAGGAGGGGGATGGTGTTTTCCCGCCGGCAGCGTTCGGCAACCTCCGGCGTCACCATCTTTTTCCAATCCGGGCCGCCGAAGAGATCGTCGCCGAAGCTCAGGGTATAACGGAAATCGTCCTTTTCCATGATCCAGGGCGCGCGCAGGCAGCAGGTGTTGATGCCGTATTGGATGCGGAACTGTTCCAGCATCACCTCCTCGAGCACTTTCGAGAGCGCGTAGCAGCCGGGATAGGCCATATGCGGGGTCCGCTCCGTGACGGGGCCATCATGTTCGTAGAAGAAATGGCCGACACCCGCATCGCCGCCGATGAGGATGAATTGTTCGGCGCTGGGGGATGTGCGGAAGGCTTCCAATAACCAGAAGAGTCCTTTCACCGTCACGTCCATGACGGTTTCCGGAATTTCCTTGCAGGTGGCGAGATGCACCACATGGGTGACGCCGCTCATGGCGCGGTCGACGCTGTCGCGGTCGGCGATGCTGCCATGGATCGTTTCCACGCGCTCGGTCGCGGCGATCGTGCGGCTGTGGCAGAGGGCGCGGATTTTCGCATCCCGCCAGCGCGGGTCGCGCAGGAAGGTGTCGATGAGGGCTGAGCCCACTTTGCCGGTGGCGCCGGTGACAAGAAGCAGCATGATCCTTCTCCCCTGAGATGTCGGGCCTTATTGGGCGGCCATCTTTTGTACCGATGCGCGCTCGACGAGCGGGCATTCGACCTTGATCTGGGCTGGGCGTTTCTCCGGCCGGCGCGCGTGATCGATGATGTATTCCACGGCCAGCGTGCCCATCTCGAAATGCGGCAGCAACATGGTGGTGAGGGGCGGGCGCATGAATTGCGCGATCTCGCGGTCGTCATAGCCGATCACCGCGACATCCTCGGGAATGCGCTTGCCCAATTCCTTTAGGGCTTCGAAGCAGCCCAGCGCCATCAGATCGTTGGCGCAGAAGATCGCCGTCGGCGGTTGGCGCAGCTTCATCAATTCATGAGTCTGGGCATAGCCGGCCGAGGGTTCCCAATTGCCCGGCCGCACCAGATGGGGGTCGAACGGAATTTCATGACTGGCCAGGGCCTGGCGATAGCCCTTGAGGCGGTCGCGCATGGCATCCATCCAGGTCTCGCCCTCGATGAGGCCGATCCGCGTATGGCCGGCCTGGATCAGCCTTTTGGTGGCCATGCGACCGCCCAAGACTTCGCCGGGCGCGATCGAGGGCAGGGAACGGTCAGCGGCATAACAATTGAGGAGCACCACCGGCAGGCGCGCAAGCGCCGGCGTGGGCTCGATCCGGCGGGTCTGGATGGTGGCGTAGATGAGGCCCAGCAGCGGCTGATTGAGGAATTGCGCATGCGCCGCCTGTTCCATCCCGGCATCGCCCCGCGTCACCGCGACACTGACGGTGAGGCCGAATTCCCAGGCCTTTTCGCGCACGCCGTCGAGGGCCAGGGCGCACCAGGGATCAGTCGAGAATTCATCGGCCATGAAGCCGATGGCGCCGGTGCTGGTGGCGCTTGTGCGCGACGGCCCGCGCCGGATGAGCCGGTAGCCGAGCTCCTTGGCCGCGGCCAGCACGCGATGCCGCGTCTCGTGGGAGAGGCGCGCGCCCATGGCATCGTTGAGCACCAGCGAGACCGTGGTCTGTGACACGCCGGCTTGCGCCGCGACATCCATCATGGTTGGCGCACGGCGTTGAGGGGTTTTACCTCCAACCTTCCGTTGCGCTGTGACAGCCTTTAGTGGCGGCTTGTTGGGGGCGTTCATGGGGGCTCATTTTCGCGTGGATGCAGTGATCTGCCGGAGATTCCTGCGGTGTTTCCCATCATCTGCTTCATGCGCATATTAGCACATGCAACATCCTGTTTTTAATGATTTTCTATTTGTATGATATTTCCTGATTGACGAAATATTACCACTCATGGAACATCACTGGAAAGCGGCGCCTTGAGACCGCTGGAGCTTCGAGAAGCCACCAACATCCTTATTGGGAGGAAAAACCGTGAAGAAACTTATGATTGCGGCGGCATCCGCCGCCATTCTGCTGGCTGCCGGTCAAGCCATGGCGCAGGAAAAGAAGCAACTGGCCTTCGTCGTCAACGCGGCGTCGGATTTCTGGAAGCTGGCTGAGGCCGGTGTCAACAAGGCGCAAGCCGAATTGCCGAATTACGAATTGCAGTTCAAATATCCGGCGCAGGGCACGGCCGCCTTGCAGAACGCCTTGATGGACGATCTCGTTGCCGCCGGCACCGATGCCATCATGATTTCCTCGGTCGATCCCAAGACCTCGATCGATGCCTTCAACCGCATCGCGGGCCAAGTGCCGCTGTTCACCACGGATAGCGACGCGCCCGACAGCAACCGCATCGCCTATCTCGGTTCCTCCAACACGCTGGCCGGTGTGCAGGCAGGCGAGGTTGCGGTGAAGGCCTTGCCGGGTGGTGCCAAATGCATGGGCTTCGTGGGCTTCCTCGGCGCCGACAATGCCAAGGAACGCATCGCCGGGTTCCGCCAGGCGGTCGAAGGGAAGGGGATCGAACTCGTTGACGTGCGCGGCGACGACGTCGATTTCGCCCGGGCTCGCAGCAATGTCGACGATGTGCTGGCGGCCAATCCGGAGATCACCTGCATGGTCGGGTTCTACTCCTACAATCCGCCCAAGATCTATGAGGCGCTGCAGGCCGCCGGCAAACTCGGCCAGATCACCGTCATCGCCTTTGACGAGGATCCCATCACGTTGGGTGCGGTGAAGGATGGCAGCTTTGCCGGCACCGTGGTGCAGCAGCCGTTCGAATGGGGCTATCAGGGGATGAAGCTGATGGCCGCCTATCTCGAAGGCGACAAGTCGCAGATCCCAGCGGACAAGCTCTTCATCGTGCCGACCAAGGTGATCGACAAGGCCAATGTCGACGAGTTCGAAGCCAATCTGAAGGCGACGCTCGGCAAATAGGCGCAAATAGCCGCCAATAGGCCCTGGGGCCGTGCTGGCGCGAGGAGCGGTTTCCTTCGCGCCAGCACCTTCTTGCATCCGCCCTTCCATTTCATCAGACTTCAGTAGCGCGACCGCCGGGGGCGACAGAGCGATGGCCGATCCGTTTCTCCAACTGAACGATATCAGCAAGAGCTATCCGGGTGTCCATGCCCTGGAGCAGGTTTCCCTCTCCGTGGCGCCGGGCGAGATCGTCGGCCTGGTGGGCGAGAACGGGGCCGGCAAATCGACCTTGATGAAGATCCTGGGCGGCGTGGTGAAGCCGACCGCCGGCAGCATCCATATCGACGGCACCGAGCGGCCGATTTTTGGTGTGCCCGATGCCATCGCCGCCGGTATCGCCTTCGTCCATCAGGAACTCAATCTCTTCGACAATCTCGACGCGGCGTCGAATGTCTTCATCGGGCGGGAACCCTTGCGCGCCGGGCCTTTGCGCCTAGTCGACCGCGCGCGGCTCTATGCCGAGGCAAAACCCCATTTCGCGGCGCTCAAGGTGGATTTCCAGCCGGAGACGATGGTGGCGGAACTCTCGATCGGCCAGCGGCAATTGCTGGAGATCATCAAGGCGCTGTCGCTCAATGCGCGCCTCATCATCATGGACGAGCCGACCTCGAGCCTCACGCTTTCCGAAACGGAACGCTTGCTCGCCATTGTCGCCGAGCTGAAGGCGAAGGGTGTCGCCATCATCTTCATCACCCATCGGCTGAATGAACTGACCGAATGCGCCGACCGGGTGGTCGTCCTCAGGGACGGCCGGGTGGTGGGCCATCTGCCCAAAGAAGAGATCACTCATGCCGAGATGATCCGCCTGATGATCGGGCGCGATCTCAAATCGCTCTATCTGCCACCGGCGGGTCCGCCGGGCGAGGTGGCGCTCGACATCGCGGAGGCGCGCACCTCGGCCTATCCGGATCACCCGGTCTCGCTGCAGATCCGGCGAGGCGAGATCCTGGGCCTTGCCGGGCTCATTGGCGCGGGACGCACGGAATTGGCGCGCGCCGTGTTCGGCATCGACCGCTTGCTGGGGGGAACCATCGCGCTGGACGGAAAAGTGGTGGATATCCCAAATCCGCGTGCGGCCATCGCTCAAGGAATTTTCCTGGTGCCGGAGGACCGCAAGCAATCCGGCCTGCTCCTCGATCTCGCCATCGCCGAGAACATTGCCCTCTCGGATCTTGGCGGCTATGCCGCGCGGGGATTTGTGGTGAAGGACAGGATCGTCCGGAATGCGGAAGTGCAGAAGGAGCGGCTGCACATCCGTGCGCCCAATGTAAACACCGAGAGCGGATCCTTGTCCGGTGGCAATCAGCAGAAGGTGGTGCTGGCGAAATGGCTTTCCATGACGCCGCGCCTCCTCATCTGCGACGAGCCCACACGCGGTGTGGATGTCGGCGCCAAGACCGATCTTTACCGGATCCTGCGCGATCTCGCCGATACCGGCGTCGCCATCCTGATGATTTCCAGCGATATGGAGGAGGTGATCGGTGTCAGCGACCGCATTGCCGTCATGCATGAGGGACGCATCAGCGGGTTTCTCGAACGATCCGAATTCAGCGAGCAGAATGTTCTGCAACTCGCCGTCGGCCACAGGATGAATGCGGCATGATCAAGAAAGATATCGGTCTTCTTATTCTCATTCTGGTGGTCGGAACGGTGGTGGCGATCATCAACCCGCTGTTCCTGTCGCCGATCAATCTCGGCAATACCGCAAATCTGGTGGGGCTCTTCGGCCTCTTTGCCATCGGCCAGGCCTTTGTCATCATCACCGGCGGGATCGAGCTTTCGGTTGGATCGATCATCGCCCTGCTGGGGGTGCTGTTCGTCGATCTGATGGTCACGCACGAAATGGCCTGGCCGCTGGCGCTCATCCTGATGCTGGTCCTCGGCATGATCGCGGGCCTCGCCCATGGCCTCCTCATCACGCGGCTCTATCTGCAGCCTTTCATCGTGACGCTCTGCGGTCTGCTGATCTATCGCGGTGTCGCGCGGTTCTATACCGCCGATGCCACGGCGGGCTTCGGCTTCGGCGTCAGCTTCCCCACCCTGGAATGGCTCACCACGGGGCGCTTCTTCGGCGTGCCGCATTCCTTCATTGCCATGCTGGTCGTGGCCGCGATCATGTGGGTGGTGCTGCACCGCTCGGTCTTCGGCCGGTATCTCTATGCCGTCGGCAAGAACGAGGAGGCGGCGCGTTATTCCGGCATCAATACCAAGCGCGTCATCGTCGCGGCCTATGTCATCTGCGGTCTGTTGACGGCGATCTCGGCGATTTTCTTTGCCATGTATACGCGCTCGATCTCGCCCTCATCCCACGGCAATTTCTACGAACTCTACGCCATCGCCGCGGCGGTGCTGGGCGGCTTCTCGCTGCGCGGCGGCGAGGGATCGATCGTCGGTGTGGTGCTGGGGGCCATTCTGCTGCAGGTGTTGCAGAACCTGGTCAATTTGCTCGGCATTCCGAGCTCGCTCAATTTCGCGGTGATGGGATCTGTGATCCTGATCGGCGTGCTGGCCGACACGCAATTCGCCGAGTTCCGGAAGCGCCTGCTGGCAAAACGGACCGGCGCATAAAGCGCGCAAATCATATCCGGCATGGGGGAAATGGTGGGCGCGACAGGGATTGAACCTGTGACCCCTACCATGTCAAGGTAGTGCTCTCCCGCTGAGCTACGCGCCCGCCTGATGTGCCCTGAACCGTCTGAGATTTGACGGGGTGGCGAAGGTGATCGGGCGAAAGGGGACGGCCCAATCCATCGGCGGGTGGGCAAATAGCATCCTCCCGGGCCGAATGCAAGCATTGTAGGCCGGGCGCCCCGCCGGCGCCGTTTCCCGCATCTTTGGAAGGGCATAGGTCGTCAGCTCCAGGCCGGATTTTTGACCGATTCCGGCGTGCCCTCGTGACAGGCGCGGCGTTTTTCATTAAAGCTTGAGCAGATGTCCAATTCGCGATCCCTTGTCGAGCCGCCGGAAGCCGCCGCCGAACCGGACGATGCCGCGATCCGATTGTTGCGCCCCAAAACCTGGCTGGCGCCGCTGATCGTTGCATCGCCGCATTCCGGGCATCATTACCGGCCCGATTTCCTGGCCAGCGCCAGCCTGACCCGCCAGGAATTGCGGCTTTCCGAAGATTGTTATGTCGACGAATTGGTGTCGGCGGCACCCGATCTGGGGGCGCCGCTTTTGGCCGCCCTGTTTCCGCGCAGCTATTGTGATGTGAATCGCGAGCCGCTGGAACTCGATCCGGCGATGTTCTCGGATCGCCTGCCGGCCGAGGCCAATACCCAATCGCCGCGCGTGGCGGCGGGGCTGGGCGTGGTGCCGCGCCTGGGCGCCAATGACCGCGAGATCTATCGCCAGAAACTTGCCTATGCCGAGGCCGAGGCGCGCCTCGCGCGCTGCTACCAGCCCTATCATGAGGCACTAGCCGGCCTGGTCGCCGAAGCGAAGGCGCAATTCGGCCATTGCCTGGTGCTGGATTGCCATTCGATGCCCTCCCATGGCGGCGGGCATGACCGGGAAGCAGCGCAAAAGGGCCGCAACGGCCGGGTCGATTTTGTGCTGGGCGATTGTTTCGGCGCGTCCTGCGCGGCCGGCATCACCGCCGCCATCGACGCGCATTTACGCGCGGGTGGGGCACAGATGCGGCGCAACAGCCCCTATTCGGGCGGCTATGTGACCCAGCATTACGGGCGGCCGGAAACCGGCGTGCATGTATTGCAGGTCGAGATCAACCGAGCGCTTTATGTGCATGAGCGGAGCCTGGAACCCCATGCCGGTTTCGCCGGCATGCAGGCGACGATGAAGGGCCTCATCGCCATGCTGATGGACCGGGTGGAGGATTTGCTGCGGACATGAATATGGAGCGCGTTGACGTGGAACCGGGGGCCGTGAGCCTGCGGCCGGCCGTGGAGAGCGATCTTGCCACCATCCAGGCGATCTATGCCCATCATGTGAAGACTGGCCTCGCCAGTTTCGAGGAAGTACCGCCGGACGTGGCCGAGATGACCCGGCGCTGGCAGGCCATCCGCCAGGCGGGGTTGCCCTATGTGGTAGCCGAAATGGGCGGAGTGGCGGGGATTGCCGGCTATGCCTATGCCGGTCCCTACCGGCCCCGGAGCGCCTACCGCTTCTCGGTTGAGGATTCGATCTATCTGGCCCCGGAGGCCATGGGGCAGGGAATCGGCCGGGCCTTGCTCACGCGGCTCATCGATGAGAGCACGGGGCTCGGCATGCGACAGATGATCGCAGTGATTGGCGATTCGGCGAATCTTGCCTCGGTCGGGCTCCATCGCTCGCTCGGATTCGAGATGACGGGTACTTTCCGGGCAATCGGCTTCAAGTTCGGACGTTGGGTGGATTCGGTCCTGATGCAGCGCGCGCTCGGCGAGGGCGCCAGCACTACTCCGACAAATTAACCCCTGGCAAATTAAGAATTCCAGTTACTTAACACAGGCGGAACCCAGGCAGAAAAAAAGGCCGTGCCTTACGGCACGGCCCAAGTTCTGGGAGGAAACGCCCATGAGGGGCGCCTTGCGACGGCGCCTGTCAGGGGAGAAATGCGCCGTCGCAAGGCAAAGATGGCTCTTGTGCGGTGCAATGTCAAGCATTAAGGCGCTGGTTATTTAAGCGTCATCTTGCTGAAAAAACTGGCAAAAATGATGTTGCTGCTATGCAACACTATTGGTTTAGTAGGGTTTATTATCACTTAACAAAATAACCAAATTTTCTGCGCTCAAGTATCTGAACCGGCGAGATTGCCGGTGGGTGACTGGAGAGTGCGGGCCATTGACCGGGCTTCGGCCGCATCGCTAACGTCGATGACATGACCGATATTCTTCTGAGCGGCCCGATCAATGGAACGCATGTCGCGGCCGCGCGTTTGGCTTGCGAGGAAAAAGGTCTCAATTATCACTTCGAAGAACCGGATCTGTTGAAGGCAGGTGGCTTTCGTCTGGCAGATTTGCTGACCTATCTATGCGAACGCCAGCCGAGTCTCAGCCATGCCGGACTGATGCTGTTCGATCTTGAAGCCATCCTGCGTTATCTCGATGAAGCCTTCCCGGGGCCGATCCTCCAGCCCGAGAAGGCCCGTGACCGGGCGCTGATGACACAGATCATGGCCGTCATCCGCCAGCACCTCTGTCCCAGCGCGGTAGGCGTGGTGATCGCGCAACGCCTGTTCATGCCGTTCCTGGGCGGCGCCACCGACATCAACCTCATCACCCGCGTGCTGCCGGCCTTGCGTGACTCGCTTTACGCGATCGAGCAATTGTCGCTGCTTTCTCATGACGGCGAGCGATCGGAATTCCTGGTCGGCGGCGATCTTTCCCTGGCCGATATCATGCTGTTGCCGATTGTGAGTTATCTGATGGCGACCCCAGAAGGGAAGGATGCCATCGCCGCCTCGACGCGCCTGTCACGCTGGTGGATCGCTGTGTCCCGACGGGCGAGCTGGTCGCGGGCGCGGCCGAATCTGGGTTGAAACGGCGCGCGCCGTCCCCACATCCCTTTTTCCCCTTCTTTCCTGCTTTGCTTGCGACGGAGATTGTCATGATCATGACCAAGGCTCGCCTCGCAATTGCCGCCTTGGCCCTCACCCTGGTACCGGTGGCGGCTTTGGCGCATCACGGCTGGAGTTCCTACGATCCAAATACCGTGCTGAAGATCACCGCGCCGATCGAAAGCGCGGAATACCGCTTTCCCCACGGCCTGATTACGCTCACGCATGAGGGTGCCGTCTGGGACATTGTCCTGGCGCCGCCTTCGCGCATGACCGCCCGGGGCCTGCTGCCCGAACATCTGAAGGTTGGCCAGGAGGTGACGGTGGAGGGCTATCCCAGCCGCGTCACCGCGCATGAAATGCGGGTCGAGCGCATCACGATCGACGGCACGACCACCGAATTGCGCTGAGGGACGGGTCATGGAGCATGGCGCGGCGGTGGAGGGGATAGCAGCCATCGCCGCCCAATTGGAGCATTCGGCGCTGGGCGCCGCGATGCGGGAATCGCTGTTCCTCTATCCCCTGATGAACCTTCTTCATATCTTCGGGCTCATTCTTCTGGTGGGGGCGATCGGCCTGCTCGATCTGCGCGTCCTGGGATGGGCGCGCGACCTGCCGCTCAAGCTCTGCTCGTATTATCTCACGCCGATCGCGCTGATCGGCCTTGGCATGATGCTGGGCAGCGGTTTTCTGATCTTCAGCGCGGATGCGGGACCGCTGAGCGCCAGCACGATTTTCCGCGTGAAGCTGCTCGTCATCGTGGCGGCTCTCGTCAATGCGGGACTCTTCCGCCTCGCCTGGTCGCGCCGCCTGGGGCATTGGAACGACAATGCGCCGCCGGTCGCCCGCGCGCAGGCCGGCCTGTCGCTGCTGTTGTGGTTCTCGGCGGCAACCGCCGGGCGGCTGATCGGCTACGGCTAAGCGTTACTCGTTGAAGGCTTCCTCGCGCTTGGCGCGGAGCTTGGGGCTGACCAGCAGCAGGAGCAGCAAGGCGGCGGCGGCCAGCAAACCAGCACTGATCGGGCGAGTCACGAAGACGATCGGGTCGCCGCGCGAGAGCAGCATGGCGCGGCGCAAATTCTCCTCCAGCATCGGACTGAGGATGAAGCCGAGGAGGAGCGGGGCCGGTTCGAAATCGAGCTTTACCAGCAGATAGCCGCAGAAGCCGAAGAGGGCCATGGCAAAGAGATCGAAGGGGTTGCTGTTGACGGTGTAAACGCCGATGCAGCAGAAGGCCATGATCGCCGGGAAGAGCAGGTTGTAGGGAACGGTCAGCAGCCGCACCCACATGCCGATCAAGGGTAGATTCAGGAGCACCAGCATCAGATTGCCGATCCACATCGAGGCGATGATGCCCCAGAACAATTCCGGCTCTTCGTTGACGACATTGGGCCCGGGCGTGATGCCCTGGATGATGAGGGCGCCGATCATCAGCGCCATCACCGGGCTCGACGGGATGCCCAAAGTGAGCATGGGGATGAAGGATGTCTGTGCGCCGGCGTTGTTGGCGGATTCGGGCGCGGCCACGCCTTCGATGGCGCCCTTGCCGAAACGGCCCGGCGTTTTCGACAGGCGCTTTTCGATACTGTAGGCGGCGAAGGAGCCGAGCACGGCGCCGTTTCCAGGCAGAATGCCCAGTGCCGAGCCCAATGCGGTGCCGCGCAGAATAGGTCCGGCCATCATTTTCAGATCGGCCCATTTCGGAAAGAGCCCGGTGACCTTGCGCACCATCACCTCGCGGGTGTGCTCGCTCTCGAGATTGCGGATGATCTCGCCGAGACCGAACATGCCCATGGCGAGCGCCACGAAATTCAAACCGTCGGCGAGTTCGGGGCGATCCAGGGTGAAGCGCGGCTGGCCGGAGAAAATGTCGGTGCCGATCGTGCCCAACAATAGCCCAAGCACGATCATGGCCAGCGCCTTCAGGAGTGAGCCATGGGCGAGTGTCACCGAGGCGACCAGACCGAGGACCATCAGCGAGAAATAATCCGCCGGGCCGAATTCGAGCGCGATGTCGGCCAAGGGCGGCGCGAAGAGGGCGAGCAGAAAAGTGGCCACCGTGCCGGCGAAGAAGGAACCCAAAGCCGCCGTTGCCAGCGCCACGCCGGCGCGGCCCTGCCGTGCCATCTGATAGCCGTCGATGGCGGTGACCACGGATGAACTTTCGCCCGGCAGATTGATGAGGATGGCCGTGGTCGAGCCGCCATATTGCGCGCCGTAATAGATGCCGGCCAGCATGATGAGGGCCGAGACCGGCGGCAGCGCGAAGGTGGTCGGCAGCAGCATGGCGATGGTTGCGATCGGCCCCAGACCGGGCAACACGCCGATGGCGGTCCCCAACAACACGCCGATGAAACAATAGCCGATGTTCTGCAGGCTGAGCGCCGTGTCGAAGCCGAGGGCGAGATTGGCGAAGATATCCATGGCGATGCTTCCTTACTGCCCGTTCAGCCAGCGACCCACGAGCGGGATCGGCAGGCCGAGGCCATAGACGAAGACGCCGACGCAGAACAGCGTCAGCACGGCCGCCAGGATGAGGGCCACATGCGCGCGCGCCATGCGGCTGGCAAAGGCGCTGAGCAGGGCCACGCCGAACAGACTGATGATGAGGCCGATCTCGCGCACGAAGAGGCCGAAGAGGATCGGCGGGATAACGATGAGGAGGAGGCCGCGCCAGGTCCAATGTTCGATCCCGACCGCGCCGCCCTTGAATATACCCACCAGCGTGATGATGAGGCCGAGCAGGAACAGGAGGCCGCTGAGAAGGACAGGGAAGGCGCCCGAATCGAGACGCTGCGGAGTGCCCATCGGATAGTCGATCGCCGTCGCGCCGAACAGGATGGCGATCGCCATCAGCAGCAAGCCGGCCCAAAGATCCCTCGAGCGGATATCGATCGCTTTCATCCCGGTATCATTCCGTAAAAGTCGTCATCTGCAAATGAAAATGCGGTCACGCATAAAAATGCGGCGGAACCAGTCCTCGGTCCCGCCGCGTTTTTCGTCCCTGCGCGCTCGGTCAGTCGGCGTAGATTCCGGCCGCATCAATGATCGGCTTCCAGCGGTCGATCTCGGCCGGGAGATAGGCGGCGAGCGCCTCCGGCGTGGCGCGATCCTCGGCCACCGGCTCGGTGCCGAGCTCGGCGAAGCGCTCGATCACCTTGGGGTCCTTGAGCGCCACCTTGAGAGCCGCCGACAGCTTGTCGATGGCTTCCTGCGGCGTGCCTTTGGGGCCGTAGAGCGCGTGCCAAACCGCCACTTCGACGCCGGCCATGCCGGCTTCCGCCGTGGTCGGGATGTCGGGCAGAGAGGCGACGCGGGCTGGCGTGGTCACGGCATAGGCCTTCACCTTGCCGGCCTTGATATGGCTGGTGGTGTTGGTGGTCTGGTCACAAAGAAGGTCGATCTGACCGCCCAGGAGATCGGTCATGGCGGGGCCGGTGCCCTTGTAGGGAATGGTGGTCATCTGCACCTTGAGCGCATCCATCAGCAGCATGCCGCAGAGATGCGAGGCCGAGCCGATACCGGCATTGCCGTAGCTGATCTTGTCGCCATTGGCCTTGATGTATTCGACCAAGGCCTTGCCGTCGGCCGGTTCGAGATCGGCGCGGGCGATCACGGTCATCGGCACGTCGGTGATGAGGCCGATGGGTGCGAAATCTTCGCGCGGATTATAGGGCAGGCTGCGATACAGCGTGGCGCTGGTCGCTTGGCCGATATGATGAAGCAGCAGGGTATAGCCGTCGGGTTCGGCCTTGGCGACACGGCCGGCTCCCAGTGTGCCGCCGGCACCGCCGACATTCTCGACAATCACCTGCTGGCCCAGTTCGCGGCTCATCGATTCCGCGACCAGGCGCGCCACGGTATCGGTCGGGCCGCCGGCGGCGAAGGGAACCACCACGGTGATCGTATGGTCGGGATAGGATTGGGCTTCGGCGGCGAAGGGCAGCAGAGCCATGGCGAAGGCCGCGGCGAGCATGCGTTTCATGTCAGTCCTCCCAGAAAATGGCGCCGGTTTTGACCGGTCGGATATACGTCACTTGGCTTGACCAAAGTCACGCATTCAGGCCGTCCCTTGTCAAGCAACGTGCCTGTGAGGCGCCCCCTACTTTAGTCGGGAATTCCGGCTCCAGTGTTGCGCCGCAACAAAGAGACGAAGCGCAGCACGAAGAAGAATCCGCACAAGGGGGCCAGCACACCGAGGCCCAATACCCAGGTGACGGCATGAGCAACGTCTGCGGCGCGGAGATCGTCGGTGAGGCCCATGGCATTGGCGACGGCACCTGCCGCTGCGGCCCCGAAGGCGATGCCGAGCGAGCGCATGGTCGGGATCGAGGAGGCGGTGATGGATTCCTCGCCCGGCGTCGCATGGCGCATCGCGGCGGCGACGATGTGGAGATTGGAACTGCCGAGCCCGATGCCGACCAGGGTGTTGAGCAAAGTGAGCACCCAGGCCGGCTGGGAGGTGACGCCGATGGCAAGACCGGCGAGACCGATGACGCAGAGCAGCATGCCGCCGATCATGGCGGCATTCACCGCACCACCCTGCCACCGCGCGGTGAAGACGGAGGCACTGGTCCAGCCGATGGCGAGTGCTGCCATCATGTAGCCGGCGGCGATCGGCGTCTCGCCTTTCAATTCTTGCAGGGCCAACGGCAGGAAGACGCCGATCACGGTATGCGTCATCGAGGCGAGGAACATCGCCCAATAGGCACTGCCCGTCGTCGTCATCGGCGAGAGGGGCCTGCTGGGGAAGAGCCGGTTCTCGCCGGCACGATCGAGGATGAAGGTGCCGTAAACCAGCAAGAGGGCGAGGAGGATGAGCCCGGCGCGGGCCAGGGCGCTGCCGCCTTCGCTGGCGATGCCGATGCAGAGCACACCGGCGGTCAGCAGGCCCATGCGCCGGTAAGGGAAGCCGAAGGTGGCGGGCCTCTCCGGCTTGTCGGCCGGCAGGCGCCGCAAGGCCGCACCGAGGAAGATCAGCACGAAGGGCAGGTTGAACCAGAAGGCACCGCGCCAGAAATCCACGGCGGCAAAGGAGCCGCCCAAAGCGGGGCCGATCAGCGCCGCCACACCCCAGGTCGATGAAATGAGGGCGAGGATCGGCTTCTTCATCGCCTCGGGAAACAACTCGCCAACCATCGCCATGGAGCGCGACAACACGATACCGCCGCCGAAGCCCTGAACGGCGCGGGCGAGGATGAAGAGCGCCATGTTGGGGGCCAGCGCGCAACCGATCGAACCCGCCAGGAACAGGATAGCGCCGATGCAATAGGCCTGGCGGCCACCGCGGGCTCGGCGCAAGGGCGCGGTCGCCGCCGCCCCCACGATCGAGGCCACCATGTAGAGCATGGTCGACCAGGCGTAGAAATGCGCCCCGCCGAGATCGCGTACCACGTCGGGCATGATGGTGGAGACGACGAAGACGTCGACCGCATGCAGGCCGATGCCGAGATTGAGCATGACGACATAGAGGCCGCGGCCGCCGCCGAAAAGCTGGCGCCAGGATCCGGCGCCGGCTTCGGCCGGGCCTTGGCGCGCTGTAGGCGGGGTGGTCATGGGGAAATCCTTGCGGTCGGCATGAGGCGCGCGGCGAATGTAGGTCGGGCGGTGCTCCCCGTCAAAGCCCAGAAGCCCTTATTTTCTGGCGGGATTACACACTTTCGTGGGGTCTAGGGTGTGGCGGCGGAGCCGTATTGGTGGTAGACATCCAGATGGCGTTCATGATGAACAGCCGCGCGCCTTTGGGGGCATGGGTGCACGCGTTGGGACGCCATTATTTGCGGGTGCGACCGTCAGCAGGCCGCGCCTTGAAGGGGATGAACATGACAGCGAAATTGATCCGTTTCGGCAGCAACCCGCCAGCGGTCGAGAACGGCGTGCCCGGCAACATTGTCAGCGGCAATCCGGCCACGAAACTTCAGAACTACTACAGCGATCCCACCGGCCAGTTTTTCGCCGGGATCTGGGAATCGAGCCCGGGTAAATGGCGCGTGAATTACGGCGAGGAGGAATTCTGCGCGATCCTTGCCGGCAAGGCCATTCTGACCGATGCAGATGGTCACGCGGAGACCTTCGGCGTGGGCGATGCCTTCATCATTCCCAAGGGCTTTGTCGGCACCTGGGAGACGATCGAGGCGGTGCGCAAATGGTACGTCATTTTCGAGCCGAAGGCGTGAGTGCCATCCGTGGCATACGGCGCCCGGTGCCACATATCGCCTGCCATGGATTGGATTCTTCATGCGCGTGCTAGTGGTCGACGAGCAGATGGTGCCGCGCCGCATGGCGGCAAAGATGATCAAGGATTGCGGCGTCGCCGAAGTGCTTGAGGCGGAGAGTGCCGATATCGCTCTGGCCCTGCTGGAGGCCGATGAGAAATCGGTGGATCTGATCGTCACCGATCTGCGCTTCGATGGCGTGGCCGGTGCCGAGTTGGATGGCATCGCCTTCGTGCGCCGCGTTGCCGAACGCAGCCTGGCCAGCCAGGTGATCCTGGCCAGTGCCACCGAGGATTGCGTCGTGCGGTCAGTCGCGGCAATGGCGCGGGCGCTTGGCCTCGATGTGGCCGGCCATATCCGCAAGCCCATCGTACCGGAAACATTGCGGCCTTTGGTGCTGCGTCAGCTGGCGCGGCGGATGGCGGCGCCGCTGCTCCGCGCGCGGTCGGTCCATGTCACCGCCGAAGAACTGCGTCATGCGATCCATGCAAAGCAATTCGTGCCCTATTTCCAGCCTCGGGTGCGTTGCGAAGATGGCGCGGTCACCGCCGTGGAGGCGCTCATCCGCTGGCGGCATCCGGAGCGCGGCTTGATTCCACCGGGGGCCTTCATTCCCCTGGCAGATGCCAGCGGGCTGCTCGACGACATCACGGATGTGGTCCTGGAGAAGTCGATCACCTGGGCGCGCACATGGCGCGACATGGGCATCGATATTGCCGTCTCCGTCAATCTGACCGAAGGTTCGCTCTCGCGGCCAGATCTGCCGGCGCGCATCGCCGCCCTGGCGGATCAGCATGGGATCGCGCGGGACCGGGTCATATTGGAAGTAACGGAAGCGGATGCGCTGACGGAATCGCCTTATGCCATGGAGACGTTGGCGCGGCTGCGCATGAACGGATTCGGCCTGTCGATTGACGATTTCGGGACCGGCGTCGGCACGCTGGAGCAATTGATGAACACGCCTTTCACCGAGGCCAAGATCGATCAATCCCTGGTGACCGGCGTCTTCGGCCAACCGCAATTCCTGGGCGTGCTGGAATTCTCGCTGCGCCTGGCGCAGGAGCTCAATTTGAAGACGATCGCCGAAGGCATCGAAAGCAAGGCGGATTGGGATCTGCTATGCGAGATGGGCTGCGACGAAATGCAGGGCTTCTACGTCGCGCGCCCGATGCCGGGGGAAGAAATCGAGGGCTGGGCCCTGGGCTGGCACCGCCAGCCCTTGTAACGCGCCGTCAGTCAGAGCGGTTCGCACAATAGATCGCTGCCATCACGGTACCCTTGACATAGGGCAGCAGACCCAACGTCAAGATCAGCGTCGCCGGCAGCCAGATCGACAATTGGACCCAGGTCGGCGGATGGGCGTAGACCTCCAATCCAAGGAGGCCGCTGACCACGATATGTCCAACGATCGAGATGGTGAAATAGGCCGGCGCGTCGTCGGCGCGCAAGGGCTCGAAGGGCTGGGCGCAGGTGGCACAGGTTTCACGGATGGTCAGATAGCCGCGGAACATCGAACCCGTGCCGCAATGCGGACATTTGCGCCGCCAGCCGCGCAACAGCGCGGTCGTCAGGCTCGGTCGGTCGGCAAGGCTGGTCATCAAGATCGGCTCCTGTGCGGAAACTGCCGCTTAACATAGATCAATGCCGGGCAAGCTCCATGCGGCCCGATGTCGCCCTCACACCATTTACGCAGCCAGGGGCGGGCGGGTAAAGCCATGATTCTGCTCGAATGCACGTGCCGCATTGAGGACGGCACGGTCCCCATAGAGCGGCCCCACGATCTGGAGACCGACCGGCAAGCCATGCTTGCCGAGCCCGCACGGAACGCTGATCGCCGGCTGCCGGGTGAGATTGAAGGGATAGGTGAAGGGCGACCATTCGCTCCATTGCGCAAGGCCGGATCCGGGCGGCACGTCATGACCAGCGGCGAAGGCGCTGATCGGCATGGTCGGCGTCACCAGCAAATCGAAGCGCCGGTGAAACTGGTTCATCGCGACGCTCAAGGCTTCGCGCGCTTTGGTGGCGGCCAGATGATCCATCAATGAGAAGCGGCGCCCTTGGGCGACGATCTCGGCGAGGCCCGCGTCGAGTGCGGCAAGAGATTGTTCCGGATATTGGCTGACGAGAAAAGCGGCGCCGGCGAACCAGAGTGTCTGGAAGGTGGCGAGGCTCGATTTCAGCGGGGGCTCGATAACCTCTACTTTCGCGCCCAGGGTCTCAAAAGTGCGTGCCGCCTGGGCAACGCATTTGGCCACATCCGCGTCGACCGGTTCGCCGCAGAGCGAAGGGGCATAGGCAATGCGCCAGCCGGCGATATTGCCATTGAGGGTTTCGTGATAATCAGGGCGCTCGATCGGAAGCGTATAGCAATCGCGTCGATCGGGACGCGATATCACCGAGAGCATCAGTGCCGCATCGCCCACAGAACGCGCCATCGGTCCCACATTGGCGAGGGTGCCGAAAGGGGACAGGGGGTAGGCCGGTACACGCCCGAAACTCGCCTTGAAGCCGACGATGCCGGTGAAACTGGCCGGGATGCGCACCGAGCCGCCGCCATCGGTCCCGATATGCAGGGCGCCCATGCCCATGGCCGCGGCCACAGCGGCACCACCGCTGGAGCCGCCTGGTGTCGTCTCGGGATTCCAGGGATTGCGCGTAATGCCGGTGAGGGGTGAATCGGTAACACCTTTCCAGCCGAATTCCGGCGTCGTGGTTTTGCCGAGGATCACCGCACCTTGTTCCCGGAGACGCGCGACACTGGGGGCGTCCTCGTCCCAATCCTGCTCTCGATTTACAAGGCGCGAGCCGCGCAAGGTCGGCCAGTCACGTGTGAGAATCAGGTCCTTGATCGATACCGGGACACCGTCCACCAGCCCGAGCGGCTCGCCCCGATGCCACCGGGCTTCGGCGGCCTGCGCTGCCGCCAGCGCGCCATCGGCATCGACCAAGCTATAGGCGTTGAGCCGGTCGTTGTGCCGCTCGATCGCCTGCAAAGCCGCTTGAGTGGCCTCCAGGGGCGAGAGTTTGCCGCTGCGGTAGAGCGCGATCAATTCCTGCGCGGTCAGATAAGCAAGGTCGGTGTGCATCGGCGATTCTGCCCCACGTTGTGGCGGTCGATCTAGGTGCGCTCCAGCATGTCGGCGAATTCGGTGCGGGCCTTGTCGAAATTCTCGGCCCACCATTGGCTGTCGACCAGAACCTGCTGGCTCATATTCTCGGGCTGCGTCGGGTCGTAATCGCGCAGGCTCCGCGGCATGGCCGCCGTCGCCTCCGGATTGGCGGGGCCGACATGACGCAACCCGGTAAACTCGATCTGTCGGCCGGCATCCTGCATATGAGCGATTAGTTTGAAGGCATCGATGCCGGCGGGGTTGCCTTTTGGCACAACCCAGCAACCCGGATAGAGGATGCCGCCGGCCCAGGTGAAGCCGATCTTGCCTTCGCTTTCGCTGGCCAGGGCGACGGCGCGGGTATGCCACAGGCAAGCCATCGAGATGGTCTTGTCGCGGAACATCTGTTCGATCTGCTGGCCGCTTTCCCAGGTCTGCAAGAGCGGCCGCAAACGTGCGAGGCGGCCGACAGCGCGGTTGATGTCGATCGGATAGGGATTGGTGAGGCCGTCGCCCTCGGCCATCATGGCTGCCTCGAAGCCGCCATTCATCCAGCGATAGACAGCACGGCCGCCAGGAAAATTGCGGGTGTCGAAGAAATCCTGCCAGGTCATCGGCGGCCGGCCGGCAAAGCGTTCGCTGTCGAAGGCCAGCACATAGGAATAGGTGTAGCCTGTGGCGCCATGGCTGAAGTTGAACGGCCGCATGATGCGGCTGGCATCCACCGTCTTGTAATCCATGGCGCTGAGGTGTCCCGATTGGCCGAGGCGGATGGCGGTATAGCCATCGGCATCGCAAACATCCCAACTGACATTGCCGGAATCCACCATGGTGCGGATGGCACCTTCGGCCGGGCCCGTGCCGTCGAACAGGATCGTGGTACCGGTCGCGGCCTCATAGCTTTTGCCGAAGGCGCGGGTGAGGCTCTTGATCTCGTCCCCGCCCCAACTCGCAAAGACCAGTTCCTTGGCCTGGGTTGCGGCGACGGTGGGCATCAGCGCGGTACCCGCGCCGGCGCCCAAGGCGGTCATGAATGCGCGGCGCGACCACCCGCGGCTCTGGGCCAGGGAAACGGCATCGGCGAGAAAGGGCGAGAGGGGCATTCGGGATGTCCAAAACGAAACGACCGGATCGGTGTAACCGATCCGGTCGCGGAGTCAAAGCGATATGGATTGCGGGCTTACTTCATCGTCGGCATGACGAATTCGGCGCCCGAACGGATACCGGTCGGCCAGCGCGCGGTGATGGTCTTCAGCTTCGTGAAGAAGCGGATGCCCTCCATGCCGTGCATGTGGTGATCGCCGAACAGCGAGCGCTTCCAGCCGCCGAAGCTGTTGAAGGCCATCGGCACGGGAATGGGAACGTTGATGCCGACCATGCCGACCTTGATCTTGGAGGCGAAGTCACGTGCGGCGTCGCCGTCGCGGGTGAAGATCGCCGTGCCGTTGCCATATTCATGATCGTTGATCAGCTTCACGGCGCTGGCGTAATCGGGCACGCGCACGACCGAGAGGACCGGGCCGAAGATCTCTTCCTTGTAGATCTTCATGTCCGGCGTCACCTGATCGAACAGGCAGCCGCCCAGGAAATAGCCGTTCTCATAGCCCTGCAGTTTCAGGGTGCGGCCGTCGACCACCAGCTTGGCGCCTTCCTTGACACCCTGGTCCACGTAACCTTTGACCTTCTCGAAATGCTGCTTGGTGACGAGCGGACCCATTTCGGCATCCGGATCGGTCCCCGGGGCCACCTTCATGCCACGTACGCGCGGGCTCAGCTTTTCGATCAGGGTATCGCCAACCTTGTCGCCGACAGCCACCGCAATCGAGATCGCCATGCAGCGCTCGCCGGCCGAGCCGTAGCCGGCACCCATGAGAGCGTCGGTCGCCTGGTCCATATCGGCATCCGGCATGACGATCATGTGGTTCTTGGCGCCGCCAAGGGCCTGCACGCGCTTACCGTGCGCGGTGCCCGTTGTGTAGATATATTCGGCGATGGCCGTGGAGCCGACGAAGCTTACCGCTTCGATGCCGGGATGGGTGAGGATTGCGTCCACGGCGGTCTTGTCGCCATGGACGACGTTGAACACGCCATCGGGGAGCCCAGCCTTCTTCAGCAGGTCGGCCACCATGTTGGAAACCGACGGATCACGTTCCGAGGGCTTCAGGATGAAGCAATTGCCGGCAACGAGTGCCATCGGAAACATCCACATGGGCACCATGGCCGGGAAGTTGAACGGCGTGATGCCGGCCACCACGCCCAAGGGCTGACGCACCGACCAGCTGTCGACATTGGTGCCGACATTCTCGCAGAATTCGCCTTTGAGAAGCTGCGGGGCGGCGCAGGCAAATTCGATCACTTCGAGGCCGCGGGTGAACTCGCCCTTGGCGTCGGAGAGAACCTTGCCGTGCTCGGCGGTGATCATCGCGACGATCTTGTCAGTGTTCGCTTCGGCGAGCTGCTTGAACTTGAACATGATGCGGGCGCGGGTCAGCGGCGGGGTCGCGGCCCAGGCCGGGAAGGCGGCGGCGGCATTCTTGACCGCGGCGTCAATCTCGGCCTCGCTGGCCAAAGCCACCTTGGCCTGGATTTCGCCGGTGGCGGGGTTGAACACGTCCGAAAAACGGCCCGAATTGCCGGCCACTTCCTTGCCGCCGATGAAATGATTGATGGTCCGCATGTGCTGCCTTCTCCCCGCCAGTCAGAATTTGCCTCGGCCCATCGGGCAGAAGGCGATTTCAAGATTCGGCGCATATAAAAGCAGTGTTGAGGTGTGGTCAAGATGTTAATCACCACGCTCAATATTCTGATCAAGCCGCGCTGGTTGCTCACTCCCGCGCATCATCTCGGTCTCTCCGATCTGCCACTTCTATCAGGGACTTGTTAGTGTCAGGGACTTGTTAGAGTCGATGTGAGAAGTTCTCCGCCGCCCGAGCAATCGGTTTGAAGCGCGTTTGCCCTGCCCAAGAGAGACAAGATCACCCCATGAAATTCGTAAGTTCCCAACGCATGGTCTCTCTCTTGCTGAGCGTGACGACGCTGGTCGCGCTTTACGTCGCGTTCCGGCCAGTGCCCGGCAATAGTTGGGTTTTGGATTCTCTGACCGGGATTGTCGCCGCCGCGACCGCTGTCGCTATTTGCGCGAGACTGGCACTGGTCACCCCGAGCAAGCTGGCGCACCAATACTGGCGGGTGGTGCTGCTTCTTCTGGCAATCGTCTCGATCAGCCAGTTCGTCGAACCCATACTAAATCAAATCGAGAAAAAATTCGGTCTTGATGGCGCGAGCGGCTATCTGGCCTTGGCGGCAGCCCTTGCGGTCCTGTGGTTGATTGCACGCCTCGATCCACTTCCGGTCGCGAGCCGCCGTGTGCTGTGGGGCGCTTTCTGCCTGCAGGTCGCCGGAACAATCATTGGCCAATGGGGTGATGGACAAGGTGCCGGTGACGATCTCGCCCCATGGCTCGTCGTCGCGGATTTTTTCCGCCTGATGGCGATGCAGGTCTATCTGCTGGGTGCGGTTTTGTTCGTCTCCTATCTGCGCCGGCAGATGTTCGTAACCAGCCGGCGCCCGAGCGATGTGGGCGATGTGGCGCGCTATCTGTTCGTCACGTCGCGGCTGTTCCAGCAGCACCGCTATCCTCGCATCCGAAATTTCGCCGCCCCTGGAGGTCATCTGGGCCTGGGGATTGCGCGCTTCTTTGCCTGGTTCATTCCCATGGGCCGGCGCGTCCGCGATCGCTTTCGACGCAGCCTGTGGCAGCAATTCCGCGACATCTGTGTGCTTGGATTCCGCCATGGGCTCGATGCTCAGGCCTATTACATGTTCGAGTTCTACCGGGCGGTCCCACGGTCGCGAGCCTCGGGCTATCTGACGCGATACGAGACCAAGAATGGCCTGTTCAAGGTCTTGAACTGGCAGGTTCCGAAAATTGGCCGGCGCACGCCGTTGGGCGACAAGCTGATAATGGAACAGCTCTGTACGCGACATGGAGTTCCATGCGTGCCGAATCTGGTCGTGGCCGAAGGTGGAAGGATACAGTTTAAGATCGACCAACCGGCCGCGCTGGAACGGGATCTGTTCCTTAAGCCGCGGCAATTGAAGGGCGCTCGCGGCACGGAACTGATCCGGTTTTCGGGTAATGCGTTCATCCGTGAAGATGGCGAGGTTCTGTCACATGATGGCTTGATGCAGCATGTGGCGAGGCGCTCGCAGGAAGCTCCGATCCTGGTGCAGCCCCGCATCGTCAATCATCCGGGTCTTGCCGACCTTGCCGAACAATCGCTGTTGCCGATTCGAGTCCTGACCTGCCTCGATGCGGATGGAAATCCGGTGATCACCCATGGCATGCTGCGTGTCTTGTGCAAGCTCGAACCGAGCTGGCCGACCGATATCGAGCTTGGTGCGCCCGTGGATCTGGAAACTGGCATTCTGGGCGAGATGACCGGCGACAAGCCCGAAATGGCTTTCGAATGGTATGCTGATCACCCCATTACCAAAGCCGGGATTGTCGGTCGGCAAGTGCCACATTGGGACGAGGTGCGCTCCATCGCCCTGGCAGCGCATGCGATATGCAAGGATCGGCTGCTGATCGGCTGGGATATCGCGATCGGTCCGACTGGCGCGGTGCTCCTTGAGGGAAATTCCTATCCTGACGTGGATTTTCCCCAGCGTGTGCATCGATGTGCGATCGGTGATTCGCCTTTGGGCCCGCTGCTGTTCGCGCGCGTGGTCGATCTTGAGCGGCGGATTGCGAATGATACGTTGCTCCGCGATCGAGATTTTCCAAAAACAGACAACTGAGGAGAGGCAATTCTGTCTGATCTCTCGGAACAACCGCCAGTCCCCGCCGATGCCGGGCCGGCGGGCAGCGACCGGATCACGCATCGAGCGCGCAAGCTATCGGCGCGGCCGGCCTGGCAATTCTCCGATATTCTGACAGCATTGGGATTGGCAGCGCTCGTGCTGCCTGCCTGGCTGCTGCCGGAACGCCTTTGGGGGCCGCTGTGGCGCGGGATCGCGCGCATTCCCGTCTTCACCAACCGGCGTGCGATCGCACGGAGCGCCGATACCATTCAGGCAGCTTTGGGTGAGGTGGATCGTCGGCGTGCGGAAGGAATCGCGCGCGACTTGAGGGCGGCGATCTACGAAATGCGCATGCAGGATCTGCGCGCATGGCGGCCCGGGGGATGGCGCCCGCGCATGGTGCTGGAAGGCGAGCAGCATTTGAAGGATGCCCTTGCCCTGGGGAAGGGCGCCGTGCTGTGGCTGGCGCCCTTCGTGTTCAACAGCGGCCCGACCAAGATCGCGATTCACGAGAAAGGCTATCGCGTTTCGCATTTGAGCAGCCCGCAGCACGGCTTCTCCGAAACGCGTTTCGGCGTTTCCTATCTCAATCGCGTTCGCTGCATCCCTGAGGATCGTTACCTGGCCGAGCGTGTCGTGTTCGACCGGCATGCACCGGCTAGTGCGATGCGACGCCTGATGCGCGCGGTGAAGAGTGGCAATGTCGCCTCGATCGTTGCCGCGTCGACCGAAGGCAGCGATCTGGTCAAAGGGCCGATTTTCGGCGGGCGGCTGCCCGTCGCAATCGGTGCTCCTCGACTGGCCGGATTGACGGGGGCGCCGATGCTGCCGGTGTTTACCGTGCGCGACCCGGCGCTTGGATTTCGGGTCATTGTCGAGCCACCGATCGTGCTAGACTTACATCTTGCCGCGGACGAGCGGGTGGTGGCTGCGGCGGCCGAGTTTCTGCGCCGCAGCGAGCCATGGGTGCGGCGCTACCCCGAGCAATGGCGCGCTTGGAGCAAATGGCGCCGAGCATAGGGCGGGGAGAGAATCATGCCATTGCGCGCGCAGCGATTTGGGGCCGGGGCGTTTACCGCGATGGCCTTCGCCCTTGCCATCGGAACATCAGGGCATTCCGTGCGCGCCGAAGAGCCCCAGGGCGAGGTCGATGCCGAGCGCCTTCTGGGCGAAGGCATGGCGACCCTGCTGCGCGGATTGGAGTTGCTGTTGAAATCGGTACCGCAATACGCGCCGCCGGAGGTGATGCCAAACGGCGACATCATCATCCGCCGCCTGCATCCGGAGGAAGATGAGGACGGCGAGGAGACGGCGCCGGACGATCGGCCCAATGATGCACCGCAGGAAGACAGCACCGAGACCTAGATCTCGGCGTGCTCCAGTTTACATGGCGCGAACGGTGGCGAGGAAGTGATCGACCCGTTCTTCCAGGTTGCCCGCCTGTTCGGCCAGGGTTGAGGCGATGCTGAGCATCTCGCCTGACGAGCGACCCGTGGCTTCCGCCGCCTGGCTGACACCGGTGATATTGACGGCGACTTCGCGCGTGGCGGCCGATTGCTCTTCCACCGCGCTGGAAATCGAGGTGCTGATTCCGCTCACTTGAGAGATGATCTGGCCGATCTCGCGGATGCTGCCGGCGGTGGTCTGACTGGCCTCCTGGATGCTGCGAATCTGCTGAGCGATTTCCTCGGTGGCGCGGCTGGTCTGGTTGGCAAGCGACTTTACTTCCGACGCGACCACGGCGAATCCCTTGCCGGCCTCGCCGGCGCGGGCTGCCTCGATGGTGGCGTTGAGGGCAAGGAGATTGGTCTGTCCCGCGATGGAGGTGATCATTTCGGTGACAGCGCCGATCTTCTCCGCAGCGTTCACCAGCGTGGCGACCATTGCTTCGGAACTGCGCGTGCGTTCGACGGCACCGTTGACGATGTTGCCGGATTCCGAGGTCTGGCGCGCGATTTCACCGACCGATGCCGACAATTCTTCGGTCGCGGTCGCCACAGTGGCGGTCTGGTGATTGGTCTGTTCGGCGGAAACGGCAAGAGCCTGCGCCGTTCCCTTCATCTGTTCCGCCGCGGCGGCCAGGGATT
The DNA here is from genome assembly GCF_041909655.1 of Dongia sp. GTDB lineage: Bacteria > Pseudomonadota > Alphaproteobacteria > Dongiales > Dongiaceae > Dongia. The sequence continues at coordinate 322,033 of NZ_JAYRDA010000005.1, read as the reverse complement.
GAACCAGCGATTTCACGTTCACTTCGAAATCACTGGCGAGAGCCGCGTTCTCCTGTTTGCGCCTGGAGAGGTCGGTGGCGAATTTCACCACCTTGTAGGGATGGCCCTTGGCATCGAAGATCGGGTTATAGGAGGCTTCGATCCAGACTTCCTTGCCACCCTTGCCGATGCGCCGGTACTGCCCGGCCTGGAACTCGCCCCGGCGCAGCTTTTCCCAGAATTCGCGATATTCCACCGAATTGCGGTAGCCGGGATCGACGAACATGCTGTGCTTCTGGCCCTTGATCTCCTCCAGGCGGTAACCGAGTACATCGAGGAAGTTCTGATTGGCGTCGAGGATGGTGCCATCGAGATTGAACTGAATGACCGCCTGCGAGCGCTGCAGCGCTTCGATCTGGCCGAGAAGGTCGGCGGCGGCATTCTTCTTCTCGGTGATGTCGATGGCGTATTTGACGACCTTCGTCACACGGCCACGGCTGTCGACGATCGGGTTGTAGCTGGCTTCGATCCAGATCTGCCGGCCGCCTTTGGCCAGGCGCGGGAACTCCGCCGCCTGGAATTCGCCGCGACGCAGCTTGTCCCAGAAAAGCCGGTAGGTATCGCTGTCGCGGTCGGCGGCGTCGACGAACATGCTGTGATGCCGGCCTTTGATTTCCGCCAGGCTATAGCCCATCGCGCTCAGGAAATTGGCGTTGGCGGTGATGATCGTGCCATCCGGCTTGAATTCAATGACGGCCTGCGATCGATCGAGCGCCGACAGTATAGCGGCCTTGTCGCCATGGCTGATCCCAAACATTGTCGTCTCCACACGGTTCGAACTGGATAAGGTACGGTGTCGAAACAGCAAGCGCGGAGCGCAGTTTGGCCCACCTAAAATGTGCCGGATTGCTTGTTCGATGTAGGCGATACGCGATATCTGACAGGTGGATCAGTGTGGGTATAGTAATTCTAGAGTAGATTCACACATAAGTGTATCTACTCTAGAATCGGCGGCAAAGGGCGGATAGAGCATGACCAACAAGGAAGTCGTAACCGGCGCGGCGCGTCTCATTGAGTTGGGGGCTTTGGCGCCGGAGGGCGATTTCGCGCTGGCACCCACCGGCAAGGGCGTTCTCGACGGAACGACCTTCGCGATCAAGGATCTGTTCGATGTCGCCGGGCGCGTCACCGGCTGCGGCAATCCGGATTGGCGGCGAACTCACGAGCCGGCAAGGCAGCATGCAGCGGTGGTAGCGAGGCTATTGGAAGCGGGAGCCCGCGCCATCGGCAAGACCATTACGGATGAACTGGCGTTCAGCCTCAACGGTCAGAACTTCCATTACGGGACCCCCCGCAATTCGGCGGTACCCGAGCGCATCCCCGGGGGATCGTCGGCGGGCTCCGCTGCCGCCGTGGCGGGGCATGCCTGCGACTTCGCTTTAGGCACGGATACTGGCGGTTCGGTCCGTATTCCGGCTGCACTCAACGGCATCTTCGGCATTCGCCCCAGCCACGACGCGGTCGACGAAACGGGCTGCATGACTCTGGCCGAGAGCAATGACACGGTGGGCTGGTTCGCGCGCGATGCCGAGATGCTGCGCCGGGTGGGCGAGGTGTTGTTGCCGGTGGATATCGGTGGATCGACCACGTTCGGTGAGGTCTATCTGCCGCGCGATGCCTGGGCGCTGGCGCGGGATGCGGTCGCCGCGGCTTTGCAGCCGGCCCGCGACCGCGCGGTGGCCGCGATCGGCCCGGCCATCGGGATCACCTTGGCGACTGAGGCCGGCGGCCTTGCTACATGGCGCCAAACTTTCGGTTTTTTGCAGATGCGCGAGATCTGGGCCCAGCACGGCGCCTGGGTCGAGGAGACCAGGCCGCATTTCGGACCTGAGATCGCCGAGCGATTCGCTCTATCAAAAGAGACGGCTGCGGAACCGATGGGTGAGGCGGCGCAATTCCGCGAGACGATCACGCGGCGCCTCGACGATATGCTTTCCACCGGCGGAGTTCTGATTATACCGACCGCCGCCGACATCGCGCCGCTGAAATCCCTGAGCGCCGCCGATTCCGCGGCATTCCGCGCCAGCACGCTGTGCCTGACCTGCATCGCCGGACTGGCGCGCCTGCCCCAGGTGACGTTGCCGGTCGGCCGGGTCGATGGTGCTCCCATCGGTTTGTCGCTGATCGCCCGCAAGGGGCGCGACCGGGCGCTGCTGGAACTGGCCGCGCGTCTGGCGCCGCTGATCTGTCGTTAGCTGTCGTAGCTAAGGAGGGTATGGGTCGGGACCTTGAGGCGGTCTCGACCGTTGAGGAAGGTGAGCTCGATCAGGCAGCCGATGGCGGCCACTTCGGCCCCAACCTTCTCCAGCAGGGTGACGGCGGCGGCCATGGTGCCGCCGGTTGCCAGCAAATCATCGAGTACGATGACGCGCTGCCCGGTGGTAATCGCCTCGGCCTGGATCTCGATCACGTCCTGGCCGTATTCCAGATCATAGGCATGGCGGATCACTTCGCCCGGCAGCTTGCCGCGCTTGCGGATCATCACGAAGCCGGTCCCCAGCCGGTCGGCGAGGGGGGCTGCCACCAGGAAGCCGCGGGATTCGATGCCGACCAGCAGGTCCGGTTTGTAGGGCGCCAGGGTTTCCGTGAGCCGGTTGAGCGCCTCGTGCCAGGCCTCGGCATGGGCCAGCAGGGTCGAAATGTCATAAAAAAGGATGCCGGGCTTGGGAAAATCCGGTACGTGGCGAATATGCTTCTTCAGGTCCATTGGGGCTCTGCGGGCGAAAGGTGAGGGTGGCATCGGGTGGCCGAATAGCGCTAGGCCTATGGCTGTATAAGGTATCGAATCGGGCGGGGAAAGGGCGGATGGGCATGCGCAAGTCGCAGCGAGTGGACAAGGTCGACCTCAAGATTCTGACGGCGCTGCAATCGGCGGGCCGTATCAGCAACCTGGAACTGGCCGCCAAGGTGGGCCTCTCGGCCAGTCCCTGCCATGCCCGCCATCGCCAGATGGAGAAGCAGAAGATCATCCGCGGCTACCGGGCCGATATCGACCTCGGCAAGGTCGCAGATCATGTCGAGATCCTTTCCTTCGTGACGCTTCACAAACACGGGCGGGGCCAGCAGGGCGCCTTCGAGCAGCTGATCGAGGACACGCCCCAGGCGATCGCCTGCTACCAGATCTCGGGCAATTTCGACTACATCGTCCATTTCGTCTGCCGGTCGGTCGGCGATTACGTGACCCTCCACAACGCGCTGATCGAGCAGGATCCCAACATCGCTTCGGTCACCACCAACGTGATCATGTCTGAAACCAAGAAATTCGCCGGCTATCCGCTGAAGGAATTGATTGAGCCGGTGGAAGCGGCGTCATAGTAAAGGAATAGTAAATCAGGAAATTCTGCTTCTGCAGGACCCCTGACTGCGCAGAAATTCTGCGATCCGGCCGATCAAAAATCACAAATCCCGTGAATCCGTGCCTATCTTCTGCCTTGCCAAGACAGGCAGATCGCTGCGTCGGAAGCACCCTCACGGGTCCTCCCACGCGGCGATTTTTCTTTTTCCGGGGTTTTGCCCCCTTAAGCGCCGAAGGTTGCAGCCAATGACGAAGATTGCCACAGCCCGCGTGAAGGCTTCCCAGCCGCGACGAAGCCGAGATCTCCAGACCAGCCCGGTGCGCGCCCAATTGGCACCGCAGGCGGTGATCGCCAACGATGCCGGGCCGCGGCCCGAGCGCGCGCTGCAATTCCTCGCCGAGCACAAGCCGGCGACACCCTGCCTGGTGGTCGACCTTGACGTGGTCGAGCGGAAATACGCGGCGCTGCAAGCGGCCTTGCCACAGGCGGAGATCTTCTATGCCGTGAAGGCCAACCCGGCGCCGGAGATTCTCGGCCGTCTGACCGCTGCCGGCTCTTCCTTCGACACAGCCTCGTCCGGCGAAATTCGCGCGGCGCTGGCCGCTGGCGCGACGCCCAACCGTGTGTCATTCGGCAACACCATCAAGAAGCCGTCCGATATTGCCTGGGCGCATGCCGAAGGCATCGACCTCTTTGCCTTCGACGCGATCGAGGAATTGCGCAAGATCGCCGCCCATGCTCCGGGTGCGCAGGTCTATTGCCGCATTCTGGTCGAAGCCGAAGGCGCCTTGTGGCCGCTTAACCGGAAATTCGGCTGCGTCCCCGACATGGCGGTCGATCTCCTGATCGAAGCGCGGGCACTCGGCCTGAAGCCGGTCGGCGTCTCGTTCCATGTCGGTTCGCAGCAACTCGATCCCGCGCAATGGGACCGCGCGATCGCGGCTGCCAAAGGTGTTTTCGCGCGCTGCGCGGAAGCGGGCGTCGTCTTGCGCATGATCGACCTTGGTGGTGGCTTTCCGGCCGAATACGCGCCCGGTGTTGCCGGCATCGAGGCCTATGGCGCGGCGATTGCCGACGCTCTGAACACGCATTTCGGTGCCGAATGGCCTCGCCTGATCATCGAGCCCGGCCGCTACATGGTGGCCGATGCCGGTGTCATCGAAGCGGAAGTGCTGCTGGTCTCGCGGAAATCCGCCGAGGAAGAGCGGCGTTGGGTCTATCTGGATATCGGCCGTTTCGGCGGTCTGGCCGAGACCGAGGGTGAGGCGATCCGGTACCGGGTAGAAGCCCTGGATACCGTCGCCGCCGCCACCGGCCCGGTGATTCTGGCGGGTCCCACCTGCGATTCCGCCGATATCCTCTACGACAAGGCGAACTATCGCCTGCCGCTGGATCTCAAGGCGGGCGACCGGGTCCGGCTGCATTCGACCGGGGCCTATACGACGACCTATTCGGCGATCAATTTCAACGGCTTCGATCCCTTGAAGGCCTATTTTATTTGATCAGCGCCGGGTGATAGCGTTGTTGCCGACGTAAAGCGGGCTGCTAGACTGCAGCCCGCTTTGCATTTGAGGTATCTATGTCCGACCCCGGCTGGGTCAAATTCGCCGTCAGCGGCAATGTCGCCACCTGGTCGTTCGGTGGCGCCTGGACCATCGACCATGCCGCCAAGCTGTCCCGCGACCTGGCAGAGGCTGGTGCGCCCGGCAGTGGCGCGGCGGTCTTCGATCTCGGCAACCTGCAGCAATTGGATACCTCCGGCGCCTGGCTGATCACGCGGCTGGGGCGGGCGATGGACGCCGCCGGCATCAAGGTCGAAACACGGGCCGGGGATCCGGATCTCGCCGCCTTGTTGCAGCGTGTGGCGGAAACCCGCGACGTCCTGCCGGCGCATCCCCGCCGCCGCAATCTTAGCGACAAAATCGCCGAACTTGGCGCGGGGGTCGAAACGATCCTGCTGGACTCGCGCGATCTCGTCGCCTTTCTGGGCGCGCTGGTCCTGGCCCTGGGGCGTTTGTCTCTCACACCCTGGAAGCTGCGCTGGAACGCGATCTTTTCGCACCTGGAACAGACCGGCCTCAACGCCTTGCCGATCGTGGGCTTGATCAACATGCTGGTGGGCGTCGTGCTGGCCTTCCAGGGTGCCGATCAATTGGCGCGCTTCGGCGCGCAGACCTTCACCATCAACATGCTGGGCATTTCGGTCTTGCGCGAGATGGCGGTGCTGCTGACCGCGATTGTGGTTGCCGGCCGGTCTGGTTCCGCCTTTACCGCGCAGATCGGCACCATGCAGGTGAATGAAGAGGTCGATGCGCTGCGCACGATCGGCCTCAATCCGATGGATGTGCTGGTGGTGCCGCGCGTCATCGCGCTGGTCATTGCCCTGCCGCTGCTGACCTTCTTTGCCGACATGATGGGATTGCTGGGTGGCGGCCTGATGTGCGTCGTGTTGCTCGACATTTCGTTCCAGCAATATCTCAGCCTGCTCAATCAGGCGATTACCACCGACCAGTTTTGGGTCGGCATGTCGAAGGCGCCGTTCTTTGCGGTCCTGATCGCACTCGTGGGATGCTTCGAGGGCCTGCGCGTGAGCGGCAGTGCCGAAAGTGTCGGCCGGCTCACAACGCGTTCGGTGGTGGAGTCGATTTTCCTGGTGATCATCGTCGATGCGCTGTTTTCCGTCATGTTCTCCTATCTCGAGATCTGACGCGCCATGGCCAGCAATCCAGAGATCGCCATTTCACTGCGCGGCATCGTCAACCGCTTCGGCACGCAGGTCGTGCATGACGGGCTGGACCTCGATATCCGCAAGGGCGAGGTGATCGGCATCGTCGGCGGGTCAGGTACCGGAAAGTCGGTGTTGATGCGGACCGTCATCGGTCTCAATAGGCCGGCGGCAGGAACGATCACCGTGCTGGGTTCCCGCATGGATCAATTAAGCGACAAGGAGCGCATGAAGATCGAGGCGCGATGGGGCGTCCTTTTTCAGAACGGCGCCCTGTTCAGTTCTCTGACCGTCGCGGAGAACGTGCAGGCGCCGATGCGCGAACATACCGATTTGCCTGAAGACCTGATGGACGAATTGGCGGCGCTCAAGATCCGGCTGGCCGGCCTGCCGGCGGATGCCGGGGCAAAATACCCCTCGCAGCTATCGGGCGGCATGAAGAAGCGCGCCGGAATCGCCCGTGCGCTGGCGCTCGACCCGGATATCCTGTTCCTGGACGAGCCTACGGCGGGTCTCGACCCGATCGGCGCCGCCGAATTCGACGAGCTGATCAAGAACCTGCAGCGGAGCCTGGGTCTCACCGTTGTCATGATCACCCATGATCTGGACTCTCTGGTGGCGATCTGCGACCGTATCGGCGTTCTTATCGACCGACGCATTCGGGTTGGCACTTTGGCCGAGCATCTTAAGGACGAGCATCCGTGGATCAGGCAGTATTTTCACGGCAAGCGGGCACGCGCGGCCGGCATCGGCGCCTGACCGGCAGGCGCGGGCATCAAACGATAGACGAACGAACGGATTACGAGGCAATACGGCATCATGGAAACGCAAGCACGACATTTGGCGGTGGGCAGCTTTGTGCTGTTGCTGATGGCGGGCGTCTTCGTCTTTGTGCTGTGGGTGGCCAAGTTCCAGGGGCAGACCGTCTATGATTCCTACTATGCACGCTTTTCCGGATCGGTGTCGCAGCTCCGCGTCAATACGTCGGTGAATTTCGGCGGCATTCCAGTCGGGCGGGTCACCGACGTGCGCATCGATCCCGAAGACAGCGCGCTCGCGCGCGTCGATTTCGAGGTGCGCCGCGGCACACCGATCCGGGTCGATTCCCGCGCCACGCTGGAAATGCAGAGCATTGCCGGCGGTGTCGGTCTGGCGGTCAGTCGCGGCAGTTCGGAGGCGGATCTGTTGCCTCCGAACAGCGAAGTGACAGCGGCGCAATCGGCGCTGGAGCGCCTGACACGGCAGGCCCCGGATATTCTGGCCAAGGTCGACGGCATCGCGAACCATCTCAACGAGATGCTTTCGCCGGCCAATCGACAGGCGCTGAGCGATACGCTGAGCAATCTGCGCGATCTGTCGCAGGGCCTTAAAGAACGGACGCCGCAGATCGATGCTTTCCTGACCGATAGCGATCAGGCGGTGAGGGAAATTGCTGCCGCCGGCGCCGAATTTCGCAAGCTCGCGGAGGATCTGCAGGTGAGCCTCGGGCCGGCCACCAAAGAGGCACAACAGGCGATGAAAGCATTCGGCGACATGTCACGCTCGTTCGAAGCCACCTCCGCCGAGATGGCTGCCCTGCTGGCGGAGAACCGTGAGCCTTTGCGGCAGTTCTCCGGCACGGCGCTTTATGAGGCGACCGATCTCCTGGCGCAGATGCGCGAACTGGTCGCCTCCATGGCGCGGATCACCCAGGAGATCGAACGTGATCCGGCCCGTTTCTTTTTGTCCGATCGTAGCAAAGGCGTTGTCGCCCCATGATCCCAATGCGACCCACCCTCACCACGCGCCGGCATGCGCTGGTCCTGCTGGCCGGTTCGGCAGTGCTGGCTGGTTGCGGCGTTATTCCGGAAGTCAATGTACCGCTCAATCTTTATTCGCTGTCGCCGGACGTAGCACCGATCCAAAACCCGCCCACGCTCGATTGGCAATTGGTGGTGGCGACACCTGCCGCGGGTGCGGATCTCGGCACCAACCGCATAGCCCTTAGCCGTGCCGTCAATCGCATCGAATATTTCGCAGAAGGTGTGTGGTCAGACGCGGCGCCGGCTCTGGTGCAATCCAAGTTGATCGAAGCGTTCGAAAGCGCTGTGCCGGATCTTGCCGTGGGCCGCGATGCCGCGGGCCTCAAACCCGACTTCATCCTGCAATCCGATCTGCGCGACTTCCAGGCGGAATATTCGGGCGCCAGTGCCGAAGCGGTGGTGAAGATTGCGGCACGCCTGGTCAAGATGCCGGAGCGGCGCATCATGGGCACGATCACGGCCCAAGCACGACGCCCGGCCGCTGGCGGTGGCTTGCCGGGAATCGTGACCGCCTTTGAAGCCGCCCTCGGCGACGTGTTCGCACAACTCATCCCAGGCGTTCTCGCCGCCGCCAAGTCCTGATCCCGTTTCAAGAGAGTGATTTCCGCATCATGAGCCATGTTCTTCATCGCGATCTCAAGCACGCCTTGCCCAAGGCTGTGAAAGGCGAGGGCGCCTATATCTTCGACAGTACCGGCAAAAAATATCTGGATGCGTCCGGCGGCCCGGCCGTTTCCTGTCTCGGCCATTCGCACCCCAAGGTCATCGAAGCGGTGCGGCGGCAGGTCGGCGAGATCGCCTTTGCCTATTCCGCCTTCTTTACGCATGACGCGATCGAGCAACTGGCCGACAAGCTGGTCTCGCAGGCGCCAGCCGGCCTCACGCGCGCCTTCTTCGTCTCCGGTGGTTCGGAGGCAAGCGAAGCGGCGATGAAACTGGCACGGCAATACTTCCTTGAAATCGGTCAGCCGCAGCGGCGGCATTTCATTGCCCGCGAGCGCTCCTATCACGGCAATACCCTGGGCGCCTTGTCGCTCGGTCATGACTTTGCACGGCGCCAGACTTATGAGCCGTTGCTGCTGCCGGTGACGCATATCGCGCCCTGCTATGAATATCGCGAGCGCCGCGCGGATGAATCGGTGGAAGCCTATGGCCGCCGCGTCGCCGACGAATTGGAGACAGCGATCCTCAAGATCGGGCCCGATCAGGTGGCGGCGTTCTTCGCCGAGCCGGTCGCAGGTTCGTCTCTGGGCTGTGCCGAACCGGTGCCGGGTTATCTCGCGCGGCTGCGCGAGATCTGCGACCGCTATGGCGTGCTGCTGGTGTTCGACGAGGTGATGTGCGGCATGGGCCGTACCGGCCATCTTTTCACCTGCGCCGAGGACAATGTCGTGCCCGACATCCTGACCATGGCCAAGGGGCTGGGTGCGGGCTACCAGCCGATCGGGGCCTTCCTGGCCCATGACAAGATCGTGCGGGCGCTGGAAGATGGGTCGGGGCAGTTGAAGCACGGCCATACCTATGCCGGCCATACCATGGCCTGTGCTGCAGCTTTGGCGGTCCAGGAGGTGTTTCAGGAGGAAAATCTCATCCCTCGCGTGCGCGATCTCGGCGCCAAATTGCGGGCGCGCCTGGACGATTCCTTTGGCCAGCACCCGCATATCGGTGATATCCGCGGTCGTGGCCTGTTCATCGGCCTGGAAATGGTGGCCGATCGGGAGACGAAGCAAGCCTTTGATCCCGGCGAAAAAAAATGGCTGAAACTGCGGCAGGCGGCGATGTCGGTGGGCCTCATCTGCTATCCGGCCGGGGGCTGCATAGATGGTCGCAGCGGGGACCATATCCTGCTGGCGCCGCCTTTCAATCTGGCTGATTCCCAATTGGACGAGATCGTCGACAAGCTGGGCCAGGCGCTGAAACTCACCGTCGGGTAACCCGCTAAGTGTGTGATTGCGCAAAATTTTAAATGTCGACGGGTTTTGGCGTTATCGGTACTTTAACCAATAGGCCTTTACCTGATCGGCAGATGAGTGCCGCTGGATTCTGGAGATTGCGCCGATGGCTGGGATGCTGACGGAAGCCGATGTTCGCAAGTTGATGACCGATCCGTCGCCCGACGCCCGCGTCGAGACGGCGGAAAAGCTGTCGAAGGCCTTCTATGGCGGCGAACTGTCCGACAAAGAGCGTACTCTCGCGGCAGAGATTTTCCGCATCATGGTGCTCGATGCCGAAGTGCGTGTGCGCGAGGCCCTTTCGATCAATCTGAAAGCCAGTCCGGCCCTCCCGAGGGACGTGGCACTCAACCTCGCCAAGGATGTGGAATCCGTGGCGTTGCCGGTGCTCGAATTTTCCACCGTGCTGGACGATTCCGATCTCATCGATATCGTGCGTTCGTCGGGTGCGGAAAAGCAGGTCGCAGTCGCGCGGCGCGCCAATGTGTCCAACGATCTCGCCAACGCGCTCATCGATCATGGCCGCGCCGGCAAGGTGGTGGCGACCCTGGTCAACAATCCCGGCGCCGATCTCAAGGACATCGATCTTGAAAAGGCTTTTGCGAAGCACGGCACCGATTCATCGGTCTCCAATTCGCTGGTGAGCCGTCACAACCTGCCGCTCACGGTCGCGGAAAAGATCGTGGCGCGCGTCTCCGAAGCCTTGCGCGAGCATTTGCTGTCGCATCGCGAGATTTCGGCCGAAATGGCTGCCGATCTGGTGTTGCAGGCGCGAGAGCGGGCGACCGCCGGCCTGCTGCCGCCCGGCGTCAAGTCGGCCGATGTGGTTGAATTGGTCAAGCAGTTGCGCGACAACCAGCGCCTGACGCCCTCGCTCATTCTGCGCACGCTGTGCACGGGTGATATTACCTTCTTCGAGGCGAGCCTGGCCGTGTTGGCCAACATGCCGATCGTCAGTGCCTGCGTTCTCATCCATGACGAAGGCAAGCTCGGCCTGCAATCGATCTATCAGCGCACGCCGCTGCCCGCCAATCTGTTCCCGGCCTTCCGCGTTGCCTTCGATGTGGCGCGCGAGATGGAATATGACGGCGGCGACAATGATCGCCAACGCTTCTCGGCCCGCGTCATCGAACGCGTGCTCACGCAATTCGAGGATATCGGCAACGACAACCTCGAATATCTGATGAAGAAGCTGAAACAGCTCGCCGCATGAAGCATCTATACGGTTTGCTGGTAGCGGCAACGCTGTTCATCAGCGCGCCTGCATCGGCCTGTGACCAGCAGGAAGCGGTCGACCTCATGGTCAAGCTTTCGACCGCCTTGGGGCAGAAGGCCGGTGCCGCTCAGACGGAAGAGGAAAGTCTCGCCGTCGCGGCGGCAAATGCACGGGTCAATGAGGCCGGCGAAGCCCTGGCTGCCGGCGACACCGACAAAGCCTGCGAAATCTACCGTGCCGTGGCTGCGCAAGAAGGCATCAGCCTGGAGTGATCTGGGCCACCCATCAGCGTTGCAGGACATAGCGACCGGGCGCTGGGCCCAGAGAGGCGCCCATCGCCGGCGGCTTCACCTTGGCGCCGGAATGGGCTGCCAGCCAGGCCTGCCATTCCGGCCACCAGGATCCTTCCTTTTCCGGCGTGGCCGCGACCCAGCTTTCCGGATCCTGATAGCGCGCACCAGCCGCCTTGGTGGCGACGCGGTAATGCCGACCATCCTTGCCCGGCGGGCTGACGATACCGGCATTGTGGCCGCCGCTGGCGAGCAGGAAGGTGACGTCGGTCGCGGGATGGAAGGTGATCTTGTGGACCGAGACCCAGGGCGCCACATGATCCCGCTCGGTGCCGATCGCGAAAATGGGTGCACGGATATCGGCGAGATTGACGGGTCGCCCTTCCACCATGTGCTGGCCGCGCGCGAGATTGTTGTTGAGGAACATGCCGCGCAGATATTCCGAATGCATGCGATAGGGCATGCGTGTCGCATCGGCGTTCCAGGCCATGAGGTCGCTCATCGCCGGCTGCTGACCCAGCAGATAGAGTCGCAAAACCTGCGACCAGATGAGGTCGTTGGAGCGAAGCAACTGAAAGGCGCCGGCCATCTGCTTGGTGTCGAGATAGCCCTGTTCCCACATCATGTCTTCCAGGAAGCGAACCTGGCTGTCGTCGATGAAGAGCGAAAGTTCGCCGGCCTCGGTGAAGTCGACCTGCGCCGCCATCAAGGTGATCGAGTTGAGGCGCCGGTCGTTGTCACGCGCCATCGCCGCAGCCGCGGTGGCGAGCAGGGTACCGCCCAGGCAATAGCCCGCCGCATTGATCGGGCGTTTGGGGAAGGCCGCGGAAACGTGATCGAGCGCGGCCATGAGGCCGATCCGCCGGTAATCGTCATAGGAAAGGTCGCGGTCACCCGCGTCCGGATTCTTCCAGGAGATCATGAAAACGGTATGGCCGCGCTCGACCAGATATTTCACCAGTGAGTTCCGCGGCGAGAGATCGAGGATGTAGTATTTCATGATCCAGGCCGGGACGATCAGGATCGGGTCGGCGAAGACCTTGGGGGTTTGCGGTGTGTATTGGATGAGTTCGATGAGGTCGTTGCGATAAACCACCTCGCCGGGGGTCACGGCGACATTCTCTCCCGGCGTGAACTGCTCGCTACCGGTCGGCAATTTGCCGGCGATCTGGCGCTCCCAATCGGCCATGAATTGCTGGGCGCCGCGCTGCAGATTGGCACCGCCTTCGCGGAATGTGGTGGCCAGAACTTCCGGGTTGGTGGCGATGAAATTGGCAGGCGAGAAGACGTCGAGGATCTGCCGCGCGACGAAGGAAACCATGTCCTGGTGATGTGGGGAGACGCCGGGCACGTCATTGGTCGCGTTGTGCCACCATTGCTGCGTCAGCAGGAAGGATTGGTGCAGCAGGTTGAAGGGCCAGTCATGCCATTCCGGCGCGCTGAAGCGCTTGTCCTGCGGCAGGGGCGCGATGCAATCGGCGGCATCCTTGCCCTTCAAGGCACAGGTCTGTGCGTAATGCGCCAGGCGCAACGTCTTGCGAACAGCCTTCTGCAACAATTGCGCCTGCTTGCCGGGAGAGATGGCGAGGTGCACCGCCCAATCGCCATAGGCTTCCAGGAGCGAGGCGGGTGACAGCCCGGCGGTGAGGCGCGCCAGGGCGGCATGTACTTGCCGGTCGAGGGTTTCGCCGCTGACCGATCCCCAAAGAGCGTCATGTTGTGGCGCCTCATGCGCCAGCGCGGCGGGCGGCTGAGATGGCACCCGCTGTTCAACCGGCGCGGCCGTCTTGCGGCGGGTTTTGGTACGGAGGCGGGCTTCGCTGGTCATAGCCGTCATTCGACCTTTCTAGCGGTCACATGTCTGGCGTCGTTCCCAAGATGGAACTGCCAAGGCCCCGGAACAAATGAATTTGTTGCGCTGCGTCAATCTGCCCAGTCAGCCGCCAATCCCTCTCCGCCGGAACAATTGCAGCCAAGGAATGTTGTATCCACCGAGCCGGGTGTTCAGCGCCGCGGCATTTTTTGATGTGCAGACAGGAGTTGATGATGCGGAAATTCGGAAAATCGATGCGTTTTGCCCTGCCGGTTTTGGTGGCGCTGTCGATGGGTGGCGCAGTCGGTGCCTGCTCGGTGACGTCGGGGCGTGAGTCGGGCGAGGAATATGCCGACAACGCGGCGATCACGGCCAAGGTGAAGACGGCCCTTGCCGATCAGGGCGGGCTGTCGCTGTTCAGCCGGGTCAGTGTCGAGACCATGAATGAGGTCGTGCAGCTCAGCGGTTTCGTCGCGAGCTATGACGACAAGATGCGCGCTGGCGAGATTGCCCGCGATGTGGAGGGCGTGCGGTCGGTACAGAACGATCTGGTGGTTCAGCCCTAAGCGGGACGTGGCGGGTCGGGGATGGGGCAGAGAATTGGTCGGAGTGAGAGGATTCGAACCTCCGGCCCCTACGTCCCGAACGTAGTGCTCTACCAGGCTGAGCTACACTCCGACCGGATCGCCACGGGTCCTGGAAACTCCCGGGCGGCAGAAACGCGCTGCCTTATAGCCGTTGGCCCACCAGCGTGCAAGTCCGCCTTTACCGGATCGGTTATTTTTTGGCCGAGCTCAAACCCTTGAGGAGCCAGTGTTTTAGGGTCAGAAGCCACGGTCGATGCAGAAATCGACCACCTCGATGAGGGCGCGCTTTTCCGGGCTATCCGGGAAAATGCCGAGGGCGTCACGGGCGATGGCGCCGTAATGGGCGGCACGGGCCACGGTGTCCTTCAGCGTGCCGTGCCGTTCCATCAACTGAATGGCGTGGCGAAGATCGGCATCGTCCTGTTCGACCTGTTCGAGCGTCCGTTGCCAGAAGGCGCGTTCCTCGGCATCGCCGCGCAGATAAGCGAGGATGACGGGAAGGGTGATTTTGCCTTCGCGGAAATCGTCACCCACGGTCTTGCCCAGGGCTTCCTGCTTGGCGGAGTAATCGAGGGCATCGTCGATCAACTGGAAGGCGATACCGAGATTGAGGCCGAACGTGTCGAGGGCGTGCTCTTCGACCTTGGGTCGCTCGGCAACCACGGCGCCCACTTCACAGGCGGCGGCGAAGAGGGCGGCGGTCTTGCCCTTGATGACCTCGAGATAGGCTTGTTCGGTGGTGGTGGTGTCGTTGCTGGTCATCAACTGCAACACCTCGCCCTCGGCGATGATCGCGGAGGCGCCGGAGAGAATCTCGAGGACACGCAGCGAGCCGTCCTGCACCATCAACTGGAAGGCGCGGCTGAACAAGAAATCGCCCACCAGAACCGAAGCCTTGTTGCCCCAGACGACATTGGCCGAGGCCTCGCCACGGCGCAGCGCGCTTTCATCCACCACATCGTCATGGAGCAGGGTCGCGGTGTGGATGAACTCGACACAGGCGGCCAGACCCGCGGCACGGGGGCCGCGATAGCCGCACATCCTGGCGCTGGCCAGGGTGAGGAGCGGGCGCAGGCGCTTGCCGCCGGCGGCGATGATATGGCCGGCCAATTGCGGGATGAGCTGAACGTCGCTCTGCATGTGCTGGAGGATCAGCTGATTGACATGGGCGAGGTCGGCGCTCACCAGCTGCGTCAGCCGGTCGAGGGCGTCACCACCACTTTTTTCACGCCCGGTTTCCAGATTGACGATGACAGCCACGATCCTGATCCCTATCGATAAAGCGATAAAACCTTGAGCGGAAAGCGCTCTTGCCCGAGCATAACCCTTAAGATGGCTCGGTCAAGCATCGGGCGCCGCCGGAAGTGGCTGGGATGTGCTGCCGATTGCGACATTTCGGCGCGGGGAAAAAGAGGGGAAATAGGTGAAAGAACTGATCCGCAGCAACGATCCGGTTAGGCTGTCCTTCCTGACGGCCCTGCTGGCGGATGCCGGAATAGGGGCGCTGCTGCTCGACACCCATAGCAGCATCATGCAGGGGAGCATCGGCATTCTGGAACAGCGCCTGATGGTGGCGGACGACGATCTGGAGCCAGCCCGTCGGCTGCTGATCGAGGCGGCGCAGGTGGCCGCGGATTACGTCTGGCGATGAGTTCCGAACAACCCTTGCCAATCAGCCTGGATCAGATTCTGGGCGGGCGCCTCACCTTGGCGCAGCCGCGTGACGGCTATCGCGCGGCGATCGATCCGGTGCTGCTGGCAGCCGCCGTTCCGGCCGCAGCCGGTGAACGTGTGCTTGATCTCGGCTGCGGCGTCGGTACGGCCGGCCTTTGCGTCGTGCGGCGGGTCGAGGGCTGTCACGTCATGGGGATCGATGTTCAGCCGGCGTTGATAGAACTGGCACAACGCAATGCGCGGGACAACGCGCTGGCCGATCGCGCCACGTTTCATGTCGGCGATGTGCTGCATCTCACGGAGCCGGCGTTTGATCATGTACTTGCCAATCCACCTTATCTGGAACGGGCGCGGGCTTCCGTCTCGCCCAATCCGATCAAGGCGCTCGCCAATGTGGAAGGCGATGCGATGCTCAAGGATTGGGTGGTGGCGGCGAGCACGGCGGTGAAACCCGGGGGCAGCATCACCTTCATCCACCGCGCCGACCGCGCCGAGGAATTGCGGGCAGAGATGGGGCGCGGGCTGGGCCGCCTCCATCTGCGTCCCTTGCTGCCGAAAGAGGGGATGCCGGCAAAACGGATATTGCTGCAGGGTATCCGGGGCGCCCCGGCGGGTTTCGAGATTCTGCCGCCCCTGGTGCTGCATGAAGCGTCGGGTGGGTTTACCGAGGCCGCCGAGGCGATCCTGCGCCGGGCGGCGGCTTTTTCCATGATGCCTTGAACCCATGATGTCTTGACCGGGCCCGGCCGGCGGCCTACATCATCAGCCAATGTTCGGATTGCCCACCCTTCCCAAACTTATCCTCATTGCCGCCGTGATCGCGGTGATCTGGTACTTTTTCCGGCGCACCCAGGCGGTGAAGCGGAATGAAGGCGCCGGCGGTGCTGCCGGCCCGGCGCAGAACGCGCCTAAGAATGCCAAGCCGATCGAGGACATGGTGCAGTGCAAGTCCTGCGGCGCCTATTTCCCGGCCAAGACCGGCTGCTCCTGCGGGCGCTCCTAGGTCACCCGCACTTTTCCGTTAAGTCACACAAATTCGGCAGTTTCAGGGGCTTTCCAGCGGGCCCGGTCCGCCCGCGCGGCTTGATTATCCCCGGCCGCGCCAGTATGTTGCGCCGCACCAAGACGCCGGCGTCTGAAGCCGGGAGATCACCGAAATTTGGGGGAAAAGCCGATCATGGCGGCGCGGTCTAATCCCGAGACCTGTTTCCAGGCACTCATTCTGAAGCTGCAAAGCTATTGGGCGGCCCAAGGCTGCGTGATCCTGCAACCCTATGACATGGAAGTGGGCGCCGGGACGTTCCATTGGGCGACCACCCTGCGGGCGCTCGGACCGAAGCCCTGGCGCGCCGCCTATGTCCAGGCCTCGCGCCGCCCCAAGGATGGCCGCTATGGCGAGAACCCGAACCGGCTGCAGCATTATTACCAGTTCCAGGTGATCCTGAAGCCGTCGCCGGCCGAGAGCCAGGATCTCTATCTGGGGTCCCTGAAAGCCATCGGCATCGATCCGCTGCAGCACGACATCCGCTTCGTCGAGGACGATTGGGAAAGCCCGACCCTGGGTGCTTGGGGTCTCGGTTGGGAAGTCTGGTGCGACGGCATGGAAGTCAGCCAGTTCACCTATTTCCAGCAGGTGGGCGGATTGGAATGCGATCCCGTCTCGACCGAGCTCACCTACGGCCTTGAGCGTCTCGCCATGTATGTGCAGGGGGTCGAGAGCATCTACGACCTCGATTACAATGGCCACGGCATGACCTATGGCGATGTGTTCCTGCAATCGGAGCAGGAGCATTCGGCGTTCAACTTCGAACGCGCCGATACCGAGCGCCTGTTCCGCCATTTCGCCGATGCCGAAAAGGAATGTGCTGCATTGTTGGGCGGCAACAAGGCATTGCCTCTGCCGGCCTATGACCAGGCCCTGAAAGCCAGCCACTTATTCAATCTTCTCGACGCGCGCGGCGTCATCTCGGTGACGGAGCGTCAGGCCTATATCGGCCGTGTGCGTAATCTGGCCAAGGCTTGCTGCGAAGCGTGGGAAGCCACGCAGAAGGCGGGCTGACGATCATGGCCGAATTGCTCCTGGAACTCTTCTCCGAAGAAATCCCCGCCCGCATGCAGGCGCGGGCCGCGGAGGATCTACAGCGTCTCGTGACCGAGAAGTTGAAGGCCGCCGGACTCACTTTCACATCGGCGAAATCCTTCGTGACGCCGCGCCGCCTGGCGCTCGTGGTC
Source organism: Dongia sp. (assembly GCF_041909655.1). Taxonomy (GTDB): domain Bacteria; phylum Pseudomonadota; class Alphaproteobacteria; order Dongiales; family Dongiaceae; genus Dongia. The sequence continues at coordinate 304,407 of NZ_JAYRDA010000005.1, read as the reverse complement.
GACGGCTTGCCGCTTCAGTCGGCGGACGAGGTGAAAGAAGAGAAGGGCCCAAAGGTTGGGTCGCCTCAGCAGGCGATTGACGGCTTCCTCAAGAAGCACGGCCTGAGTTCACTTGATCAGTGTGAGAAGCGTGACACCGGCAAGGGTGAATTCTACTTCGCGGTGATTGAGAAGAAGGGCGCCACGACTTCCACTGTTGTCGATCAGTTTATCGATAGCGTGTTAATGGACTTTGCATGGCCGAAGTCGATGCGATGGGCTGGCAACGATTTCCGCTGGGTCCGTCCTTTGCATAGCATCATGCTGATATTTGACGGCAAACCTTCGAGCCGATCGGAATTTGAGCTGGGCACTGTTCAAAACAAGGATCGTGGAAAAGTATCGATCGGTGACAAGAGCAAGGGGCATCGCTTCCTGTCGCCGGGAGAAATCACCGTGTCCTCCTTCGCCGATTACCAGGCGAAGCTGAAGGCAGCGAAGGTCATTCTCGACCAGGCGGAGCGCAAGGCCAGCATCAAGGCGCAGGCTGAGAAGATTGCCGCCGAAGCCGGCCTCACCGTAAAGCCGGATGACGGGCTGCTGGAGGAAGTAACCGGCCTTGTTGAATGGCCCACCGTCCTCATGGGCAAGATCGATGACGAATTCATGTCGGTGCCCCATGAGGTGCTGACAACCTCGATGCGGGTCAATCAGAAATACTTCGCGCTGCTGGGCAAGGACGGCAAGCTGGCGCCGCGCTTCCTGGTGACGGCGAATATCGAGGCGAATGACGGCGGCAAGGCCATCGTTCATGGCAATGAGCGTGTGCTGCGGGCGCGCCTGTCGGACGCCAAGTTTTTCTGGGATCAGGATCTCAAAACGACCCTGGCCGAGCGCGTGCCGGCGCTCGATCCCATAACTTATCATGCCAAATTGGGCTCGGTCGGCGACAAGGTGCGGCGCGTGAAAGCGCTGTCGCGCGAGGTCGCGAAATATGTGCCTGGCTGCGAAGCGGGGCTTGCCAACCAGGCAGCGGCGCTTGCCAAGGCGGATCTGGTTTCCGGCATGGTCGGCGAGTTCCCGGAACTACAGGGCATCATGGGGCGTTATTACGCCCGAGCCGAGAAACTGCCCGAAGAAGTCGCCGATGCCATCGCCGATCATTACAAACCGCTGGGGCCGAACGATTCCTGTCCGAGGGCGCCGGTGAGCGTCGCCGTGGCGCTCGCCGACAAGATCGACACCCTGACCGGTTTCTTCGCCATCGACGAGAAGCCGACCGGGTCGAAGGACCCGTTCGCGCTGCGCCGCGCGGCGCTGGGCATCATCCGCCTTATCCTCGAGAACAAGCTGCGGCTGCCCCTGCGCGAGGTTCTGGCTGCCGCCTATCGCGGCTATCAGGGCGTTGCCGGTTTCGGCGACAGCGTGCCCAAGGAAGTTTCCGCCGACCTCATGGAATTCTTCGCCGACCGGTTGAAGGTCGCGCTGAAGGAGCAGGGCGTGCGGCATGATCTCGTGGCCGCCGTATTCGCGCTGGGTGACGAAGACGATCTTACCCGCCTCCTGGCGCGTGTCGAGGCGTTGAAGGCATTGATCGACAGCGCCGACGGCGCCAACCTTCTTGCCGGCTACAAGCGGGCCGCCAATATCCTGCGCATCGAAGAGAAGAAGGATGGCGTGGCCTATGCCGATGCGCCCGATGCGGTCTGGCTGAAGCTGGATGAAGAGAAGGCGCTGCATCAGGCGCTGGGCCTTACCGGCAAGGCGGTGACCGAGGCGATCGGCAAGGAAGATTTCGGCAAGGCGATGGTGGCGCTGGCCGGGCTGCGTGCGCCGGTCGATGCCTTCTTCGACAAGGTCACGGTCAATGCCGACGAGAAGGAGCTTCGCGGCAACCGTCTGCGCTTGCTCAACGCCATTCGCGCTACGTTCAATCAGGTCGCAGATTTTTCAAGGATCGAAGGATGAGCATAACCATGACGAAGTGGGTCTATCATTTCGGTGGCGGTTCGGCGGAAGGTCGGGCCGATATGCGTAACCTCCTGGGCGGCAAGGGCGCCAATCTCGCCGAGATGTCGTCCCTCGGCCTGCCGGTGCCGCCGGGCTTTACGGCGACGACCGAGGTCTGCACGCATTATTATGCCAATGCCAAGAACTACCCAAAGGAACTGACGACACAGGTCGAAGCCGGTGTCGCCCATATCGAAAAGATCGTGGGGCTGAAGTTTGGCGATCCCAAGGCGCCGTTGCTGGTCTCGGTGCGCTCGGGTGCGCGTGTTTCCATGCCGGGCATGATGGATACCGTGCTCAATCTGGGCCTCACCGACGAGACGGTGAAGGGCCTCGCCGCCTTGTCGGGCGATGCGCGCTTTGCTTATGATTCCTATCGCCGCTTCATCCAGATGTTCGGCAATGTCGTGCTCGGCGTCGAGCATCACAATTTCGAGGACATCCTGGATTTCCACAAGCAAGACAAGGGCGCCAATCTCGATACCGAATTGACTGCCGAGGATTGGCAGAAGGTCATCGCCGATTACAAGGCGAAGGTCGAAGAGGAATTGGGGAAGCCCTTCCCGCAGGACCCCAAGGAACAGCTCTGGGCTGCGATCGGTGCCGTTTTCGGCAGCTGGAACATCCCGCGTGCCATCACCTATCGCAAGATCAACAGCATCCCCGAGGATTGGGGCACCGCCGTCAACGTGCAGGCGATGGTGTTCGGCAATATGGGCGAGGATTGCGCGACCGGCGTCGCCTTCACCCGCAACCCCTCGACCGGCGGCAATGAGTTCTACGGCGAATATCTGATCAATGCCCAGGGCGAGGACGTGGTGGCGGGTATCCGCACGCCGCAGCACCTCACCATAGCCGGCAAGAAGGCCAACAACTCGACCCTGCCGGCGATGGAAGAGACCATGCCGGAAGTGTTCCAACAGCTTGTCGCGGTGCGCGCGCAGCTCGAGAAGCACTATACCGATATGCAGGACATCGAGTTCACGGTGCAGCAGGGCAAACTCTATATGCTGCAGACCCGGAACGGCAAGCGCACGGCGCAGGCGGCGTTGAAGATCGCGGTCGATCTCTGCAATGAAGGCTTGATCGACAAGAAGACGGCGGTGGCGCGGATCGATCCCGCCTCGCTCGATCAATTGCTGCATCCGCGCCTTGATCCGAAGGCGAAGAAGAACGTCGTGGCGACCGGTCTGCCGGCCAGCCCCGGCGCTGCCTCGGGCAAGGCCGTCTTCACGGCGGACGATGCCGAGGACCGCGCCGCCAAGGGCGAGAAGGTCATCCTCGTGCGCGTCGAGACCTCGCCGGAAGACATTCACGGCATGAACGCCGCGGTCGGCATCCTCACCACGCGCGGCGGCATGACCAGCCACGCCGCCGTGGTGGCGCGCGGCATGGGCCGGCCCTGCGTCTCCGGCGCCGGCGATCTCCGCGTCGACGCGGCGCAGAAGACCATTGTCGTCCGCGGCCAGAAGATCGCCGAGGGCGACATCATCACTATCGACGGCGGTACCGGCGAGGTCATGCTGGGAGCGGTCGAAACCATCGATCCGGAACTCTCGGGCGATTTCTCGACGCTGATGGGCTGGGCCGACGACTTCCGCAAGCTGAAGATCCGCACCAATGCCGAAACGCCACTGGATGCCCGCACCGCGCGGCAATTCGGCGCCGAGGGCATCGGCCTCTGTCGGACCGAGCATATGTTCTTCGACGGCACCCGCATCATCGCCATGCGCGAGATGATCATGGCGGAGGATGTCGCCGGCCGGAAGAAAGCCCTGGCGAAGATACTGCCCATGCAGCGCCAGGATTTCGTCGAGCTCTTCCACATCATGAAGGGCCTGCCGGTCACGATCCGTCTCCTCGATCCGCCGCTCCATGAATTCCTGCCGCACAGCAAGGAAGAAATGGCGGAAGTGGCTGCCGCCGCTGGCATTACCGTGGATGCGGTTGCCTATCGTGCCGCACAGCTCCATGAATCCAATCCGATGCTGGGGCATCGCGGCTGCCGCCTCGGCATCACCTATCCCGAAATCTACGAGATGCAGGCCCGTGCCATTTTCGAGGCGGCGGCCGAGGTGAAGGCGAAGCTGGGCGATACGGCGGAACCGGAAATCATGATCCCGCTGGTCGGCATTCCCAAGGAACTGACGCTGATGAAGGCGATCATCGACCGGGTTGCCGGCGAGGTCGCCAAGGAATCGGGCCACAAGATCGAGTATTCGGTCGGCACCATGATCGAATTGCCGCGCGCCGCCTTGCTGGCGGGCGAGATCGCCAAGGAGGCTGCCTTCTTCAGCTTTGGCACCAACGATCTGACGCAGACCACCTATGGCCTCAGCCGCGACGATGCCGCACGCTTCATCCAATCCTATGAACGCCAGGGCATCATCGAACGCGATCCCTTCATCACGCTCGATACGGAAGGCGTTGGGGAATTGGTGCGGATCGCCACCGAGCGTGGCCGCAAGACCCGCCCGGATATCAAGCTCGGCATTTGCGGCGAACATGGCGGCGATCCGGCTTCGATCCATTTCTGTGCGCAGGTCGGGCTCAATTACGTCTCCTGCTCGCCCTATCGCGTGCCGATCGCGAAACTGGCGGCGGCCCAGGCGGCGCTCACTGGCGATCAATCCGGCCGCAAGGGCGAGGGGTGACAGCCGGCAAATCGCTGGCTGAGCTGCGCGCCGGCGGCAAACCGGCGCTTGCCCGCGCTTTGGCGCGACTGGAATCGAGCCCCGACGATGCCGGTATGACGGCCTTGCTGGATGCCGCCTATGTGACCCCCACGGCGCAGGTGATCGGACTCACCGGGCCGCCCGGTGTCGGCAAATCGACCTTGGCAGGTGCGTTGATCCAGGCCTATCGGCGGGTGGGCAAGACCGTCGCGGTCATTGCCATTGATCCTTCGTCAAAACGTTCCGGCGGTGCGCTGCTGGGCGACCGGACACGGCTGCGGACCGATCCCGACGACAACGGTATCTTCGTCCGTTCGATGGCGGCGCGGGATCAACTGGGCGGGTTGGCCGAGATCACCTATGCCGCCATGGTGCTGATGCGCGCGCTCTATGATGTGGTGCTGATCGAGACCGTGGGCGTCGGGCAATCGGAGACCGATATTGCGCTCGCCGCCGATACGGTTCTCTTCTGCGTGCAGCCAGGCTCGGGTGATGCGCTCCAGTTCATGAAAGCGGGCATCGTCGAAATTCCCGACATCATCGCCGTCACCAAGGGCGATCTCGGGCGCGCGGCCACCCGGGCGCAAGCGGATGTGAAGGGCGCCCTGGGCCTTACCGAAGGGCGGCAGGATGCGGCGGATTGGTCCGTGCCGGTTCTCATCGTCTCGGCCAATGCCGCGGAAGGCGTCGACAAGCTGGTGGCGGCGATCGGGGAGCATGCAGCCTGGCTTGGTGCCGATGGCCGGTTGTCGGTCAAGCGCGCGGCCCAGGCCGGCGCCTGGACCCAAGCCGCGATCAAGGAACGCTGGGGACGGGAAGGATTGCGGCGCCTATCCCATTTATCCTCTGGCAGCGTGACGGACCTCACACGAGAAACGCCGTTTCAGGCCTTGGCGGGATTCGCGCGCCAGCTATAGTGGCGCCATGCCATCCATATACGATCTCAAGCCGCGCTTCGTGGCCCTGCTGAAGCCGCTGGCCGCCCGGCTCGCCCAAGGCGGCGCCACCGCCAATATCGTCACCTTGGCGGCGATGGCGGATTCCATCATCGTCGGCCTGGTGCTGGCGATCTGGCCGGATGTCACCTGGCTGTGGCTGATCCTGCCGGTCTTCCTGTTCCTGCGCATGGCGGCGAATGCCATCGACGGCATCCTCGCCCGCGAGTTCGGGATGAAGTCGCGCCTGGGTGCCATCCTCAACGAAGTGGGCGACGTGGTTTCCGACGCAGCACTTTATCTGCCCTTCGCCTTGCTGCCGGGCGTCAATCCGATCTGGGTAGTCCTGGCCGTCATCCTTGCCATCATCGGCGAAATGACCGGCATTCTTGGCCAGGTGATCGGCGCCAGCCGCCGTTATGACGGCCCGATGGGGAAAAGCGACCGCGCGGTTATCTTCGGCATCCTCGGCTTTGCCATCGGCATCGGCGCGCCGGTCGGCGCCTGGATCAATTGGATCATGATCGCGATTTGCGCGCTGGGGCTGGTCACCATCCTGAACCGGGCAAGACAGGCACTCAAAGAGACTCCACGATGAGCTATCTCCACATGACTCCCAATGTCGCCATCGCCGTGGCGGCTGTGCTGGGCCTGCTGCTGATTGCCACCGCGATCGCCTGGCCGCAGCGGCACAAGAAGGAAGAATTGTGGCTCCGCACGCGCACCTGGTGGGTGATCGTGCTGCTGATCGCGGCTTCGATTGCACTTCCCTCCTGGGTGCCGGTCGCACTCTTCGGCCTCATCAGCTTTCTGGCCTTCAAGGAATTCGTGACGCTCATGCCGACGCGGCGCGCGGATCACCGCGTGCTGTTCTGGGCCTATCTCGCGATTCCGATCCAGTACTACTGGGTGTCGGTCGGCTGGTATGGCGTCTTCATCATCTTCATCCCGGTCTACATGTTCCTGGCATTGCCGCTGCGCATGGTGATCGCCGGCGAGACGCAGGGTTTCATCAAGGCGGCGGGCACCTTGCATTGGGGCCTTATGGTGACGGTCTTCTCGCTGAGCCATGCGGCCTTCCTGCTTGCCCTGCCGCAGGAGGTCAATCCGCTGGCAGGTGGCGATGGTTTGCTGCTCTATCTGCTGCTCCTCACCGAGATCAACGATGTGGGGCAATATTGTACCGGCAAGCTCTTCGGCAAGCACAAGGCGGTGCCGAAGGTCAGTCCCAACAAGACCATCGAGGGTTTGCTGGGCGGCGTCATCATCACGACATTGGTGGCAGTGATCGCGGCACCTTACCTCACGCCGCTCCATTGGCATCAGGCGGCGATCATCGGTTGCGTACTCGCGCTGGCGGGATTTGCCGGTGACGTCACTGTCTCGGCAGTGAAGCGGGATCTGAAGCTGAAGGATAGCGGATCTCTGCTGCCTGGCCATGGTGGTGTGCTCGACCGGGTGGATAGCCTCACCTTTACCGCGCCGCTCTTTTTCCACATGATCTATTATCTGCATTATTGATCATGCACGGGATCCTGCGCCGTCTTTTCGCCTTGCTGGTGCTGCGGCCAATCGCCGTGCTGATGCTGGGTCTTACCTTGCATGGGCGCCAAAATTTGCCGAAGGCGGGGCCGGCGATCATCATCGCCAATCACAACAGCCATCTGGATACGCTGGTCCTGCTGTCGCTGATGCCGCTCCGCCTCATCGACAAGGTGCGGCCGGTGGCGGCGGCGGATTATTTTCTGAAGAATCCAGTCCTCGCCTGGTTCAGCCTGCACATTCTCAATATCCTGCCGCTGGAGCGCGGCAATGCCGTGCGCGGGGAAGATCCGCTGGCGGAGAGTGCCGCAGCGCTGGAACGGGGTGAGATACTCATTGTCTTCCCGGAAGGCTCGCGCGGCAGCGCCGAGGTGATGGGAAAATTCAAGGGCGGCGTCGCGCGCTTGAAGGAGCGTTTTCCGGTTGTGCCGGTGATTCCGGTCTTTCTGCAAGGTGCCGGCAAAGCTCTGCCGCGCGGCGAGATCGTGCTGGTGCCGGTGGTGGTCGATGCGGTAGTGGGCATGCCCATCGCCTGGCACGGGAACCGCGCGCAGTTCACATTGGATATGGAAGCAGCCGTGCGCGGGCTGGGGGCGCATCTGCCGAAGGTGTTCGACGACGGCGATTAATCCGTCAGTTTTTCGATCCAACCGCGATGTTGCGGGTACGCCGAAAGAAGCGTACCGCGCGCGCCCAGTTCGAAATCCGCGAAATCGAAACCGGGGGCGACGGTGCAGCCGGTCAGGGCATAGGCACTGCCCGGCGCAGGGATAGCGCCGAACCAATGGCCGGCGGGGACGACATGCTGCGGCACCTGGCCTTGCCCGAAATCGCGGCCAAGGGTCGTTTCCGTCAGCTGTCCGTCGGGGGCGATGGCAATGATCGCGAGCGGATCGCCCTTATAGAAGTGCCATATTTCGTCCGATTTGATCCGGTGCAGCTTCGACCGATCACCAGTACGCAGCAGGTAAAAGATCGCCGTCGATACCGCACGGCTGCCATGGAAGCGGGGCGGCAATCCGGTATCGGGGATCGTCTCATTTGCGCGATAGGTCTCGCGGTAGAACCCGCCCTCGGGATGCGGGACGAGATTCAGTCGGGCGACAAGTTCGTCAACCTCTTCGAGCATAAAGCGCCACCTTTCCGGGCATAAAGCGCCACGGCTTCCTTCAACAAGTCATGCGGCACGGCATGAGCGGTGCGGCCCTTATAGCCCGTCATGGTCTCGGCGGCGCAGAGCGCGTTCCAGATCGCTTCCTCGGTCGCCTCGGCTGCTGCCTGGAACAGTGGCGTGCATTCCTCCATGCCCAGCATCCGCACATCGGCCATTTTTGATTTCAGCGCCACGCGGTTGCCAGTCGAGAAGGCGAGGAAGATGTCGCCTGAGCCATTGGAGCCGATGCCACCCACCCAGGCGAGGCCTGTCGTCGCTCGGCGGGCGAGACGTTGGCATTGGATCGGTAGCAAGGGCGCGTCGGTCGCGAGGATGACGATGATCGAGCCTTGTTCTTCCTTGCGCTCGGCATGGGCCGACGCGATGACATCGGTATCGAGTTCGAGGCCCACCGGCGCATGCCCGCAACGCAGTAGCGACCGCCTGCCATAATTGGATTGCACCAGCGCGCCCACGGTCCAGCCGCCGTCTGCGTCGGAGAGGCGACGTGAGGCCGTGCCGGTGCCACCTTTGAACTCATGGGTGATCATGCCGGTGCCGCCGCCGATATTGCCCTCAGCGATCATGCCGCCCTTGGCGCTGTCGAGCGCTTCGATCGCCATGTCGAGGGTGACCGGAAAGGTTTCGGCATCGGAGAGCCAGCCGTCCCAGGTCTCGGCCGCCACGGGCAGGTGCCAGGCCTGGTCGATGCCCTTGCGCGCGGCATGGACGCAGATCGCATCGCGCGCGATGCCGGTCGCATGGGTATTGGTGATGGTGATGGGAGCGGCGAGCAAGCCCTGCTCGTTCAGCCAATGGCTGCCGGTCATCTCGCCATTGCCGTTGAAGGAATGGATCCCGGCGAACATGAAATCAGTATAGATGTCATCCGCCGGCCACAAAGCCGTGACGCCCGTGCGCACCACATGCGGCTGGTCGCGGATCAGGGTCGAATAGCCGACGCGGATGCCGGCGACGTCGGTAATGGCGTTGAGCGGCCCCGGCGGCAATTGTCCGAGTGTGATGCCGAGATCCCTGAGCCGAGCCTTCGCCATGATGTTCCCCTGTTTGTGTCTCAGGGGAGATTAGGCGAGACCAGCGCGCAAGCTCAAGCCATCTCCCTCAGGCCATCTCCGGCAACTTCATCCAGTTCGGAACACTGGCCGTGACTCGGGTGCCGTTTGCATCGACGCCATTCTCGCTGAGCGCATCGAGATGTTCCAAGCGGATGAGGGCGAGGCCGCGTTGGCCGTCGCTGGCACGGATTTCACCAGCATCCTTGCCGTCGAGCAGGAGGTCCGTACCGGGGGGCAGGGTGGGACCATCGAATTTGACCGGCAGCAGGCGCTTCCGGACAAGGCCGCGATACTTGGTGCGGGCTGTCAGTTCCTGGCCCATATAGCAACCCTTCTGCCAATCGACGCCGTTCATCTCGTCGAAGCCGGATTCAAGCAGGATAGATTTGTCGGGGATGAGATCCTCGCTTCCTTCCGGCACGCCGAGACCGTAGCGCCATTGACGGAAGGCGCCTGAGGGTGCCGCCTCGAATCCAAGCGCCAGCATGGCCTGTTCGGCACTGGCGCGCGGCAGGAAGGCGCGGGCGCCGATGGCGGCGAGGCGCGGATCGGTCAAGACGATGCCGCCATCCAACGCCTTGGCGGCGCCCGGCTCGGCGTTCAAGCCGAGGCGTGCGAGGGTGTCGCCGCCGAACAGATTGACGACAACAAATTCTGCGTCGAGATCCTCCAGCGTCACCTGGGAGCGTAGCTTGAACATTTTGAGACGCTTCAGGAGATCAGCGCGGCGGCCACTCTCGGCATCGAGGAGATAGCGTGTGCCGTTGCCAACCAGCATCAGGTCGTAGGCGAATTTGCCCTGGGGCGTCAGCAAGGCGGCGAAGACCGCCTGCGTGTCGCTGATGCGCTTGGTGTCGTTGCTGATCAATCCCTGCAGGAACTCCGCGCGGTCCTCGCCGCCCACGGCGATCACGGCACGGGTTGGATTGAACTCGAAAAAAGCCTTGTCTGTCATGTGGCTATGCGCTTCTCTGAAAACTCTATGCTAATAGTTGGAAGCGCTGCTCAAAAAGGCAAGGGAGAAGTCTCTGCATGGCGGTCAAGCGAATCGGCATTCTGACCAGTGGCGGCGATTGCGCCGGCCTCAACGCCGTCATTCGTGGGGTTTATGCCCATGCCAAGGGGCATTTCGGCTGGGACGTCGTGGGCATCCACAATGGCACGGCAGGCCTGCTGGCCCGCCCGGTCGAGGCGACCGAGCTCGATGACCGGGTGCTGGGTTCCGACATGCTGCGTCAGGGCGGCACGATTCTGGGCACCACCAACAAGGGCGATCCCTTCGATTTCCCGATGGATGATGGGCGCAGGATCGATCGATCCGCCGAGGTCATCGACGGCTATCGCGACCTCAAGCTCGACGCGCTCATCGGGATCGGCGGCGATGGGTCGATGGCGATCCTGCGGCGCCTGGCGCAGCAGGGCGGCATCAATCTGGTGACCGTGCCGAAGACCATCGACAACGATCTCGGCGCCACCGAGGTATCGATCGGCTTCGAGACGGCGGTGCAGACGGCCACGGAAGCGCTCGATCATCTGCAGCCGACGGCGGCCAGCCACAGCCGCGTCATGGTCTTGGAAGTGATGGGGCGCGATGCCGGCCATATCGCTCTTTCGGCTGGGATCGCGGGTGGCGCCGATATCATCCTCATCCCCGAAATCCCCTATCGATTTGCGGCGATCGAACAGAAGCTCGCCGCCTTGCGCAAACGCGGGCGCAATTTCGCCCTTATCATCGTCGCCGAGGCCGTCAGGACCGAGGATGGCCAGTCGATCACGGCGGTCCATAGCGGCGGCGGCAAAGGCGTGAAGACATATGGCGGTATCGGCCACTACATCGGCGAGGAAATCGCCCAGCGCAGCGGCGCCGAAACGCGGGTGACCGTGCTGGGCCATGTGCAGCGGGGCGGCACGCCAGAGCCCAAAGACCGACTGCTGGGCTCAGCCTTCGGCGTGCATGCGGTCGATCTGATTGCAGCCGGTAAATTCGACCGCATGGTTGCCTGGCGCGAGCGTGAAGTGGTCGACGTCCCGATTGAATCGGCGATCGAAGGTTATCAGGCGGTCGATCCCAAGGGTACCCTGGTCAAGACAGCGCGCGGGGTAGGGATCAGCTTTGGCGATTAGATTGAGCCCGGAAGATTTCTGGTCGTTCAGCCTGGCGCTTTATTGCCGGGCGCCCGTGGCACAGGCCTGCTTGTCCTTGCAAGACCGGCGCGGCGCCGATGTCAATCTGCTCCTGGCAATCTGCTGGCTGGCGGCACGGGGATATGAAGCCAGTGTCGATGCCCTGCCGGCGGCCATGGCGGCCGCCGATCCCTGGAATGAGGCCATCCTGAAGCCATTGCGATCAACTCGCCGCCGTCTCGGTGCGGATTTTTCCGATATCGCACAGGCGGATCAGCAATCCATCAAGCACGGCATCTTGTCGGTCGAACTGGAATGCGAGCGCGTGGCGCAGCAGAAGATTGCCGCTGCGCTGGAGCCCTATGCGATAGAGCTAAGCCATGCGCCGGTGCGCGATCTAGCGGCCACGGGAATCGACCGCTATCTCGCACAAATCATCGGCGTGCCGGACGAGCAGGACCGGGCTGATGCCGCCGCGATCCTGGCACAGCTTTGACGGATTATTCCGCAGCGCCGCGGGCGAGCTTTGGGCTTGATAGGATGGGGTGCCGGGCGTGATCCAAAGCTTGTGCGGATTGGCGATCCTCGGTCAAAAGCCGATCTGGCGGCAGCAGCATGGTGACCGTGGTGCCCACCCCGAGCGAGCTGGCGACATGGAGGCGGCCGCCGTGGAGTTCCAGCAACAGCTTTGAAATCGGCAGACCGAGGCCCGTGCTGGTCTGGCCGGTATCATTCTTGAGCGCGGTCATGCGCTTGAGATGGTCCTGGCTTTCCAGGCGATGGAAGGGGATCGTGACCCGGTCGATCTCGGTCTTCGACATGCCGATTCCGCTGTCGCTCACGCTGATCGCAAGGCCGCCATCGATGCCGCGCTCGGCGCTGACGACGACGCGGTTGCCGGCGGTGGTGAACTTGACCGCATTGGCAAGCAGGTTGCCCAGAACCTGTCGAAGTTTACCGTAATCGCCATGGAGTGGCGGCAAGTCGGTGGCCACATCGGCGTTGACGAGGATCTCATCGGCCAGTGCCGCCGGAATGATCTCTTCGACCGCTTCGACGACCAGCTTGGTTATGTCGACGGTTTCTTCCGTCAGCTCGATATCGCCGGCTTCAAGTTGGGAAAGATCGAATACCTGCGTCACGAAATTCAGCAGATGCCGGCCGCGGTCGTGAATGTGCCCGACATATTCCTGATATTGCGGATTGCCGACCGGGCCCAGCACCTGGAGCTTCATCATCTCGGAATAGCCGATGACGGTATTCAGGGGCGTGCGCAATTCATGGCTCATATTGCCAAGGAAGCGGGTCTTGGCACGGTTGGCCATCTCGGCGCGATCTTTCGCGATGGAGAGGTTTTTGATGAGGTTCTCGTTGCCGAGGAGGAGGGCGACGTTGTCCCTGAAACCGTCATTGAGATGCCGCGCCATGGACCACAGCAGCAATCCCCAGAAGACGACGAAGGCGCCGATGAGCCAGCTCGGCTCGCCCTCGAACCAGATGAGATTGATGCCGAAGGGGGCGAGGGCAGGGATGGTGAAGGCAGCAAAGGCGATGAGACTGTTGGTATAGCCGGCGATCGCGGAGGCGGAGAGGGCCGCCATCATGAAAGCGGCGACCAGCCGGCTGTGGTCCGGCCCCATGCTGGTGATGAGAAGGACCGACGAACCCCAGAGCATCCCGGCGACACCGGAGCCGGTCGCGAAGGCATAAACCCAATACCTGGCCTCGCCGACGCTGCGAGGCCGGGACAGATAAAGCTTGGCAAGTGCGAAGCGCAGCATGGTCCAGCCGAACAAAGTGCCGGCCCAGAGCAGCAGATGGAAATGATCGGCGCTGGTCCAAAGCGAGATGGTCAGCAGAAACATGGCGCCGAGATTGGCGATGAGAAGGGGGCGCGTGCGCCGGTAGAGGCTGGAGATCAGCTCCGCCTCGATTTCGCTTTTCGTCACCTTTGCCATCGTGGTTGGTGCCATGTCGGCCAGATGCTCCACGTGCCAGTCCCGTCTTCCGGCATTGCTTACGCGCAGGCTGACGATGCTGGATTAATGAACGGCTAAAAACTTAGGAATTCCCTTGATTAAGGCCAATAAATATCACAATGGTGATGGCTCTAGGCGGGTGTATACAGTTCCGGTAAGTTGGCTGCGGCGCGTGGGCCATCGGAGCTTGAGCGCGGATTGACGTTTGGGGCCCACCATGAATCACGATCTGGTCGCATCGGGACCCACTCCCCGGCAGCGCCACCTCGCCTTGCTCGGCCTCTATGCCAGCATTTTCGCCTTCAGCGTTTCATTCGGCGGCCTCGTCCCCTGGATGGCGCTGGACATGGAGGCGCGCGGCGTCGATGCCACCGTGATCGGGCTGGTGGCGGCCGCGCATCCGCTGGGCGTCTTGCTGATGGCCCCGTTCACGCAGCGCATCGTGCGGCGTTTTGGCAGCGGCAATGCCATGGTCTGGTGCACATTGATCGCGGTCGTGACCCTCGTTCCTCTGGCCGTCTCGGATTCCGTCGCTTTATGGCTCATCCTGCGTTTTGTGAGCGGCCTCGCTGGCAGCGTGCCCTGGGTCGTCACGGAAACCTGGATCAACGTGGCGGCGACGGACCGCAATCGCGGCCGGGCCGTGGCGATCTATGCCGCCATCATGGCGGCCGGTTTCGCGGCAGGACCCATCTTGCTGCATTGGGCGGCGGTCATCGACATCTCGCCGCTGCCGCTGTTCATTCTGCTGCAGGTTCTGTCGCTGATCATCATTTATGCGCTGCGGCGCCGGGCGCCGGATTTGGAAGATAGCGGTGGCGCCAATTTGCGCGGCGTATTCCTGGCACTGCCAGCCTTGTTGTCGGCGGCTTTCGTCTCCGGCGCCCTCGATGCCGCCTTCTTCAGCTTCCTGCCGATCTGGGGATTGCGGGCCGGACTGGATGCGGATTTCGCCCTGATGCTGCTCAGCATCTTCATCGCCGGCAATGTCATCCTCCAGTTTCCGATCGGTTGGCTGGCGGATCGCGTCGGGCCCCTGCCGGTTCTGCTGGGCTGCGGCGGCGCATGCATTCTGGCACCGACCATCATTCTGCTGGGTTTGTCCGCCTTTCCGTTTCTGCTGGCTATCGTGGCCTTTGTCTGGGGCGGATGCGTCTGGGGCACCTATTCCGTGGCACTGGTGTCGATGGGGCGGCGGTTCTCCGGCGGCTATCTGGTGGTGATCAATGCCGGCTTCGTCATGGTCTACACTTTCGCCAATATCGCCGCGCCACCTCTGGCGGGTGTTGCGATCGACCTGTGGAACCCGCATGGGCTGATGCTGGTGGCGCTGCTGGTGGCGGCCAGTTTCACGCTTCTCGTTGCGCTGCGCCGCAAGGAATTCTAGCGGCCGCGCTTCTTCGCATTCTTGTCCCAGCGCGTGACCTGGTCGAGATGCAGGCCGAAGAGGTCGAGCACGCGCCCGAGGCTCTGATCCACCATCTCGCCGATCGATTGCGGCTGGGCGTACATGGCCGGCACCGGCGGCGCGATGATGCCGCCCATTTCGGTGACACTCGCCATGTTGCGGATGTGGCCCAGATGCAGCGGCGTTTCGCGCAGCATCAGGACGAGGCGCCGGCGTTCTTTCAGCACGACATCGGCCGCGCGCGCGATCAGCGTCGGCGTGACGCCGCTCGCGATCTCGGCGAGAGACTTGGCAGAGCAGGGGGCCACGATCATGCCGAGCGTCAGGAACGATCCCGAGGAAATGGGTGCGGCTAGATCCTCGTTGGCGTGGCAGTAATCGGCAAGCGCTTTCACAGCGGCCACCTTGTGGCTGGTCTCGTAAGCGAGCGTCACTTCGGCCGAGCGCGACATCACCAGATGAGTCTCGATCATCGTGCCTTTGAGCAATTCTAAAAGGCGGATGCCATAGATGATGCCCGAGGCACCGGTGATGCCGATGATGAGCCGGGCCGGCGGGTGAGTCGTGCCTGCCCGTGAGCTTGTTTTTGGGGAATTCTTTTGCTTTGCCATTGGCTTGTCGTGCGGTGCTGAGGATGGTGATGAGACTAGATGACTCGTGGAGCGAAGGATGTGGGAATCTTTGGTCAGGGTCGCTTCATCAATTTGGGCATTTTTGCCGCCTAACCTTGAACCTCGCGGCTCACTGCCTCATTTACTTAGGAACAGGATTGGCGTTAGCATTCGCATCTACAGGGAACCAGCAAAGAGAGATCAGGATCAACGCAAATCCGAGTTCTGCAACGATGAGGGAGAAGGATATGGCGACGACTGCGCACGCGAATTCGCTCAAGTCAAAGCATGCCGATCTGGACGCGAAGATTGCCGATGAAGAACGGCGACCCCACCCGGATGAGGCCGCGCTCCACGAACTGAAGAAGCAGAAACTCCGAATCAAAGACGAACTGGCTTCCCTCGAACGGGTCCACTGAAGACCCTTTATCCTTATCACAGATAGATAACCGCCGTCGCAGGGTCCAAGCGGACCCTCCGGCGGTTATTTTATTTTTTATATCATATTGTTAGTATCAATTATCACTATTGGTAGCGATTCAGGCGTCGAATAACCGCTGGAGTGGGTTAAGAATCGTAGTTAATCTAGACAACAGACGTGATTTGGCATCTGGAATCTCATGAAATCGATCTTCGAGCGGTATCTGACCGCCCTGCGCAAAACCGCTCTCGATAGCAAAACCGAGCATACCGACCGGTCGGCCTTAGAGGCTTTGCTAGGGGAGTTTGCGAGCTTGTCGGGTCCTGGAGTTGCGGTGCAGCATGAGCCTAAGCGCATCGCAGCCAAGGGTGCACCGGATTTCAAGGTCAGCAAGAAGGGCTCAATCCTCGGCTATGTCGAGAACAAGGCGATCGGCGAGAATCTCGATCAGGTCATCAAGTCGGAGCAAATCAAGAAATATCGCTCCCTTTCCAGCAACATCCTGCTGACGGACTACCTGCAATTCGTCTGGCTCGACGACAAGGGTGTTCGCGGCCGTGAAACGCTTTGTTTTGCCAGCGATGTCGAGAATCACCGTTACAAACTGCGTGACGACAAGGTCGAAGCGGTCGGCGCGATCCTCAAAGGTTTTTTCTCCAGCCCGCCGCAGGGTATCGGCCGGGCACACGATCTGGCCTTGGCCCTTGCCACGCGGAGCCAGTTGTTGCGCGATTTTATGGATCAAGAACTCCACCGTCAGGAGAAGGTGCACCGCGAAGGTCGACTCTATGGGCTCTATCAGGTGTTCAAGGCGCAGGTGTTCCATGAACTGGAGCTGTCAGAATTCGCCGACGCCTTCGCGCAGATGCTGGCCTATGGGTTGTTCTTGGCCCGGCTCAATTCTGGGAAAGAGCCGGTAACGCTTACCAATGCGCGACAATTCGTACCCGGCTCCTTCGCGCTCATCCGGGAATTGGTTCAGTTTGTTGAAGATCTACAAGGCAGTGACTATGCCGAGATCCGCTGGGTGGTCGACGAGGTTCTGTCGATCGTCAATGGCCTCGACCTAGCCGCCATTCACAAGGACCTATCTTTCCGGAACCGCAAGGCCACCACCCGGAAGGTTCGTGCTCGAGACGAGGAGGAGCACCGCCTGTTTGAGCGCGATCCCTTCATCTATTTCTATGAAGATTTCCTGGGCAAATATGATGCCAAGATGAAGAAAGCACGGGGCGTCTATTACACCCCGCCACCCATCGTCAATTTCATTGTCCGTGCTGTCGACGACATTTTGAAGGAAACATTCGGGATCAAGACCGGCCTCGCCGATCACAAGCGGGTAACAGTGCTGGACTTCGCCTGCGGTACTGGGACTTTTCTGGTCGAGGTTCTGGAAAGAATCTTCGAGAATACCGGTGGGGCCGATTCCGCCAAGGCTAGCACGCTGGTGCGAGAGCATATCCTTAAAAACATCTATGGTTTCGAATACCTTCTTGCGCCCTATACCATCGCCCATTTGAAGCTCAGCCAATATCTGGCCGACAAGGATCACCCCCTGACCGGCGACGAGCGATTACAGGTATTCTTGACCAACACCCTGGAGCCAATCGAGCCACAGAGGAATCTCTTGCTGCCAGAATTGTCCGCAGAGACCGCTGAAGCACAAGCGGTGAAGGACAAGCCCATTCTGGTTATTACTGGTAACCCTCCCTATTCCGGGCATTCAAAGAATAAAGGGGAATGGATTACGGCCTCAATTGAAGCTTATCGAGAGGGATTTCCAGAACTCTCTAAGCCAGGGCAGGGCAAGTGGTTGCAGGACGACTATGTTAAATTCATCCGCTTCGCGCAAATGAAGATGGATGTAGTGGAAGAGGGGGTCGTTGGCATAATTACTAATCATTCCTGGTTGGATAATCCGACTTTTAGAGGAATGAGGAAATCTTTGTTGGATACCTTTGATCAAATTTACGTGCTTGATTTGCATGGTAGCGCGAAGAAGAAACAATCACCAGATGGTGACGAAGATCAAAACGTATTTGATATTGAGCAAGGCGTTTCAATTTCTCTTTTCATCAAAAAGAAAGACCTTGGAAAGGCAGTTTTACATTCGGATGTATGGGGATCGAGACTAGAAAAATATGTATCTTGCGCCGAGTCTAGTATAGCCAAGGTGAGGTGGACGGATTTGTCGCCAAGTTCACCCAGTTACCTATTCATACCTCGCAATATCGAATTGGCCTCTGAGTACGAGAAGAATTGGGCAGTATCGGAAATATTCTCGAGAAATGGCGACCCTGCACCTAGCTTGGTCACTACTCACGATCAATTTGCCATCTCATTTTCGCGTGACGAGGCTGTAGAAAAAGTTCGGTTGCTTCTTGCTACTGCATCGGAATCTGAGGCTCGCCAGATTTTTCGGCTGTGCTCGCAGAGTCAATGGAACTATCTGAATGCGAAGCAAGCGCTGGCGAAATTAGATGTCGAGGCGCTGGCAAAACCGATAACTTATCGACCGTTTGATGGACGGTGGACGATTTGGGATTCAAATGTCGCCGTTCATAGGCGCGAACGGGTCATGCGCCATATGATGTTTGACAACGTCGGACTTTTGACTTGCCGCCAGCTTGCTTCAAATGAATGGCTTCATGTGTTTGTGGCGCTTCAACCTACGGATGACTGCGTTGTCTCCAATCGTACTAAGGAGCGGGGATATTTGTTTCCCCTTTATCTTCACCGCTCCCCTGAAGGTGTGCGCAGGCCACGGGCGGATCTGTTTGGAGATGCGGATCCCTTCGGAGACTTCGATCGGGTAGAGAATGTTTCTCCTGCTTTCCGGGAGTGGTTGAACAATAGGTACGAGCACAATTATGCTCCAGAGGAGCTATTCGGTTACATTTATGGTGTTCTTCATGCACCGAGTTACCGAGCTCGTTTCGCCGAGTTTCTTCGTGGCGACTTTCCGCGAATTCCATTCCCGCAAAAGAGGACCCACTTCGATACACTGTCAAAGCTCGGATGGGATCTGGTGCAGAAACATCTGCTGCGCGACGTTCCGGCGTTGAAGCTCGGTGTCTATCGTGGCAAGGGTGACAACCAGGTGGAGAAGCCGCGCTATGTCGCGGCTGAGCAGGCGGTCTATATCAACGACCGTCAGCATTTCGCCCCGGTCCCGGCCGAGGTCTGGGATTTCCATATCGGCGGCTATCAGGTGATCGACAAGTACCTCAAATATCGTAAGGGACGCATGCTATCCCTGGACGAAATCAACAATGTTGAAAACATGGTGAACGTTCTCGCCTTTACCATCGCGCAGATGGAAAGGATCGACGCTGCATATCTGGCCGCTTTCGGGGATCCAGCCGGCTGAGGCGGCTCGATTTGGCGCTTTGAAGCAGTTTTATTGCCACTTGACCCGCCCGCCGGTGGCTGGTTAAGGTTTTGCCATGAGCAACCTGACGCAAATTCTGGCCCTTTCGCTTCGACTTACCGCCCCGGCGTGCTGAATCGCGCCGGCCGCGTGGGCTTTTGCCCTTCTGCCAGAATTGTGAACCTACCCGTCAGGGATTGCCGATGATCCGGAAAATCGTCATAAGCGACAGTGTGTTAGGGGTCCGTTGGAAGCCGCGCGCGAGCCTTTCCTCGCTTAGCTTCCGCCGTCGGTAGCATCGCGACCTCCCCCGGCCCGCTTGAGAGCGTGGACCAGGACGGGGAGACCGGCGGCGGCGCGAATAGTCGCTTCATCAATGACCCCAATGACCTATTCGAGGAATACCCGTCATGCGTATCGATCCCGCGACCAAGTACAAACCGTTTCAGCCGATCCCGCTGCCCGACCGACAATGGCCGGGGCGGGTCATCACCGAGGCGCCGATTTGGTGCTCTGTGGATCTCCGGGACGGCAACCAGGCCCTCATCGAGCCGATGGGGCCGGAGCGGAAGCTCCGCATGTTCCGGACACTGGTGAAGATGGGCTACAAGGAAATCGAGATCGGTTTCCCCTCGGCCAGCCAGACCGATTTCGATTTCTGCCGTGAGCTGATCGAGGGTGGCCATATTCCGGACGATGTCAGCATCCAGGTGCTGACCCAGGCGCGCGACCACCTCATCGCCCGGACCTATGAGGCGTTGCTCGGCGCCAAGCGGGCGATCGTCCATGTCTACAACTCGACCTCGACCCTGCAGCGGCGGGTGGTGTTCAACCAGGACATGAAGGGTATCAAGGAGATCGCCGTTCATGGCGCCACGCTTGTACGCGACATGGCCGCGAAACAGCCGGGCAATACCGATTTCACCTTTGAGTACAGCCCGGAGAGCTTCACCGGTACCGAGATCGATTACGCGATCGAGGTCTGCGAGGCGGTGATGGATGTCTGGCAGCCGACCAAGGCGAAGCGCTGCATCCTCAATTTGCCGGCAACCGTCGAGATGTCGACGCCCAACATCTATGCCGACCAGATCGAGTATTTCTGCCGCAACATGACCCGGCGCGAGGCGGCGATCATATCGCTGCATCCCCATAACGATCGGGGCACTGGCGTTGCCGCTGCGGAACTGGGTGTTCTGGCCGGCGCCGACCGCATCGAAGGCACCCTGTTCGGCAATGGCGAGCGCACGGGCAATGTCGATCTCGTCACCTTGGGTCTCAATTTGTTTACCCAGGGCATTGATCCTAAAATTGATTTTTCGGATATCAACGAACTGGTCCGTACCGCCGAGTACTGCAATCAATTGCCGGTACACCCACGCCATCCCTATGGCGGGGACCTCGTCTTCACGGCCTTTTCCGGATCGCACCAGGATGCGATCAAGAAGGGCTTCGCCGCGATGAAGCAGTCCAATAGCGGCGAATGGGCGGTTCCCTATCTGCCGATCGACCCCGCCGATGTCGGCCGGTCCTACGAAGCGGTGATCCGCATCAACAGCCAGTCGGGGAAGGGCGGCGTCGCCTATGTGCTGGAGACCGATTACGGCCTGCAATTGCCGCGGCGCCTGCAGATGGAGTTCAGCCAGGTCGTGCAGGACGCCGCCGACAAGACCGGTAAGGAGATTACCGCGAGTCAGATCTGGCAGGCCTTCAACGACGAATACCTGTCATTGGAACAGCCCTATGCCTTCGTCAACCATCAGACCCTGTCGGATTCCCATGCCAGCGAGATCCGCAATCTGACGGCGATCGTCCGCGAAAACGGCAAGGAAGTCACGATTTCAGGCCGAGGCAACGGCCCGATCGATGCTTTCATGGATGCCCTGCGGCGGCATTCCGGCATCCAGCTCAAGGTTGTGGATTACCGCGAGCATTCGGTCGGCGTCGGCAATGACGCCAATGCGGTGGCCTATCTTGAGACGCAATTGCCGGACGGCCGTTCGGTCTATGGCGTCGGCAAGGATTCCAACATCGTCACGGCCTCGCTGAAGGCGATCATCAGTGCCACCAACCGGGTGGCGGCAGGCAAGGTGCGCGAACTCGCGGCCTGACGGGTTAAATTGCCTGATTTTTGGGCCGCCTGGGCTGACGCTCAGGCGGCCTTTTTATTTTGCGACGATAAGACGCCTCGACCGCACAATATTGAACCTGCTATTTGTGTGGAAATGGTGAGAGCCGCCGAAGCGGCCAGCAGGATCAGGTTGGGAGACGGCAGATCATGTCAGGCGTTTTTGAGACCATTTACCGCCAGTCGATCGACGACAAGGAAACATTCTGGGCGAAGGCGGCCGAGGGCATCGACTGGGTCAAGGGCTGGGAACGCGTCCTCGATGACCGCAACCCGCCCTTCTATCGCTGGTTTCAGGGTGCCGAGATCAATACCGCCTATAACTGCCTGGACCGGCATGTGGCCAGCGGCCGGGGCGATCAGGTCGCAATCATCCATGACAGCCCTGTCACGCAAACGATCCGCAAGATCACCTATCGTGAGCTGACCGACCGGGTCGCACGCTTTGCCGGCGCCCTTGCCGGGCTTGGCGTCACCAAGGGCGACCGGGTCATCATCTACATGCCGATGGTACCCGAAGCCCTGATCGCGATGCTGGCAAGCGCAAGGCTAGGTGCCATCCATTCGGTCGTGTTCGGCGGCTTCGCCGCCAAGGAATTGGCCACCCGCATCGACGATTGCAAGCCGAAGGTCGTGGTCAGCGCTTCCTGCGGCATCGAGATCTCGCGTGTGATCGCCTACAAGCCGCTGCTCGATGCGGCGATCGATCTTGCCACCCACAAGCCGGCGCATTGTATCATCCTGCAGCGACCGATGGAGCAGGCGCGCCTGATCTCCGGACGGGATGTCGATTGGGCGGAAGCCGAAGCGAATGCGGCACCCCATGGCTGTGTGCCGGTCGCTGCGACGGATCCGCTCTATATCCTCTATACCTCCGGCACGACAGGGCAGCCGAAAGGGGTCGTCCGTGACAATGGCGGCCATGCCGTGGCGCTGCACTGGACCATGCGCAATATCTACAACATGAAACCGGGCGAGGTTTACTGGTCGGCCTCGGATGTGGGTTGGGTGGTGGGGCATTCCTATATCGTCTATGCGCCGCTGCTTTATGGCTGCACCACGGTTGTTTACGAAGGGAAGCCGGTGGGGACGCCGGATGCCGGGGCCTTCTGGCGCGTGATTTCGGAGCACAAGGTGGCGACCTTGTTCACAGCGCCCACAGCCTTCCGGGCGATCAAGCGCGACGATCCCCATGGCGAGCTCATCAAGAAGTACGACATCAGTTCCTTGCGCGCGCTGTTCCTGGCCGGAGAGCGCTCTGACCCGGCGACGCTGGAATGGGCCGAAGCGCAGCTCAAGGTTCCCGTGATCGATCACTGGTGGCAGACGGAAACCGGCTGGGCGATCGCCGCCAATTGCCTGGGCATCGAGCTTCTGCCGGTGAAGCACGGCTCGCCCACGCGTGCCGCCCCAGGTTGGGATGTGCGGGTCCTGGGGGATGACGGCCATCCGGCAAAGCCGGGCGAGATCGGCAACATCGTCTGCAAACTGCCGATGCCGCCGGGCGCTTTCCCGACCTTGTGGAATGCGCAAGAGCGCTATCTCAAGAGCTATATGAATACCTTTCCCGGTTACTATCAGACCTCGGATGCAGGCTTCATTGACGAAGACGGCTATGTCTCGATCATGGCGCGCACCGATGACATCATCAACGTGGCGGGCCATCGCCTCTCGACCGGTGGCATGGAAGAAGTGCTGGCGAGCCATCCCGATGTCGCCGAATGTGCCGTCATCGGCGCCCATGACGACCTCAAGGGGCAGGTGCCGTTGGGCTTCCTGGTCCTGAAGGCTGGCGTCGCCAAGCCCAGTGACAAGGTGGTCTCGGAAGTGGTGCAGCTGGTGCGGGACAAGATCGGGCCGGTGGCGGCCTTCAAGAGCGCCACCGTGGTGGACCGCCTGCCCAAGACCCGGTCCGGCAAGATCCTGCGCGGAACCATGCAGAAGATCGCCGACGGCAAGGATTATGCGATGCCGGCCACGATCGACGATCCGGCCATTCTGGGCGAGATCGAGGACGCCTTGCACGATATCGGCTTCGCCAAGAAAACCTGATACCGTAAAAAAAACCTGATACCGTAAAAGTCGCTATACCTATTTACATTTCCCCTTAAGGTTGCCATCCTGTTCCAGGCGGCACTCTTGGTGCTGCCGGCACATGGGCGATCCGTCTCTGGGGGAATGCATGAATCTGTCCGCAACCGCGCGGCTGGCGCGGTCGAGTGTTGTTCTGTCCTTGTCGTGTCTGCTGCTGATTGTCGCGGGCTGCAGCGGGACGAATGTCGTGCCAGTGGCTCAGTTGCCCAGTGTTGCCAAAGCCGGCGATACACTGGCACCGATTGAACTGGACCGTATCGTCTTCAATCTGGAACGCGGCCAACAGATCGGTACCTATCGCGGAAACATGGGCACGACTTGCGCCGGCAGCACGCTACCGCCAGATCCCATAAATTGGTGGATGGGGCGTGCGGTCATCAAGGATGACGATCTTGATGCCGCCTTTGGCAAGGAACTGCTCCGGGCGGGATACAATGTCGTTGGCGATCCGAACCAACTCTTTGCGGCCATGTCAGCCGGTGCCCAGCAAGCGGAATACCTGATTGGTGGCCGCGTGGATCATGTCCTGATGGAGGTCTGCGACGAGTATGATTACTGGACCCATCGCAGGCGAGGGACGCAGAGCGGCAAGGTCTCGATGGACGTGACGTGGCAGGTGTTTTCGACTTTGGAACGCAAGGTGGTTCTGGAAACCCGCTCAAGCGGATCGGCCATTTTGGAAACGGGAGTTCCGGACGGCGAGGTCGAATTGCTGATTCGGGGCGTGGCTGCCGCGGCGGCCAATCTCGCGGCAGATCGGAACTTTCATGCCGTGTTGCTGACCAAGTCATCCGTTCAGAAGAAAGCTGCGACCGTCGACGTATTTGCGCCTCAGCCGCCGATCCTGATTCCGCGTGTCTCCGCTTTCGAGGGTGGCGTGGCCGCCAATATGAGTCACATCCAGGCCGCGGTGGTGACGGTCCGTAGCGGCACTGGGCAGGGGTCGGGTTTCTTCGTAACGCCGGAATTGATTCTGACCAACGAACATGTGGTCGGCAAGGGCGCGCGCCACAAGATTCTGCTGATCGACGGCCGCGAGATTTACGCAACCACCCTCCGGCGCGAAGCGGGGCGGGACGTGGCTTTGCTGCAGGTGGAGCAGGGCGCCTTTCCACCCCTTCCGTTGCGGCTCTCCCTGCCGAACCTCGCTGAGGAAGTCTATGCCATCGGCTCACCGCTCGATGAAAGCCTTGCCGGCACGGTAACCAGAGGCATCGTCAGCCAGCTCCAGCGCGATCCACAGGGCTTGGAGCTGATTCAGGCGGATGTATCAATCCATCCCGGCAGCAGTGGCGGACCGCTTCTGGACGCCCAAGGCAATGTGATCGGCCTGTCGCAATCTGTCCTGACCGACGGGACGGACCATTCGATCGGCATCAATTTCTTCATTCCGATTGCAGATGCGCTACGATTCCTAAGCATTCGTCGGGAATAGGCCGCCCACACGAGAATGTACCGAGCGCGATATAGTTTTTCGCGCAATGGCCTCTCGGCAGAAACCCTTAGTTGTGTTAGGTTAATAACGAGAAGCGTCAGCAGGGCAATGGGCTGTCGCGAATTTCTGGCTTCGATCATCCACCAATCTTCTTCGCTGGATTGATGGATGAGCGGCTATTTATTCGT
The DNA here is from genome assembly GCF_041909655.1 of Dongia sp. Lineage (GTDB taxonomy): Bacteria > Pseudomonadota > Alphaproteobacteria > Dongiales > Dongiaceae > Dongia. The sequence continues at coordinate 279,282 of NZ_JAYRDA010000005.1, read as the reverse complement.
GGGCGCCGAACCTTGCAATGCAGATGATGACAGAGCAGCTTCGCTGGCTCACAGCTCGGATATCAAGCATCCGCATGGCCGTCGCGGGACTGATGATCTGTACATATGCCGGTGCTGCGACGGCGCTGGAGCCGGGGCGGGATTACGGCTGCACCACACCCATCAGAATCGGCGTTTATGAATTCGGCGCCTGGTACGCTCAGGGCAAAGGCGTGACGGTTGATCTGTTCGATGTGATCTCCGCCTATACGGGATGTACCTTCGAACTGGTAGAGCTACCTCGCGAAGATGTCTGGTTTGCGATGAGCAAGGGTGACATTGACGTCGTGCCAGGCAGTATCTGGACCAAAGAGCGTGCGAAACTGGCCCGCTTTGTTACCTATGTGAACGTTCCTAACTTGGCGATCATACGCCGCGATGGCCCGGATAGATCACAATCTCTGGACGCGTTCCTTGCCCAACGATCCGGAACAATCGGGCTGATCGACGGCTTTCTCTATGGCAGCTATTTCGATTTTCGCCTGCAGAGCACGCTCGGTGACGACCGTATTGTTGCGGCAACCAGCCCCGCAATTCTGTTCGAGCTCCTGCGCAGCGGCGCCGTGGAGTTGGTTCTCGCTCCATCGATTCACTACTTCTACTATGTCTCTGAAATGGAGCGGCAGGCGTCATTCGAAGTTCTCGACACGTCAAAAGCGGAGGCGCAGCAGAGCGGTTTTGCGCTTTCCCGGGCAAGGTTTTCCGGGCCGCAGGCGGACAATTGGATGAGGATGGTCGAGAAGCTGTTGCTCGATGGCACGATCCGTGAAGTGATCGGCCGACACCTGCCGCCGCGACTTGCCAATTCGATCATGACAAGGTGATCAGATTCATGAACGAGCCGGACAATAAAGCAAGGAATTCTGGGGGAAGCCGTCCGTTCACGCTCCCGCTTCACGTGCTGGCGGCAATTGGCGCGACCGCACTTCTGGCATTGTTAGTCGGGATTTTTACCTGGTCGGGTTATCGCGGCTCGCAGACCATGCTGCTTGCCGCCTCCGACGAAAGCAGCCGGTATATTCGCGAAGCCATCGCCGAGAAAGTCCAGCGCGTCCTCGCCCCGGCACGCAACCAACTGACCCTTCTGTCGCATAGTGCCCTTGCCTCGGCGGACAATGTGTCTCGCCGCCTTGACGAATTGCCGCTGGTTTTCGATGCGCTGGAAAGCGACCAGATCACTGATGCACTCTATGTCGGCTACCCCAGTGGCGAGTTCATCCTGTTTCGCCCCTTACGTGATCGGGCCGTGCGCGAAAAATTGAAGGCGCCTGACAACGCTTTTCTGCTGGTGCAATCGGTTTCGCTGGATGCGGTGGGGGCGATGGCAGGCGAGTTTCGCTTCTATGACCCCAATCGCCAGCTGATCGACGTGCAATTCATGCCGGATTATCGTTACGATCCCCGCGTGCGCCCGTGGTACCGTATGGCGGAGAAGACAAAGGGCTACATCTTTACCGAGCCCTATGTCTTCTTCACCACCAAATCTGTCGGCGCCACCATGGCACTGCAATCTGCCAACGGTGCCGTCGTCGCTGGCATCGACATTACGCTTGCCTCCATCGCCACGGAAATCTCTGGCCTGCGCACGACACCGTCAACGGAGCTGGTTCTGTTGGGTCCGGGCGGCCAGATTGTCGGCTATCACGATACCGACAAGATGACAAAGCCGCGGCAGGACGGTTCCTTGCGGCTTGTTTCACTGGATGAGATGGATGTGCCGGTATTGCGCGCCGCGAGCTCATATCTCGGCGGATTGGAAGCGAGCGTCGAAGTGGAGGCGGACGGCAGAGTCTGGCGCGTGAGTTTTCAGAGAATTCCCATCCAGGGAACAGACATGTTGACTCTGGTTTCGGCGATTCCGAATGACGAACTGTTCGCCGGTGCGCGGGAAGTAGTTCTCCGCCAGATGATCATTGCCGGCATTATTTTTCTGCTTTTCATACCCATTAGCTGGCTGGCCTCGCGGCAGTTGGTAAAGCCACTGAATCGCTTGGCGAAGGAAACCAAAGCGATTGCCGCCTTCGATTTCAGCCGCGATGCCAAAATCAGGACGATCGTCTCGGAAGTGGCAGATCTCGGTGGATCACTGGATATGATGAAAGGAACCATTCGCCGGTTCCTGGAAATCGGGCATGCCCTGACGGTGGAGCGGGAAGTGCAGCCGTTGCTCGACCGTGTGTTGCGCGAGTCGATCGATTTGGTCGAATGCGATGGCGGCGCCGTCTTTCTGCTGGATGAAGAAGATCGACGCCTGGTGCCGGAAGTCGTGCGTTGGCGGGGCGACAAGATGGATATTTCTCAAATTCATCTTCACGCGATTCCCCTGCAGGGAACCGGTATTCAGACCGAGATCGCTGAGGTGTTGCGTGAGAAAGAGATCAAGCTCATTGAACGACGCTTGGATTATGATGAACTCGATGTGCTTGGTTTACGGGAACTCGTTGAGCATGAGGAAGCGATCCGGATGGCGCTGGTCGTCATTCCGCTGGTCAACCGCAGTCAGGGGGTTCTTGGAGCCATTCTTCTCATCAACGCTATCCACCAGGGCGAAAAACACTGGAAGATCGGTGCCCGCTTGATGGAGCTTGTGCGTGCCGTCAGTGCGAGTGCCGGCATCACCATCGAGAACAAATTGCTTCTGCAGGCGCAGAAAGACCTGATGAATGCGCTGATCAAATTGATCGCCGGGGCCATTGATGCAAAATCGACCTATACTGGCGGCCATTGTGCGCGTGTGCCTGCCCTCACGCGGATGCTGGCCGAATCCGCCTGCCGGCAACAGAGCGGGCCGTTCGCCGAGTTCAAGCTGAGCGACGAAGAATGGGAGGCGGTAGATATCGGTTCCTGGCTGCATGATTGCGGCAAGGTCACGACCCCGGAATATGTGGTCGACAAGGCGACCAAACTGGAAACGATCTATGATCGCATCCACGAAATCCGCATGCGCTTCGAGGTGCTGAAACGCGATGCGGAGATCGCCTATTGGCAGGGGCTCGCAGAAGGACGACCTGAGTCGGAATTGCAGGCCACATTGGTGGCCGCGAAGAGGCAACTGGATGATGATTTCGCCTTCATCGCCGTGTGCAATGAGGGTGGCGAATTCATGGATCCAGCACATATCGAGCGCTTGAAAAGCATTGCCGCGCGCCATTGGCGGCGGACGCTGAGCGACCGGATCGGTATTTCCTACGAAGAAAAGCGTCGCAAGGACCGGATTCCCGAGCCAACCCTACCCGTCGATGAGCCCTTGCTGGCCGATCGCGATGATCACATCAGCTATCGCGAAGAGAAGGAGCGTTACGGCCCCGACAATGCCTGGGGTTTCAAGCTTGATGTTCCCACCTTCAAAATGAATCGCGGTGAGGTCTACAATCTCAGTATCGGTCGCGGAACTCTTACCGAAGAAGAGCGCTTTACGATCAACGATCACATCATGCAGACGATCATCATGCTGGAGAGCTTGCCGTTGCCGCCGCACCTCAGGAATGTCCCGGAAATCGCCGGCGGCCACCACGAGAAGATGAATGGCACCGGCTATCCGAAAAGATTGAAGCGGGAAGAAATGTCGCCTGTTGCCCGGATGATGGCGATTGCCGATGTGTTCGAGGCGCTGACGGCCGCCGACCGCCCCTACAAGAAGGCGAAGAAACTCAGCGAAGCGATCAAGATCATGGGGTTCATGAAGAAGGATCAGCATCTCGATCCAGATCTTCTGGACCTCTTCTTGAAGGACGGCGTTTGGAAGCGCTATGCAACCAAGTTTCTGGACCCAGCCCAGATCGATGAGCCCGATATCGATGCGGTGCTGAGCATCAAGCCCGCCGCCTGACACGTAAAGAAAGCCCGCCGACAATTCATGTCGGCGGGTTTTGAACGACTTGAAGCCGGAGAGATCAGCCGCGGCGATGTTGGCGCGGTGGGATCCCTTGAGCTTTGCCGCCTTCGGCACGAGCGCGATAATCGATACGCGGGCGTTGGCTGTCCTGACGCACCGGCTCCGACTTGGGCTCGCCACCGCGGTTGGATTGCGCGCGGCGCAGATCCGCCTCGAAACGGCTTTCATCGGCACGAGGTTCCGGCCGCGGGTTATGGCCACGCGCGTCATGCTGGCGTTCCCGCACCTTGTGATCGCGACCGCGGTGACTGTTCTGGTCGCGGCCCTCGCCATCGCGCGCTTTGTGTTCGGTATGGGCGCGGCGGGGCTCCTGGCTGCGCTCGCCGCGCGGCTTGCTATCACGGCTTTTTTGTTCGCCATGGGCACGGCGCGGTTCCTGCGACCGCTCGCTACGAGGCTTGCTGTCGCGTGCCTGCGCATCGCGAGACTGGCCATCGCGCCGGCCGTTACGTCCGGATTGATTGCGGCCATTCTGCTGGCGCGGGGCACGGCGCTCTTGATCCTGACGGATGGATTGCGCGCGGTGGAGCGAAATCTGTTCACCGTCGCCGCCTGTCTCGGCGCTACCCGCAGACAGCGGGTGATCATCGACCACGGGCAGCTTCATGCGGACGATCTTTTCAATGTCGCGCAGCAGACTGCGCTCGTCGCCGTCGCAGAGGCTGAGGGCGACGCCAGCATTGCCGGCACGGGCCGTGCGGCCGATCCGGTGGACATAGCTTTCCGGTTCGAGCGGGAGCTCGAAGTTCACGACATGGCTGATGCCGTCGACGTCGATACCGCGCGCGGCGATGTCGGTGGCGACGAGGACCTTGACCTGGCCGTTACGGAAGGCGTTGAGGGCATGCTGACGCGCATTCTGGCCCTTGTTGCCGTGGATCGCGGCGCTGGTCAGGCCGTCCCGTTCGAGATTCTCGGCGACCTTGTCGGCACCGCGCTTGGTGCGGGTGAAGACAATGGCGCGGCTGACCTCCGGCGCACGCAGCAATTCGGTGAGCAGACGGCGCTTGTTGGCCTTCGGCACCATATAGATCAGCTGGTCGATACGCTCGGCGGTGGTGGATTGCGGCACCACTTCAACGCGCTTCGGCTTGGTGAGCAGGCTGTTGGCGAGTTCCGACACGTCCTTCGGCATGGTGGCGGAGAAGAGCAGGGTCTGACGGCGGGCCGGCAGAGCTGCTGTGATCTTGCGGATGTCGCGGATGAAGCCCATGTCGAGCATACGATCTGCCTCGTCGAGAACGAAGAACTCGACCGAAGAGAGCGTGATGTGACCCTGGTTCATCAGATCAAGCAGGCGGCCCGGCGTGGCGACCACGAAATCGATGCCGCGGCGCATGGTGGTGACCTGCGGAGCCTGGCCGACGCCGCCGAAGATGACGGTCGAGCGCAAGGGCAGGTGGCGGCCATAAGTCTTGATGCTGTCGCTGATCTGGACGGCAAGCTCGCGCGTCGGTGTCAGGATCAGGGCGCGCATGGATTTCGGCTGCGGTTGCTTCCGCTGCGCCATCATGCGCTGAAGCATCGGCAGCACGAAAGCGGCCGTCTTGCCGGTGCCGGTTTGGGCAAGACCGAGGAGGTCATGGCCTTCGAGAAGATATGGAATGGACTGCGCCTGGATCGGCGTCGGCGTGACGTATCCGGATTCGGTGACCGCCTGCATCAAGGGCTCGACCAGATTGAGGTCGGCGAATTTCGCAAGCGGGGCAGTCTGGGTATCTATGGTTTGGGTATTCAAGTTCGTTTCCTTAGGGCGTGTAATGTCATGCCGCTAAGAAACATGCGCGCAACCCAATGCGGGCGCGCGGACGGAATCCGGCGGGCGAGCCCGAGGCGCGCCGCTCAGGAATCTATGACAGGGGGTTCTGTATCTCAGGACGGACGCCGGTAAACAGCCGTTAACTATTCGGCCTATCTCGTGGCGTAAGCGCGCAGTCGCGAGAAATGCATGCGGTATATGGACGTTCGGCAGAGATATGTCAAGTCAATTGACGCAACTGCCTGGAATCGCTCAATCCGGCTTGATCTTGTAGAGCGTCGCCGACCATTTCAGGAAGGCCGAGAAATCGGCATAGCCGATCTGATACTGGCCGCTGTTGTCGCGGATCTTGCCCCCGAATTCGAGATATGGGTTCTCGGTGGGTGCATAGATTTTCGGGTCGTTGACGATGAGTTGCAGATTGTCTCCGGTTCCGTCGGTACCGACGATCAAGACGGCGCGCTTCTCGGTTTTCGTCTCGCCTTCATTCCGCGCCGGTTCGATCTCCACCAGGATCGGGCGCTCGAAGCGGATTTCGTGCACGACCTCGTCCGGCGGAATCGTCGTTGCCGCTTCCCAACGCATGGCGATCGGCAATTCGCCAAAGGTTTCGCGGGCATATTGCGAATAGCCTTTGACCACACGGCTTACGGCGCTGAACTCGCTTTCCGAAGCGGGCTTGCGGCAATCCTCATTCCCGGTCAGGAAGAAGGCGATGCTGCATTGCATCTCCGCTGGCCCGGTATTGGGTACATCGTAATAGACCATGATCATCTCGGCGATCGCCGCCCAGGCCTGGCCCGGCGCCGTTTCCGGATATGGAGGAATGTCCAACAATGCCTCGGCGCGCGCGGGTGCCGTGACGATGCCGGAAAAGGCGGCCAGGAGGAGAGCCCCGGCGAGGGATTTCCAGAATACGGTTGGTTTCCAGAACATGGGCGATTCTCCGACCAAAGTGGTTGGACAAGCATTCTTGCTGGCGGCGCCCATAAGGGCAAGGCCGTGGTGTTGACAAGATCGCGAGCCCTGGCGCATGCATGGGCGCGATTTTGTTCCGACCCATTTCATTCCTATTGGGCCAATTCCGGAGTGCCACGACCATGAAGATCGAGAAGATTCTGAAACCCCTGGGGCTCGATGCCAAGGCGCTGAAGAAGGGTGACCTCATCGTCCGTTCGCCCATTACCGGCGGCGAAATCGCCCGCCTGGTTTGCGATGATGCCAAGGGTGCCGCCAAGAAGATCGCCCGCGCGCAGGCCGCCTTCCTTGCCTGGCGCGAGGTGCCGGCGCCCAAACGCGGCGAATTGGTGCGCCTGCTGGGGGAAGAACTGCGTAGCCACAAGGCCGCGCTGGGTGCTCTGGTCTCGATCGAGGCTGGCAAGATCACGACCGAGGGCCTGGGCGAAGTCCAGGAAATGATCGATATCTGCGATTTCGCCGTGGGGCTTTCGCGTCAGCTTTATGGCCTTACCATTGCTTCCGAGCGCCCGGGCCATCGCATGGCGGAAACCTGGCATCCGCTGGGTGTCGTTGGCGTCATCACGGCCTTCAATTTCCCGGTCGCGGTCTGGTCGTGGAATTCTGCACTGGCCTTCGTCTGTGGCAATTCGGTCGTGTGGAAGCCCAGCGAGAAAACGCCGCTGACGGCACTGGCCTGTGGCCAGATCCTGAAGAAGGCAGCGGCACGGTTCACCCGGGAGACGGGCGTCAAGGTGCCCGATGGCCTCCTCGAAATTCTGGTCGGCGGGCGCGAAGTCGGCGAAACCATGGTCGACGATCCGCGCGTGGCGCTCGTTTCCGCGACCGGCTCGACCCGGATGGGCCGCGAAGTGGCCCCGCGCGTGGCGCAGCGTTTCGGCCGTTCGTTGCTGGAACTGGGTGGCAACAACGCGATGATCGTCTGCCCCAGCGCGGACCTCAAGCTTGCCGAGCGGGCGATCCTGTTCAGCGCGGTAGGGACCGCCGGACAGCGCTGCACCAGCCTGCGGCGACTCTTCGTGCATGAAGATGTCTATGGAAAGCTCCTGCCGCGTCTGAAGAAACTTTATGGCATGGTGACGATCGGCAACCCGCTCGATGCCAAGACCCTGGTCGGGCCGCTCATCGATGCGGCTTCCTTTGAAGGCATGCAGAAGGCTCTGGGCCAAGCTAAGACCGAAGGCGGCAAGATCACCGGCGGCGAGCGTGTCAGCGTCAGTGGCTGTGCCAATGGTTATTACGTGAAGCCGGCTCTGGTGGAGTTGCCGAAGCAGAGTGCCGTGATGAAGCACGAGACCTTCGCGCCCATTCTCTACGTTGTGAAATATCGCGACCTCGGCGAGGCGATTGGCCTGCAGAATGATGTGCCCCAGGGCCTGTCCTCCTGCATCTTCACCCGCGATGTGCGTGAGGCCGAATTGTTCACCTCCGATGTCGGCTCGGATTGCGGCATCGCCAATGTCAATATCGGCCCGTCGGGTGCCGAAATCGGTGGCGCCTTCGGTGGGGAGAAGGAAACCGGCGGCGGCCGCGAGAGCGGCTCGGATGCCTGGAAGGCCTATATGCGGCGGGCCACCAACACCATCAACTACTCCGACCATTTGCCGCTGGCACAGGGCGTCAAATTCGACGTCGGCTGAGCATCCGCAAAGCTAGATGAATTGACGGGGCGCGGTTTCAACCGCGCCCCGTTTTTCTTAGCGAACAGCGGGTACCACGAGCCAGATCCGCTCGATCTGGTGCCGATAGGCGATGATGAGGCCGATCACCGCGGCCGAGCCGGCCAGAAACAGGAAGAGGCCATTAGGCCCCCAGGCTTCCATGGCAAGGCCCGCGCCGATCGGACCTATGGCCGTGCCGACGCCGTTGACGAAGAGCAGGACGCCCGCCGTGCTCACCGTGCAGCCGCCGCTCAGGCGGTCGTTCGCCAGGGCGGCACCGAGGCCATAGATCGGCGCCATGATCGCGGTCAGCAGGCCGAACAGAATCACCAGCGCCATGAAGCTGGCGCCCGAGAAAATGAACAAGGCGGTGCTGAGCGCGATGCTCAAGGCGATGATCGCCTTGGCGACACTGAGACGCTCGCGCGACCGATCGGAGATGAAGCCGATCGGGAACTGGCCGGCGATACCCGCGATGGCCGCTACGGTCAGCATCAGCGAAAGGTCGGTGGTGTCGAGCCCGGTCTCGATCGCATAACTCGGCAACAGGCCATGGAGCGCGCCGCCTTCGAGGCCCGAGCCGAAACAGATGATGAGCGCCACGGAGGGAGCGGTGCGGAACTGCCGCAGGCTGAGAGAACCGCTGCTGGGAACGGGCAGTTCGGTGGCGCGCGACAGCAGGACAGGCAGGGTGGCGACGCAGACCAGCACACCGGCGATGATGAAGCTGACCATGCCGCCGGTCCCCTCGGCCAGCACCGCGAGGGGCGAGGCACCTGCCGTCAGCCAGGACGCGGTCATGTAGACGCTGTAGAGCCTGCCGCGATTGCCGCGGCTGGCCAGCGTGTTGAGCAGGCTTTCGGCGATGGTATAGACGCCGGCCATGGCAAAGCCGCAGATCACCGACAGAACCAGCCAGAACATGACATCGAACAGGATGGCATGGGCGAGCAGGCTCGCCCCGGCGAGCGCGGCGAGGGCGGCCACTGTCTGCCTGCCGCCGAGGCTGGCAATGAGATGCCGGCAGATCTGGGTGCCAGCGAGATAGCCGATGGAATAGGCCGAGGCGACGAAGCCGATCATCCCCGTCGAGACGCCGTTCTCCTCCAGCCGCAGGGAGATCAGCGGCGAGACCAGCGCCAGGGCGGTCTCAAACCCAGCCACCGCGATCAAGGCCGGCAGGAACAGGATCAGGGATGCACGCATGGGAGTTACTCCGGGTATTCACCAGCGCCGGATCACCTGCGCTGGTCATTGGCACAGCAAGGGGGAAGCGGGCCGGGCCCGGATCGGCCGCCCGATTCGGAACGCAATGAAGCTCAGGATGGAAAGGGAGGGAGCTCTAGCGTTCGATGTCGCCGCGTTCGAGCGGTCCGCTCGGCGGCAGATCCGGCAGCAGGACGCGCGCATGCCAACCGAGCCAAAGGCCGGTGGTCGCCATCCCTATTTTTTGCTGCGCGAACATCATTCGGTCACCTCGAAAGTGACCCCATGCTATCTATGTATAATGAATAAGTCAATTAATACAATTGTATACACGCAAGTTATTGAATCATCATTCATTTTTCTCGGCTATCTATTGTACAATCGTATAATTTTGTTTACGCGACTCTTGAGGGGGATTATAAATGACACAAGCAGGTGGCCGCCCGGCACACCGGATTCTGCATCAGGACTTTATCATGCCGTTCGATTTCCAGCCCACCGACGAGCAGCGTTTGCTGGTCGAGACGACCCGTGCCTTTATCGAGAAGGAGCTCTATCCGCTTGAGCGGCAGATCGACAAGCTGGGGCATGTGCCGGCGGAGATCGGCAAGGAGTTGAAGGAGAAGGTCAAGGCGCTGGGGCTCTATGCCGCCAACATGCCGGAAGAGGTGGGCGGTGGCGGGCTCGACGTCATGTCGCAGATGCTGTTCGAGCGCGAGCTCGGCAAGGTCAATTGGGCGCTGCAGAAATTTGTCGGCCGCCCGTCCTACATCCTGATGGCCTGCAAGGACGAGCAAATCGAGAAATACCTGCTGCCCACGGTGCGCGGCGACAAGATGGAAGTCTTCGCGCTCACGGAGCCCGGCGCCGGGTCGGATGCCATGTCGATCTCGACCCGTGCCGAGAAGGACGGTGACGATTACATCCTCAATGGCGGCAAGCATTTCATCACCGGGGTCGGCGTGCCGGATTTCGCCATCGTCTTCACGGTAACCGGTATCGACGAGACCAAGCGCGGTCCGCGGAAGCGCATCACGGCCTTCCTGGTCGATCGCGACACGCCGGGCTTCACCATCCGGCGCGGGCCGCGCTGCGTCTCCTACCGCTCCTACGACAATTTCGAACTCTTTTTCGACAATGTGCGGCTCAACAAGCGGCAGATGCTGGGCGAAGAGGGGAAGGGCTTCGACGTCGCCAATGAATGGCTGCTGGGCGGCCGCGTCTTCATCGCGGCCAATTGCTGCGGCAAGGCGGAACGGGCGATGGAACTGGCGCTCGATTGGGCGGCGACGCGTAAGCAATTCGGCCAGACCATCGGCAAGTTCCAGGGTGTTTCCTTCAAGCTCGCCGACATGAAGACCGAACTCGCCGCGGCGGACGCGCTCACGGCCTATGTCTGCTGGAAACTGCAGAACGGTACCATGACCAATGGCGATGCCGGTATGGCGAAATTGTTTGCGACCGAGATGCTGGGCCGCGTCACAGACCAGGCGATCCAGATCTTCGGTGGCATGGGCCTGATGGAAGAATTGCCGCTGGAAATGATGTGGCGTGACGCCCGTGTCGAGCGCATCTGGGAAGGCACTTCGGAGGTCCAACGCCACATCATCTCGCGCGAGATGCTGCGGGCGAAGGAACAATAAGCGGCGTTACGGCATCAAGGTGGCGCGGATCGCCTTCAAGGCGAAATGCAGGCCGTCATCGCGCACTCGTGGGATGATCGTCGCGAGATAGGCATCGACATCCTTGGGGGCGGGCACATGGTCGTGATCCGGCAGGATGCCAAGCCGCCAATGCACGAAATCGAGGAGCGGGGCTTTCTCCGGCGGCATGGCTTCGCGCAATGGGCGGAGTGCGCTGGCAAGCTCTTCCGGGTCAAGATCGCCGGCATAAGTGGTATTGCCTTCCCCCGCATAGCAGACCGGCGAGGCATTGCGATCGCCGAGAACGAGGCCCGCGGATCGTTCGGTGACGATCCGCCACATGGCAATGTCATGAGATTGCGGGCGGATGCTCGGCAATTGGAACATGGCATAGCCGACGCCGATGACATCGGCCGGTTGCGTGATGCTGGCGAGGGTGCGGTCGAAAAATCCGCCGCCATAGCCAAGGCGATAAAGTTCCGCGTCAAATCCCACCAGCGGCGCCAGGATGGTCCGCGGCAGGATTTCAAGATCGGTCGCCGGAATGGGAATGTCCCAGATGCCGCGTGTCATGTCGCAGCCCGGCGTCCAGGGACGAAAGGTGAGTGGTTCGCCCAGTTTCTTGCCAACCGGCAAAGCCAGTTCGATATTCTCGGCGGCCAGCACACGCATCAGCGGTCGCAGATCGGGCTCGCCGCGGAAGGGCCAGTAGAAGCTGATCGGGGCCTCGGCCTCGCGCAGCAGCGGGTGCAGTCGCTCCATGAGGGCCGCCGTCATGCCCTGGCGCAAAGTGGGCGGCAGCGCAGTGCGGGCAGCCAGGATCTTCTGCCGGGCTTCCTTGCGCCAGGCTTTCACCAAGGGCCATTGCGTGGGCGTGGCGGCGGTCACTTCCAGATCGGCTTGCCGTTACCGGGCAGCCCCAATTCTTGCCAGCGATCGGTGACGAGTCCGATCACATCCTGATCCATGCGGATTTTCTCACCCCATTCGCGGTGCGTCTCGGGCGGTAATTTGTTGGTGGCGTCGAGGCCGATCTTGCCGCCAAGCCCGCTTTCAGGCGAAGCGAAATCGAGATAGTCGATCGGGGTGCGTTCGACCAGGGTCAGGTCGCGCACCGGATCCATGCGGGTCGAGATCGCCCACATCACATCCTTCCAGTCGCGCGCATTGATGTCGTCATCCACGACGATCACGAATTTCGTGTACATGAATTGGCGCAGGAAGGACCAGACACCGAACATCACGCGCTTGGCATGGCCGGGATAGGCTTTCTTCATCGACACGACGGCGATGCGGTAGGAGCAGCCTTCCGGCGGCAGCCAGAAATCGACGATCTCCGGGAATTGCTGCGTGAGGAGCGGAATGAAAACCTCGTTGAGCGCTTCACCCAGCACCGAAGGTTCATCGGGCGGGCGACCGGTAAAGGTCGAGAGATAGATCGGATCCTTGCGCATGGTGATGGCGCTGACCGTGAAGACAGGGAAGGGCTCAACCGAATTATAATAACCGGTGTGATCGCCGTAAGGTCCCTCGTCGCGGTAATCTTCCAGCGAGACATGACCTTCGAGTACGATCTCGGCATTGGCCGGCACTTGCAGCGGCACGGTCTTGCAATCGACCAGCTCGACCTTCTTGCCGCGCAGCATGCCGGCGAAGTGATATTCAGACATGGTGTCGGGCACAGGCGTCACGGCGGCGAGGATGGTGCCGGGATCGGCGCCGATCACCACGGCGGCCGGGAATGGCTCGCGTTTGGCAGCACCCCACCGCGCATGATGCTGCGCACCGCCGCGATGCTTCAGCCAGCGCATCAGCGTCTGGTTTTTGTTCAGCACCTGCATGCGATAGATGCCGAGATTAAAATCGTCCGACTTGCCCTTGCCCGGCCCCTTCGTGACAACCAGCGGCCAGGTGATGAGCGGTGCGGGCTCGCCCGGCCAGCAACCCTGGATCGGCAGTTCGCCTAGATCGATCTGATCGCCGGTGAGGACGACATCCTGCACGGGACCGTAACCGGATTGCTTGGGCTTCATGGCGAGCGCGGTCTTCAGGAGCGGCAGCATCTCCCAGGCTTCCTTGAAGCCGCCCGGCGGTTCCGGCTGCTTCAGGAACGCGAGGGTCTCGCCCAGCGCACGTAATTCCGAGGGTTCACGATCCATGCCCCAGGCAACGCGTTCCACCGTGCCGAACAGATTGACCAGGACCGGCATGCGATAGCGTTTGCCGGTCGCGCGGGAGACCGGATTTTCGAAGATGACCGCCGGGCCGCCTTCGGCAAGGAGGCGGGTCTGAATTTCGGTCATTTCCAGGTGTGGATCGACGGGTGCCGAGACGCGCATCAGGCGGCCGGCACTCTCCAGTTTCTGAACGAAATCACGCAAGGATTCATAGGGCATGGTCAGGGCAATCTAGCGGGATTCAATCGCGTGGGCTAGGCTCCGACGCCAACACATGCCGAGGCGGCGCGGCAGGCCTTCGACCGGCTCAGGGGCCGACCACAAGGCAATCTGCGCCGGAAGATTTGACGGTGCTGCAGGCATCCACAGCCTCCTGCCGCGTGGCGAAGGGGCCGGCTTGCAGGCGGTGATAGATGCCCTTGCTGCCAAGATCGGCTTGCTCAACATGCAGTTCAAGATTGGCGAGTGGCGCGCCGATGCGCTTCTTGAGGCGGGTCCATTCACCCGCCACGTCGCCCTCATTGGGGACAGAGGCCAACTGGATGCGGAAGCTGCTCGAGAGGGCGTTGCTGGAAGGAGGAGGTTCCGGTGCAACCACCGCTGCCGGCGCTGCAACTTCCGGCGCCGCTATTGGCGTCGTTTCGGGGAGATAGGCCAAGGATGCCGATTGCGATGCGGCAATGGCTTCGGCCCGTTGCTCGGCCGTCATTCGCTGACCAACCACGTCCTGGTTGGTCTCGGCGAGCGTCCGTGAAATACCGGGAGCAGCACCGCGTACCGCGAGCGACAGCCATTTATAGGCTTCGACGTCGCTTTGCGTAACACCTTGGCCCTTGGCATATAATACGCCGAGGCGAGCTTGCGCCTCCGGCTCGCCGGCGGCAGCGGCTTGCTGCAGCAAGGCGATGCCATCGGCGGTCTTGCCGCCGTGACCGGCAAGATAGAGCTCGGCCAGCTTCCACTTAGCGTATCCGTCGCCCGAGGCTACGAGCGGTTCCAAAGCCGATATGGCGGCATCATAATCCTTGGCGGCAATCGCGGCCTCGGCGGTGGCGATGTCGGCGCTTGCGGGACAGGAGAGGGCAATGCCAAGGCTTAGGGGCAGGCTTGCCAGCAGATATCGGAACTTGATCATGAAAACTCGCAGATGACGGCTCAATGATGGGCTGAAAGGTAGACGCTGTGATCGAGTCGCGTCGATGTGTCCGCTCACACGATTTGGGCCATTCGCGGCGATATGCCGCCCTGGCAACGCCATTTCGTCTGTGCCATGCTGAATAAATTGTGGTCGTTTCCGTGCGAGGTAGCGATGCCTATCCTGGTGAAATTCATGTTCCGGCATGCGCTGGTCGGCTATGCCCTGGCGATCGTCTTCGTTGCTGCCTTGCTGGCATTGGATATCGGCGGAATTGCCGGATTGATGCGAGATTCGTCGTCGGGGATTCTGGCGCTCGGCCTGTTAATCTTCTTCACCGGCCTCACCTTCGCCAGTCTTCAGATGGGAATTGCCATCATGTCGTTGCGGCCGGAGCGAGAAGAAGATGATCCTGACGATCACGTTCCCGGTGTTCCCACCTGGGAAGAGGTGCCGGTCCGCGCTGTTGCGAAGACCTCAAAGCTGCGTTCACGCACGCGACGCTAGGCGGCGAAGCCGCCCTTCTTGCCGCCGCGGCGGCCGTGATCTTCCTCGAACAAGGCCGCGAGCTGTTCCAGTACGGTGCCGCCCAATTGTTCGGCATCCACCAAGGTAACGGCGCGGCGATAATAGCGGGTCACATCATGACCGATGCCGATGGCAACCAGTTCGACCGATGAGCGGGTCTGGATCCAGTCGATGACGTCGCGCAGGTGGTGTTCCAGGTAATTGCCCGGATTGACCGACAGGGTTGAATCGTCGACTGGCGCGCCATCCGAGATTACCATCAGGATCTTGCGCTGTTCCGGCCGGGCGATCAGGCGGTTGTGTGCCCAGAGCAAGGCTTCGCCGTCGATATTCTCCTTGAGGATACCTTCGCGCAGCATCAAACCCAGATTCTTGCGGGCACGGCGCCAGGGAGCGTCGGCGGATTTATAGATGATATGGCGGAGATCGTTGAGGCGGCCGGGATTGCCGGGCTTGCCCGCGGCGATCCAGCTTTCGCGCGATTGGCCGCCCTTCCACATGCGCGTGGTGAAGCCCAGGATCTCGACCTTGACGCCGCAGCGTTCCAGCGTGCGGGCAAGGATGTCGCCGGTCATGGCGGCAACCGTGATCGGTCGGCCACGCATGGAACCTGAATTGTCGATCAGCAGCGAAACGACCGTATCGCGGAACTCGGTATCGCTTTCCTGCTTGTAAGAGAGCGGCAGATCCGGATTGACCACGACGCGCGGCAACCGCGCGGCGTCCAGGATGCCTTCCTCAAGGTCGAAGTTCCAGGAACGGTTCTGCTTCGCCAGCAGGCGCCGCTGCAGGCGGTTGGCGAGCTTCGCCACCACGGTCTGCAACGCCGTCAATTGCTGGTCGAGCAATTGCCGCAGGCGTGCCAGTTCTTCCGGATCGCAGAGATCGGCAGCATCGACGATCTCGTCGAATTGCGTGGTGAAGGGCTTGTAGGGCGCTTCATTGCGGCGGCTGAGGTCCGGTTCGTTGCGGCGCTTCGGCGAGCCGGGCTTTTCATCGCCGGCCTCGGCGTCCATTTCCATTTCGGTGTCGTCGGAATCGACATCCTCTGCCTCGGCCGCGGCACTTTCGGCAGCTTCAGATTCCAGCTCCATCTGGCTGTCGGATTGCTGCTGTTCCTTGCCCTTGGTTTCCTGCTGGTCGTCCGGATTGTCCTGGTCCGGCTCGTCCTCGTTCTGCTGGTCGTCTTCCTCGGAATCGAAATCGTCATCCGCGGCTTCGAGTTCCATGTCGGCCAGTAGGCGGCGTGTCGCCTTGGCGTAGGCGGATTGATTGGTCAGTGTCTCGCCCAGGCGCTCGATGTCCTCGCGCACTTTCTGTGGCAGGTCACCGCGCCACAGATCGACCATGCCCTTGGCAAGTTCGGGGACGGCCTGACCGGTCAGACATTCGCGGGCGAGGAGACGCAGCACATCTGGAAGCGAGCCCTCCTGCTGGCTCGCAACCCGCACGAAACCCTTCTGCCGGCAATGCTCGTCGAGTGCCGCATTGAGGTTCTGTTTGACGCCGTCCATGCGTTTGGCGCCGATGGCTTCCACGCGCGCGGTTTCCAGGGCCTGGAAAATGTCGCGGGCGAGCTGACTCTTGGGTGCCTCGCGGGCATGAATCTTGGGATTGTGGTGGCGCAGCTTCAGGGCGATGGCATCCGCTTCGCCGCGTGCAAGCGCCACATCCGCCGCCGGCAGATGACGGCCGGGGAGGGGCAGGCGTGCCTCATTGCCGGAAATGCCGCTCGGCCCCTGATTGGGAGCAAAGCTCACCTGCAATTCGGGGTTCCGCGAAATGGCGCGCATGGTGGCACCGGTAACGCGGCGGAACTCCTCGACCGGATTTTTCGGTCCCGACATGGCTGGCCGAATCCCCTGCCTGTTACGCCCGGATCTGTGCCTGGGCGTTGTCCTTCAGTTCCTGACCGAAACAGCGCTGGAAATACTCGGCCACGACGGGCCGCTCCAGCTCATCGCATTTGTTCAGGAAGGAGACGCGGAACGCGAAGCCGACATCGCCGAAGATGCGCGCATTCTCGGCCCAGGTGATCACGGTACGCGGGCTCATGACGGTCGATATGTCGCCATTGATGAAACCGGCGCGGGTGAGTTCCGCGCAGGCGACCATTGAATTGACCTGCTTGCGACCGGCCTCGTTGTCATAGGTCGGCGACTTGGCGAGCGCGATGTTCACCTCGTCGTCATGCGGCAGGTAATTGAGGGTCGCCACGATGTTCCAGCGGTCCATCTGGCCCTGGTTGATCTGCTGCGTGCCATGATAGAGGCCGCTGGTGTCGCCCAGGCCCACTGTGTTCGCCGTCGCGAAAAGACGGAAGGCGGGGTGCGGGCGGATCACCTTGTTCTGGTCGAGGAGGGTGAGCTTGCCTTCGACTTCAAGCACGCGCTGGATCACGAACATCACATCGGGACGGCCAGCATCGTATTCGTCGAACACGAGCGCGGTCGGATGCTGCAACGCCCAGGGCAGCAGGCCTTCGCGGTATTCGGTGATCTGCTTGCCGTCCTTCAACACGATCGCATCCTTGCCGATGAGATCGATACGGCTGATATGGCTGTCGAGATTGATGCGGATGCAGGGCCAGTTGAGGCGCGCCGCCACCTGCTCGATATGGGTCGATTTGCCGGTGCCGTGATAGCCCTGAATCATGACGCGGCGGTTGAAGGCGAAGCCGGCCAGGATCGCCATCGTCGTATCATGATCGAAGCGATAGCTGTCATCGACATCGGGCACATGCTCGGTGCGCTGACTGAATGCCGGCACCTGGAGCTCGGTATCGAGGCCGAACATCTGACGCACCGAGATGCTGATATCGGGCAAGGACGACTTGTCGGCTGGGGCGAGGTTCTGGGTGACCATTTTTTTCGGACTCGTTCGGCTCGTTAACGTCTTCAAAGGGCGCCTTTTTAGGGCAATTCCGGCGAGGTGGCTAGGCCAATCCCTGCAACGCAGCCTTGCTTTGGTAGGGATTTGCGTTTGTCGGGGCGGGCGGTTAGGCGATGGCAGCCCGTTTTAGTGTGCTGTAGGCCTGATTAACCACTTTCAGGCGCTCTTCCGCATCCTTGTCGCCGCCGTTTGCATCGGGATGCAATTGCTTGACCAGGGATTTATATCGGATCTTGATCGCGTCCCATTCCACCGGCGCCGTCAATTCCAGGACGGCCAAGGCCTGGTCTTCCGCCGACAGGCGGCGCCGGGCGCGGGCCTGGGCTTCCTTTTCGGCCTTGCGCTTGGCCTGGCCCATACGGGCCTCGACATGGGCCTTTACCTCGTCGGGGAACAGGTCGAAGCGGGTGCCGTTGGCGAATTTATACTGGCGACCGCTGGCGCTGCGCTGGCCCAGTTTCCAGGTCGGGCGGTCGCCGACCACCGAGGAGCGGACCGAACGCTCGATTTCGTCCGGTCCCATGCCCGCATAATAATCCCAGGTGCTGTTATATTCGCGCACATGGTCGAGGCAGAACCAGAAGTAATCATTCAATTTTTCCCGCGACTTGGGTGCGCGGAAGGTGCCCTGGGCCACGCAGCCGGGATGGTCGCAGGCCTTCTCGACCGGCGGCGGATCTGGATCGAAATGCCGGCGGCGGCGGGCACGAATGGTCTGTTCTTTCGACATAAAGCTAAGTATGAGGGGGGCGTCCTGATCCTGCAAGTGCGCGAGCGCTCAAAAGATCACATGTCGCAGTCTAATCACCTCATATGATTGCCAATTTCTTAGAATGGAACGTGCTGTCATGACTCATTGTCCCTGTGGCTCCGGCAAGGATCTCGCGCAATGCTGCGGTCCGCTGATCGAAGGTGCTGCTGCGCCCACCGCCGAGGCGCTGATGCGCTCGCGCTATACGGCGTTTACGCTCGGCAATATCGATTACATCGACAGCACCCATGCCAGCGACATGGACGAGCCCTTTGACCGGGCCGAAGGCCAGGCCATGGTGGATGAGTTCAAATGGCGCGGTCTTGAAATCGTGCGCGTCAAGGATGGCGGCCCGACGGATCAGACCGGCGAGGTCGAGTTCACGGCACGCTTCCGCCGCGGCGGGCAGATGGGGCTCCATCACGAGCGCGCGACGTTCAAGCGCGAGAACGGCCGCTGGGTCTATGTCGATGGCGAGCTTAACCCGAAAGCGGCGACCGTGGTGCGCACCGCCCATGTCGGTCGCAACGATCCTTGCCCCTGCGGCTCGGGCAAGAAATACAAGAAGTGCTGTGGCGCCTGATCAGTTTAGCGCGGAGAGACCGAAATGGGCCAAGTCGCCGACACCATGACCGAGAAGCTCAAGGCGGCCTTCGCGCCGGACTCTCTCAACGTCATCGACGAGACCAACCAGCATCATGGCCATGCCGCCTGGAAGGAAAGCGGCGAAACACATTTCAAGGTCGAGATCACTGCCGCTTCCTTTGCCGGCAAGAGCCGGGTCGAACGCCAGCGCATGGTCTATCAGGTTTTGGCTGCCGACCTCGCCGGTCCGGTCCATGCGCTGGCCCTGGTCGTCCGGGCGCCCGGCGAGGCCTAATCCTTGCCATCGTAGAATTGCGGCCAATGCGATTTTACCACCTCGCTGTCACTGGCGAGGGCGTGGCAGGTGTCAAGGAAGGCCGGACGCTTGCCAGGCGCCGTTTCCGCGGGCGGGCTATCGGTCTGCGGGCCGCCCATTTCCCGTTTGGCCTTCTCGCGCCAGCCATAAATGGTCTGAAAAGCGACGGTCCCCATGGCGCGCAGCATCTCGACATGATGCGTGCAGCCATGGGTGCCGCTGAACTGGGCGCGCAGGGTTCGCGTCCAGCCCTTCGCGACGGTTGCACCCTTTAGGGACTCAAAGGCCGGCGTGATCGCAGCGCAAATTTCGAAGGGCGAGGCGGCGGTGATGGCGGCAACGTCATGGACCGTGAAATCATCATCCAGGGTCAGGCGGACGATCATGTCGTGAACCGGTTCGCCCGGCTTGACCTCGCCGCGCCATTCATTGGGAAAGGTATAATCCTTGGTATCGACCATGCGGCCTTCGATATCGAACAGCCCATCGCGGCGGCGATAACCGCGGAAATCATAGCGCCGCGTGTGCAGTGCCTCGCGCTCGGCGGCTGCGGGCAACGCAGTCAAAGGCCGTGTCACGACGGTCTGTCCGACGATTGCGCCGCAGCTGTCTTCGCCTGTGTCTTGCCGAGCACGACCTTGCCGATTTTCGTGACCTGATCGAAAGGCGGAATGACCTTGATGCGGGTCAGCTGATTGCGCTGGCGCTCCAGGATTTCAAAGCGGAAGCCATGGAAGGCGAATATCTGCCCCTCCGAGGGGATTTGCTGGGCCTCGTGGAGAATTAGCCCGGCGATGGTCGAGGCTTGCTCGTCTGGCAGGCGCCAGCCGAATTCGCGGTTGAGATCGCGCAGGGTGACGGTACCGTCCATGACGAAGCTGCCGTCCGATTGTGTCTGAACGCCCTCGACCTTCACGTCGTGCTCGTCGGCGATATCGCCCACGATCTCTTCGAGAATGTCCTCAAGCGTGACGATGCCCATGAGGGCGCCATATTCGTCGACGACGATGGCGAAATGCTCGCGCCGCTTGCGGAATGCCTCCAACTGGGTCAGCAGATCGGTCTGGTCGGGGATGAACCAGGGTTTGCCGGCGAGAGATTCAATGTTCAGGCCGTCGAGCTTCCAGGCATTGGCCTGAATGGCGCGCAGCAATGCCTTGGCATGCAGAACGCCGATGATGTTGTCCTGCTGGCCACGATAGAGAGGGATGCGGGTATGCGGGCTTTGCAGCGCCTCGGACACCATTTCCTCGATCGGTTGATCCGCGTCGATCATGGTCATGTTGCGCCGGTGCACCATGATGTCGGAGACGGGCACGTCCTCCAGATCGAGGATCGAATGCAGCATCTGACCGGCATCGCGGGTTTCTTCATCCGCATGGGTATGAAGTGCGATGGCGCCGCGCAGTTCCTCGATGCGCTCTTCGGCACCGGGTTCGCTCACCACTTTGACACCGCACAGGCGCAATAGGCCGCTGCAGATGATCTGCGTCACATGGGTGACGGGATAGGAGACGCGGACGAGCACATTGATGAGCGGCGCCAAGGTGAGTGCCGAGCGGTCGGCATGGTTGATGGCAAAGGTCTTCGGCAGCACTTCGCCGAGCACGAAGATCACCGCCGTCGCGGCAATGCCGGCGTAAAGTGTGCCGATCTCGCCGAAATAGCGGGCGAAGATCTGAGCCGAGACGATGGCGATGAAGCTGTTGACGCAGGCATTGCCGAGCAGAATGGTGCTGATGACATGCTCCATGCGTGCGCGCAGGTGGTTGACGGCAATAGCTCGTTTATAGCCCTGATTGGCAAGCTGCATCATGCGCGCCTTCGAGGCCGCGGTGAGCGCGGTTTCGGAACTGGAGAAGAATCCCGAGCCGATGATCAGGAGGACCAAAAGCAGGGCGTTGAGCAGCAGGGAATCCATCGTGACTCTCTCTTCAGGCAAATGACGGCGCCAGGGCGCCGGCCGATTACGCGGCGATGGCAGCGTTCAGGACTGCGGTGACCTGGGAAAGATCGACATGCGCCGGATGGAAGGTCTGGCCAATGCCGCGTGCCAGCACGAAACCGATGCGGCCGTCCTTCACCTTCTTGTCGCGGCCCATATGCTCGATCAGCCGCTCGGCGGTCCAGATGCGGCCCTGGACCGAGAGGGGGGATGTCGGCAGGCCGACGCTAGCCAAATGGCGCTGGACGCGCGCTGCGTCTTCGGGCGGGCAGAGGCCGAGTGTGGCCGAGAGGTCAAAGGCCATGACCATGCCGATCGCAACACCTTCGCCGTGCAGCATCTCGTCCGAAAAACCGCATTCGGCTTCCAGTGCATGGCCAAAAGTATGGCCGAGATTGAGGAGGGCGCGGGCGCCGCTTTCGCGTTCGTCGGCGCCCACGATGCGGGCTTTGGCACGGCAGGACACGCCGATCGCATAGCGCCTGGCTGATTCATCACCCTCAATGACATCAATGCCGTTGGTTTCCAGCCAGGAAAAAAAATCCGGCTCGTCGATGAGGCCGTATTTGGCGACTTCGGCATAGCCGGACAACAATTCGCGCCGCCCGAGCGTGTCCAGCGTGCCAGTATCGGACAAAACCAGACGCGGTTGGTAGAAGGAGCCGACAAGATTCTTGCCCTGCGGCGTGTTGATGCCGGTCTTGCCGCCGACGGATGAATCCACCTGTGCCAGCAAGGTCGTCGGCACCTGGATGAAATTGATGCCGCGCAGGATAATCGACGCGGCAAACCCGGTAAGATCGCCGATGACGCCGCCGCCGAGTGCTACGAGGGTTGACGTGCGCTCGACCTTCATGTCCAGCAGCAGGCCGCACAGGCGTTCCAGTTCCTGAAAGCTCTTGGTCCCTTCGCCGGCGGGCAGGATGATGCTGTCAACCCCGATATCGGCGCGCTTCAAAGCCTGTTCCAGCGCTTCCAGGTGCAGCTTGGCGACATTGGCATCGGTCACGATTACGACATGCCGGCGTCCCAGCAAGGGCGCCACGTATTGGGCTGCGGTGTTGATCAGATTGTGGCCGATCAGAATATCGTAAGAGCGATTGCCCAGCTCCACATGCACGCGCTCCGGCGCCGATCGATCCGGCCCGCTCATGATTGCACCTCGGGATCCGTGGCGGCGCGGCCGGGAAGCAGCTTGTCCCGAAGCGCTTCCATGACGCGGCCGAGGGTGGCTTCCGGCGGTCCGTCGGCGCTCTCCACGGTTATGTCGGCCTCGGCGTAAAAGGGATCGCGCAAAGCCATGAGCTCGGCGAGCTTGGCGCGCGGATCGACATTCTGCAGCAAAGGCCGGTTGTTGCGGCGCGAGACGCGCTTTACCAGAAGATCGAGGTCGGCGCGGATCCAGATCGAGAGCCCGCGCTCCTTGACCAGGGCGCGTGTTCCCGGATCGACAAAGGCGCCACCACCGGTGGCCAGCACGTGGACCGGGTTGCCAAGCAGGCGCTGGATGACCCGGCGCTCGCCATCGCGGAAGGCTTCCTCGCCATGCATGGCGAAAATATCGGGTATGGAACAGCCGCCGGCCGCGATCTCGATCTCGCGATCGGCATCGACGAAGGTCAGGCCGAGATGGCTCGCCAGGCGCTTGCCGATGCAGCTTTTGCCCGCGCCCATGAGCCCCACCAGAACAATCGGCCGATCGATCGCCGCGACGACATCGCGGGCGAGGGCTTTGTCGAGGCTGTTCATGGCCTCCTTCGCCTTTTCCGGCGCCTTCTCGGGCGCGGGTGGGGCGCTCGCGGAAAGCTGGGCGGTATCTTGGGTTGCATCGACCATGCGGGGTGCGTAACAGGCAGCCGGGCGAGGCGTCAAGCGGAGCCATGTCACGGGGTTGTGACGAGCCGGCAGCCAGGGAGCCCGCTAGAATTCGACCTAGTAATCGAATCCGCCCCTATGGCATGATTCCAACTCACCCGATGCTCGGTGCAAGCCGCCGGTATCTCCCGTCAAACAATCGGTAACCTTTTGAATTTCCTGACATGAACAAGACCTTGTTGAGCCTGCTGGGCGGAATCGTGGTGATCCTGATCGGTGGCGTTGTGCTGCTTGGCGTCTACAAGCTGCCGGCGCCCACCCAGCAGATGGAAACGCAGATCCCGAATGACCGTTTGTCCCTTCAGTAAGCCCCTGTCGCCGGGTGCCTGGACCCGGCTTGCCCGCAATCTGAGTGGCGCCGGCCTCGTTCTGGGCCTGATCCTGGGTGGGACGGCGCCAGCCTTGTCCCTATCCGGCGAGCCGACGCAATTGGGGGTCCCCCAGGCGACGCCAGCCGAGCCCGCGCCCCATAATCCGCCTGTAGCGACCCCGCCAGCAAGTTCCGGCGGCGGAATCGAAGCTGCCCCCTTGCCGCCCCTGCAGCCGGCGCCGACACAGCCCGCCTCGACCACCCCCCTGCCGGTTCCGACAACCGGGGCGCCCGCGCCGGAAGTTCCCGGGGCGACCCAGCCAGGTGTCTTCCCAACCCAGCCGCCGGTCATGGCCGCCAATCCGCAGCCAACCGGACAACCAGCGGGATTGGGCGCCGATATTTGGCAGGGTTCCGAGGTTTCGCGCCTGATGGCATTGGTCCCGCGCCTGCCGGCGCCGGTCACGGTGCCGGCCTTGCGCGACCTCCAGGTGCGCCTGCTGTCGACCGAGGCGCCGAATGCCGGCGCCGTGCCGGGGATCGATCCACTGCAGCCGCTCCGGGCCGACAAGCTCTATCAGATGGGATTCAGCGACGCGGCGTTGGGTCTTGGCCAGAGTAATGTTCTGCCCGCAGCCATTTCCGGCGATCCACGCGAGGCGGTCGAGCGCTTGCTGGCCGACAACAACGATGCGGCAGCCTGCCAGCAGGTCGATGCCGTGCTGGCCGGCGGACAGATGCTGGATGCTTTCTTCCGTCGCGCCGTCATCTACTGCCAGATCATGCGCGAGCAGAATGATGCGGCTTCGCTGGGTCTCGGCCTTATGCGTGAAACCGGTACGGATGATGCGGCGACCAAGGATTTCATCGCACTCGCTGCTCTTGCCAATGGCGAGACCAAGCGCCAGCCGAAACTTGGCGCGGCGTCCGACGCCCTTAATTCGGCGCTGATGAAGATGACCGGCATGCCGGTCCCCGGCAGCAGCGCTGTTGCCGCCGTACCCGTCGGCGCGGGTGGTGCGCTGATGATCGCCCGCGATGCCGCGCGGCCCTTGCCGGAGCGTGTCGCGGCGGCGGAACAGGCCTTTCGTAACGGCCTCATGCCGGCGGCAGAACTGGGCGAGCTCTATCTGCAGCTACCGGCCGGCAATGCCGATGCGGCGACGGCCATTGCCCTGGCCGATACCGCCGAGTTGCGGGCGCAACTTTATCAGGAAGCCCGCCGCAGCAATCAGCCGGCTCAGAAGGCGAAGGCGATCAACGCTGCGTTGAAGCAGGCGCATAAACGCGGCGATTATCTCAATCAAGCGCAGCTCTACATGGCATTCGCCGACGGCATCAGTCCCAGCCGTGAGCTTGCCTGGTTCGCGGCGGAAGCCGCCCGCCTGATGTTCCTCGCCGGCAAACCGGACAAGGGCGGCTATTGGCTGAACACAGTTGCTGCCAATCCCAGCGCGTTTTCACGCCCGGGAGAGCGGGAAGGGTTGGAACTCCTCGGCCGTATCTCTGGCCTCGGCGGCAATGCCCAAAGTGATCCGGTCCAGGCTTGGCGGCAGGCAAGCGGTACTCAGAACGCACGCATAGACCTTCTTTATGCGCTGCTCTCGGGCCTGGGCGATCCAGTTTCCGGAGGCGTCGCCGGCAGCTTTCCGGCGGAACCTGTCGTCCCCGTGGGATCCTCCAGTGCGGAAATCGCCGCGGCGGCGTCCGGCGGACGGAAAGGCGAAACCATCCTCCTGGTCCTGGCGGCGATCAATGGCGATCAGGCCATCGCTGTGGATCCAGCCGCTCTTGCCACATCCTTGAAGAGTCTCGGTGCGATTGGCTTTGCGGCCGAAGCGCGCTCCATCGCGCGCGAAATCGCCATACTGGCCGGCCTTTAAGGCCGGGATCGTGAGATGACCGCGGACCTCGCGCCGAGCCGCCATCCCGCGCTGGACGGGTTTCTGGAGATGTTGCTGGCCGAGCGTAATGCGGCTGCCAACACGCTGTCCGCCTATCGCCGCGATCTCGAGGATGTATTGGCTTTTCTGCGACGTCGCGGAAGCGATCTGGTCGCCGCCGAGACGGATTTGTTGCGCAGTTATCTGGGCACGTTGAGTGCTGCCGACCTGGCGCCCAGGACGCAAGCGCGCAGGCTGTCGGCACTGCGCCAGTTCTACCGTTTCCTGGTGGAAGACGGGCAGCGCAAGGATGACCCGACCGCTGCCCTCGATGCGCCGAAACTGGGGCGTCCCTTGCCGAAGCTGCTGTCGGAAAGCGAAATGCTCGCGGTGATCGAGGCCAGCCGCACCCTTGACGGTGCCGAAGGGGCCCGCTTGCTGGCAATGATTGAGCTGCTTTATGCGACCGGCCTTCGGGTCAGTGAATTGGTGTGCCTGCCCTTGGCCGCGATCTTACGTGACCAACCCTTTATGACGGTCACTGGAAAGGGCGGCAAGGAAAGGCTGGTGCCGCTCAATCCCCCGGCCAAGGCCGCGGTGGTGGCTTATCTGTCGGTGAGGCCCAGTTTCCTGGGCAAGGACCAGACCTCAGCCTTCTTGTTCCCATCGCGTGGCAAAGAGGGGCATTTGACCCGGCAGCGCTTTGGCCAATTGCTGAAGGAAATCGGACTCAGGGCCGGCCTCGACCCCGCGCGAATCTCGCCCCATGTCCTGCGGCATGCCTTTGCGACTCATCTCCTGGATCACGGCGCCGATCTGCGCAGCCTCCAGAAGATGCTGGGGCATGCCGATATCGCGACCACCCAGATCTACACACACGTCCAGGAGGAACGCCTCAAAAGCATGGTCGAGGCCCACCATCCGCTCGGTCAAACCAGCAAAAAGCGCGCCAAAAAAGCTGATTCGATTGGGGATTCCTAGCTGTGGGGCCGGCCTTGCGCCCGCGGCCAACGGGCGCTGCTGCAGGGGCAGTCATTGTGCAGTGCGGAGGCAAGGATTGACAGCGGGCCGAGGGTCGGGCCAATAACGGTCGAAGAGATGGGGAGAAAATCAGAAGATGAGTTTCAAGATCGTCGAGCAGGCGCCGGCACGGCTTAATCGCAGCGAGTTGGCAGTTCCTGGCTCGCAGCCGCAATTATTTGAAAAGGCTGCGAAATCTGCCGCCGACGTGATCTTTCTCGACCTCGAGGATGCCGTGGCGCCGGACGACAAGGTCCAGGCGCGCAAGAACGTCATCCAGGCGCTCCATGACATAAATTGGGGCACCAAGACCCTGTCGGTCCGGATCAATGGTCTCGATACCCATTTCATGTATCGCGACGTGGTCGACGTGATCGAACAAGGCGGCGAGCGCCTCGACCTCATCATGATCCCCAAGGTCGGCACCCCGGAAGACGTCTATGCCGTCGACATGCTGGTCACGCAATGCGAGGCGGCGATCGGCCGCAAGAAGCGCATCGGTTTTGAAATGATCATCGAGACGGCGCTGGGCATGCAGAATGTGCACGCGATCTCGGCGGCATCGAAGCGCAATGAGAGCCTGCATTTCGGCGTTGCCGATTACGCGGCGTCGACCAAGGCGAAGACGACCAATATCGGCGGCGCAAATCCGGCCTATTCCATCCTCACCGACAAGGATGAGAAAGGTGGCCGCGACGTGCATTGGGGCGATATGTGGCATTACGCGGTCGCGCGCATGGTGGTCGCCGCGCGTGCCAACGGCCTGCGTCCGGTCGATGGCCCGTTCGGCGATTTCGGCGATGCTGATGGCTATAAGGCCGCAGGTGGCCGCGCCAATGTGCTTGGTTGCGAAGGAAAATGGGCCATCCACCCGTCACAGGTTGGCTTGGCCAACGAACTCTTCAGCCCCGCAGAGGCGGAAGTGAAGAAGGCCGAACGTATCATGGAAGCGATGGCGCAGGCTCAGAAGGAAGGCAAGGGGGCCGTTTCCCTGGATGGGCGCCTCATCGATCTGGCTTCCATCCGTCAGGCCGAGGTGCTACTTGCCAAGGCCCGGCAGATTTCCGGTGCCGAGTAAGCCGGCACCGCAAGGAGTGATGTTGTAGATGGCGACTTATCTCGAATTCGAGAAGCCGATTGCGGAGCTGGACGGCAAGATTGCCGAACTGAAGCATGTGGCCAATGGCGGTGACATCAACATCGCCGATGAGGTCTCCAAGTTGCAGTCGAAGACCGAGAAGCTGCTGAGACAGACTTATGCCAAGCTCACGCCGTGGCAGAAGACACTGGTCGCGCGGCATCCGGAGCGGCCCCATTTCCATGACTATGTGAGCGCCCTGATCAGCGATTTCGTGCCGCTGGCGGGAGATCGCGCCTTTGCCGATGATCGTGCCATCCAGGGTGGCCTCGGGCGTTTCCGTGGCCGTCCGGTGATGATCATCGGTCATGAGAAGGGTAGCGACACGCAGAGCCGCGTGCGCCACAATTTCGGCATGGCGAAGCCGGAAGGTTATCGCAAGGCTATCCGTCTGATGGAGCTTGCCGGCAGGTTCGGCCTGCCGATCATCACGCTGGTGGACACACCGGGCGCCTATCCCGGTGTCGAAGCCGAGGCGCGCGGTCAGGCCGAAGCCATCGCGCGGTCGATCGAAACCTGCCTCAAGGTCGAGGTACCGTTGATCTCGGTGATCATCGGTGAAGGCGGGTCAGGCGGTGCCATCGCGCTGGCCGCCGGCAATCACGTGATCATGCTGGAGCATTCGGTTTATTCCGTTATCTCGCCGGAAGGGTGTGCCTCGATCCTGTGGCGCAGCGCCGAGCAGGCGAAGGAAGCGGCCGAGGCGCTGAAGCTGACCGCGGAGGATCTGAAGCAGCTTGGCATCATCGACGAAATCGTTCCCGAGCCGCTGGGTGGAGCGCACCGCAGCCGTGCCGACATGGCGGTGCGCCTGGGCGAAGCGCTGGAGACGGCCTTGGCCCGGTTCGACAATCTGGGGGGTGAGGATGTGCGCCGCCAGCGTCGGGACAAGTTTCTGGAAATGGGCCGGCAGGGTCTCAATGCCTGAGCGCCGTGCCAAGATGCGCTGCTATGCGCTGGCCGGAGCCCTCGCCGGGCTGTTGGCCTTCGGCCAGGCAGCGCTCGCTCAGGAGACCACGGCTATCGGCATCGTCGGCGCCGATGTCGGCATGAATGTCCTCGATTTTGATTCCGCGCGATCCAGTTTCTTTTATCAGAATGATCGTGACGGCGATTTCGCTCTCTCGTTCGACGAGATGTCGGAAGCGATGGCGCATGGCGGTGCGCGATTGTTTGATGGTTATGATCTCGATGGGGACGGCCTGATCTCTTTCGAGGAATATGTGGAATCCGGCACCGAGCTGTTTCAGAGCCTCGATGCCGATGGCGACGGCGTTCTTTCCTCCCTGGAAATGTAGCCTCGCAGGGTTTCCCCGGATCCGGCGTGTAATCTCATGAATGGCAGCCGACGCTGCCTTCTTGAGGAGTTCGGGTTTATGAAAAAATCAAACAAAATCATGCTGTTGAGCGGTGTTATTGGCCTTGTGCTGACGGCTGTTTCGCCGGTTTTTGCCGGTGGGGGCAAAGGCGCCATGTGGCTGGAAGCCGACACTAACAAGGATGGCAGCATCGATCGCGCCGAGTTCGACGCCTTGCGCGCCACCCATTTTGCCGCGTTCGACGCCGACAGCGATGGTCTGCTGACTGCCGACGAATTCAAGGCTGCGCACGAAAAGCGCCGGGCCGAAATGAAATCCAAGATGGGGAAGGACGGCGATGGCCCGCGTCATGGCGAGGGCATGCTGCAGCGGATGGATACCAGTGCCGATGGCCGTGTGACGGCGGATGAATGGCAGGCCAGTTCCCTGCAGCGCTTCGTGCGGCTTGATAGCAATGGCGACGGCGCCGTTACGGCCGAAGAAATGACTGCGCATCATGGCAAGGGCATGCATGGCCAAGGGGCTGTCGATGGACAACGCCTGATGAAGGGTCATGGCGGCATGATGGACCAGGCGGACAGCAACGGCGACGGCCAGCTTTCCAAGGCCGAATGGGATGCCGCCGGTACCGAGATGTTTGCCCGTATGGACAAGAATGCTGACGGCAAGATTGCCGCCGATGAGTTTCCGCACCAGCGCAAGAAGAACGGCGAAGCGCCACAGCCATAAGGTATGGCGTTCGCTGAAACCGGATCAATTGGCAAGGGGCTGGCGTGATGCAGGACGGCATGGCCATAATCCCAATCGAATCCAGTCCCGACTTCATGGACGGGATGAAACGAGTTGGGGCCGCCTTGGTTGATACGGTGCGGAAAGTTCAACGAACCGAAGCTGATGACGCATCCAGTGCATCCGCCGCGGACGATGATCGTCTGCTGGCGGATGTTGCCGGGGGCAGCAATACGGCCTTTGCGCGTTTGATGGAACGGCATCTGGGGCGAGTCTTCTCTCTGGCGTTGCGGGTCACCGGTTCGCGCGCGGATGCCGAGGATGCCGCTCAGGAAGCCTTTGCCCGTGCCTGGCGCAAAGCGCCGGACTGGCGGGCAGGGGAGGCGCGGTTCTCGACCTGGCTCTACCGCGTCACGATGAATTTGTGCATTGACGCAAAGCGCCGGCCGCGCGCGGAGCAGTTGGACCCGGATCTTCCCCTGTTGGATCCGACCGAGAATGTGGTCGATCTGATGATCGAGCGGGAACGGGAACAGCAGGTGCTCGCAGCCATGGCGGCTCTGCCAGAGCGGCAACGCCACGCCATGGCACTTTGCTACACGCTGGGTCTCAGCAACGCAGCCGCGGCCGAGGCGATGGAAATATCCGTAAAGGCCTATGAAGCATTGCTGGTGCGAGCGAAGCGCGATATCCGCGCCAAGTTGGAAGGAGTCGAGCCATGAGCCGACAGATGCGGGATGACGAATTCGAATCTATCTTGGGCCATGCCTTGCGAGCGCATGCGGCGCCGGCGGGATTGCGGGAACGAATCTTGAATTCCGCGCCACCGCGGCAGGCGCATTGGTTTGCCGTGATGTTCTCGCCGGTACGGATCGCTGCCTGTGCGGGCATCCTGTCGCTCTCGCTGGGATTTGCCCTCGGCGTCGGCAATGCAGCTGTCGCCGGTGATACCAATACGGAAATGGCGGTGGCGCTCTATGCCGCCAATGACATCGGGGATCTTTGATCATGCTTGCCGCGACCAAGACAAAATGGCTGCTGGGTGGAATCATCGTGTCGCTTTGCCTGAACCTGTTCCTGCTGGGCGGCATGTTCGGCGGTCATTTTCCGGCACCCTGGGGCAAGCCCGGGAAGATGCCCGGCGTCATCATGGCGACCGTCCCGCCTGAATTGAAATCGGTCATCCGCGAGAAATTCAAAAATAGCGGCCCGGAATCAAAATCGGAACGCGAAGCCCTGAAGCAGGAGATGGATAGCAAGCGCATGCGCGTTGCAGATGCCCTGGCTGCTGAGCCCTTCGATCCGGCACGCCTCGAGGTCGAACTTATGGAACTGGAACAGACGGCGAGCAACATGCTGAGCCGTGCACATCGCAAGATCGCGGAGATCGCCTCCGAATTGACACCCGAACAGCGCCGTCAATGGGCGGAAGGCTGGCGCGAAATGGGGCCGCCGAAGCACTAAAGCTTGACGGGCGCCTATTCGGCCGCCCTGTGACGTGCTGGAGAGGTCGTGCTCGAGTCCGGCGTGGCGCGGAACTTCGCCAGCAAAGCAGAGCGTGCCGTCGCGGCTTTTGCCATGGCCGCCTCCTTCACATGACCGAAACCACGAATCTGTTCCGGTAACGAGGCAAGTGCTACGGCGCTGCGATGATTGTCGGCACTGAGGTCGCGGATGATCTCGGCCATCATCTCTTCATATTCGGCGATCAGCCGCCGCTCCGCCTGACGTTCGGCGCTGCGCCCGAAGATATCCAACGCAGATCCCCGCAGGCCCTTGAGGTGGGCAAGCAGGCGAAACGCCCACATGGTTCCCGGTCCAAATTCCTGTTTTTTGAGATGACCCGTAGCAGTGTCCTGCCGGGCGATCAACGGCGGGGCGAGATGGTAATGGATCTTGAAATCGCCCTCGAACCGATCCCGGATCGCTTGTTCAAAGCTGCCATCGGTGTAAAGCCGGGCTACTTCATACTCGTCTTTATAGGCAAGGAGCTTGGCGTAACAGGTCGCGACGGCCCGGACGAGCGCGTTTTGCGACGGGACAGCCGCCTTCTCCGCCGCCGCTACCTCTTCGACGAGGCGGCGATAGCGCTGAGCGAGGCCGGTATTCTGGTAAACAGTGAGATGCGCCATGCGGTGTGAGACGATTTCATCCAGCGTCTCGGGCATAGGCGCCGCTGGATGGGCCGGAAGCGCGGCTTCGGTTACCGACGCCAGGTCGACCGCCGCGCGGCGGCCCCAGGCAAAGGCCTGGCGGTTGCTCTCCACGGATACGGCGTTGAGATCGATCGCGCGGTTGATTGCCTCGGCACCCACCGGGATAAGGCCGCGCTGATAGGCATAGCCCAGCATGAATAGGTTGGTGGCAATGGAATCGCCCATCAGGGCGGTGGCGAGCCCGGTGGCGTCGAGCAAGTCGATCGCCTGCGTGCCAATCGCCTTGATGAGATTCTGTTGCAGCGCCTCTGCCGGAAACAGCCAGTCTGGATCACGGGTAAAATCGCCGGTGGCGATCTCGTGGGTATTGACGACGGCACGGCTGCGGCCGGCCTGCAGCGTGGCCATGGCATCGGTTGATCCCGAGACAACGATGTCACAGCCGAGCAGAAGATCGGCGGTGCCGGCGGCGAGGCGGGTTGCATAAATCTGTTCCGGGGCGATGGCGATGCGGACATGGCTGAAAACAGCGCCGCCCTTTTGTGCCAGGCCAGCCATGTCCATGACCGAGCAGCCCTTGCCCTCAAGATGCGCCGCCATGCCCAGAAGCGCGCCAATCGTGACGATGCCCGTGCCGCCGACGCCGGTCACCAGAATGTTGTAAGGGCGATCCAGCCCCGGCATCTGCGGATCGGGCAAATCCGCAGCTGCGAACGGTTTGGGATGTGGCTGCCGCAGCCGGCCGCCATGGATCGTGACGAAACTGGGGCAAAAGCCGTCAACGCAGGAAAAATCCTTGTTGCAGCTCGATTGATCAATCCGACGCTTGCGGCCGAAGGCGGTTTCAAGCGGTGCCACACTGACGCAGTTCGAGGTCCGACTGCAATCGCCGCAGCCTTCGCAGACACGTTCGTTGATGAAAGCGCGCTTGGGCGGGTCGACCATGATCCCGCGCTTGCGCCGGCGGCGCTTTTCGGCAGCGCAAGTCTGGTCGTAGATGATCGCGGTAACGCCGGGGATGTCGCGGAGATCCCGCTGTACTGTGTCGAGTTGATCGCGATGATGAACGGTCGTGCCGCCGGGGAACGCAGAATCACCGCCGTATTTCCCAGGCTCGTCGCTGACGACGACAATGCGGCCTACCCCCTCGGCGGCCAATTGCTGGGCCATCATGGAAACGCTGAGTGGGCCGTCCATCGGCTGGCCGCCCGTCAGGGCGACGGCGTCGTTGAACAAAAGCTTGAAAGTAATGGTGGTCTTTGCGGCCACGGCGGCGCGGATCGCCAGCAGGCCGGAATGATAATAGGTGCCGTCCCCCATATTCTGGAAGACATGCCCCGTCTTTGAGAACGGGGCGGCGCCGATCCAGGTGGCACCTTCACCGCCCATTTGCGTATAGGTGGTGGTGTTGCGGTCCATCCACTGCGCCATGAAATGGCAGCCGATACCCGCCAGCGCGCGGCTGCCTTCCGGCACCTTGGTCGACGTGTTGTGGGGGCAGCCGGAGCAGAAATAGGCGATCCGCTTGGTGGGTGCCGTCAGGCGGGCATTGGCGGCATCAATCGCATCGAGACGGGCGAGGGCGGACTCCAGTCGCGTATCGGTCCCGAAGCGCCTAAGGCGCCGCGCGATGATGCGCGCGATATGACCTGGCGAGAGGTCGCCGGCCGAAGGAAGGATCCATTCTCCGGCTTCATCGTATTTGCCGATCACGGTTGGATGCCGTGGCAGATTGTAGAGTTGCTCCTTGATCTGGGTCTCGATCAAGGAGCGCTTTTCCTCGATCACCAGAATTTCCTCGAGACCCTCCGCGAAGTTTCGGAGGCCCTGCGGTTCCAGCGGCCAGGTAAGACCCACCTTGTAGAGCGTAAGGCCGATCTCGGCGGCGCGAGCCTCGGTAATGCCGAGATCGTCCAGCGCCTGTCGGACATCGAGATAGGATTTGCCGCAGGTGACGATGCCAAGCCGTCGTCTCGCTCCATCCAGCACGATGCGGTCGACTTTATTGGCGCGGGCAAACGCCGTGACGGCGGCAAGCTTGTATTTATGGAGCCGCATCTCTTGCTCGAGCGCCTGGGTGGACGCCATGGGCGAACTCGGCAATTGGATGTTGAGGCCATTGCGCGGCATGTCGAAATCGACGGGAACCTGGAAACGCAGACGATCTGGATCTATATCGATCGAAGCCGAGCTTTCGATCGTCTCAGAGACCAGCTTCATCGCGACCCAGCAGCCAGAATAGCGCGACATCGCCCAGCCCAGCAGGCCGAAATCGCAAATTTCCTGCACGCCGGAGGGATTGAGCACCGGAATGCCGGCATCCATGAAGGCGAATTCGCTCTGATGTGCCGTGGTCGAGGATTTGCAGGTGTGATCGTCGCCCGCCAGCAGCAACACGCCGCCATGCCTGGCCGAGCCGGCGAGATTGCCGTGACGGAGCGCATCGCCGCTGCGGTCGACGCCGGGACCCTTGGCATACCACATGGCAAAGACGCCGTCGTATTTGCCATCGCTGAAGAGATCGGTCTGCTGGCTGCCCCAGATGGCGGTCGCAGCGAGGTCCTCGTTGACGCCGGGCTGAAACCGGATGTGCTGGCGTTCGATGAAGTTACTTGCCTGGGTGAGGGCGAGATCGATGCCGCCCAAAGGCGAGCCGCGATAGCCGGTGATGTAGCCCGCGGTGTCGAGCCCGGCGCGGGTATCGCGCTGGCGCTGCATCAGCGGCAGACGCACCAAGGCCTGCGTACCGCTTAAGTAAACCCGGTGTGCATCAAGGTCGTATTTGTCGTCCAGGGAAACGGCGGCAAGTTTCGTCAAGGATGCAGCCTCCAACGGCAAAAGAGGGAGCTTCGCATGGCCTGTTTCGAACGACGATCTTCCGATTCAGTGTGCTTGTCCAGGGGCTTGCCTGGGTGACGATCAACTAGTTCGATTTGGTCACGCGGCGAGCCGCGTGATAGCTTGAAATTGCGTGGCGGGCGCTCAAACGGAACAAGTATTGTTGCTGCAGCGCAGTGAGCAGAGGTGAGGTGAATCGGTATGGCGACGGATCGATCCAGTAAAGACGCCGGACGTTACGCGCTGCTTGGTCCCCATTTTGCGGGGCGGCAACGGCTCCTGGTTGGTGCCGCCGCGGCATGTCTCGCCTATGCCGTGCTGTGGGGTATGGGCCTTACCGGGCCGTTGCGGGTGGCCCTCTCCTGGGATTTCGGCGTCGGCGTCTTTTTGCTGGTGGCGGCTGTGATGATGCTGCGTTCGACCAGGGAACATATAGAGCGCCGCGCCCGCCAGATCGACATCAGTCTCACGGAGATCGCGGGGTTGACCGGCCTTGCCGCGGCTTTCAGCCTCTACGCCGCGGCCGGCGTGCTGGGAGCGGCAGAATCCCAACCCGACATGATCAAGCCGCTCTATATCGGTGTCGGCGGGGGAACCATTATCCTGTCCTGGTTCTTCGTACACACGCTTTTCGCAATTCACTACGCGCACGAGTTCCATGACGAGGATCGGACGCAGCACGGCAAGCCACAAGGCGGCCTCAATTTTCCCGGCGACAAGTCGCCCGATTATTGGGATTTTGTCTATTTCGCGGCGGTCATTGCCATGACCTGTCAGGTGTCGGATATCAGTATCGACAGCCGCGCCATGCGCCATCTGGTGACAGCCCATGGCATTATCAGCTTTTTCCTCAACACAGTCATCGTGGCGCTGACCGTCAGCATCGCCGCCGGCCTGATCTGAAAAGAGTACGACAGAATGGATGCCCGCAATCACTTCCTGGAAACCTCGCTCGATGATTTGCTGCATCCTGGCGAAACCGGCGATGGATTTGCGCAGTTGGAAGCCTTGCTGGAGCGCGTGGCGCGCGATGTTCCGGCCTATCGGCAGATATTGAAGGAAAAGGCCATCGATCCGGCCACCATCCGCAATCCCGCCGATTTTGCGCGTCTGCCTCTGCTCGACAAGGCGAATTACATCCGCCGTTTCGGCCAGGACGAGTTGGTACCCGGTGGCGACCGTGGCCGCTGCGATTTCTACGCCGTTTCCTCCGGGTCGACCGGTGAGCCGACCTTCTGGCCACGCGCTGCCGCCGACGAATACCCGATAGCGACGCGTTTTGAACAAGTGTTCCGCGATGCCTTCGCGGCACATGAAAAACGAACCCTGGCGGTTGTGTGCTTTGCCTTGGGCACCTGGGTAGGCGGCATGTTCACAACCTTCTGTCTGCGCGCCCTGGCCGAGAAGGGTTACCGGATCATGATCGCGACGCCCGGCAACAAACCGGAAGAAATATTGCGAACTGTCGAGAGATTGGCGCCGCAATTCGACCAGACCGTGCTGCTGGGTTATCCGCCGTTTCTGAAAGAGGTGATCGACGCCGGCATCGGGCAGGAATTGGATTGGGGACGCTGCAATATTCGACTTGTCTTGGCGGGCGAAGTGTTCAGCGAAACTTGGCGCGATCTCGTGGCCGAACGGGCTGGCACGAAAGACATTTTGACCTTCGCCGCCTCGCTTTACGGTACCGCGGATGCCGGCGTCCTGGCACAAGAGACGCCTCTCTCCGTGGCGATCCGCCGTTTCCTCAGCGGTCGTCCGGACATCGCGATGGGAATCTTCGGCGAGGCACGTTTGCCCACCCTTTGCCAATACGATCCAGCCAGCCGGTACTTTGAAGTTGTCGATGGTACCTTGGCCTTCAGCGGCGACAATGGCGTGCCCTTGATCCGTTACCACATCGCGGATCGAGGCGGGATCATGGCCCATGAAAAGATGCTGCGGCGCCTCGGTGATGCCGGTTTCTCACCCCAGGCAGCCGGTGTGGAGACATTCCGAAGGCAGCCCTTCGTCTGGGTTTTCGGTCGCGCCAATTTCACCATCTCCTATTTCGGTGCCAATATTTTTCCGGAGACGGTCAGCCTTGGCCTCGAACAGAAGGATGTGCACGGTTTCGTGACGGGGAAATTCGTCATGCAGGTGAAGGAGGGGATCGAAGGGAAACCGGCTTTCACCCTCGCGGTGGAAATGGCCCACAATATGGCGATGGAATCTGCCATCGCCGAACGTGTCGCGGACGAGGTCCTGGCCGCCTTGCGCCGGCTCAACAGCGAATTTGCCAATTATGTCCCGGTGGAATTGCAGCGACCCATCGTGACCCTATTCCCGCAAGGGCATCCGGAGTACTTCCCGGTGGGCGTCAAGCATCGCTATAGTCGCTGACAAGGGTTCACCCTCGGTCGTAAAGCCGGCCGATGACATGACCCCAGCGTTCGCGGATCTTGTGCCGGCGGATCTTCATGCTGGGGGTCAGCATGCCGTTATCGATCGTGAAGGCTTCCGGCAGCAGGGCGAAGCGGCGGATCTTCTCGATCGGCGAGAGCGTGCCATTTACGCGGTCGATGACACCGGCCATGGTTTTCTGGAAATGGGCGTTCTCGACCAGCGACGGCAGATCCTCAGGCGCGCCGTTGGCCTGGCCCCAATCACGGGCAAAATCGGCATCCGGCACGATGAGGGCCACAAGGTGCGGATGCTTGTCGCCATGGGCCATGGCCTGGGCGATCTCGGGCTGCAGCGCGAGAAAACCTTCCACCCGGGCCGGTGATACATTATCGCCGCCAGAGAGAACGATGATGTCCTTCTTGCGATCGGTGATCTTGAGATAGCCGTCGCTATCGAACTCGCCGACGTCGCCTGTATGGAGCCAGCCGTCGATGACGACCTTGGCGGTCGATTCCGAATCGCGCCAGTAACCGTTCATGACAGCCTCGCCGCGAATCAATATCTCACCGTCTTCGGCGATGCGCGCCTCAAGGCCGTCGAAGATCGGTCCCACGGTATCGATCTTGATCTTCTTCGGCATGTTGGCGCTGATAACGGGCGAAGCTTCAGTCTGGCCATAGCCCTGAAGCAACCGCACACCGAGGGCCAGGAAGAAAACCCCGATCTCGTAATTGAGCGCGGCGCCGCCCGAGACGAAGGCCTTCAAATGGCCGCCGAAGCGCTTGCGCACTTTCTTGCGCACGAGAACGTCACATAGCAGGTTCAGGAATTTCTCGCCAAGCGACAGCGATCCGGGCTTCTCGTAGTTCTTGCGGCCAAGGCGATAGGCCAGCCAGAACAAGCGCTGCCGGGCCTTCGGCGCCTTCTCGAGGCCGCGCAGGATCTTGGCATGCATCGCCTCGTAAAGGCGCGGCACCGCCGTCATGATCGTTGGACGTGCCTCGGCCATGTTGTCGACCAGGCGCTCGACACTCTCGGCATACCAGATTTCGGCACCGATCGAGATCGGCAGGAACTGGCCGGCCGTATGCTCGTAAGAATGTGAGAGCGGCAGGAAGGAAAGGAAGCGTTCATTGCCAAGCCTGATTTCCAACAACAGCTTATAAGCACCCTTAATGTTGGCCAGGATCGAGCCGTGGCTCAGCATGACGCCCTTCGGCACGCCGCCGGTACCGGAGGTGTAGATGATGCAGCAGGTTTCGCGGCGGTTCAGGGAAGCGAGGCGGCGGTCGATCTCCGCATCGTCCTTTGACAGTTCCAGCGCCTCCGCCCAATCGAGTTGGCGGAAGGGCATCTGCGCGGCCTTGTCCTGGGCATCCAGCGCAATGTGAAACTTGACATCCGGGGCTTGCAGGGCGGCGGGCAACAGGCGTTTGGCGATGGTATCGCCGGCGGCGATGATACCCTTAGCCCCGCTATGCGTAAGGATATGGCGGTGATCCTCGGTGGTATTGGTGGCGAACGCGGGAACCGTGATTCCGCCGGCACTCATGATGGCGAGGTCTGCGATCAGCCATTCCGGACGATTTTCGGCAATCAAGGCGACCCGGTCGCCGGGCTGGATTCCAAGGGCTACCAAGCCGCGGGCCAATGCCCTGATTTGTTCCGCGATCGCGCGCCAGCTGGCCGACTGCCACCGATTATCGCGGCGCTGGTAGGTACAGGGACGCTCCCCCAGAGCCTCGGCCTGGTCGAAAAACAGCCGCGGCAGGCTTGGAACCTGATCGTAATTCATGGAATCCGCCTCCCCAAACGCCCGTTCCGGGCCTCGTCGCGCGACTCTTGGCGCGCCCCCATAAATCCCCATATAAGGGCATCTGGAAGCAATCAAGCTTGGGAAAGTGAAAAAGCATGACGGCCGCACCTGCGAAATCCGACCCGAAGAATGATCTTGGAGCCCTGCCGAACTGGAATCTGGCGGATCTCTATGCGCGCCCGGATGCACCGGAAATCGAGCGCGATTTGAAGTCTTTGGCGACCTTGGCCGGGGAGTTCAAGCGTGGTTATGAAGGGAAACTGGCTGGTCTTTCCGGCGCGGATCTTCTCAAAGCATTGCTGGCCTATGAGCGCATGCAGGATCTGGCCGGGCGCATCGGTTCCTATGCCCAACTGGCCTATGCCGGCAACATGACCGATCCGGTCTTGGCGCGATTCCAGCAGAATATTTCCGAACGGCTCAACGAAATCTCGGTCGAGACCCTGTTCTTCACCCTCGAGCTCAATCGCATCGAGGATAAGGCGCTGGCGAAGCAGCTTGAGCACGTACCGTTGCGGCGTTATGCGCCCTGGCTCGATGCCGTGCGCGCGTTCCGGCCACATCAGCTTTCCGACGAGGCCGAGCGCCTGCTGCACGAAAAGGCGATCTCGGGCCGTCAGGCCTGGAACCGGATGTTCGACGAAACCATGGCCGAACTTCGTTTCGAGGTGGAAGGAGAGAGCGAAAAGCTCAGCAGCAATGAAGTCCTCAATCTCCTCACCGACCGCGACGGCAAGAAGCGCAAGGCGGCGGCCATGGGCCTAGCCAAGGGCCTCAAGGAGAATCAGCGCATCTTCTCGCTGGTCACCAATACTCTTGCCAAGGACAAGGAAGTCGAGGACAAGTGGCGCAAATTTGCGCGTCCCGTCTCGTCCCGCAATCTTGCCAATCAGGTGGAAGACGAGGTGGTCGATGCGCTCGTCACCGCTGTGAAGGCCAGTTATCCCAAGCTCAGCCACCGCTATTACAAACTGAAAGCGAAATGGATGGGCGTCGACGCTCTCGACTTCTGGGATCGCAACGCGCCCTTGCCGCGCGACGACGATCGCCTCATCCCCTGGGACGAGGCGCAGAAAACCGTGCTCGATGCCTATCATGCCTTCTCGCCGGCCCTGGCGGATGTCGGCAAGCAGTTCTTTGAGAAGAACTGGATCGATGCGCCGTCACGGCCAGGCAAGGATCCTGGCGCTTTCGCGCATCCGACCGTGCCGTCGTCTCATCCCTATCTGCTGTTGAACTATCACGGCCGCACGCGCGACGTGATGACATTGGCCCACGAACTGGGCCATGGCGTGCATCAAGTGCTTGCCGGACCGCAAGGAGCGCTTCTCGCAGATACGCCGCTGACGCTGGCGGAAACCGCGTCGGTGTTCGGCGAGATGCTGACCTTCCAGTCGCTGCTCAGCCGCGAAACTGATCCGGCAAAGCGCCGCATTCTGCTGGCCGGCAAGGTCGAGGACATGCTGAACACGGTGGTGCGCCAGATCGCCATGCATAATTTCGAGACCGTTTTGCATGACGAGCGCCGTTCCGGTGAACTCATGCCGGAGCGCATCGCCGAAATCTGGCTGGAGACGCAGCGCGCGGCTTTGGGCGACGGTGTCAAGCTGCCGAAGGACAGCGAATACGGAGTCTACTGGTCTTATATTCCGCATTTCATCCATGTGCCGTTCTATGTCTATGCCTATGCCTTCGGCGATTGCTTGGTGAATTCTCTCTATGCGGTCTATCGCAATGCCAGTGCCGGCTTTGCCGAGAAGTATCTCGACATGCTGCGTGCGGGTGGAAGCAAGCGGCACCGGGAATTGCTCGCCCCGTTCGGTCTCAACGCCGCCGATCCGGCTTTCTGGTCGAAGGGCCTTGGTGTCGTTTCCGGCTTCATCGACGAGTTGGAGGCGATGTGACGGCGAAAGCTGTCGCGCCACGCGAGTTCGAGGATCTGCTGACACCCGTCGGCCGCCGCATCCTGAGCGGCACGGCGGATGTCTGCGGGGCTTTGGTCGATCCGCGGCGGCGCTTTCTGGCGCTCGAAGGAATCATCACCAAGGGCAAGGCGGAAGCTTTGCGCCGGGCGCTGGAGGCGCGGCTTCTGCCGCTGCTGACGCCGATGGCCATGCCCATACCCCCGGAGACGATCTGGGAAATGGAGCAGGATTACGAGGAATGGCTGCCCAAGACGGCCCGCGTGCGCACCGCCTATCTCGAAAGGAAGCGCAGCGCAGCTTATCAAGAGGCGCAGGCGATGGGCCTCATTGATCTGCTACGCTCGGAAAGCCTCGCGGTGTTTGCCGAAAAAATCTCCGGGCGAAAGCTCGACCGCCGAAACGGCCAGCAGGCGCTCTGCTACAGCCCGGGCGATTATGCGGGCCCGCATAATGACCATCATCCCGAGAACAAGCGCGCGGCCAGTGGCTATCTCGATGTGCATCTGTCGTTAAGTGCATCCTCGGTGGCCCATCAATATCTGGTCTATGCCAAAGGCGGGCATTTTACCGAGATGCTGCCGGTCCATGGCCTGGGGACGCTCACCATTTACCGTCTGCCGTTCTGGCACTATACGACGCCGCTTCAGGCAAAATCCGGGCAGGAAGATCGCGCCCGGCGCTGGGTATTGCTGGCGACCTATCTGTTCGCGGCAGAAAAGAAATCGACAGGTAAATCGGCGTAGCTGTCGCCCTGCCTCTGCGCTAGCATCCCGCGCGATTGAACAGGCGTTGAGGGATGGTCATGCCGGCTGTGGAAGCTAAGAAACAATTCGTGCTCGATTGGGTGGCGGCGCATGCCGGCCAGCTCTCCGACTGGCATCAGATCATCTGGCATTTTGCCGAGCCTGCCTTCCGCGAGTACAAATCGGCGTCCTGGTATGTCGAGAAGCTCCGCGCCGAGGGGTTCGAGGTTGAGGTTGGCTCGGGCGGCATGCCGACTGCCTTCATGGCGAGCTTCAAGAATGGCGATGGGCCGACCATCGCCACCTATGCCGAATACGATGCCGTGCCGGGTAATTGCCAGGCGGCGACGACCCGGCAGCAACCGCGCGGCAATCTCTCGAAATATGCGCCGGGCCATACCGATCCGCATTCCGCCCTTGGCATGAGCGCCTTCGGCGGCGCGCTGGCAGCCAAAGCGGCGATGGAGAAGTTCGATATCAAGGGCACGCTGAAGCTCTTCGGCGAGCCGGCCGAGAAATTGCGTGCCTCAAAGCCCATTCATGCCGCCAAGGGGTATTACGACGATCTCGACGCGGCGGTGAGCTTCCATCCCGCCTATATGCTGCCGATGGTCAACACGACGATGTGGGACAGTCATTGCGGTGTCGGCTACAACTACATCTATACCTTCACCTGTGACGAGCCGCAGAACTGGATCGCGTCGGATAAATATTCGCCGATTCCGCAGAACCATCTGGCGGCACGGGCGCCGGGCGCCAATGATGCGCTCATTCATTTCTATTCGCTCAATGAAAGCCTGCGCCGCTCCATGCTGCCATTTACGGGGCTGTGGAGCTTCAACGAGGCGATCCTCTGCGCGGGGCAGGCGACGGCCGACAATCTGACGCCGCAGATCGCCCAGATCAATTACATGCTGCGCACGGATTCGATCGAGCAGGCCGAGATTGTCAGCAGCGTCATGGACAACAATGCCGCTGCGGCAGCCATGGCGACTTTCTGCAAATGGAAAAAGACCTGGGTGTCGAAGAGCCGGCCGGGTTTGGCCAATCATGCGCTGGCGCAGGCGACCTTCGACAATCTTGCCCTCGTCGGCGCGCCGCAATGGGGGGCGGAGGCAATCTCTGTCGCCCAGGAGATGCAGAAGAATCTCGGCCTCGAGCCGATGCCAAAGCCGTTTCTGCCGGCGACCGAAGCCCTGATCAGCCCCCAGGATTGCGAGCGCGAGCTGCGCAAGCAGATGCCGTCCTGGCAGAAATACATCACCTCGGACGATTACCCGGATTATACGTGGCATTGCCCGACCGTGCGCCTCATCATCGCGCGGCCGATGCTCTCGGCGCCCAAGGGCTATACCTATCCCGATTGGGTGGCGAACGCGCTGGGCGGCATACCGGCGACGATCGATCCGATGATCCAGAGTGCGGCGAAGACGATCGGCGCCACGTTGCTGGATCTTTTCACCAAACCGGATCTACTCGCCAAGGCGACCGCCGAGTTTGATGAGCGCACCGGTGGCGGTATCGGCGGGACGGAATGGATGGCGCCGCTCCTGCCCAAGGATTTCAAGGTGCCGCACCAGTACCGCTGGCCGGAATACGTCACCACCGCGCGCGGCGAGGAATGGACCATTCCTTATCGCGATGACGAATAACGGCTAGTCATCCTCGTCGCGGAATTCGCCGGTCAGCTTCAATCCTTCAATCTCGGTGGCTCCGTCGCGTTTGATGACGCGACGGGCCTTCTTGCCGGTTTCTTCCTGCAAGGCGCCCGCGAAGGCTTCGGAATGCGTGACGATCCAGATGCGTGATTTCCGCGCCGCGCGGCCGATCAGACGGGCGAGGGGCGGCAAGAGGGAGGGGTGGAGGCTGGCTTCAGGTTCGTTGAGCGCAATCAGTGGCGGCAGGCGATAGCCCATCAGCGCACCCAGCAAACAGAGATATTTGAGCGTGCCGTCGGAAAGTTCATGGGCGCCGAAGGGGCGCGGTACATCCGGGAAGCGGAGGTTGAACTGACAGCGGCTGCCTTCGTCGCGCGCATGCAGCTTCGCACCGGGAAAGGCATCCTCGATCGCGGCGTCGAGTTCGACCGTGTCCTCGCGGATCATGGAGAGGGTCGCCAGTACCGCCGCCAGATCGTGCC
This sequence comes from Dongia sp., assembly GCF_041909655.1. Taxonomy (GTDB): domain Bacteria; phylum Pseudomonadota; class Alphaproteobacteria; order Dongiales; family Dongiaceae; genus Dongia. Next base: position 235,495 of record NZ_JAYRDA010000005.1, on the reverse strand, counting down.
CGTCGGAACTCAAGGTCGGCGTGGTGATGGCAAAACAAGGCTGGCGCAAGGGCGAGGCATCGTCGGTACGGAAATCGTGATAGAGGCGCCAGCCGAGCAACTCCCGCCGCACGGCATCCAACTCGGGATAGCGGCCGCCATCGCGGATCGCCGACAGGGCGGTTTCTGAAGAGAGGATATCGTCCTCGATCATCTCGCGCCGGCCCTGGGCGTTGCGGATGGCTATGGTCGCATTCTTGCGCTCCATCATGGCAACCTCGCGGCCACGGATCCGCGCCGTCAGCCGCTCTTCCTTGATCAGCGGCTCCAGCGTAAAGGCGGCCTCGGTGCAATATCGGAGGCCGATCTCGACAGCATAGCGCAGGCGCATGCCGTCTTCGATTCCGCCACCGACATCGTCAAGGTCGGCCTGGAGGACAAGGCGCGGCGATGACCCGCGTTTGCCGGCCCAGAGCACGGAATTGATCCCGCCTTCCTGTGCGATGGCGCGGGTGAGCGTACCGTTGGCGGCACCTTGCAGCAGGCTCAGCGCCTTGTAGAGGTTGGTCTTGCCGACGCCGTTGGCGCCGACGAAGACCGAAACCGGTTCGACCGGCAGGTAAAGCTGGCGGACCGACCGGTAGCCCTGGATCGAGATTGCGCTCAAAGCCACCGATCGCCTCCGATTGTCGGGTCAGCGCAAGGCGGTGTTCATGGCAGCGATATGCTCCGGCCCGATGCCACAGCAGCCACCGATGATGTCGGCGCCGCGTGTCTGCCAATCCCTGGCAAAGGCGAGATAGCCCTTGGGGTCGAGATCGGTGCGGATATCGCTCAGCGTGCCGTTGGCCTCTTCATCTTCGCTCCGGGGTGGGAAGGCGTTGGCATAGCAGCCGATCTTGATGGACAGGCCGAGGCGCGCGGCTTCGGCCTTTGCCACGTCGATGGCGCGGCCCATGACTTCCGGCTGGCTGCAATTGAAAAGAAGGGTGGCGGCGCCGAGCTCCTTGGCAAGTGCCACTGCCTCGACGACGCTTTCGCCGGAACGCAATGCCGGCCGCGCAGGATCCGGATGCTCGTCTTCCAGCGTGAAGGAGAACCAGAGCGGCTTGCCGTCGCCCTTCAAGGCGATCGCGACCTCGCGCGCTTCGGCGAGCGCGCTTTGGGTTTCGGCCAGCCACAAATCGACATGGGGTTTGAGGCCGGCGATCAGCGGCTTTAGCAATGCCTGCGCCTCCGCCGGCTTGAAGAGGTCGGGGCGATAGGAACCGAAGAGCGGCGGCAGCGAGCCGGCCACGAGAACCTTCTTTCCCGATTCCGCCACTGCCTGCCGCGCCATGCGGCCGGCGAGGTCCGCCAATTCCTGACCGCGGGTCCGGAAGCGATCCTCGCCGATATGATAGGGGACAACCGCGTATGAATTGGTGGTGATCACCTCGGCCCCGGCGGCGATAAAGGCGGCATGCGCCCGGCGCACAAAATCAGGCCCCTCCAGCAAGGCCAGAGCCGACCACTCGGGCTGGCGGAACGGCGCCCCCATGCGGTTGAGTTCGCGGCCCATGCCGCCGTCAAGCAGGGTAATCCGACCCGCATTCGTCATCGGGGAACCTCATTCTCGCCATGTTAAGGGATTTGGAGCGGGTGAAGGGAATCGAACCCTCGTCGTAAGCTTGGGAAGCTTCTGCTCTACCATTGAGCTACACCCGCGTCGTGGCCGGTTTCCGGGCCGCCCGATTTATAGGCGATCGGCCAATTCCGTTCAAGATGCTGGCAAAGTATTGCCCAGGGTCCGTAACAGGCCCTAGGGTCGCAGGCGTAGTATCTGAATCAGCCCTTTGATCCGAGGCCCAACCATGCCCCAGCATCCCAGCCGCCGCGATATCCTGGTCGGTGGCCTCGCCGCGGCGGCGGGTGGCTTTCTGCCCCGAACTGCCCTGGCCGATGCCCCGGTCGCTAGCTATGAGGCGGCGTTGGCACAGGCGCGGGGGCAAACGGTCTTTTTCAATGCCTGGGGTGGTGACCAGCGGATCAACGATTACATCGCCTGGGCCGGGGACGAAATGGCAGCGCGGTTCGGCGTCATTTTGCAGCACGTCAAGCTGAGCGATACGGCGGAAGCGGTGACGCGCGTGCTCGCCGGCAAGATCGCGGGTCAGGATGATGGCGGCAGCGTCGATCTGATCTGGATCAACGGCGAGAATTTCGCGGCGATGAAGGCACAGGATTTGCTGCACGGGCCGATTTTACAACATTTGCCGAACATGCATTTCGTCGACCCCAAGCGCAAGCCGACGGTATTGGTGGATTTTACCGTGCCGACCGATGGTTATGAATCGCCCTGGGGCATGGCGCAGCTGGTTTTCTTCCACGATGCCGCCCGGCTCAGCAAACCGCCGCGTGACTTGCCGGCTTTGCTGGCCTGGGCGCAGCGGAATCCCGGCCGCTTCACGTATCCAGCGCCGCCGGATTTCATCGGTTCCACCGTGCTCAAGCAATTCCTGCTGATGTCGGTACCGGACCGTACGCCCTTTGATGAACCGCTGGCGCCAGCGCGCTTCACTGCGGTGACGGCGCCGCTTTGGGACTACCTTGCGCAATTGACGCCGCATCTGTGGCGCGGTGGACGCAGCTTTCCCACCAACAGTGCCGCTCTGCGCCAATTGCTGGGCGACAGCGAGATCGATATCTCCATGGCCTTCAATCCCGGTGATGCGTCTTCGGCCATCGCTCAGGGGTTGCTGCCGGATACCGTCCGTAGTTTCGTCATGTCGGGCGGATCGATCGGCAACACGCATTTCCTGGCCGTGCCCTTCAATGCAAATGCCAAAGCGGGCGCGATCGTCGCGGCTAATTTCCTGCTGTCGCCGGAGGCGCAGGCCCGCAAGGCGAATGCCGATATCTGGGGGGATCCGACGGTGCTGGAAATGGATCTCCTGCCGCCGGAGGACCGCGCGTTCTTCGATGCCTTGCCGACCGGTATCGCCACGTTGTCGCCGGAAGAATTGGGCCCGGTCCTGCCGGAACCGCATCCCAGCTGGATGGTCGCGATCGAAGAGCGCTGGCTGCAGCTTTTCGGTTCATGATGCTGCATGCATGGCCCGTTCTCCTGACGCGGATCGGGCCAGTTCTGGCACTGGTCCTGTTGGCGGGGTCGGTAGCAGCGGGCCTTTTATTCATGCTGCTGCCGGCGCTGGGTTATTTGCCGGCATTGGGCGGAGATACGATTACTTGGCGCGTTCTGGCATTGGCGCTGGCGGATCCGCGCCTGGCGGGATCGCTGATCTCGACACTGACTGCTGGAATCGTTTCGACCTTGCTGTCGTTCCTGCTGGCACTCGGGTTCGTCTCGATACTCGATGACGCCAAGCGCGGCGTCCTTTGGGCGCAACATCTGGCCGCCGGTATTCTCGCCGTGCCGCATGTTGCTTTGGCGCTCGGGCTTGCCTTTCTTCTCGCGCCCTCGGGTTGGCTCGTTCGCGGTATTCAAGCTGCCACCGGCTGGTTTCATCAACCGCCCGATGTTGCGCTGATCCAGGATCCACATGCCCTGGCCCTCACGCTTGCCCTGGTGATCAAGGAGACGCCGTTTCTGTTCGTCGCCATGGTGACGGCGCTTGGCCAGATTCCGGTTGCCGCCACGCTCCGCGCGACGACGGCAATGGGCTATGGACGGCATATGGCCTGGATCAAGGTGATCCTGCCGCAGCTCTATCCGCTGGTGCGGTTCCCCGTTCTGGCCGTTCTGGCTTACGGTCTTTCGGTCGTCGACATGTCGCTGATCCTGGGGCCGACCAATCCCGCGACCTGGCCGGTGCTGATCCTCCGTGCAGCCTATGATCCCGATCTCGCGCAGCGTTTTGCCGCAGCGGCCGGCGCGCTGCTGCAACTGGTTCTGGTGGTCGGTGCGCTGTTGTGTTGGTGGGGTGGCGAAAGATTTCTGGCGGCGTTGTTGCGCAGGTGGAGTGTTGCCGGTGCGCGCGATTGGCCGCGCGCCTGGTCAGAGCTCGGCGGTTGGAGCCTATGCCTTGCCGCCAGTCTCGGCCTGGGCGTCGTGGCATTGGCATTGCTGGTTCTTGCCGGCTGGTCCTTCGCCACCAACTGGCATTACCCGGCGCTGTGGCCCGATAACCTCACCTTGGCCAATTGGCAGCGCGCCACCGGCGACCTGTGGCAGACTGTCTTCACCAGCATTGCCTTGGCGGTCGCGGCGGCGGCGCTTGCCATCATCCAGGCGGTCGCCTGCCTGGAGCATGAAAAGGTCCTGGCCGCCGCTACCGTCCGGCGTGCCGAAAGATGGCTGTTTTTGCCGCTTCTGGTGCCCGATATCAGTTTTCTCATCGGCATACAGGTATTGCTGCTGGTCCTTGGCCTCAACGGAACCTGGATAAGCGTGCTGTGGCTGCACCTTCTTTTCGTCTTCCCTTATGTGTTCCTGACGTTGAAGGAACCGTGGCGGCGATTTGATCCGCGCTATGAGCGCGTGGCGCGGGCACTTGGCAAAACCGCCTGGCAGACGCTGTGGCGGGTGAAGCTGCCCTTGCTGATCGGCCCTCTGGCCTGGTCGGCGGCGATCGGGGCGGCGGTCAGTCTGACGCTCTATCTGCCGACTGTCCTGGCCGGGGAAGGCAGGGTAACGACCCTGGCCAGTGAAGCTGTGGCCCTTGGTTCCAGTGGTGATCGGCGCATTGCTGCCGTCTTCGGTCTCGCGCAGGCAGGCATCATCGGTGTTCTGTTTCTGGCAGCAATGACTTTGGCGCACCGGCGGAGGTACACGTCATGACTGCGCGGCGCCGGCTCTGTCTGCAGGATGTTGAATTGTTTCGGCAGGGCTGCCGACTTCTGGGCCCGATAAACTGCGATATCGAGGCTGGTCGGCCGGTAACGTTGATGGGGCCATCCGGCAGCGGAAAATCGAGTCTGATCAATTGGTTGATCGGAATGCAGCCACCCGGCTTCGCCGCACGTGGATCGGCCAGCATCGACGGGGAGGTTTTGACCCAGCTTCCAACAAATTTGCGACGGCTGGGAACCCTTTTCCAGGACGATGTGTTGTTTCCCCACCTGAGTGTGGAGGAAAATTTGGCTTTTGGCCTTCCTGGGAGCCTGGACAAAGCGACCCGCCGCAGCCGCGTCACGGCAGCCCTGGAGGATGCTGGACTGGGGGGGATGGGGCGCCGAAGCCCGGATTCCCTATCTGGTGGCGAAAGAGTGCGAGTCGCCTTGATGCGGGCTTTGCTCTCAAATCCGCAAGCCCTGCTGCTCGACGAGCCATTCAGCAAACTGGACGGGACGCTCCGCAATCGCCTGCGCCAAATGGTATTCGCGAAAGCGGATGAACACAACCTTCCCGTGCTGCTGGTAAGTCACGACCCTGAGGACGGAGTCGCTGCTGGCGGTCCGGTGATCACCTTGGGGGAAATCGTTAACAAGACGATGGCGCAATAGGAAAAAGGTACCGGCGAGGTGCCGGGGGAGGGGCGCGAAGTAACACGCGGAAGTGACTAAAATAGTTGCGAAAACTTGACGGAAACGAGCAATCGCCCTTTTGACATCAGGGGGTGCTTTACCTATAGTGCGCGAGATGTCAGTGCTCGGACTGACTTCACCGGGGGACCTTTCAGCATTACGTTCCGGAACGCGAAGACAGCCGAGACGAAGGCATAAGCCGAAGACGGATTGATATGGTGTGGCTGGACATCGTATCGGCAACCAGAAAATCGGCAAGGACAAGTAGCGAGGAGACGACAAAATGAAAATGTTGCGACTTCTGGCGGTTGTGGGGGCAGTTGGTTTTCTGGCGGCCTGCACCACCGATCTCGACCGTATCCGTACGACCGAAGCGAGCGGCGGCACGCCGTTCACCCAGGCGTTGACTAATGAATATCGTGACCTCGCCGTGTTTGAGGCCGACGAGATGTTCGACTGGCGTGATGCCGGTTACTTCGCCCGCCGCGGCCTCGCCGCTGCCGAAGGTGAAGTGGTGCAGCCGGAAGATCCGGCGAACCGTGACCTCCCGGCTGAATCGCTCGGTGAAGTGACCGACATCCGTGGTCGCCTGTTGGCGGCTTTGGATGGCGGCGCCCGTGATAACAAGCCGGAACTGGCCGCTCGCGCCCAGGCCCGCTTTGATTGCTGGCTCGAGCAGCAGGAAGAGAACTTCCAATACGACCACATCAGCGCTTGCAAGGACGAACTCCTCGCGGCGTTGGCGGAACTTGAAGCTGCTCCGGCGCCCGTCGCCGAACCGGCCCCGGCTCCGAATGTCTATCTGGTGCTGTTCGACTTCGACAAGTCGAACATCAATGACGCCGCCCAGGCGGTGGTCAACCAGGTGGTCGCCGACTTCTCGGCCAACCAGTCGACCGCTATCTCGGTCACCGGTCACACTGACCGCGCTGGTTCCGATGCCTACAACGAGAAGCTCTCCGAGCGCCGCGCCGACGCGGTCCGCGAAGCGCTGATCGCTGCTGGTGTCCCGGCCGAAGCCATCGCCACCGCGTGGCGTGGTGAAGCTGAGAATGCGGTTCCGACCGCTGACGGTGTTCGCGAGCAGGCTAACCGCCGCGCCGAGATCATCGTTCAGTAATCGAGCAGTACCCGCTTCATGCGGAACGGCGCCGGGGCAACCCGGCGCCGTTTTCTTTCCTAGATTGTGGTGTCGGCTTGGTTGGATTCCGCCCGGCAATCAGTCTAAAATCCGGCCTTAACGAGGCCAGTTCATGTACCAGCAGACCACACATTCCATCACCGTCATCGTCGAGCCGACCTATCTCGAAGACCAATCCGCCCCGGATGAGGCGCATTTTGTCTGGAAGTACCATGTCCGCATCGAGAATCGCGGCGACAAGACCGTGCAACTCCGCAACCGGCATTGGCGCATCACCGATTCTCTCGGTCGTGTTCAGGAGGTGAGGGGGGCGGGCGTCGTCGGTGAGCAGCCGGTGCTGCATCCCGGCGAGACCTATGAATACACCAGCGGTACACCGCTTAAGACGCCCTCCGGCATCATGGTGGGCACCTATGAAATGGAAAGCGAGAGCGGCGAGATGTTCGATATCGGCATCCCGGCCTTTTCGCTCGACAGCCCCTATCAGCCAAAGCAATTGAACTGACGGGCCGAGGCGCCGATAGCCCGGATCGGCCAGGGCCGCATCCGAGTCCCGATCGGCCGAGACGGAAAGGAAGCCATCTGTGGCGAAATCAGCACCGAAATCAGGCCGTGCAACCGCGAAGCCCCGTGCGTCCAAACCCAGCCAGACGGATGCCGAGGATGCCGTCCGCACGCTGATCCGTTGGGCCGGCGACGATCCGACGCGTGAGGGGTTGCTGGATACGCCGCGCCGGGTCGCAAAGGCCTATCGCGAATTTTTCAGTGGTTATGACGTCGATCCGTCGCTGGTGCTGAAGCGCACCTTCGAAGAGACGGATGGCTATGACGAGATGATCGTCCTCAAGGACATTCGTTTCGAAAGCCATTGCGAACATCACATGGCGCCGATCATCGGCCGCGCGCATATTGCCTATCTGCCACGCAAGCGCGTGGTTGGCATCTCGAAACTCGCGCGCCTGCTGGAATGCTATGCCAAGCGCCTGCAGATCCAGGAGAAGATGACGGCGCAGATCGCCAATACCCTCAATGACGAGCTGCAGCCGCGTGGTGTCGCGGTGGTGATCGATGCCAGCCACCATTGCATGACGACGCGGGGCATTCACAAGCCAGGCACCTCGATGATCACCAGCCGCATGCTGGGGGCCTTCCGTTCGGATCCCTCGACCCGGCGCGAGTTTCTTGCCTTTATCGGGTTACCGCCCTCCAGTATGGGGTCCGGATCCTAAATGGCATTGGATACGGTCGGAATCCTCGAGAAGCTGATCGCGTTCGATACTGTCTCGGCGCGCTCCAATCTCGCGCTCATTCGCTGGATCGGGGATTATCTTTCCGAATTCGGCGTGGCCGTCGAAATCGTGCCTGCACCGGACGGGCAACCGAAAGCCAATCTCTGGGCGACTATCGGACCGAAGCGGGATGGCGGCATCGTTCTCTCCGGCCACACAGATGTCGTGCCGGTCGCGGGACAGCCCTGGAGCAGCGATCCCTTCGTGCTGCGCGATGATGGCTCGCGCTTCTATGGGCGCGGCACCAGCGACATGAAGGGCTTTATCGCACTTTGCCTTGCTTTGGTGCCGGAGATGCTGGCCAAGCCGCTGACAACGCCACTCCATTTCGCTTTCTCGTATGACGAAGAGCTTGGCTGTCTCGGTGCGCCACATCTCCTCGCTGCGATCGGCGAGAGACTGCCGAAGCCTCGCCTCGCCATCATCGGCGAGCCCACGGGCATGAAACTCGGCGTCCGTCACAAGGGCGTTTACTCGTTCCAGACCGAAATCACCGGCCGCGACGGACATTCCAGCCAGCCGGAGCGCGGGTTGAATGCAATTGTGCTCGCATCTGAAGTGATCGGCGAAATAGCGCGCATTTACGGCGATATCCGCGCCAACGGCCCATTTGACCGCGCTTTCGACCCAGCGCATTGCTCGCTCAATATCGGCTCGATTGAAGGCGGTACCGCCGTCAACATCATCGCTCGGCAATGCCGCTTCCTGTGGGACTTTCGAGTCGTTCCTGGCGGGCATCCAGATCAGGTCCTGAAGCCGCTCGCTGCTTTTGCCGAGCGACGTCTGGTGCAGTTGCGCCGGCACATTCCGGAAGCCGACATTGTGACGACACCGCGGGTTTCCGCGCCGCCGCTGGTCGAGGAACATGAAGGTGCCGCCGAAGCGCTGCTGAAGCATCTGACCGGTGCCAACGAGACGGTGAGCCTGCCCTTCGCGACCGAGGCCGGACAGTTCCAGCAAGCCGGCATGTCCGCAATCGTCTGTGGGCCGGGCTATATTGCCCAGGCGCATCAGCCGGACGAATATATCGACAAGGATCAATTGCTGGCCGGTGAATCGCTGCTGCGGCACCTCATCGCCTGGGCACGACAGAACTGAACGGCGATCATCCATGAGTCTGCTGCGACAATTCCGCCGTCACCAACTGCCGGACATGAATGCCTACCGGCGTTTTATTGTCGCCGGCCAGCATGTGGGCTGGGTCAAACCGGATCTGGCGCGCCGCTTGCTCGAATGGCCCGATCGTTTCATAAGCAATGATGGAGCATTGGCGCTTCACCCCCGGCTTGCGACAGCGCCGTTGCGAAGCGAAGCCATGGCTGAAACGTTATCTGCATTGCGCGCGAGCGGTCTCGTTCCCGGCTGGCGCAACGAGCTTTACCCCGTCAACACGCAGTTCAATGCGCCCCCGCTGCTGGTGATGGAACGCGCAGCGGTGCCGCTGTTCGGTGTTCTGGCCTATGGCGTCAATCTCAACGGCTTCGTCGGCCGTGGCTGGGGCATGAAGGTCTGGGTGGCGCGCCGCGCGGCCACAAAGTCGGTCGATCCCAATATGCTGGATCACATCGTCGGCGGTGGCCAGCCGATCGGCCTGACGCCGATGGAGAACCTGATCAAGGAATGCGACGAGGAAGCTGGAATTCCAGCGGCCTTGGCAGGGGAGGCGGTGTCGGTCGGTATCGTGACGCTGATATTCGAAGCCGTGCAGGGTTTGCGCATCGACATGCAGTTCAATTTCGATCTTGAATTGCCGGCGGATTTCACGCCGCAGAATCGGGATGGAGAGGTGGCCGGTTTTGAACTGGTGCCGGTTTCCGAACTGATTCATCGGCTGCGTTCGGAAGACGACTTCATGTATGACAGCGCCATCGTGCAGGTCGATTTTCTGATCCGGCATGGTTTTATTGGTCCCGAGGATCCCGATTTCCTGTCCCTGGTGGCCGGGTTGCGACCGCCCTTGCCCTACGATCCCGTGCAGGTCGCCGCATGAGCTTGATCGATCGCATCAATGTTTGTCACCGCCATGATCTCTCTCGCTATCGTCCTTTCAGCGTGGCTAGCAGCCGTGTCGGCTTCATGCGCGCGGATATGGCGCGTTCTCTCGCGCAATATCCAAGTGTCTTTCGGGTAACGGATCAATCGGTCAGCGTCGCCGAGCATCTCGACACCTTCGACTACAGGTCAGCCGCGATTGATTCCGTGATGCGTGAAATGCGGCAGAACGGCCTCATCTCCGGCTGGCGCGACGAGTTGTTCCCGGTGGCCGAAACTTATGGCCAGCCACCCCTGTTCGATCTGGAACGCGCCGCGGTGCCGCTCTTCGGCGTGAAGGCCTATGGCGTCCATCTCAATGGATATGTGCGGCGCGATGGCGAGATCTGGCTTTGGATCGGGCGGCGTGCCGCGTCGCGGCCGATCGAACCCAACAAGTTCGATCATCTCGTTGCCGGCGGCCTGCCCACAGGCATGAAGCCGTTCGACAATCTGATGAAGGAAGCCGCTGAAGAGGCCTCCATTCCCAAGGAGCTGGCGCGGCGCGCGCGGCCTTGCGGCGCACTGAGCTATCGGATGGAGCTCGACGGGTGCCTGCGCGACGACACCATATTCGTCTATGACCTGGAACTGCCGGCCGATTTCTTGCCGCAGAACAATGACGGCGAGATCGCTGATTTTCGCCTCATGCGCCTTGGCGAGGTCGAGCGCGTGCTCGCGGAGACCGATTCATTCAAGTTCAATGTCGGTCTGGTAATTGTCGATTTTCTGATCAGGCATGGCTACATCGCGCCCGATAGGCCCGATTACAGCGACCTTGCGCTGGCGGTTGCCCGGAAGCCTTAAACGGAGAACTACAGCCGGCGGGAATGCCGTCTTATCCACATTCCCGCCGGCCTTGAGCGTTAGGCGCCGTTGACCATGGGCGCAACCTCGGCCCAGCCACGCCAGATCATCTCGGCAGCGACATAGAAGATCACGGCCAGACCGACATAAGCGATCCAGTGGTAGCGCTTCAGCATCGTGGCGATGAATGTCGCGGCGAGGCCCATCAAGGCGACCGAAAGCACCAGGCCGAAAATCAGAACATTCGGATGCTCGTGCGCAGCGCCAGCCACCGCCAGAACGTTGTCCAAGGACATGGAGACGTCGGCGATGACGATCTGGATGATAGCCTGACGCATGGTCTTCGCCGGGGCCGCACCGGGCAGGGCACTCTCACCTTCTTCCAGCTCGATCTTTTCTTCCGAGGTCAGCTTGTCGCCCTTGCGCAAAGCGGCCTTCCGGTTTTCGCGGCGCTGGTGTTCCAGCTCGCGCCAGAACTTCCAGCACACCCACAGCAGCAGAATGCCGCCGGCCAGGGTAAGGCCGATGATGCTGAGCAGGTAGGTCGTCGCGAGCGCAAAGCCGATGCGCATGACGGTGGCGGCGGCGATGCCGATCAGGATCACTTTGGCGCGCTGATGCGACGGCAGGCTGGCGGCGGCCATGCCGACAACGATGGCATTGTCGCCGGCGAGTACCAGATCGATCAGAATCACCTGACCGAAGGCAACCATTTCAGGGCCGGTGAGGAGGCTTATGATGTCGTTGAAATCGAACATTGCTGAACTGCTTTAATGTGAGTGAAGGGGTGAGGGTGAAGAGGGCTGCGAGAGATCTTCCGAATATCCCGCCATTGATCTGACGTCGCGTGGTGTGCAGCCTGACTGGCGCAAGGCGCGCAGACTGGTCGCGCCAGCTCGCTTGGCCAATCTGACACCGTTGGCGTCGCTGAGCAGCTTGTGATGGGCATAGCGCGGCACGTCGAGGCCGAGCAACGCCTGAAGCAGGCGATGGATATGTGTGGCTGGCCGCAAATCTTCACCACGCGTCACCAGGGTGACGCCCTGCAAGGCGTCATCCAGCGTTACGCAAAGGTGATAGCTGCAGGGGGTGTCGCGCCGCGCCAGGACGACATCGCCGAGGCGTTCCGGCCGGGCGGCGACCATGCCCAGGCCTTCCTCTTCGAACGACAGATCGCCGGCCAGTGCCCGTGCCTTGGCGACGTCAAGGCGCAAGGCATAGGGGGCGCCTGCCGCTTGCCGGGCGGTGGCATCGTCGGAGTCGAGCGCGCGGCAGGTACCGGGATAGAGCGGGCCGTCCGGTCCTTGGGGGGCGGAACTGGCTCCGGCGATATCCTTTCGGCTGCAAAAGCAGGGGTAGATCACATCCATTGCCTGTAGGCGGGTCAAGGCGTCTGCATAGTCCGAAAAATGATCGGATTGGCGGCGGATGGGGCCGTCCCAGTCGAGGCCCAGCCAGCTCATATCCTCCAGCAGGGCAGCCTCGTATTCCGGACGGCAGCGGGTCCGGTCGATATCCTCGATACGCAACAAAAACGTTCCCCCGGCCTTTCGCGCCCGTGACCACCCATCCAGCGCCGACAGCGCGTGCCCAAGATGCAGAAAGCCGGTCGGACTCGGGGCGAATCTGGTGGTGAATGAGCGCATTAGCCCTGTAGGTAGGATGGGGAACGGCGGACTGCAATGGCCCACGCCCGAATTGCTACGGAATTCGGCCACAATTTGGCCATTTTTGCGGCCCTGCCAGGTGCCCAGGTCACAGTTTGTCGGCCATAGCGGCCAGGCGGGCCTGCAAAGCCTGGAACCATTGCCGGCGCCCATCCACTTCGGCGATCTCAAGATCCAGCCAGGACGTCAGATGGCTGTTGGATTGTGATAGCGGGGTATAGGTCCGGAGGTCGCCCAGACGGGCCAATTCCTTGTCGCAGGCCTCGATGAGTAGATCGAGTTGAGCGCATTGCTCGGCGACGGGGAGGCAACCCAGGAAATGCATCTTGAAGGCGATAATCAGCTTGTTGAACTCACCCATGGCACCGCGCAAGCGGGTGGTCATGAGCCGGCGGAGTTCGGCCTGGCCATCCGCGCTGAGGCGCATGATCTGGGTCTCCGGCGGTAGCTTCGGGTCGACCGCCTCGATCAGGCCCTCGATTTTGTAGAGTTCGAGGGACGGGCCCAGAAGTTCCAGGGAGGGGCCGACGATCCGTCCGATAATATGCCGGATTTCCCGCGCCAAATCGGCATAGCTGCGCTCTCCCTGCCAGAGCAAGCCGAGGGCGGCCAGGCGGACCGCTTCCGAGGGGATCAGGCTGTTATCCTTGTACATATCGAAAAGCCGAGCTTCTTCCTTGGAGACCCGCACGGTTTAGCCTGTTTGCCGGGGCGGCGGAACAGGCAAGTGGCTCCTAATAACCGAGTCGGGATTGCGGTTGTGCGGTGCAGCAATATCAGCCAGAATGTCTCCAAAGTGTCGGCCTGTCCATTGTCAGCAGCCGACCGATAAAGGTCGCAGGAGGAACACGAAGATGAGCGTGCACGCCACGTCCGGATCAGGGCCGGCCGCAGCCACCGGCGCCACTACGAAACGCCTGTCGGCTCCCGAATTTGCGGCGCGCAAAGGCAGCGAGCCTTTGGTCTGTCTCACCGCCTATACAACGCCGATGGCGCAGCGGCTCGATTCGCATGTTGATCTGCTGATGGTGGGCGATTCCCTCGGCATGGTGCTCTATGGATTCGACAGCACCTTGCCGGTGACGCTTGAGATGATGATCCAGCATGGCGCCGCCGTCGTGCGTGGTTCCAAGCAGGCGCTGGTCGTGGTCGACATGCCGTTTGGATCCTATCAGGAAAGCCACGAGCAGGCTTTTCGCTCGGCAGCCCGAATCATGAAAGAAACCGGCTGTCAGGCCGTGAAGATGGAAGGCGGCCGCGAAATGGCGGACACCGTTGCGTTCCTGACCAAGCGCGGCGTTCCGGTGATGGGCCATGTCGGTCTGATGCCGCAATCGGTCAATACGCTGGGCGGTTATCGCGCGCGTGGCCGCGGCGACAAGGAAGCGACCGGCGTCATGGCGGACGCGATCGCTATCGCCGAGGCGGGTGCTTTCTCGCTGGTGCTGGAAGGTGTGATGGAGCAGATCGGGCAAGCCGTAACGGCGCGTGTTCCCGTGCCGGTCATCGGCATCGGTGCTTCAGCCGCTTGCGACGGTCAGGTTCTGGTTGCCGAAGACATCCTGGGCCTGTTCAGCACGTTCAAGCCGCGCTTCGTGAAACGCTATGCCGAGCTGGGCGGCGAGATCGAAGAGGCAGCCGCGCGTTATGCGGCAGAGGTTCGTGGTCGCAGCTTCCCTGGGCCGGAGAATATCTTCGGCAGCATGAAGAAGCACGGCTAGGAATCGCTCTCAGCGCATTAGATCCAGTTCATTCACATGCGTGATTTGAAGGTTGTTCGCCGCATCGCCGATCTGCGCGAGAATGTTTCCCAGTGGCGCGCAGCCGGCTTGTCGGTTGGCCTGGTGCCGACCATGGGCGCGCTGCATGCCGGCCATGTGGCGCTGGTTCGACAAGCGAAGTCTGACAATCAACGCGTCATCGCGACGATTTTCGTCAATCCAACGCAATTCGGCCCCAGTGAAGATCTGAAGGCTTATCCCCGCGACGAGGCCGGAGACATGGCCAAACTGGTCGACGCCGATTGCGATCTGCTCTTCGCCCCCGACGTTACCGAGATGTATCCACAAGGCTTTGCCACGTCGGTCGGTGTCAGTGGTTTGACCGAACATCTTTGCGGTGCGACAAGGGCCGGGCATTTCGGTGGCGTCGCGACGATTGTCACCAAGCTGCTGCTCCAGGCATTGCCGGATCGCGCCTATTTCGGCGAGAAGGATTTCCAGCAATTGCAAGTGATCCGCCGCCTTGCACGGGATCTCGATATTCCGGTGGAAATCGTCGGCGTGCCTACCATGCGCGAGGCCGATGGCCTCGCCATGTCGTCGCGCAACCGCTATCTCAGCGCGACCGATCGTCAGTCCGCATCGGCTCTGCCCAAAGTGATGCGCGCGGCGGCGGCACGCCTCGCGTCAGGCGAAATTGTGGAGACGGTTTTGGCCGAAGCTAAGGCCGAGCTTCTTGAAGCTGGTTTCAGCAAGCTTGACTATCTGGAGCTTTGCAACGAAGCCAGCTTGCAGCCGGTCGAGCGCGTCACTGCGGGCACGCGACTCTTTGTTGCCGCCTATCTCGGTCGCACACGCCTTATCGACAATTGGCCGGTGGCCTGATCTTCAGCTGCGCTGCAGCTTGACGATCGGCTGCGCGAATTGCAGTTCGATGTCCCACGGAAAATAAATCCACGTATCCTGCGAAACTTCGGTCACGAAGGTGTCAACCAGGGGCCGGCCCGACGGCTTGGCGTAGATGGTGGCGAAATGCGCCTTGGGCAGCATCTCCCGCACGACACGCGCCGTGCGCCCGGTATCGACCAGATCGTCGATGATCAGCCAGCCTTCGCCGTCGCCGGGAACACCTTTGAGGACCTTGATCTGTCCCTGGGCATGATCGTCGGAGTAACTTTGCATGCAGACCGTGTCGATCAGACGGATGTCGAGTTCGCGCGCAATGATCGCTGCTGGCACAAGACCACCGCGCGTGATGGCCACGATCCCGCTGAAAGGGCCTTTCTCGATCAACCGCCAGGCCAGCGCCTTGGCCGTGCGATGCAATTCTTCCCAGGAAACGGGAAAGGTCTTTTGCGGATCCGACATGTTTAGTTCCCCGAAGATTGGCGTTGGGCCTTTGCCCTACGCTGGATCATGCCATCCGGGCCGCTGTCAAGGCCCAATATTGCAGTGCGAAAACCCTATTGCGCGCGCGCCAACCCGATGACAGGATGCGCTCCCAATTGAGGGCCGATCCGGGGAATAGGCTGGCGCGGCCCGCCTTAATGCAAGGGATGGAGTAACGTTCGAACCAGCCGGCCCTATCTGGCCCGTGACTGGACGGACCGTACCACCGAGCCGACGTGACCAATACAAACACACCCGACACTGGCAGTGCAGCTTCAAAACTGCATCAAGCCGGCATATCATCCCATCACGACGGATCGGGCGAGCCCGCAGGCCGCCTGGCACCACTTGCCATCGGCGCTCTGGGCGTCGTTTTTGGCGATATCGGTACGTCGCCGCTATACACCTTCCGCGAGGCCTTTCACGGTGCCCGCGAAACGGTCGCCATCCCCGAGCATGTCTTTGGCATCCTGTCGCTGATCTTCTGGACAGTGTCGATCATCGTCAGCTTCAAATACGCGCTTCTCATGCTGCGTGCTGACAACCAGGGGCAGGGTGGCCTTTTGGCCCTGATCGGCCTTGCCATCCGCTCGGCGGCAAAATCCGGCCGCCGCGAAAAATTCCTGGCCCTCGGTATTGTCGGTGCGGCGCTCTTCTATGGCGACGGCATGATAACGCCCGCCATTTCCATCCTGTCGGCGGTGGAAGGCCTGGAAATCGCCCGTCCCGAACTCAGCACTTTCGTCATTCCCATCACCATCGCGATCGTGATTGGCCTGTTCGCCGCGCAAAGCTACGGTACAGCCCGGGTTGGCGCGTTCTTCGGGCCAATCATCATGATCTGGTTCGCAACTCTGGCCGTGCTGGGTGTGCTCCAGATCGTCAAGCATCCCGAGATTCTTTTGGCGCTCTCTCCGCATTATGCGCTTTCGTTCTTAGTGCAGAATGTCAGCCTCGCTTTTCCTGTCATGGGCGCGGTACTGCTCGCTGTGACCGGCGCAGAAGCGCTGTATGCCGATCTCGGTCATTTCGGACGCAAGCCGATTCAGGCCGGCTGGTTTGCCTTTGTGCTGCCGTGCCTGATGCTGAACTACTTCGGCCAAGGCGCCTTGGTGCTCGAACGTCCGGAGGCGGTGGTCAATCCATTCTACCTGCTGGCGCCGGACTGGTTCCTTTATCCGCTGATCGGCCTTGCCACGATGGCGACGATCATCGCATCTCAGGCCGTGATCTCGGGTGCCTTTTCGCTGTCCTGGCAGGCGATGCGCATGGGCATTTGCCCGCGTCTCCTCATCCAGCATACCTCGGCGCATCATCACGGCCAGATCTATGTGCCTCAGATCAACTGGATTTTGATGATCTGTGTCATTCTCCTGGTTGTCGGGTTCAAATCATCGAGCGGTCTTGCCAGCGCCTATGGCATTGCCGTCACAGGTACGATGATCATCGATACCGTCATTGCATTCTTTGTGTTCCGCGCGTTGTGGAAGTGGAGCTTGCAGCGCACGCTTTTGGTCTGCGGCTTTATCTTCGTCGTTGAAGCACTGCTGCTGGGATCCAGCTTGCTGAAGGTTCTGGATGGAGGCTGGTTCCCGCTGCTGATCGGCGCCATCATCATCTTCGTGCTGTCGACCTGGATGGACGGGCGCGGCCTGCTCGCCAAACGCCATGGCGCCGGCTCGCTGACCGAAGAAGAGTTCCTGGGTGCCCTGTCGGAACGTCATCTCAGTCGCGTTTCGGGAACGGCCCTGTTCCTCACCGCGCAGACCGACCGGGTGCCGTTCGCTTTGCTCCACAATATGCGCCACAACCGCGTGCTGCACGAACGCATCGTGATGACGACATTGATCACCGAGGCGCGACCCTTTGTGCCTGAGGCGGAACGTGTCGAGGTGCGCGAATTCGGTCGTGGCTTCTGGCGGCTGATCGTCCATTACGGTTTTGCCGATGAGCCTGATCTGCCGGCGGCGATGCGACAGGCGGCAAAGGACGGCTTGGAACTGGACCCGGAAAGCGTTTCCTACTTCATCGGCCGGGAGCGTATCGTGCCGCGTCAGAAATCGGCCATGTCCGGCTGGCGCCGCTGGCTCTTCATCCTGCTGTCGGATACCGAGATATCGGCTTCGGACTATTTCCGCATTCCGGTCGGCCGCATCATCGAACTGGGCGCTCGCACCGAAATCTAATCGGACGGCCCGGCTAATTTGTCGTCACGGCCTCGGCCTGACGTGCGACATCTTCCTGCATGCCGATTCGTCCCAGGCCGGGGACACGCAAGGCCGGACGCAGAATGTCGATGCCGAAATTGAGGCCGAGCAGGTTGACCTCAACGCCTTCTTCCAACCCCAGGGTGACGCCGGCGATACCGAGAAGGGATGCCTGCACACCGGTGCCGCTGGGCGCCCAGGCGATCGGCGTATCCCAGGAACGGTAATCCTTGCCGATGGCGTTGGCGGGAATATCGAGCCGCAGCTCCGGCACTTCTCGGGCGACATGGGCGAGGAAGGTATTGCTGTTGGGACCCGGCCAGCTGCGGTACTGATCCTTGAACGGGTAGCTTTCGATCGCGGCTTCAATCCGATCGATCAGGCCGTCGATGCCGGCGCCGCGATATTCGGCCATCAGACTCGGTTCGGCACCAAACCAGTAACCATCCGGAATGGTGTAATTGGTTTTGAGGGATTGTCCGCCGCCCCAGCCAACGACTTCATAACGTGTGAATGAATCGGCGCCACTGCGCTTGACGATGATCCACGGATGGGTCGCGACATAGCCGCGCCAGCTAAAGGCGCGCGCTGTATAGATCTGGACGATGGCTTCGGGCGTCTTGCCGGGATCGGGTGCGAGACCGGCTGAATGACGCGGGGCATCCCGCCACGATCCTTCATAAGCCATGCCGCGAGCGATGCTGACGGCGAGGGGGACCAGGATGACGGCCGCGAGCGACCAAAAGAAAAACCGCATTCAGACGCTTTCTTCTCCCAAGGGCTCCAGATAACAACCGCTGATCCGCCAGGATCCGTCGGGCTGCCGCTCCATCATATAATGGGCGATATAGCCCCTGCCATCAGGGCCGATCACAAAAACCTGCTGCTCCGGGCCGCCGGGCGAGTCGACCCAATCACGAAACTCAACTGCCCGGGGACGGTAAACCGGAGCGTATCCGCTTTTAACCATATCCATGAAGACGGCTGGGCTGCCAAACTTTGTCTGTAGTTCGGGGGAGGCAAAGGCGAAGGCGACGTTGGCATCGTCGGTTTGAAATGCCTGCATCTGGGCCCGGATGATCTCATGAGCGGCAGCCTGATCCGAAGAATCCGCCCGAAGGCCGGAACTCATGGTCACTGCGAGGAAGAGGACGGTGAGTACCCAGCGCTTCATGGCGGACACCTCCGAGATCGATCTACGAACCGAATACGTGCGGCCATACCCGCTGGATTGCAGGTCCCATACGGAAACCGGCGCCCCTTGAAGGGGGCGCCGGTTCCGGTTCGGTGTCAATAATGTAGAGGTCTAACTGATGCTTAGCGAACGTAGACGTGGACTTCGTTCACCTGGGTGTTGGGATCATTCACCTGGGCTATGCCGATTCGATCGGGCGGCAGGCCCATATTGAGGAGCGAGCGCGAAACCCGGTTGGCATTGGTGCGTGCAATGTCGCTATTGAGCGCTACCTGGGCGGGCTGGCCCATGGCGGGGGCTACGCCGACCACGTCGAAGGCTGCATTTGGACGCATTTCCAAAGCCTTGGAAGCGGCCTGATAGAGCGCCTGTTCGTAGTTCACGTTCGGTCGGTCAAAGCGGATGACAACCAGCGGCCGGCCCGTGCTCATACCCGCCATCGGCGGAAGGGAAGGTTGCGCCGGGGGAGCGTAAGCACGGCTGGCGAGCGTGGTGCCATAAATCTGGCCGGTGCTGACGCTGCTCGCCAGCATGGTCAGGTTGCTGCGCTCGGTGCCAAGGAAGTTGGTCTGGCGCGAGATGTCTTCGGATAGCTGGTTCAGCAAACGGTCGATCGAGACGGTCGTCTGATTCGTCTGATCCTCAAGAATGCGGAGTTGGCGGTGGTCTTCATCGACCGCGCCGGAGACCGTATAGGCAGCCCGGATCGAATCGAGCAGATAGCTCGAGAAGGCCGCATTATTGGCGACATCGTTCGACAGGCGGTTCATCTGGTCGAGATCGCTGCCGATCTGGTCGAGCTGGCCCTGCGCCTGCTGCCAGGCACTGGTCACCATCGGATTCCCCGGGGTGGTGCCCATCTGCAGCTTGCCGTTGATGGCGCCGACGGTGGTCTGGTAGCCGGCGGCGTTACGCTCGGCGCTGTTGCGCAATTCCTGATGCTTGAGCGATTGCTGCTGCACGGCCTGCTGCAAACGGTTGAGGTCGCTGCGGACCTCAATGACTTTCTGACCGACAAGCGTACCGGTCGGCTGACCCGGCGGCACCGTGGTGGCACTTGCCACATTGGCGCCGATTGGCGCACCGGAAACGGACGGCGACAGGGCATTATTGAAGGCCTCGCAGCCACCCAACAGCAGCGGTGCGGCCAAGGCCGCAAGCCAGACATGTTTCTTCATGTGTGCCGAACCCCGAAAAGCAGCGAACAAACCCACGATCCCATACCCATCCCGGGTTGCTCAAACCGTTACCCTACAACAGTTCTTGGCAGCTTTCAGGACAAGAATCAACAACACAAGTCGGTTGCCAATCATAGCTGCGTGTGAAGTACGCAACAGGGTGGCCGCAGGGCCACAGAATCAGCATTCCGCAACGCAGTTGCGGGCGGTAGAAATCTCGCCCCTATCTCCGTTGTGGGTGACACAACCTCCTCTTGAAACACGTAAGTAGGGTCATCAAAACAATATCTTAGGTGCCAATCGCGAGTCCTGCGGCGGCGCCAGCCAAAGGGCTTGCAATCGCCATCGCCTTTCGGCTAGGTTCCGCCACCATTTGGAACGGCCTCGGCTTCGCCGGCGGCAGATTTTGTCCCCAAATGCCCTGCGCGCCCGTAGCTCAATTGGATAGAGCATCTGACTACGAATCAGAAGGCTGGAGGTTCGAGTCCTTCCGGGCGCGCCATGATTTCAAGGGCTTGGCGCAAAACTAAAAAGTAAAATTCGATCTGTTAACGAGCGCGCTTCGCGAGGCGATGCGTTCGAAAATCTCACATTGATTAGCGCCGCCCGCCGGCCAGTTTTTGCGCCTCCGGCAGAGCGCGCAACCGCGCCATGGCGACGATACCGATGACGGGGCCGAGAGCCAGAATCGCGAAGGCGTATCGCCAGCCCACCAGTTCGACCATCCAGGGAATGAGATGGATGCTGGCGAGGGTAAGCAGAAAGCCGATGCAGGTCTGGATGGTGAGCATCGTGCCGACGAGATCGCGTTCCGAAAGCTCAGTGATGCTCGCTGAGAATTGTGCCGAATCGGCAACGATGCTCATGCCCCAGACCAGGCAGAGCGCCAGCAGCAGCCAGGGATCGCCGCCAAACAGGAAGCCTGCCGTTACAGCGCAGCTGCCGCTGACTGCCAGGGCGCCGATCGTGAGGGTGGTGCGGCCATAACGATCGGCAAGCCAGCCGCCCGCCAGGCATCCGACCGCGCCGGCGGCGATGATGGCAAAAGCACCGAAGAGCGGGCCGCCGATCACCCAGGATTCAGGCAAGCCACTCCGATTGAGCCGAAGACTCGCCTCTAGGAAGACCGCGATCCAGGCCCACATGGCATAGAGTTCCCACATATGGCCGAGATAGCCGAGATTGGCGAGGCGGAGCGGTCTTTGCCGCCAAGCCAGCAGGACGTGCCGTGCGGCAAAGATCCTGGGGGGGCCGCGCGCCGGGCCGACCTCCATCAGGAGAACAAGGCCTGCGGCGATGGTGGCTGCCGTCGACGTTGCGGCAAGGGCGAGCCGCCAATCGAGTCCTCCCAGGGCATTGAAGAGATGCGGCAGCGCCGAGCCGAAAGTAAGAGCCCCCACCAACAGGCCGACCAGGAATCCGAGATCACTGCGTCCGTGGCGCGTCTCCGCCCAGGTCGCCGCCAGCTTCATCCCGACCGGATAAATCCCCGCCATGGCCATGCCGGTCACGAATCGCAAGGCGGGGACAATAACGGGGCCCGTCAGGATCTCGGCCGGCAGAAGAAGAATCAGCGCATTCGCAGTGGCGGCCAACAGACTGGCACCGGCAAAGAGACGCCTTGGGTCGAGGCGATCGGCAAGGCCAAGCAGGGCGCTTGTCAGCGTGCCGAAAACGAAGCCCGCCTGAACGGCGCTGGTGAACAAGGCAGCGGTGAGATTGTCTAGGTCGAATGCGCGCCGCAAGGCGGGAACGACGGCGGTCGCCGAGAACCATAAAGAAAGCGCCAGAATCTGCGCCAGGAGCAGAACCGTTAACGCCGGCCACTTCCTAGCGAGCATAGGTGGCACCCTCATTTTCTGTGATAACGGTCACAAAATGCGCAAATGGAGCGCCGATTTCCACAAAAAACTCCAATTTTCGCAGAAATTCCACGCTCATTCACACGCTCCTGCACATGGTCCACCGCCATCTTCCTGGCAACCCGAGCGGTCGGACCCCGATAGGCGGGCAGCCGGACCCGTTGGACAGGAAGACGGAGATTACGATGTTCTCGACCACGAATACTCGACCGATGAGCACCCGGCCGCTGGAGGCCCTTCTTTCGGTGCGGCGCGTTGCGCAGGTCGCCTGGAGGTTCCTCGTGCACATGCAAAAGCGCCGGGAGGAACGCCGAGCCATTCACGCCATGAGCGGCATGTCCGACCACTTGCTCCGCGATCTCGGCATCGGCCGGTCGCAGATCATCCGAATGGTCAAATACGGCCGCCATGAGTTCGATCGTTAACCGCCATACCCTAACCCCAGCAAAGAGGAACGCATCATGCAGGCCCATAGCTACAGCTATAAAGAAGCCCTGAACGCCGCGCAGAAAATCAATTGGCGGATCGAGGACATTATTGGGGGCGACAAGCAGCTCGATTTCTCGCGCCCATTCATGCCGGAGACCATGGCGAGGGTTGAGCCGCTAACTTTCCTTAAGCCGGCGGATCGTATCGTGCTCAACCAGATCCGTGGCTATGGCTATCTCTCGACCTTTGGCCTCTCCGAGGAGTTCATTCTGCCCTTTATCCTGGACCACGCCCGTCAGGTCGTGGCGAGCGATGATTGGCAGATCCGAGCCTTGCTGCAATTCGCCGGCGAGGAGGCAAAGCACATCCATCTCTTCAAGCGTTTCTGCAGCGAGTTCGAGGATGGTTTCGGGACCGATTGCGAGATCATCGGGCCGGCCGAAGACATTGCCAAGGCGATCCTGGCCCATCCGCCGCTCGCGGTGGCACTGCTTATCCTGCATATCGAATGGATGACGCAATCGCACTATCTCGACAGCGTCAAGGACGACCGTGGACTCGATCCACAATTCAAGAGCCTGCTACGGCACCACTGGATGGAAGAGGCGCAGCATGCCAAGCTTGACACATTGATCGTCGAGCATCTGGCGAGCCGGACCGATGCTGCGGGTATCGCCGAGGCGATCGACGGGTACATGGCAATCGGAGCCTTCCTCGATACCGGCCTCAGCCAGCAAGCCAAATTCGATCTGGAAAGCTTCCAATCAGCCAGTGGCCGGCGTCTGAGCGGCGATGAGCAGGAAACGTTTCTTAACGTGCAGCATCAGGCGTTGCGCTGGACATTTATCGGTTCAGGCATGACGCATCAGAACTTTCTCATCACCCTGGGCCGCATATCGCCGGATGGCCGCAAGCGGGTCGACGACGTAGCTCCCGCCTTCTGCTGATGAGTTAACAGGCCATGGAGTGCGGTACCTCGCCATACTCCATGGCCGATCGATTCGCGCTTACCCATTGCAACAATCTTCATCTATTGACCGATCAGTTCAAAATCGGCCCGGTTCGAGGTCGAGATAAAGGTAAAGAGACCCGAGGCATGCGCAACCGCCGCCTTTAATGGCGGGCAGAGTCGCTGCTAGCGCCTGATTGGCCGACCGCAGCCAATCAGAGCCAAGGAACATGACGCCCAAGCCGGAATCCGGCATGATGGCGTTGCCATTCCATTTGAGCGGCACAAGGGCAGTACGTTGACCGTCACTGGATCAAATGCGCCACCTCGCCTGCGCCTGTTGGGTGAAGTCGCCCTATTCCGCGATGGCGCGTTTGTTGCCTTGCCGCCATCCAAGAAAACGCGTGCGCTTCTGGTTTACCTCGCCGCCACCGCCCGTCCTCATCGGCGTGATCGATTGTGCTCTCTCTTTTGGGATATCCCGGATGATCCACGCGGATCGCTGCGCTGGAGCCTCAGCCGGCTGCGGCCATTGCTCGACAGCGAGGACTGCGTGCGCATCCAGGCGGATCGCGAGAATGTATCGTTAGCCACCGACTGCCTTGAGGTCGATCTGCACATGGTCGAAAATTTGTCGGCACAGGAGCATGCCTCGCTGTCGGATGTGACGGCGGCAGTGGATCTGTTTGACGGCGAGTTCGCGGAAGGGCTGGATCTTAGCAATTGCTCGGATTTTCAGCTTTGGCTGACGACGCAGAGAGAAACCGCCCGGCGCTTGCATCTGCGGTTTCTGCAAGTCCTCGTGCATGGGTTGCCGCCGGAAGATGCCGTGATCTATTCACAGCGACGACTGACCATCGCCCCCGACATTGCCGCCCATCACGCAGACATGTTGACGCTGCTGATGGCAGTTGGTCGGCGGCGAGAAGCGGAGATGCAGGCTGAGCTCTCCATCCAGCGTATGCGCGAGATCGATCCGCAGGATGGCGACGCCTTGGCGGGCCACTGGCGGAAATTGCTGCAGGCACCACCTGTAGGCGCGATCGCCGCGCGGAGCCGGGCACCCTTGGCTGAGGCATCGGGCGATCTGTCAGAGGAGCGCAAGCAGGTCACCGTGCTGCATGCCAGCCTGCGCGAGGCCTCGTTGTCGGTAGATCCGGAGGTCGCCGCCGACCGTCTCGCGCCCCTGCTGGCGCTTATGAAATCAGCGGTCGAACGCTATGGCGGCGCCACGATGCAGCGGCGATCGGATGGGATCACGGCTCTGTTCGGTGCGCCCATCGCCTGTCAGAATCATTCGGCCCGTGCATGCATGGCGGCGCTTGCCATTATGGACGCGAGCGATAAGAAACTTATCGGCGTTGCGATTCATGCCGGTGAGTTACTGGTGCGATGCCGCGGCGAAAACGTGGAGGCATTTGGGCCAGCACTCAGGATTACCGAAGAGATCGAGCGCGTGACTCCGGCGCGAGCAATCTATCTGACGCGGCAAACTTTCCGACCGATCGAAGGCCTGTTTCTAGCCGAGCCGTGCGACGCCTTCAGCCTGCCGGGGCTTGATGAGCCGATTCAACTGCTAACATTGTTGGCGCCGGCTGCCGTGACTGGCGGCTGGTATGCGCGTGTGAGCCGTGGTTTGACGGCTTTTGTCGGCCGCAATCACGAGCTGTCCGCCCTGATGAGGATTGCCCGGCAAGCTCGATCAGGCGCGGGGCAAGTCGCTGTGGTTGTCGGTGAGCCGGGTCTGGGTAAGTCGCGTCTCATGCATGAAGTGATTCAGCATGAAGAGCTGGATCCTTCCCGGTGTCTGCGGCTGGAGGGTGGGGCCACACCCTATGACCATGACACGCCCTATTACCTGATTGGCCGTTTGCTGCGGCATTGGCTGCAACTGGGGGCACGGTTGCCGGAAAGCGAGATTCGCACGCGCCTGCGTGACGCTCTGGTGTCCCTCGATTCCGATCTGATTTGGGCTGAGGCGGCGCTCGGCGTGCCGCTCGATCTGCCCCCTGACGAATCCTGGAATCGGCTCGATGCCGGCGTCAGGCGCCGACAGGTGACGGACGCGGTGGATGCGGTTATCAGCGCTCTGGCTGCGCGGCAGCCGATCGTCTTGCTGATCGAGGATCTTCATTGGGCGGATTCGGAGAGCGCTGCCATTGTCGAGGCCATGGTTGGTCGATTGGCGCGTCGCCCCATCCTCCTTCTCGTCACCACGCGGCCCGAAGGGATGCCTGCGTGGGTGGCGCGAAGCGTTTGTCAGTTGCTGCGCCTTGCATCATTGGACGAGGCATCTGCCAGGGAAATGGCCGATGCGTTGCTGGGCGACGATGCCTCTTTGGGCGATTTGAAGCATCGTGTCATTGAACGCACGGCTGGCACGCCGCTCTTCCTTGAGGAAGCTGTCGCAGCGCTGGTTGAGTCGGGAGCCCTGATCGGTGTCCGCGGCGCCTACCGACTTGTGGAGCAGCAAGAAGAATTGCGTCTTCCGGCGACCATCCAGGCCGTCCTGGGCGAGCGCATTGATCGCCTTTCTTCGCCATTGAAGCTGCTTCTTCAGGTCGCCGCGGTGATTGGTGATGACGTGCCGCTTGATGTGCTGCTGCCATTGATGGAACTGGAGGCCTCAACTCTCGACGGCCAGCTCGAGGCTCTGCAGCAGGCCGAGTTCCTGTTCGAAACCCGGCCGCCGCCACATCGGCGGTTTGCTTTCAAGCACGCGCTTACCCGAGATGTCGCATATGCGAATCTATTGATCGCGCAACGCCGCAAACTGCATCGGCGGGTCCTCAAGATCATTCTGGTAAAGCAGCGCCAGCGTGGCGAAGAAATGATCGAGCGACTCGCCCATCATGCATTAAATGGCGAAAAATGGAGCTTGGCGGCAAAGTTTCTGCGGCTTGCCGGTGACAAAAGTGTGCGTCGGTCGGCATATCGGGAGGCGGTACGATTCTATGAGGCGGGGCTGAAGGTTCTGCCGCATCTCGCCGTTACGGATGCGACACAGAAGTTCTCGGCCACTTTGCGGCTGCGTCTGCGGCCGCCTCTGGGAGCTATCGCCGCATTTTCGCGGGCCTTCGATCATCTGCAAGTGGCCGAGCAAATCGTCGCAGCGCGCGGCGATATCAAGAGGCAGACGTCCATCTGCATCCACAAGAGCTACATTTTGAGTTCGCAAGGTCGGATTCAAGAAGCGATCAGCGCTGCCGGCCGGGCCTGCGATCTTGCGGAGCGGAGCGATGATTCTCTGTTTCGGTTGGAGGCCCGGTTGGCGATGGGGCAGGCTTGCGCTTTCCGCGGTGACATCGCGGGAGCGTTGGATCTCCTGACGCCGATCCGTGCTCGCCTCACGAAGGAACTGCGCCATGAGCGTCTGGGGCAAACGGGATTGCGATCCGTTTGGTGCCTGATGCATCTCGCCGATGCTCTGACCTTGAAAGGAGATTTGACCGAGGCGAGACGTATCACCGATGAAGCCATTGTTATCGCCGAAGAAGCGGACAAGCCCTATGATCGTGCTGTTGCACATTTGCGGGAGGGGTTTATCGAGATCCAGGACGGCAATTCGATTAGGGCGGTCGCGGTCTTCGACCGTAGCCGCGCCTTGGCCGAAGGCAGCGATCTGGGCTGGGTTGCGGCCTGGGCGCGCACTGGCCTGGGTTACGCTTATGTGCTGAGCGGTCATACCGAGGCTGGACTTCATCTGTTGGAGGCCACGAAACGGCAGGCAGCGGCGGCGGAATTCATCGCGGTGGAAGCGATGAGCGCAATCTACCTCGCCGATTCGCGCCGCCGTACTGGCCAATGGCGCGAGGCTATAATCGAAGCAGAGAGCGTGCTCCAGTCTGCCCGGTACTGGGGTTACTGGGATATTGAGGTGATGGCCTTGTTATGCCTCGGTCAGGTTGCTTTGGATCGCCGCGATTTAGGGCTGATAGCCCTGGATTATTTGCGTGAGGCGGCGGAGCTGGCCGAAAGGCGTGGCTACGAAATGATGCTGATCGAGGCACAGCAATTGATGGCGAGGGCCCTTGAGTTGTCGGGGCAGGTTGAGATCGCTGCTGCTACGGATGCGGTCGATCGGCTGCTACGGCAATCGCGCTGAGTTGCGGCCGTCAGGCCACCAGCATGTTCAGCAAATGCTGCTCCAGCCGATCAATGACCGGTGCCTTCCGTTTCGTTCCCTTAACCAACTGCACGGTGACTTGCTTTAAGGGTGGGAAGCCGTCCTCCGGCAGTAGTTCGACCATCTCGGCGGTCTTGCTGCTTTCTACCATGATTGTCACGGCCAGCCCACTGGTGACGGCTGCCCGCAGGCCGGCCATGCTACGGGTGTGCGTGGCGATCCGGTAGGATCGTCCTTCGCGTTGCAAGGCATCGATCATCATTTGTGCATAGGTGTCATCCTCTCGCCAGACGGCGACCGGCAATGGATCACGCAAATGCAGGCTGCCGTCGGCTGGACCTACCCAAACAATCCGATCACTAAAGACATCCGACCCTTGGTGGGGAACGCCCTCGCCAGTCGTGATGAATGCGAGGTCGACCGTGCCGTCAACGATGAGGCGCGACAAACGTTTCGATTCGTCAAGAAAGAGGTCGAGTGTTGCCAGGGGATAAAGCTCCGTGAAGCCGGCGATCCCAGCCGTCAAAATGCGCGGGGCATAATCTTCCGGTAAGCCAAGCACCACGGTACCCTCGATCGAGGATCGGTCAAACGAGCGCAGAGCTTCGTCATAGGCCGCGATGATTCGCCGTGCTGAAAGCAAAAATGCTTCACCATGCGGAGTCAACTGGATGGTTCCCTTGGTGCGCTCGAACAAGGGCCTGCCCAGAAGATCTTCCATGCGCCGGATCTGCAGGCTGACGGCGGATTGCGTACGGCCAACCTGCCGGGCCGCCGCCGTAAAGCTGCCCAGGTCGCAGATCGCTTCGAAGGTGCGCAGATAGTCGATTTCCATAGAACCCCATCATTTTCGTAAATGACCGCGATTTCAACTACTCGTTGGCCAGAAATAGCCGCGATGCGGCAATGAACTGCTTCACAGACGGGAAGGGCCAGTCGGCTCAGGCTGTCGTTAACAGAATCGTGGAAGCATCATGTGGATCAATGACATCTACATTCGTCGCGCCCAGATGACCGACATCGTCGCCCTGCGCGCCATGCAGGAAAGATCCATGCGGATCATTGGGCGGGCTTACTATGCAGAAGACGTCCTGGAGACGTTCCTGCGGAAAATATCAACGATGGACGACGCTGTCGTGGCGGAGGGACATTATTTTGTGGCAATCGATATTGCCGGGAATTATGTCGGCAGTGGGGGCTGGTCGCGGCGTGCCCCCGGTTACTCTGCGCATGGCGAGAGCGCGTCTCTGGCGCCGGATTCAAGGGTGGACAATGCGCTGGTCCGGTCGGTTTTTGTCGACCCGGACCGGGCGCGTGCCGGTATTGGTTCTGGGTTGATGCGCCATATCGAACAGGACGCCTATCGGCTCGGAATTCGCGACCTGCGCCTGATGGCAACCTTGTCGGGCGTGGATTTCTACCACGCGCGCGGCTATCGTTCGACTGGTGGCGGCCAGATCGATCTTGGCGACAATGCAAGCTTCGGCTATGTCGACATGGTGAAATGCCTAGCTGACGAGGATGTGGCTGCGCGGGTTGCATCGTGACGGGTGAAGAGTGGGATCGCTGAAGCGGACAATCCTGATCTTGGGTGGTACGGGCGAGGGTATGGCCATGGCTGATACCCTCTGCCGTCACGGCGAGGAATGGCGCGTTATCTCTTCACTTGCCGGACGTGTGGCCAATCCGCGCCTGCCGCCGGGTGAGTTTCGCATCGGCGGCTTTGGCGGCAGCGCGGGCCTTGCGCGCTATCTAGGCGAGTATGGTGTGTTCGCGGTGATCGATGCCACGCATCCTTTCGCGCGGCGCATGGGCTGGAACGCCGCCGAGGCTGCAACTGCAACCGGCACGCCGTTGCTGCGGCTGGCGCGGCCAGCCTGGATTGCGCAGCCAGGCGACCACTGGACGGAAATAGACGACTGGTCACAGGCTGTGGCGCTGCTCCGTGACGGACAGCGCCGTGTTTTCCTGGCCCTTGGCCGGCAGGAATTGGCGTCCTTTACCAGTCTTGTGAATACCGGCTTCGTCATTCGTTCCGTCGAGCCGCCAGATTCGGGACTGCAATTCGCGCAAGCGGAGTTTGTGCAGGCGCGCGGGCCGTTCCGCCTGGAGGATGAAAGGGCACTGCTGCAATCCCGCGACATTGATTGCATCGTCTGCAAGAACAGCGGCGGGAATGCCACATATGCGAAGCTGATTGCCGCGCGGGAACTTGGAATCGACGTCATCATGCAGCGGCGTCCAGCGCGGCCGGACGTGGCGGCTGTGGCAAGCGTCGACTCAGCGCTCGCCTGGCTGCGTGAGCTTACATCTGCTGCTTGAGAGCTGGGGGCGATCCGTACCAGCGCGGCGTATAGACCAATTCGCTACCGTCCGGTTTCCCGATCACTTTCGTTGTCGACGAGCCAACAATGACCACGGTGCGCATATCGACCATGTCCGGGGTCAGGTCTCCCAGTGTCGTTACACGCATCGTTTCTGCCGGACGGCCGACATCGCGGCCGAGCACGACCGGCGTCCGTGGCTCTCGATAGCGGCGCAGGATCTCGATCGCTTCGCCCAATTGCCAAGGTCGCGCCTTGGAAATGGGATTGTAGAAGGCCATTGCAAAATCGGCTGCGGCGGCGTGGGCCAGGCGGTCGGTAATGACGGACCAGGGCTTCAGATTGTCGGATAGGGAGATCAAGCAGAAATCGTGGCCAAGCGGTGCGCCGATCTTCGCCGCCGCGGCAAGGGCGGCCGAGACGCCGGGCAGGATCATGAGCTCGACATCGTGCCAAGCTGGCTCTTCAGCGTCATCGAGAGCTTCGAGCACCGCCGCCGCCATGGCAAAGACGCCTGGATCGCCCGAGGAAACAACCGCCACGGACCGACCACTGGCGGCCAGCGAAAAAGCCTGGCGCGCCCGCCAAAGTTCTTCGCGATTGTCCGAGGCATGCACGACCTGGTCGTCGCGCAAGGGGCCGGCCATTTTCACATACGTGTCGTAGCCGACGATGTCTTCGGCGGCATCTAGTGCCTGCCGTGCTGCCGGAATCATCATGCTGGCGTCACCCGGTCCTAGGCCGATTACGGTCAAGCGCCCACGCTTGCGCCCGATCGTGGGAACCTCACTGGGGCGCCGATATACCAGCAGAGCAATGCCGTCGCCGTCATGCGTCGCGATTGCAGTCGGCGCGGCGGCTTGGAATGCATCGCCATCATCGAAGCGCAGACCAATGCCGAATCTCTCGGCAACTTGATTGATCTCCACATCCGTCATGCAATTCACGGGAGCCAGGAGCGAGGCAAGAGCATGGGGCGCTAGCCCGGCGGAGGCCAAGGCCGCTGAAATTCTCATGGCAAGGTCGCTGCCGGTGCGTGTCACGACGGCGACGATGGTGGCGGGGTGAAAAATCAGCTCGTTCTCACCCGGCTGGATGTCGCGTGTAGTGACGCGTGCAAGCAATGCACCGCCATCGTCGATCGGCAGGCGCGCCTCCGCGAGCCAAGGGGCCTCGCCTTGGACCCGCATCTTGGCGCCGGCCAGCAGATTGGCGATGAAGGACTTGCCGTCGGCGAGATTGCGCAGTTTGTATCCCGCGGGCGGATTGAGAAGGCAGGTGCCGAAGCGCAACTCGCCCGTCGTTGTGATGGCGGGTGCTACCTGAAGGGTGGCGGCAATTTCGCGCGCAAGTAGGTTGACGCCATTGAGGCCACCCAGAAGCGGCACCACGGCACTGCCGTCCTCGGCGATTGCGAGAACCGGGGGTTCGACACTCTTGCTTTGAAGAAGTGGAGCGAGGGCGCGAATGACGATGCCGGCGGCGCAAAGGGCGACGATGGGATGGCCGTTGCGGTAAAGATTGCGCAAGGTTTCACCGAATTCGGTGAAGGCGATATCTGCGCCCTCGACGCGCGTGGCAAGGCCATGAATCCTGGCGTCCGGTAACGCCGCCTTGATCCGTCGGGCGGTCGCCAGACTGTTGGCGCCAAGGATCAGAATGGCGACCGGCATACTCATCAGGACTGCCACTTCTTGCCAGGCACGATCACGATCGAAAAATAGGGTGCCGAACTGGGATCGACCTCGGCCAAGGGCAGGATACGCTCATTGCTCATGGTGGCACGCTCGACATAGAGCGCGCGGTCGGCAAGACCAAGGTCGGTCACGACCTTGCGTACCTTCGTGAAATTGGTGCCGAGCTTCATGATCGCGGCGGCATCGCTGTCGGCAAGGCGCCGCTTTAATTCGTCTTCTGGCAGAACGCCGGAAAGGATCGAGAGACTCTGGTTGCGATAGACCAGCGGAGCGCCCAGCACCGAGGCAGCGCCGAGAACTGAACAGACACCCGGCACGACGACCGTCTCATAGCGCGTCGCGAGCCGGTCATGGATGTACATGAACGACCCATAGAAGAACGGATCGCCTTCGCAGATGACGGCGACATCGCGGCCGGCATCAAGATGCGCCGCCACTTCTTCCGAAGATTGATCGTAGAAATCACTGACCAGCGTTTCGTAATTGAGATGTGCTGGCAGCTTTTCCGTCGTTACCGGATAGATCAGCGGCAAGGTCGTCTGCTCGGGTCGCAGATAGGATTCGATGATGGTGAGCGCGTTACCCTTTTTTCCTTTGGCCGCGAGATAAGCGACGATCGGCGATTGCTGCAGCAGGCGCACGGCCTTCACGGTCATCAACTCCGGATCGCCCGGGCCGACGCCCAGGCCGAACAAACGTCCCGGCTTGCTCATCATTCCTTCTCCGTTGCCAGGGCGTTGACGGCCGCGGCGGCCATGGCGCTGCCGCCGCGGCGACCGCGCACGATGACATAGGGCACACCACGGCTGTCGGCGGCGAGCATGTCCTTTGATTCCGCGGCACCCACGAAGCCGACCGGAAAGCCCAGTATCAGAGCTGGCCTGGGCGCGCCTGCATCGAGCAACTCCAACAGGCGGAAGAGGGCCGTGGGCGCATTGCCGATGGCGACGACGCTGCCGGCCAGATGATCGTGCCAGAGATCGAGTGCCGCGGCTGAGCGGGTATTGCCCATTTCTTTGGCCAATTCCGGAACGCGCGGGTCCTGCAGCGTGCAGATGACGGGATTATCGGCGGGCAGGCGGGAGCGCGTCACTCCTTCGGCGACCATCCGGCAATCCGCGATGATTGGGGCGCCACGCCGCAAAGCCTCTCGGCCCGAGGTGCCGGCCCCGGGCGAGAAACGCAGATCCTGGATCACATCCACCATGCCGGAAGCATGCGCCACGCGCACCGCAAGCTTCTCGAGATCGGCCGGAATACCGGCAAGATCGGCTTCGGCACGGATCGTGGAAAAGGATTGGCGATAGATCTCCTGACCATCGCGCTCGTACTCGATCATCAAACTTACCTTTGCTTGGAATCTCGGCGCGCCAGCAAGCGGCCCGCCTGTTCGATGGATTGATCGGCCCCGATCAAGGCGCCGAATTTGTTGGTCGTCGTGTCTTCGCGCCAGAAGACGTCGTAATGCCCGGGCGACGTGCCGACCAGTGTGGCTTGAGTGGCCCTGGGTGCCGCGCAGGACTTGCTGCAGCCGCTCAGGTGAATGCCGAACACGGCAGTATCCAATGCGCGAAGTGCGTGGGCGAGAGATATGGCATCTGCCTTGGTGTCGGCATGCGCCGAGCCGCAGCCTGCGCTGCCGGCGCAAGTGATCATCGCCGCCAGTGGCTGATCGGCCTGCGTGATGAAGCCAAGCGAGTCCAGCAGGTTGAGCACGGATTGGCTGTCAGATGCCGCGACATTGGGCAGCACGATGCTCTGCCAGGGGGTGAAGCGTATTTCACCGAGCGTGGCCTTGTCAGCGAGGTCGGCTAGTTTCCGCAAGGTTGCCGGATCAAGGCGGCCGAGTGGCGGAAGCGCTCCAATCGCGACAAATCGATCATCGGATTGCGGCCGTGAACCGAGATGCGCAAAGCCGATCGGCGATGTACGGTGCCAGTCGGCGCTGGTGATGTCGCGCCGAACCGGCAAGGCGATCCTGGCGACGATTTCCTCGGCCGTTATGTTAATCAGCACGTGGCGGAAGCGGGAGATCTCCTGTCCGGCGCTGTTGCGGGTGCCATTGAGCGACAGAAAGAAATCCAGGCAAGCGAAGACGAAATCTTCAGCTAGTGCCGCGGCAATAAAACCGGCGGTGCGATCACGATCCTTGAGAGGTGGGCATCCGGCGAAACCAAAGGCAAAGGTCTCGTGGTCCACCGCCGAGAGCCAGATGTCGTTGGGATGATCCAGCATGGCCATTGCCTCGCCGCCGTCAATCTGGATACCGAATTTTGGCGAGAGCGCATGATAGCGCGGTTCGGCCTGCAGCCGCTGCAAAACTCGTTGCGCGAGGTCGCTGGCATCCAGGATCTGAGCCGGATCATTGCCGGCGAGAGGGCTGACCATGACATTGCGCACGTCATCGGCCCCCGCATTCGCGGCACCCAGATCGGCGGCAAGCAATGCAGCGATCACCTCCGGCTCGGTGCCAGGCCGGATACCGCGGATCTGAAGATTGGCGCGGTTGGTAGCCTCGATGGCACCGGCGGAAGAACGCCCGGCGATATCGGCGATGGCGCGTGCCTGTCGGCTGGTGAGACGGCCCAACGGCAATTTGATGCGGCAGATGCCACCATCCAGTGCCGGTACGATCCGGAAGAGACCGGGGCAAGCGGAGGCGCGGCCAGTCTTGGTCTGACCCGCAGAAACAGGCTTGCTCGTCTTGGTCGCGCTCTCTGGCACTGTCGCACCGGTTTCAACCGCCGCAGTGAATTGAGCGTCCGGCCTCGGATGAGGCTGAGCGCCGCTGCATCGGCACGCCCCGGCCGATGTATCCACGAGCGACTTCCATCACCGGCAGGTCTCCTGGCTCGCGGGTCTTTGCCGATTGCTGCCTTCCCGGGTCATGCCCAGTGGCGCGAAGCAATGCGGCTCGCCGCTCACAGTTGCGGGGGCAGCCACGGCTAACCAGGTGAAAAGACCGGTTTCCCGTGTTCCCTCTTAGGCCCCATCCGGGGCACCGATGATTGGCCATCTTCTATAGGACGTGCCGGGGCAGCGGAAGAAGATTCTAGGGTCTTTGGCGCTGCGTGAAAGCTTGCCGCAGGGCGGATCATGCCGTATTCAGGCCGAAATCTGGCCCATTTAACAAAGATATGCCGCGGGGCGGCACGAGAGTGGGGTATGGCAGCCTGGTTAACCGTGATCGGTATCGGTGAGGATGGGTGGGCGGGCTTGGGCGAAACGGCCCGGGCCGCGCTCAAGGATGCCGGCATCGTTTTTGGCGGCCAGCGTCACCTAGCCTTGCTGCCGAACGAGATCAAGGCAGAGCGCCGTTCCTGGCCGAGTCCTTTTGCCGACGGCCTGCGGGACTTGCTGGCCTTGCGCGGAAAGCCGGTTTGCGTGCTGGCGAGCGGTGATCCCATGCTGTTTGGTGTTGGTGCCAGCTTGGCACGGGATGTCCCGGCCGGAGAGATGCGTGTGCTGCCGGTACCGTCTTCATTCTCTCTGGCAGCCTCTCGCCTTGGCTGGCCGCTGCAGGAAACCGCGCAGCTCAGCATCCATGGCCGGCCGATCGAGTTGTTGCATGCACATTTTCATCAGGGCGCCCGGCTGCTGATTCTCAGCCATGACGGTAGCTCGCCCGCTGCCATTGCAAAGCTCCTGCGGCAGCGCGGTTTTGGACCCAGTGAGATGTCGGTGCTGGAGCATCTGGGTGGCGCGAAAGAACGGCGTATCGATGATACCGCCGCCGGTTGGTCCGTCGCCGAGGTAGCGGCACTTAATATTGTCGCCGTTGACTGTCGATCGGGTGCAGAGGCCCAGCCGTTTTCGGTTCTCGCGGGTCTGCCGGACAGTGCCTATCGCCATGACGGGCAACTGACCAAGCGCGATGTCCGCGCGGTTACGCTGGCGCGGCTTGCGCCTTGCCCCGGGGAATTGCTGTGGGATGTCGGCGCCGGCTGTGGGTCCATCGGCATCGAGTGGATGCGCTCGCATCCCGCCTGTCGCGCCATCGCGATCGAAGAGAATGCCGCGCGCCAGGAACTCATCCGCGAAAACAGCCGGCAATTGGGCGTTCCTGGGTTGCAGCTTGTGGGCGGCGCGGCACCACATGCTCTGGCCGGACTCGACAGTCCGGATGCGATCTTCATCGGCGGTGGGGTGACCGAAGCCGGCGTGCTGGAAACCTGTTGGGCGAGCTTGAAGCCAGGGGGGCGCTTGGTTGCCAATGCGGTGACCGTGCAGAGTGAAGCGCTGTTGGTGTCGTGGCGTGAAAAACTGGGTGGCGATCTCACCCGTGTCGCCATTTCCCAAGCGGCCGCCTTAGGTAGTTTCGATGCCTGGCGGGCCGCCTTGCCGGTCACGATTTTTGTCGTTGTGAAACCGGCTTAGGCTGCCAATTCTATAATTTCCATAGTTTTCAATAGATTGATGCCATGGCGGCACGGCTGCGTGTGCATAATTATTCGTTTGTCCATTAGATATAAACATATCATTATGTCTAGACGTTGAGCCAAGACGGTCGG
Source organism: Dongia sp. (assembly GCF_041909655.1). Lineage (GTDB taxonomy): Bacteria > Pseudomonadota > Alphaproteobacteria > Dongiales > Dongiaceae > Dongia. Next base: position 199,527 of record NZ_JAYRDA010000005.1, on the reverse strand, counting down.
GAGGCCGGGACATGAACCTGATTTTCAGCGCGCCTCAGTTTTCGGTTTTGCGACAGCAGGCCCAGTCCAGTCCGTCGCCCCGGCTGCCGCGCCGACCAACCATCAGCTGCGAATTCTTTCCACCCAAGCCGACGCAATCGATGACAGCTTTTTGGGAAGTGGTTGATGCGCTCGCTGCTTTGGAGCCGGATTTCTGTTCGGTCACCTATGGCGCCGGCGGCTCCACCCAGCGCGAGACGGGTGCCATCGCCGCCGAGATCCAGACGCGCGTCGGGGTCATGGCGGCGGCCCACCTCACCTGCGTCGATGCAACACGCGCCGACGTGGAAAGCGTTGCGGAGAGCTATTGGCGGTCGGGTATTCGGCACATCATCGCGTTGCGCGGCGACCCGAAGGAAGGGGTTGGCGCGCGCTATCAAGCGACCGAAGGCGGTTACCCCTATGCGGATACGCTGGTCGCGGGTTTGACGCGGCTTCATGCCTTCGAGATCAGCGTCGCCGCGTATCCCGAGACGCACCCTCAAGCCCGCAGTGCCGACGATGATCTCGATCATCTGAAGCGCAAGATCGATAACGGTGCCACCCGCGCGATTACCCAATTCTGCTTCGATCTGACCGCCTTCGAAAGATTCTTCGAGCGCTGCGCCAAAGCCGGCATTTCGGTTCCGATTGTGCCGGGCATTCTGCCGATCAACAATTTTGCCAAACTGGAAGCCTTTGCCGGCGCTTGCGGCGCCTCAATTCCCACCGATCTGCGCCAGGCCTGCGCCGGTATCGACGATGACCCGGACAGGCGCCACCGTTTCGCGGTCGATTATGCGATCGCCCAATGCAGCGCCCTGCAGTCGCTCGGTGCCGACAGCTTTCATTTCTACACGCTCAATCGCGCCGAGTTGGTTCGCGATATCTGTGACGGCCTAGGGCTTGCGCCCATGGAAGAGAATGCCGCAGCAATCAGGGCGGACTGAGTGGTGCTACCAGTTGCCGCTTAGCGATTCGCCGCGATCCGCTCGGCAATGAGGCAGAGAATTTCGTACATCAAGGTGGCGGCGACTAAAGCGGTATTGCCGGTATTGTCGTAATTCGGTGCCACCTCGACAACATCCGCACCGATATAGTTGAGGTTGCGCAAGCCGCGGAGCAATTGCTGCGCTTCCAGTGTGGTAATGCCGCCGATCTCCGGCGTGCCGGTGCCCGGCGTATAGATGGGATCGAGTCCATCGACGTCGAAGGTCAGGTAGACCGGACCGTCGCCGACCACGCGGCGCGCCTCGGCGATCACGGCCGGCACGCCGATCTCGGCGAATTCTTCCATATAGACGACACGCATCCCGGTCTCGCGCGAGAAATCCCAACCATCGGTCGTGTTCTGCGCCCCGCGGATACCGATCTGGATGACGCGCTTGGGATCGATCAGGCCTTCCTCGGTCGCGCGCCGGAAGGGCGAGCCATGGCTGAATTTCGAACCCTGGAACTCGTCCCAGGTATCGGTATGTGCATCGATATGGATCATGCCGACCGGCCCATCCTTCGCGAGGGCGCGCAGGATCGGGAGCGAGATCGTGTGGTCGCCGCCGGCCGCCAGCGGAATGATTCCGTGTTTCTTGATCTTGGCGAAGACCGCCTCGATCTCGTCGAGCGCCTGGGGATGCTTCAGCAGGCTTTGAAAGAGCACATCGCCGAGATCCGCTACGCGGCAGAGGGCATAAGGATTGATCCTCGTTACATGATGCATGGTGCGCATGAGCGAGGATTGATTGCGAATTTCGCGCGGTCCGTGACGGGCCCCCGCCCGATTGGTGACACCGCCATCGTAGGGCACGCCGATGAGCCCGATATCCACCGCGTCCCAATCATCGGCCAAGGCCACGCGCATGAAGGTCGGAATTCCCGTATAGCGGGGTTGCATCATGGCGTGGGTATCGGTGGTGTGCTGGCTCATCTGGCTTCTCGCTGGGTGGCTTAGGTGCAAATTCCGGGCGAGCTTAATGGCAACGGCTGGGTTAGGCGACCCCTCATGAGAAGGTATTTTTTCCCTCAATGACCGCTCATGATTCTGGGATGCAGATTGCGAATCCCGGCGAGGCTACCTATTCTCAAGCTATTAGCGGGTCAATTCGGGGGCCTAAAATGACCGCTCTACATGAAGCAACCGATCATCGGCTACATCCGCGTTTTGTGTTTGCAGGCACGGCGATGTTGATCTTTGACGATCAGTCGCGCGGCCGGACGCTCGCCATCACCAATTACCGCAACATCTCGCAGGGCGGGGCGTGCATTCTGTCGCCCGACGTCAAGGGCTTCTCGGCCGGGGACCGGATGTTCCTGATGCCGGAGAGGTATCGCCGCAAACGTGAGGCGGTGGTCGTCAGCGCTGTTTCCGGCCGCCTGCATCTGGAAATCCCGCGCGCGCAAGCGCTGAGCGAGTTCGAGGTCGCTGAAATCCTGGAACAATTGGACCGTATGGGGCTTAGCGCCTAACGGAACGGCTGCTGATTTCAGCGGACGATGCTGGAGATGATGATGGCGCCGGGGAAAGCCATCGCAATATGCGAGGGGCTGACGCGCACCACCGTCGCGATGGTCGGACCGACATTTGGCAGGTCCAGCGAGACCTTGTCGCCGACCGTGACCGGGCCGCTCGTTTCGATTAACGCTCCGCCTACTGAAATATCGATCAGCTTGCAGGTCACGCGCCTGCCCTTGATCATGACGTCGGTCGGCAGATTGACGATGTAACGTTCTGCCCGTCGGCGGTCCGCGGCCTGTTGGCTCTCGTTATGCAGGTCGGTCATAATCGCCGTTCCAGTGCTAGTTCCCCTCCGGGCAATCTGACATGGCAACCCAACATCGCCAAGCCCCTATGCCTCATGGTGAGCAGAATTTAATGATTTATTTACCAAACTCGGTCGAATTCACAGCATCGCAGTTTGGCATCGTGCTGGCGAAAGGGCGGATTCGCTGATTCCTTTGTCCGTCAGGGCGGCAGAGATGCTGCCGGAGCGGATCAAGTCCGACGTGATTCGTCCAAGTGCAGATGCCAGCATGATTCCGTAGCCGCCCTGGCCGGCGAGCCAGAAAAAGCCGTCGCTGCCGGGATCAAACCCCACAACCGGACAATCATCTGCGACGAAGCTACGCAAGCCGGCCCAACTATGCTCAATGCGGCGCACGGTGAGATGGCTGGTGCGTTCCAGCCAATCGACGATCATGGCCATGTCGATGTCTTCCGGCTGCGCATCGCAGGCGGGGCTCGGCGTGGCATCGCCGAGCGAGGCCATCAGCTTGCCGGCATCGGGCTTCACATAGGCTTCCGTGACTCCGTCATCGATCGCCGGCATGTTGTGCGGGGTTAAAGCCGGATCCCCAGCGATGATGATCGCCGTCCGCCGCTTAGGCTGCAAACCGATCGGCGCCAGGCCTGCCATCCGGCCGATCTCGTCGGCCCAGGCCCCAGCCGCATTGATCATGATCGGGGCTTCAAAAACATCTCCGCCGGCACTTGTGGCGCGCCACAAGCCGCCGGATCTGTCGAGTCCGACGATACGCTGGTCGGTAGCAAGATTGCCGCCGCGAGCCTTGAACATCTTCAGATAGCCCAGATGGATGGCGTGGGCGTCCATGTCCATCACATGCGGGTCAAGGGCAGCACGCGCGACGGCTTCACGCCGCAGGAGTGGGGCCAGCTCGCAGGCATGCGCAGGGGAGATTTCCTGCATCGGCGTGGCGGGGGTGGCCGCTTGCATGAATTCGTCGATCCGGCCCTCTTCGCCAGCGCCGACGAAGGTCAAGGCTTGGCGCGGTGAAAAGATTGGGTGCTCGGTGAAGCCGGTGGGCGGATCCCGATAAAACTCGACGCTGGCTGAGATAACCGCGCGCACGATCGCTGGGCCATAATTGGGTGTGTAGAGTGCCGCCGACCGGCCCGTGCTGTGATAGCCGGGCCGCTCCTCCATCTCAATCATGGTGACGGTACCGCCATCGGCCAATTGCGCCGCCGCCGCTGCACCGGAAATGCCGGCACCGATCACCAGAAAATCGCTGCGGTGAATGTTCATCGCCACAACCCCTCCGATTGGCGAGAGAGGCGGTGAAAACGCCAGCTGAGCCCGGCCGTGGCCAAGGTCAATGCGGCGATCAGCGACCATATCAGGGCCGGCACGCCCATGCCGAATTGGTAGCCAAGAATGTAACCCATTGGAATTCCCACGAAGGCAAAACTCACGACATAGACGATGGTGGGAATCATGGTATCGGCGGTGCCGCGCAAGGCTCCCATCAGCACGCCTTGTAATCCATCGACGATGAACAGCAAAGCGGTGAGGTAGAGGGCGGGAACCAGCAATGTCAGGACGGCGATGTCCTTGCTGTAGAGGCTGGCGATCTGTGGCGCCAGGAAAACGGTCGCGGTCGCCAGGCCGGCCATGACGATGAATTCGAGGCCAGTTGCGGTCCAGCCGGCCCGCTGAATGTCGTTGGCGCTGCGCCGGCCGATCGCATTGCCCACTCTGACCGAGGCGGCGGTGGAGAGACCCAGCGTCAGCATGTAGACGAAGCTGGTATAATTGATTGCGGCATACATGGTCGCGAGTTCCTCGGTTCCCAGCCAACCCGACATGATCACCATGAAATTGAAGCAACCGGTTTCGGTGCCGATGGCGAAGGCGAGCGGCAGGCCGAGTACAAGCATGCGTCGCAAGACGGCAAGGTCGATCGTGAACCATGGAATCGCGGCGTATTTGCGCCGGTCAGGCATGACCAGGATGTAACCCCCAATGGCTGCCAGCATGGTCCAGCGGGTGATCGTTGTTGCCAATGCCGACCCGGCAGCGCCCATTTCCGGCGCTCCGAGATTGCCGAGGACGAAGATCCAGTTGAGTGCCAGATTGAGGATATTGCCGGCTAGCGCGATGATCATGCCGGGCCAGGGTCGGTTGATGCCTTCCAGAAAGAATGAGCAGGCGGAAAACATCAGGATGCCCGGCAGGGAATATCCGAAGATCCGTAGTGCAGTGCTACCATCGGCGATGGTCGCCTCAGGCTGTCCGAGCGTTCGGAGCCAAGCTTCGGAGGGCAGCAGTATCAGCAGATACACGGTTCCGGTGATAGCGGCGATGGTGAGGCCACCGCGCAAGGCTCGACCACATTCCAGAAAACGCTCCGCGCCATCGGCTTGCGCCGTCATGATGATGGTGCCGATCAGGAGTCCGACGCCGACAACCATCAGCGTGACTTGCGGCACCGCGGCAGCTCCGAAAGCCGCCAGAGCCTCTTTGCCCTGCCAGCCGCAGAAGATTGCATTGACTGTGAACATCATGACGAGACCCACCCGTGCAGCCATCACGGGAGCCGCCAGGATAATGGTCCGCTGGAAATGATGCCCCAGGGAGTGTGCTACGGATGGCGGGTCTGCCGAGCTCATCTAGCGGCCTCTGTCTGCGTTGCGCGATGCCTGGGAATTTAAACCTTGCCTTGCAGATAGGCGTTCGAAGAGTTAATGTTAACTAGTTGATTCTCCGAGAATCGACAATGGGGCTGAGGGGGAACATGGGATCAGGAGCCGGTGATAAGGCGCCCTGGAAGCTTCGTTTGCGTGCCTGGTGGGAGGGCGTCGATGTCCCTGTGCCGGAAGGGCATCTGCCGTCCGGTAAGGCGGAGCCGACCCTCAGCGTCAAGCCCGCCGAGCCGCCGATTCCGCCGCTGATGGAATGGGAAACCGACACCATCAGAATCCAGCAGCAAGTCTGGGGCGAGGGCTATTACAAGCCTGGTGGCGAAGAATACCTGCTCGGTTTGGCCAAACCCTTCGGTCTGAACCCCTCATTGACCGTCATGGAATTCGGCGCAGGTTTGGGCGGCGGCACCCGCGCCCTGGTCAACGAATTCGGTGTGTGGGTCAATGGCCTGGAACCAACCGCCGAGATCGCCAAAGCCGGCAAGGAAATGTCGATCAAGGCGGGGATGGAAAAGAAAGCGGATATCATCCGCTACAACCCGGATGGTTTCGAACCAAAGGCGGGTTCCGTCGATTGCATTCTTTCCTCCGAATCCCTCTATCTTGTTGAAGATAAATTAAAAATCCTAAAAACCTTCGAGCGTTGCCTGAAGTCTCGCGGGCAGATATCGATTACCGACTTTGTCCGGCGCGACGATATTCCCGCCGACGACCCGCGTCTCCAGGGGCTGGGGCTTTTGCCGACCGACGTCACGAATTTTGCCAGCGGCGAGGAATATGTCCGCTGGCTGCGGGAGTTGAACTTCGATCTTCGCGTCAACGAGGACATCACGGAGCGCTATCGCAAGATGATCATGGATGGCTGGGTTGATTTCACCCAGGCCGGCGGACAAAGGGCCGCTCATGCCCGCGCCATGCCGGATCCTTTGGTTAAGGAAGTCGAGTTGTGGACCCGGCGTGTGGCCGCCTTCGACGCCGGCATCCTGAAGGTGATGCGCTATTACGCCATCAAACTGGGTGGAACCAAGCTGATGTCGAATTGGTAACCGGGCTATAAAACGATATAGATTCAACAACTTATATGGCGCTTGCCAGAGGTTGACAGTCTCGGCGCCGGTCACTATGTTGCGCCACCATTTAAGACTCGTTGACCAAGGAACCGGACCATGAAGGTTGTTAATTCGCTGAAGTCGGCCAAGGCGCGGCACAAGGATTGCCGTATCGTGCGCCGCAAAGGCCGGGTCTATGTGATCAACAAGACCAATCCGCGCTTCAAGGCGCGCCAGGGTTGATCCCGCCAAGGCTGATCCCAGTGGGATCAATGGCGAGCATCGCCGGATTGGGCTGCGCAGGCTAGACATTCGTCCGGCCCGGCGCGTTGATCGAGCTGGGCCCGACTGATCGAGACAGAAACCGCGCGAGGCGCTTGCCCGCGCGGTTTCTTTTTGCGCTATAGATACGTCATGCTGATGCCGCCGCCAGATCCAGCCGCACTTGCCGCAGCGCCGCGCTTCGTCGCTGCCCTGCGGGCGGCAATGGGTGCTGAAAGTGTGATCGCAGAACCGAGCGCGCTGCGCCCCTACGAAAGCGATGGTCTGACGGCGTACCGGCAAGTGCCGTTGGCGGTTGCTTTGCCGCGCTCGACCGCCGAGGTCGCCGCAGCTTTGCGCATCGCGAGCGAATTTGGCATCAAGGTGGTGCCGCGTGGGTCAGGGACCTCATTGTCGGGTGGCGCCCTGCCATTGGCTGACGGGTTGCTGCTTGGGCTCGGCAAGCTCAACCGCATTCTGGAAATCGATCTCGCCAATCGGTGCGCGGTGGTGCAGCCGGGTGTCACCAATCTGGCGATCAGCCATGCTGTCGCCGCCGATGGTTTCTATTACGCGCCGGATCCCTCCAGCCAGATCGCCTGCTCGATCGGGGGCAACGTGGCCGAAAATTCCGGCGGCGTGCATTGTCTCAAATACGGTCTCACCACCAACAACCTCTTGGGTCTCGAGATCGTTCTGATAAATGGTGAAATTCTGCGCATCGGTGGAAAGCATCTGGATGCGGGACTCTATGACCTCATGGGAATTCTCACTGGCTCCGAAGGTTTGTTGGGCGTCGTGACGGAAGTGACGGTGCGGCTGCTGCGCAAACCCGAAACAGCGCGCGCGCTCATGGCTGGTTTTGCCAGCAGCGAAGCGGCCGGCGCAGCCGTGGCTGCCATCATTGGCGCCGGCATCATTCCGGCAGGCATGGAAATGATGGACCGGCCCGCGATCCATGCGGCCGAGGATTTCGTTCACGCGGGCTATCCGCTTGATGCGGAGGCTCTGCTGATTGTGGAGCTTGATGGTCCCAAGGTCGAAGTCGATGACCTCATTGCCCGCGTGAGTGCGATCGTGAATGCGCATGGTGGAACTGGCTTGCGTATCAGCGAGAGCGAAGCGGAACGTCTGGTGATCTGGGCGGGTCGCAAAGCGGCCTTTCCCGCGATCGGCCGTATCTCGCCGGACTACTATTGTATGGATGGCACCATTCCACGCAGCAGGCTGCCGGAGGTATTGCGCCGCATGTCGCAGATGTCGGCGCAATACGGTTTGCGCGTCGCCAATGTCTTTCATGCCGGCGATGGCAATCTGCATCCGCTCATTCTCTATGATGCCAACAAGCCAGGCGAACTCGATGCGGCCGAGGCTTTCGGCAGCGACATCCTGCGTCTGTGCGTCGAGGTCGGTGGCGTTCTGACCGGCGAGCATGGCGTCGGCGTCGAAAAACGCGATCTGATGCCCAGCATGTTCGGTGAGATCGATCTCGGTCAGCAGCAACGCCTGAAATGTGCCTTCGATGGCGATCTGCTGCTGAATCCAGGCAAAGTCTTTCCGATACTGCATCGCTGCGCCGAACTCGGCGCCATGCATGTGAAGGGCGGACAATTGCCACATCCGGATCTGCCGCGGTTCTGAGTATGGATCATCTGACACCGCGCTCCGAAACTGAACTCGCAGACATTGTTGCCGAGTCCTATGCCAAGGATACGCCGCTCACTCTGCTGGGGCGTGGCACCAAGGCTGGATGGGGCAGGGCGGCGAGTCCCGCAATCCCTGTCGCGTTGTCCGCGCTCACCGGGATCAGCGATTATACACCAGCCGAACTCGTGCTCACGGTTGGCGCGGGAACGCCCCTGGCTGAAATTCGCGCTGCTTTGGCGGCAGAGCACCAGCATCTGGCTTTCGAGCCGGTCGATCTTGGCCCCTTGTTTGGACACGCGCGGGACCAGGCAACAATCGGCGGCGTTCTCGCCTGCAATCTCAGCGGTTCCCGACGTCCTTTCGCCGGGGCCGCGCGCGACTATTTTCTTGGATTCCGTGGCGTCAACGGCCGCGGTGAAATCTTCAAAGCGGGCGGCAAGGTGGTGAAGAACGTCACGGGGTATGACCTGCCGAAATTGATGGCCGGCTCGTTTGGCACGCTGGCCGCGCTGACGGAAGTCACGCTCAAGGTTTTGCCTGCTCCGGAGACGAGTCTTTCACTGATCTTTCCGGATCTCGACATTGTGGCAGCGAACCAGGCGATGATCGCGGCTCTTGGCAGCACGGCCGACCCGTCGGGTGCTGCGTTCCTGCCATCGGCGGCGGTTGCGGCGATCGGTTTTTTGGCGACGCAATTGGGCGGACGGTCCGCGATGATTCTGCGACTGGAAGGCTCTGCGGCATCGGTCGGATATCGTCGGCACGTGCTGAGTGAAATTTTGGGAAGCGAAGTCACCGTTGTCGACAATGTTGCATCGATTGAATTGTGGCAGGCCATCAACGCGCTGGCGCCATTCGCGGGCGATCGTGATCGGGCGATCTGGCTGATCTCTGTGCCACCGGCGGCGGCTGCCGATGTCGTCAGGCGCCTCGAATTGGTCCTGTCGGCGATTCAATATTTTGTTGATTGGGGTGGTGGCCGGATATGGTTGTCATTGCCGACAATGCCTGAAAACAAGGACGCGCATGCCGGGGCGATCCGGAGCGCGCTGAAAGAGGGTGGTCATGCGAGCTTGATTCGGGCGCCGGCTGCTTGCCGCGCTGGGGATCACGTGTTCTCGGCCGAGGTCCCGATCGATCTGTTGCGCCGTGTGAGGATTGCGTTCGATCCCAAGCGGGTTCTAAATCGCGGTCGCCTGCACTCGGAGTTGTAGGTACATGCAGACCAGCTTTTCCCTCGCCCAGCTCGCCGATCCGAACATTGCCACCGCGGACAAGATCCTGCGCAATTGTGTGCATTGCGGTTTCTGCACCGCGACCTGCCCCACCTATGTCACCTTGGGTGACGAAAATGACAGTCCACGCGGTCGCATCTATCTCATCAAGAACATGCTGGAAAATGACGAGAAGCCGGACGCTGTCGTCACCAAGCACATCGATCGCTGCCTTACCTGTCTTTCCTGCATGACCACTTGTCCATCGGGTGTCGACTACATGCATCTCGTTGACATTGCGCGGGTACGGATCGAGGAGGAATATGACCGCCCATGGCTGGATCGTGTGCTGCGCTCTGTCCTCGCGAATTTGTTGCCGCGTCCGTCGTTGTTCAGGATAGCCTTGCGATCCGGTATGGCCGTGCGTGCGATCAGCCTCCATCGTCTCTTGCGCGGTCGCCTGCGCGCACTCTTTGACATGCTGCCGGAGAAGCTGCCTCAAGCAGCGACGACCGACGCGCCGGGCGTCTTCAAGCCAAGCGGCGTGCGGCGAGGGCGCGTCGCGTTGTTATCGGGCTGTGCACAGCCGGTGCTTGATCCCGGTATCAATGCCGCTGCCATTCGGCTGTTGAACCGCGCTGGTATCGAGGTGGTCGTGGCAATGGGTGCCGGTTGTTGCGGCGCGCTGGCCCAGCATATGGGACGTGAAGAAGATGCCCGCGCCGCGGCACGCCGCAATCTGCATGCATGGGGCCGTGAAATGGATGGCGAAGGGCTGGATGCCATTCTGATTACGACGTCGGGATGCGGCACGACCATCAAGGATTACGGTCATCTATTCCGGGGCGATCCGGATGAGATCCTGGCGCAGCGAGTTGCGGCGCGCGCGCGCGATATCAGCGAATATCTTGTTGCGATCGGCCTGCCGCCGGCAAGACAAATGCCAGAACTCAAGATCGCTTATCATGCCGCCTGTTCCTTACAGCACGGGCAGCGTGTCCGGGAGGCACCGAAAGACCTGCTGCGGCAGGCAGGTTTTACCGTGCTCGAGGTCGCGGAATCTCATCTCTGCTGTGGGTCTGCCGGTACCTACAATTTATTGCAGCCTGAGATTGCCGGGCAGTTGCGCGACCGCAAGATCGCCAATATCAGCCGGACCGGAGCCGATGCCGTGAGTGCCGGCAATATTGGTTGCCTGCAGCAATTGCGGAGCGGTCTCGATCAGCCCATTCTCCATACCGTCGAACTGCTCGATTGGGCGAGCGGCGGACCGGAGCCCACGGCGTTGCGGGATCGCCTTTAAGCCGCGACCAAGTCCGGTTTCGAAAGTCCTGTCATTGAGCGGTGCAGCACATCGACCGCCCGCGCGAAGACGGTCTCCTTCCACTGGCGTTCGTCGGTATAAAAGGCGTCGCGGATCTGCTTTTTGATGCGGCGGCCGAGTTCGCTGTCGAGATTGCCGTGGATATGCAGCCAATTGTCGGCGCGCACCGATTCAATCATCGCCGGGACCGGAACCGTGCCGTATTCCAAGGTGATGCCCGTAACCTGGGTATGGGGCAGGGCAGCGTCGACACCGATCTGCGTATCGCCAGTGACGGCGGTTGATGTCGAGGAGCCATCATCGATCATGGTAACTTCTGCGCCGAACCATTTCCGGACCCGCGTGGCACCCGGGGCCGGTCCAGTGTGGTTCGAGATGATCTCGCCGTAGCCGCTGGGGCCTAGGCCGGTATGGAGATCGATGAAAGCGGCATGGGTTACCGTGGCAGCATAGGGAGACAAGGCGGCGAGCAAGGTTCGGTGCGACCAATTGGGCGCATTACCGCCATAGAAGACGCCTTCCTTGTCCCAGTATTGGCCATTCATGATTGCCGCTTGAAGATCGATCGTCGAGTGGCGGCGTGCGTAATCGTCAAACGCCGCGTTCGAGCGTGCGGCGGAATCCGCGTCCCAGGTTTGCGGGCAGATGAAATCCCGCAATTCGCGATAACCCGCATTTTCCGGATAGGGCTTGGTGTGGTCGATAAAGTTGCGGTTGAGGTCGATATTGTCCTCGTTTACGCGGCGCACCCAGGCGAAGCCGAACGGATTGATCGCGTGGATCAACAGGATGGCTGTATCCGAGGGGAGGGCCGAGAATTGCTGCTCGCCGAGCCAGCCGGTCTGAATGCCGGAACCGCAGAAGCCCTCGGCGCCATGAGTCGCGGACATACCGATCAGGAGGCGTCTTGCGTCCCTGCTACCGATACGGGCAACATCGGTTGCGAGTTCTCCTCCGTCAGGGCCCTTATTCGGGTTCACATAGCTGATGAGATCGGCACCAGCGGCTTTCGCGGCGGTGCGAAACTTCTCTCTGGCTTCTGTATAGGTAGCGGAAAAGTAATTGGCGGCAGTCATGGAAGGCGTCTCGTCTGCGGTGGCATGTTCGCTGCCCCTGAATTCGCTTCACGGGCGGGGTGGTGCTAGACTACACGACCATGAACCGGATCAGAAACCTCGTTTTGAGCGCGGTTTTACTCCCCCTGACATGCCCAGTGGGCATGGCGGCGGCGATGGCCGACCAGTCGGATCCGCGGCTTCCACCCCTATTCGAGCGGTTGCAGCAGAGTCAGCACCCTATGGAAGCGCGATTGATGGAATTCATGATCTGGAAAATCTGGGGGGAGAGCGGCATTCCGCAAGTAGATGCCCTGGTGACGGAAGGCGAGGCCGCCATGGGGGCGGATGATTTTGAAACGGCGGAGCAGCGCTTCGACGCGGCTATTCAAGAACGGCCGGACTTTGCAGAAGCGTGGAACAAGCGGGCGACCTTGCATTATCTCGCGGGGCAGTATCAGAAATCCCTCGATGATATTCAGAAAGTTCTGGAGCTGGAGCCACGTCATTTCGGCGCCTTGTCTGGCCTGGGTCTGGTCAATCTGGCTCTGTCGCGTGATGCCGCGGCGCGTGACGCGTTTGAGCGGGTCTTAGTGCTCTATCCGGCGAACCAGGCCGCCCGGTTCAACCTGCAGGAAATTGAAAAAAGGCTTCGGGAGAACGAGATTTGACAGTTTTCCGTGGTTTTATGGCGGGTGCAGGCATTGCGCTTGTGGCGTTGCTGGCGCCCTTGTCAGCCAAAGCGGATAGCTGTGGCCAGGCATTGGCGCAGCCCGATGTCGACGTGCGCCTCGAGATGAAACCGGTCACGCATGATTTCAGCGTTGGTCTCAAGACGATTGGTTCCGATCCAGCCTTTCAACCACAATCCATGTCGGAAAATACCGGTCATACAATCGGCCTCACCAAGCTCGATGTTTCCACCCATGCGCGCTTGGTTTCGTCGGGCGAGCCACGCTCGGAAGGCGGATATTGCTGGTCAGTAAAGACGCTGGAGTTCAACGTCGTAGCGATAACGACCGTCTACGTTGCCAAGGAAATCCCCCGTGATTCCTGTCTCTGGCGCGAGGTGATGAGCCACGAGAACCTGCATGTCGAACTGGATCAGCGCCTTTTCGCCCGTTTTGCCGATTATGTGCGTCCGAAAATTCTGCAATCGATGACGCGGACCGTGGCGGCGGCCAGCGACAATGAGGCCAACGCCGTGTTCGAGAAGCGGATCGTCGACGCGGTCTCTGGTGCCATCGATGGGTTTCGATCCAACCGAAATGCACGCCAGGCAGCCATTGACAGCCCCGAGGAATATGCCCGTTTCAACCGCGTTTGCGGCGATGCAGAACTCTCCGCGATTCTCACGCGTGCCGGTGTAATGTAGTCAGCCATGGACCCGGCAGACGAGAATCCGCGTGTTGCCGTCGATTGAGCGCTTGAGGACAAATTCGGCTGCGTTCTAAGATGTTCCAGACTCGGAATGCGCCTGCCTGATCGCCTGAAGGAAGCTCATGAATATCGCGAGTGCCGTGCCGCCTCTGCCGCGCCCCAGGGTGATTGAACCCGGCCTCAGACCATCGAATCCGCTGTTGGAACGCTACCGGGTGCCCGGCCTTGGATCCCTGGTCGTCAGCCTGCGGGCGGGTGACCGCCTGGAGATCACGGATCGCGAAGGACGGCAGGCCTGCGAGGTTGCCGCTTTCACCGTGATCAGCCCTGGCGAGGGCGGCGTCGCACGACCGGACCTGGCAGCCTTGGGCTTGCGGGCAGCGACGCCTTCGGCAGCGATCGGCCGATTGTTGCGTGGCGAGATGATGGCGAGTGCGGATCTGCCCGAACAGGCGGAGCAGATGTATCGGCAGCTACGCCGCTGGCATTTGCCGGAGGATGTCGAGAAGGTCGCCCGGCCGCTTGATGGCGATAGCCGGCCCGGCGACACGGTGAGTTGCGTTGCCGAGCGCGATACGATTGTTGTCATTCATGCGCCGGGCAGCGACATGCCGCCCGGCGACCAATCTCCGGCGACGGATCTCGGCGTTACGGTTCAGCGCACGGCGGCGTCCGCAACCCTCATGACGGATCTGCCGGAGCCGCTGGGCGAGGTTGTCGCCGAGTTCAGGGTCGATCGCCGCACGGCGCTTTCCTATGAGGTCAAAGAGGGCCAGTACATCCAGATCATCGATGTCGCCGGCCGGCAATGTTCTGATTTCGTCGCGTTCGATGCGCGCCAATTGCAGCTTGGCCGCGAACGCGGCATCGACATGACGACGACACGCACGATGCTGGGAGCGATCTATCCTGGGCCCGGTCTTGCTTCCAAGTTCTTCGACATCGACATGCAAGCCCTGACCGAGGTCGTGCGGGATACCTGCGGTCGCCATGACACGTTCGGCCTCGCTTGCACGGCGCGGTTTTATGAAGATGCCGGCTATCCAGGACATCCCAGTTGTTCGGAGAACTTCAACAATGTGCTGGAAGGCTTTGGCCTCGACCGTCGGCGCGGCTGGCAGGCCGTCAATCTTTTCTACAACACAGGTATCGCGGCGAGTAACGCGATCTTCCTCGACGATCCCTGGTCGCGGCCGGGCGATTACGTGCTGATGAAGGCGTTGAAGGATCTGGTGTGCGGGTCCTCTGCTTGCCCGGACGACATTGATGCCACCAATGCCTGGAATCCGACCGACATTCACGTTCGCATCTACGATGCGAAACACAGTTTCTCAAAAGCCATGGCTTTTCGCATGACCCCTGATGCCGAACCCAGACTGACTCGCGAGACCGGATTTCATGCGCGCACATCAGCGCTTACCCGGAACTTTACCGAATATCGAGGTTTCTGGCTGCCCAGCCGTTTCAACAATGCCGGCCCGGTCGCGGAATACTGGGCCTGCCGCGAAGCAGCGGCGGTGATGGATCTCTCGCCCTTGCGCAAATTCGAGGTCTTGGGCGCGGATGCAGAGGATTTGCTGCAGATCGCCTGCACCCGAAATATCCGCAAGCTTTCGGACGGGCAGGTCGTCTATACGGCGATGTGCTATCCGCATGGCGGCATGGTCGACGACGGCACTGTCTTCCGCCTGGGACCGGATCGCTATCGCTGGATCGGGGGGGAGGAATTCGGCGGCAAGTGGCTGCGCGACCTCGCCGAGCAACGCGGCCTCAAACAAGTCTGGGTGAAATCCGCCACCGATCAATTGCACAATATTGCGCTGCAGGGGCCGAAAAGCCGCGACATCCTGAAGGAGATCATCTGGACGCCGCCGGCTCGGCCGAAGGTCGACGAAATTCAATGGTTCAATTTCACCGTTGGCCGCATCGGCGATTACAACGGCACCGCCGTGGTGGTTTCACGCACTGGCTATTCCGGCGAACTCGGCTATGAAATCTTCTGCCATCCGAAGGATGCCCCGGCGGTCTGGGACGCGGTCTGGGAGGCCGGCAAGCCGCATGGATTGCTCCCGCTCGGCCTGGAGGCACTCGACATGTTGCGCATCGAGGCCGGGTTGGTCTTTGCGAATTACGAGTTCAACGATCAGACCGATCCATTCGAGGCAGGCATCGGCTTTACGGTGGCTCTCAAAGGCAATGAGGAGTTCGTCGGCCGCGAGGCCATCATTCGCCGCAAGGAGAATCCGCGCCAGCAATTGGTCGGCCTGGAAATAGACGCCAAACAGGCGGTCGGTCATGGAGACTGCGTGCATGTCGGCCGCGCCCAGGTGGGCGTCGTCACCAGCAGTTGTATCTCGCCCGGCCTTGGCAAAAACATCGCGCTCTGCCGTATGGATGTCGCCTATGCCGCGATCGATACCGAGGTCGAGGTTGGGAAGATCGACGGTCAGCAGAAGCGGTTACCGGCGAGGGTGGTCAAATTCCCGTTCTATGATCCGGAGAAACTGAAGCCACGGAGCTGAAGCAGGGGAGCTGAAGCCGGTGGTCTGGGCTTAATGCCCGGTCCCCGCCGGGGCGGAGAGCACGTCCTGCAGCTCGTTCATCAGCTTGGTGATTCGTTCGGCTGATGCACCTGACGTGGTGGCGAGAGTCTTGATCTCCTGCGCCACGACGGCGAAGCCGAGGCCCTGTTCACCAGCCCGGGCTGCTTCGATGCGGGCATTCAAGGCCAGCATCTTGAGGGCGCGCAGGACTTCGAGGATGTTGCCTGTATCCTTGATTATATGTTCCGAGATGGCGGCGACACGATCGATGAGATCGCGATTGGCCTGTTCGAGGCGTTTGCGCTCGGCGATGTCGATGACAAACCCTTCGAGGAATTCGAGCTGGCCCGAGGCATCGAAGACACCGCCGCCGATCTCATGGATCCAGATCGGCACGCCTTGGCGCGAAACGATCCGGTAGTCGATGGCCCAGTTACTGCGGGTTTCCAGCGCCTGGCCGACCGCAGTGTCGACCACCGCAACATCGTCTGGATAGGTGATCGTGGCATAACCACGTACACTGTTGCCGATAAAATCGCTGGCCGGATAGCCGCTGATGGTTTGGATGCCATCGCTGATATAGAGCATTGTGTAATTGGGATCGTTGCGGCAGCGATAGAGAAAACCATCCATGCGGCCGGTAATGCTGAGGAGTGCCGCGAGGCGTTCGTCAGTCACGGCATCAAAGCCGCTGGCACTCTCCATCGGGATTTCGTCGATCATGGCTTTTCCTGAATCAATCAGCGTCATGGTCCAGCGCACCGCATGGGAATGGTTGTGACGGGAAAATTAGCCTCGTCTGGTAAACAAATGGTAATCCCGCAGCGCAAACTTTCCTATCAGGACGCGATTATGCCTAGTCATGACACAGGGTCGATCCTGGTCGCAGGAAAGTGTTAATCCCTCGTTTACGATGTCACGTCGATTTCAGATAGCTTTCGAGTGAATCGTCCATGGCCGTCAGCCACGGCGTGTGATGTTTGGGCGACATCGTGCCGGTCATGACCGAGCGATAGGAGTTGTTGCGGAAGCCCATGATGTCTTCCGCCTTGTGATGCTCCCATTCCATGAAGGTCTTGTTGACCGTTTCGATATCGAAGCTGGGGTAATCGGTAAGGTCGATAAGTTCCTTCACGTAATCGCCCTGATACCAGATCATCTGCTCGGCATTCTCGAGCGTCTCCTCGCGCGCGCGCCAAGCCGCGCTGTGCTTCTGCATTTCTGCTTTGGATGGCAGCGGCTGGCGACCGAGGATGACGTCGCGTGAGTACCAGGCTTGGGCATCGAACATGTTGAAGGTATAGAACTGGTCCTGCATGCCGATGTAATGAAGCTTCGGATTGTCTTCCCATACCACGCCGCGATAGAGATCGAGCGGCCACAGGCGGTTCGCGGTCTTCAGGCGCAGGCGATCGTCGATGAATGGGAAATGATGCTGATAGCCCGTACACAGGATGATGGCGTCGATTTCCTTTGACGTTCCGTCCTTGAAGTAGGCGGTCTTGTTCTCAACCCGCTGCAGTAGTGGCTTCTCCTCCCAGTTGCTCGGCCATTTGAAGCCCATGGGCTTTGAGCGATAGGAACTTGTGATCGATTTGGCGCCGTATTTATAGCATTGCGAGCCCACGTCTTCCGCCGAATAGGAGCGGCCGATGATGAGGATGTCCTTGCCCTTGAATTCGACCGCATCACGAAAATCGTGACTGTGCAGGATGCGGCCGTTGAAGGTCCGGAAGCCGGGAAATTCCGGAACGTTCGGCACCGAGAAATGACCGGAAGCAACGATGACGTGGTCGAACGCCTCGCGCGTCACGGTGTCCTTGGCAAGATCATGCGCCTCGACCGTGAACTTCCCGCTCTTGTCGTCATAGGTAATGTGCCGAACCGGTGTCCGGAAGCGAACCCAGTCGCGCACGCCGGCTTTTTCGACGCGGCCCTTGATATAGTCCCAAAGTACCGCGCGCGGCGGATAGGAAGCGATGGGGCGGCCGAAATGTTCCTCGAAGGTGTAGTCGGCAAATTCGAGGCATTCCTTCGGTCCGTTCGACCACAGGTATCGGTACATGCTGCCATGAACCGGCTCGCCATATTCGTCGAGCCCGGTACGCCACGTGTAGTTCCACAGACCGCCCCAATCTTCCTGTTTTTCGAAACAGACCACTTCCGGGATTTCAGCGCCCTTGGCGGCGGCGGATTGAAAGGCTCGGAGAACAGCAGTCCCCGAAGGACCAGCACCGATGACGGCAATTCGCTTCTTCATAGCGGCTCCCTGCAGCAAAACTTGGACTCTTAGGTCGTCGGCACAATTTCAAGGGTGTGACGCTTCGTCGATCAGAACCCTATCAGTCCAGTCTCAAAAGGAAAACTGGGTGTCGATTTCAAAGACGTGGGCGGGGTCACCGACCCCGCCCATAACCATGTTCAGTTATTCGAGTGTGAAGATGGCATTCGAGACAAGAACGACAATCACGCCAGCGCCCAAAGTCAGGTAGGGCAAAACGCCGGCTTTTTTCTCGCCAAGATGTCCGATGTCACGGATGCCAAGGTCCTCCAGCATGCGGTGGGGGAATTTTCCCTTGTCGGTCACATAATGCCGGAACCAGAAAACCGGGATGATGACGGCCGCAAATCCGATGCCGCACCACAGGGCATAAGGGTTCCATATCTTGGCGCCGGCGCCCATGAAGACGGCGTTGACAAAGGCCAGCAGGGTACCAATCGCCAGAACGACAGTCGGTGCCTTGTATGGACGCTTGATGTGACCGTTATCGATGCGGTGTATCCAGCCGGAATTGAGGTTAAGGAAGTTGAAGATGATGTAGCCGCAATTCGACACTGCGAGAATGAAGAAGTACGACGTTGCATCTGTTGCAGCGATCGCGAGCAGAACCAGGTTGACGCCGAGATCTGTCCACATTGCACCGGTCGGCGCACCGTTGTGATTTACGTGACCGAGAAACTTCGGCAACCAGCCATCAACGGAGCCCTGATAGAGGGTCCGCGATGAGCCGGCCATCGCCGTGATGATGATCAGCAGCAGCGATGCGATCATCAGAATGACGAAGATCTTGTTCACGACAGCACCGCCGCCGACCATCATCGCCATGGCATTGGCAACCCCGGAACCGTCGACAATGCCGGTTTCCAACATCCCGTTGAGGCCGAGATAGCCCTGGAAAGTGATGGGGACGAGGATAAACAAGACAAGACAGAGCAGGCCGGAATAGAAAATGGCTTTGAAGGTGTCGGTACCCGGATTCTTGAACTCGCTTGTGTAACAGATGGCGGTTTCAAATCCGTAGGTCGACCACGCAGCAATGAACATGCCGGCAAGTACCAGTGTCCAGCCGGCGACATTCCAAGATCCCGCTTCTGGCGCATAAGGAACGGCAAGAGGCACAAACGGCGAGAAGTTGTCGCTGTTAAAGTTGCCGTTCAGGAACGGCACCACACCGACCACAAACAATGTGATGACGATGACGAGGCCAACCACGGTCTGTACCTTGGCTGTGCCCAGGATGCCGCGGTGCTGAATGGCGAAGGCGATCAGCATCAGAACGGCGCCGATGAAGAAGGTCGTGTTGAAGGAAAGTGTTACGACCGCTTCGGTGAAGGGGATCTGAATGCCGAAAAACAGATCATTGAGCGCGTTGTGAATCGGCATCAATGCGGCCGTCGCGGCGGCTTCATCCATGGTCGTGCCGGCAGCAGCGGCTTCCGCAATTTTAGCGGCAATCGCTTCTGCGGCCGGTGCTTGTTCGACAATGCCGAGAATGTAACCGGCGGCAATAACGCTGCCGAGCGACAGGACGGGCGTCCAGGCATACCAGTTGCACCAGACCGAGAGCGGTGCGATGAACTTGCCGTATTTCAGCCAGGCTGCAGCACCGTAAACCGAGGCCCCGCCGGATTTATTCGGGAAGAGGCCGGCAATTTCGGCATAGGTAAAGGATTGTACAAAGCCCATCAGCATCGAGACAGCCCAGATGGCGAATGCAATGTTGCCAACTGTGCCTGCAATGCCGCCGATCGAGAAAAGGACGAGGGCTGGAACACCGCTCGCCACCCAGAAAGCACCTCGCCAATCAATCGAACGCACCAATTCGCCCTTGACGGGCCCTGACATGGATATCGTTTCCGCAGACATTTACACTTCCCCTCACTAGTAAGTATCAGTTTGCGATGCGGGGGCTTTATCTTTGGCTTTATTCGACTGCCGTGCATCCCCCGTTGCTGCCGGCCGCCGTTGGATCAAGTAACCTCGTTCCCGGTTCTGCAGGGCAGCCGGGCTCTCGTTGCAAATTTGGTATCAACGTGGTCCTTGGCGTTGTTCCCCCTCGCCGATCGGATCACGCAGAAGAATCAACTCCTAACGATCCTGCGTCAATCTGTTCACTCGATCCAGCACATTCAAAGACAGATGAGGCTGCCATGCGGTCATTTCCCGTCGTCATACTTCGACAGAAAGTCAATCAGTGTCGGCCGATAGCGCGTCAGGCCTTTGTAGTCGATGATCTCGGGCGGCAGCGTCTTCAACACGCGATGCAGGCGCTTGGCCCAAGCCGGGATCGTCACCAGTTCGTTGATTTTGATGAGATAGCAGCGGATCGAGAAGACGATGGCATTGGAGCGGGGCAGGCGCCACAGGCCTTGTAACTCGACACGCAAGTGCACCTTGTCGCTGACATTCTCGGGCGTGACCGTGGTCCGGTCGATGCCCCATTTGTGGTAATTCTCGGGGCTGGTATCCAGGCGCGGGTTGATCGTCATGGTCCAGTTCAAGCGCCGCACCGGTCGACCGACCTGAAGGTTGAGCAGGAATTTAAGGGCGCGGTCAAAGATGTTCATGTCATGAGCCAGGGGCACCGGCCCATGCCATTCGAAGAAATTCATGCCGACATCAAAATCGAGCGACCAATCGGCCTGCGTCGAAACGATGCCGGCATCCATCCAGAGGTTACCCTCGCGCTGATCGAGAAGGCAGAAATCGCCCTGGCATTGGCGCGTCACATACTCCATCGGCCCATAGGGCAGGGTAGAAGTGTCTCCGAAGACAAAGTGCTGATCGATGCCGAGCGGCCGATTGATCCAATGCCATTTGTCGCCGTCCTGGGTCAGCGAAAAATGTTCCGGATAATCCCGCGCCATGCTGGTCATCAGCAATTCCAGGAGGTCCCATTCCGCAGTGATCATGTGCGGCAGCGACTGGCAACGCAGTGGGTCTTCTTTCAGGACCAGCGCGCGGTCGCGCATCTCGGAGACATAATGCTCGTCGACATCGATCGGGAACTCGTAGACCGAGCCGATCGGGCCGGCGATATGCGGCTCGATGTTCACCGAATACATGTATTTGTCTTCGGGAAAGGGAAAGGGGAAACGTTCGATGGCGTGGCGGCTGTTCGAGAATGTGAAATCGTCCCGGAACGTTTCGGTCTTGAAATCGATCTTCATCTCAGCTCAATCCTCTCGCGGTTGGGACGGCGTCTTGCGATCGCCGTTCTCAGAGATCCAGCACCAGTTCCCGACCCTTGCTTCGTGATACGCAAATCATGATCTTCTTGCCGCTGGCCTTCTCGTCGGCGGTCAGATAGTGATCGTTATGAACCAGCTCGCCATCGCAGGAGATGACGCCGGTCTCGCATTGGCCGCAGGCGCCGCCGCGACACAGGAAGGAGGCGTCAACACCGGCCGCTTCGATGGCCTCCAGCAGGCTCTCATGCTCGCCCACCTCGATGACCTTGCCAGAACGTTGCAGGCGCGCGATGAAGGGTTGGCCGGGCGGAGGGGCCAGGAAGCGTTCCGAATGCAGATTTTCCTTGGGCCAGCCAGCCGCGCGGGCAGCGCCCAATATGCCGTCGATCATGCCTCCGGGACCACAGACGTAGAGATGTGTTCCCAGGGGCTGGTTCGTCAGAATACCGTCAAGGTCGATACGCTGGCCGGCTGAATCATAGTATATGCGGGTGCTGCCGGCCGCGTTGTTCACCGACAGCCGATTGACATAGGCGCCACGCTCAGGCGCCCGCATCGCATAGTGAAGCTCGAAAGTTGCATGCAATCTGTTCAACTGCTCGATCATCGCGATGAAGGGCGTAATACCGATGCCGCCCGCGAACAGGATATGTTTGCGTGCCCGTGTGTCGATGGGGAACAGATTGACCGGGCCGGCAACTGTCAGAATGTCGCCGACCTTGACGCGTTCATGCATGAACGCCGAGCCGCCACGTGAATCCACTGTCCGCAGAACGGAAATTTCGTATCCCTTGTGATCATTGAGCGAGCCCATGAGCGAATAGGGGTTGCGAATGCGGCGCTTGTCATCCTGCATCGAGACGACGATGTGTGAGCCGGCGGAGAAAGCCGGCAGGTCTTCGCCATCTGTGCGTTCAAAGCGAAAATGCTTGATGCTGTCGGCGACCGTTTCGGCGGCCGTGACGCGCACCTGAAATTCCGTGCCGCCACTCATTTGAATATCTCCTCGGCCTGCGGAATTTCATGCGGCGCCTCGGCATTGGCCGAAACCCCCATGAAGGCTCCGAGGCGGCGGGAGAAATGATCGCGCACCAGCAGGTGGACGCCGCAATGCTGACATTGAACGAAATTGGTCGTGACGTTCTCTGTCATGCCCTTGCAATGCACGCATTGAACCCGCCGCGCCAGCGAGCCGCGGTGCTCCGTCAGGACGGAATGGAAGTCGATGCCGTGATCGAGAGCCAGTTGCATGGCCTGGCCGATGAAGCCCTCGGTGCCGGCGACATAGAGGCGCGTCGTCATCTTGGCCGTGACGAGATAACCCTTGAGGCGGATCAGTAGAGTAGGGATGGACGGAAATACGTCACAGCTATCCGCGCCCAGAGCTTTTAGCGCCGCGGCGTTTCCGGCATTGCCGACATAAAGTAGCGTAGCGCAAGCAAGCGCCCCGGCCGGGGCATCACGGAACATATCCAGGGCAGCCTCGGCCCCTTGACCTTCCAGTGCGACGAGATGATGCCTGGCGCAAGCGTCCAGTTTCAATCCGGTATAGACCGGCCTGCTTTTTATACCCTCAACGAGCATACGCGACCCTCATCTGAGAACAGGCGCGCGACCGGGCTGCCGACGTCGGATAAGCCTAGTCCGCTTGACAAAAGTTTGCGCGCGGGAGGGGGTGAAATCACGTCTATCACTCCCTCCTCGCAGGCGTTCTCAGCCCACCGCCGTTCGCTTGGTCTTCTTCGGATCATCAAAGGGCAGTGTATGGGCGATGGCGCCGCCATTGACCGTCTTGCCGCGCACCTCAAGCTTCTGCCCGTGTGTCGCAAAGGGCGTATCGACGCGTGCAATCGCCATCGATTTTTTGGTCAGCTTGGAATACATGGCGCAGGTAATGACACCCACTTTCTTCCCGTTGGCATAGAGCTCGTCGCCCGCATCGGCCGGTTTGTCGCCGTCGATCAGCACACCGAAAATCTTGAAGCGCTCCTGCCCCTTTAGCTTGTAGTGCTGCTCGGCGCCGCGGAAGCCCACTTTGTTCGGGCTGACGGTGAAGTCCAGACCCAACTCCCACAGGGTGTCGCCAGGACCTTGGTCCGGGAACGGATACATCTGCGAATTGTCATAGGGGTAGAAGATCAGTTGGCTCTCGACCCGCAGCATGTCCAGCACGGTAAAGCAGCAGGGAATGATACCCAGTGGCTTGCCTTCCGAAACAATCGTATCCCAGATCAGCGGGGCGTCGTCGCCCTTGCAGAAAATCTCGTATCCGCGCTCGCCGGTATAACCGGTCCGCGAAATCATCACCGGGCGGCCGAACAAAGTCGTCTGCATATGGTGGAAGTATTTGAGGTCGCGAATACCCGGTACGTGCTTGCTCAAATAATCGACCGCAACCGGCCCCTGCAGTGACAGGTCGTGAAGATCGTCATCGAAAAGCACCGCGACATTGCGGCCGTAAGCCGCCTTGGTCAGTTCTTCGTGACCGGAACCGCTGCCATGAACGACCATCCACGAATTCGGCCCGGTGCGATAGAGAATACAATCGTCGGTGAAGTAGCCGGCGTCGTTCAACATGCAGGCATAGACCGATTTCCCGGGATAGATTTTGGTGACGTCGCGGGTCGTCGCCTGGTGCAGAACGGCGTGGGAATGGGGGCCGACCAGATGGACCTTCTTCAGGCCCGAAACATCCATGATGCCGGCCTTGGTGCGGACGGCGATGTGTTCGTCGTAGATGTCCTTGGCATAGGTCCAGGCCGTCCCCATGCCACTCCAGTCTTCAAGCTTTGAGCCGAGTGCGATATGGCGGTCGGCCAGAACGGATTTTCTCCACGATAACGTCAACTTAGCCCCCATCGTTTATATGTTTATGTGCGGATGCTAACGCGCTCTCCTGTCGTGAACAATGGTTTCCTTATAGGAAATAAAATTGTGCTCACATTTCGACATGATGGGGTCGATGCAGCGCCAATTGGTCGCCTGGCGGCGATTTCACAGATCGGAAAGCGCCGCATGCGCATCTGGGCCGGCCGGCCGATGGGGCCGCCCATAAAAAAAAGACCGGCGGCAAAGCTGTGGAGTCAGCTTCGCCGCCGTCTCTATCCCGTTGTTCGGGTGTCGTCTTTCGCCGGTCGGCACAAGCCGGCGCGGAGTCTGGAGCAATATCCTGGGTGAATCTCAGCTCCAGGGAAAGGGCGAGTTGGAGGTCGGGTGCAGCTTGCCCTCCGCGAAGCGCGAGAAGCGGAACGGGCGGAGCAATTCATCTCCCATCCCGCAGATGTCATCGGCCACCAGCTTGCCCACGCCGATCATCTTATAGCCGTGATTTGAATCGGCGATGATGTAGACGTTCTCGGCGAACTTATCGAAAACGGGGAAACTGTCGGCGGTGAAGCAACCGATGCCGCCCGAGGGTTCCTTCTTATACTTCGGCATCGTGCCCATGAATCGCTTCTGGCAGAAGGCGAGGGCCGAGACCCACATATGGGCGAAGTCATCGCCGACGATGAATTCTGGGCTTTCCGGGCCATAAGGGTCGACGCGCACCTTGTCGATCGCGGTTGGCACCTTGAAGGGCATCGCACCGCCCTGGACGCCACCGAAATGGAAATCGGGCTTGTAATAGATACCCCAGAGCTTGTCGGTGATAAGTGAACCGTCCTCGTCCGAATAGAGCGGGGCATCGGTGTCGACATGAATGACCGGTGGCATCTTGCCGTCATTGGTCTTTTGCAAATCCGGATCGACGCCGAGCGTGCCTTCCTGCAGCGACCAATAAACCCACATCGGCACGTTTTCATGCATCTTGCCGTCTTTGCCTTTGATTGAAATGGCGTCGGGCAGGTCCAGCATTTTCCAGACCGAGCGTACCCAGGGGCCGAGGCCGGCGATCACAAAATCGCACTTGATCTCGCCTTGGTTGGTTTCAACGGCCGTGACGGCGCCCTTGGCGTCGCGCTTCAGGCCCTTCACCTCGATGCCCGTGACGATGCGGACACCTTCGGCCTCGGCTTTCTTGGCGAGGCCGTACATCGCGGCGGTGTTGTTGGCATATCCACCCTTCTTCTCATGAAGGACAGAGGTGATGCCCTTGGCCTGCCAATCGTCGAAGATGCCCTTCATATAGGCCATGCAGTCCTTTTCGCCCTCGACGAAAGTGGAAGTGTAGCCGATCTCCTTCTGCTGTGCGTAGATCGAGGCCACATCTTGGTGCATGATCTCGGGGCTGATCTGCATGTAGCCGATGGAGTGATACGAGAAGGTTTCCGGATCGCTCTCCCAGACACTCACCGAATGCGCCATCAGGCGTCGCATGGCCGGTTGGAAATAGTTGTTGCGCACGACACCGCAGGCAATGCCGGAGGCGCCCGCCGCGATGCTGGTCTTGTCGATGATGAGGACGTCCTTGCCCGAACCCTTGCCGGTCTTGCGCAAATTCTCGGCCAGGTGCCAGGCCGAGGACAGGCCGTGAATGCCGGCGCCGATGACGATGTATTTGACATGTGCGGGAAGAGCCATTGCGGGACGCTCCGAAAAAGCGGTTGAATCACGCCGTCACTCTGCGTCCGCGCGATGTGGCGGGATATAGCATAATCGTCATTCGACGCTGCATTTTCGACGTCCCTCAGGCTGGGCTGGTTCCGAGGAATCGGCTACCTTCGACCGATTGAAGGGGGGGCCGATACGATGATCGATGAAAAACCGGAGCGCCCGATATTGGCCGGCTGGATCGCTACGTGGGGAAAGCGGAATCTGGCCTATACGGTCTTTGTCATCCTGTTGATTCCACTTGCAAACCTTCTAGAAGCGAGCGGCCCTAAAGGGCCGGATGCCGGGGGTGGCATCATGCTGGGGCTGATCGTTTGGGGCCTCGTGTCGCTGGTATTCTTCCTCGTCAATGCGATCCTTCTCATCATCGCCTTGGTGAAGGAAAGAAGTGCGATGAAGCCCTTCATCGCCTGTCTGCTGCCGGGCATAGTGATCGCTGCAACTTTGATAGCCGAAGAACTCTGGCGACCCTAGACGGCGACGGCGCCATTGCGACCGTCTTCGATCGCGAAGCTCGCAAGTGTATTGCGATGGGTCGCATCGTCGGTGACGTCGCCGATCGTGCGGAAATGAGTCAGCATCCGGTCTCCGGCGATTTCGACCAAGGCGTAGCCACGATGGCGGCTCTCGGCAAAGTGTATGTGCGGATGACGCGCCACCTGATCCTGCAACTGATCTTGCGGCGGGCCATCGGAGGTCACGGAACTCACCACAAATTCGGTCGCGATGGTCTCGTCGCTTTTGCTGGAATCGGACCTGCGTAGATCGTTATGCCAGAAGGAATGGATGTCGCCGCTGAAGACCACGGGGTTGCGAACTGTCTGATCGTGCATGGTACTCAGCAAGCGGTCGCGCGCCATCGGATATCCGTCCCAGGCATCGGTCCAGGCCGTGACGCGCCCGTTGAGATCACGGCTGCCAAGCGGTGCCATAATCACATTCTGAGCCAGGATGTTCCACCGGGCCGGCGAGTGCGTCAGATTGCCAGCCAACCATCGTTCCTGATCAGCTCCCAGCATCGAGCGGGAAGGGTCGAGTAGTTCGGCGCAGGTGTCGCTCTCGACCAGATGCCCGCCGCCGCGATCCGGCATCCCATAGCAGGCACCCCGATCGCGATATTGTCGGCCATCAAGCAGCGAGATGCGTGCGAGGTCGCCGTAAGTTACACAGTCATGGATACGCAGATGATCGCCGGATGGCTGCCATCGCAGTGGCATATGCTCGTAGAAGGCCTGATAGGCCGCCCGCCGCCGCGCCACGAATTCGGCATGGGGCGTAAAGCTCTCCGACCAATCACCGGCATAATCGTTCTCGACCTCGTGATCGTCCCATGTCGCCAGTGTCATCGTCGTCGCGTGCAGGCGCTGCAAATCCGGATCGAGGCGATATTGCGCATAACGTCGGCGATATCCATCGAGGTCGATGGGTACAGCTTCGTCGCTGTGACGCCGAATGACGGATCGATATTGCTCGACCTGTTCGTAAATATAGTCACCCAGGAAGAGTGTCATGTCTGGCTGTTCATCGGCCAGGTGCCGGTAGGCTGCGAAATAGCCGCGCTCGTAATTCGCGCAACATGCCATACCGAGACGGAGACCGGTCGCCGGCCGACCGGCAGCGGGCAACGTGATCGCCCGGCCGACCGGACTCTCCGCATCGCCGAGATGAAAGCGATACCAGTACTCCCGTGCCGGCTGCAGTCCAGCGACGTTCAGGTGGATCGAAAAGCCATAGCGCGGATCGGCAAGTGTCACGCCGGCGGCAACGACGCGGCGCATCTCTGGCTCCAGTGCGATTTCGTAATCGACCGCGATCCCATGCCCATGATCTTTTAATGGGATACCGCCGGGACTCACTGGATCTGTTGCCAGAGGATCCAGGGCCAGCCGTGTCCATAAGACAAAGCCATCAGGGCCAGGTGCGCCGGCGGCGACGCCCAGGCAAAATGGATTCTGGGTGAGGGGAAACGGGCTGCGGCTGATCCGCTGCAGATAATGCGGCGCGAAATTCGCCAGACCGCTGCTGGAGACCGTAAAGCCGGCGAGGGTCGCGCCGCCCAGCAGCATGAAGCGCCGCCGAGACGTTAGGAGCCGTTTGCGGTCTCGCGCAGGGCCGTCGCGCCGATAATCTGTCACATCCGAAATCCAATATGACGCTTCCTGGAATCAGGATAGGTCGGATGCGTGACGGCTCGATGCCGTGCGCGAGTCAGGAGCGCGACATAAAAATGGCGAACAGATGACGCTTGATTACCGGTTAGGCGCGGTCTTCGTTCGGCAGGCGGCCGAAACGCCCGCGATAGAGTTTGGCAAAATGCGAGGCGGAGCCGAAGCCGCAGGTGAGCGCTATCTCGGTAACGGGCATGCTGGTCTGTGACAGCAACCGGCGCGCCTGGTCGAGGCGGAGATCGCGATGATAGGCAATGGGTGTGCGTCCCAAGTGACCCTGGAATTGCCGTTCCATCTGCCGCTGCGATATTCCGAGATCGCGAGCAAGATCGGCTGGCGAAATAGGGCGGTCGAGCGTCTCTTCCATGCGTTTGACCGCCGCGAGGAGCAGCGGTTTGGCCGTACCGAGGCGATGCATGAGATCACCGCGCTGATGCTCGGCCGAACTGCGCGCCCGGGTATGGACGAATTGTTCACTGACGGCCTTTGAGAAAGCGACGCTGTGGTGGTCGGCGATCAGGCGCAGCATCAGGTCGAGAGCGGCGATCGATCCGGCCGAGGTCACGATACCGCGATCGATCACGTAAAGATCGTCAGTGACATTGAGATTGGGGTAGAGCTCGGCCAATGCACCGTGATAATCCCAGTGTACCGTACAGCGGTGATCGTCCAGCAAACCTGCCCGTGCGAGGACGAATGTTCCTGTTGACACCGCGCCGATAGTCTTCCCCAGGCGTTGGTGACGCCGGAGCCAATTCAGCACACCGGGATGACGGTAGAGCTCGGGATGAAAGCCGGCGCAGATCATGGCCAGGTCGAAAGCGGTGTCCCGTGTGGTCGCGATGGCAGCGGTCGCGAGATCAATTCCGGCGCTCGACATGATCGGGCCGCCTTCGCCCGAGAGCAGGGACCATTCATAGAGTTTGCGGCCCGACAGCCGATTGGCGATGCGCAGCGGCTCGATCACCATTGAAAAGGAAGCGAGTGCGAAATCGGGAACGAGCGTTATACCGATATGCCGTGTCGCCGCTCCGTTCATGGCGAACCTGGCTTAGCGCGCCTGCTGCCACTGGCATTTGAGGTTGAGTTGCGACGCGGTATTGGCAATCGTCGCCATGCAGCTGGCTTCCTTGGCGGGCGGCACGGAAAGGGCCATGCGTAGCAGGAAGCGTGCCCCGGATTCCGATGGAATGGATTCCGAATTGAGGCGCACGATGTTGGCACCGAATTTCGGCAAAGCTTCCGACAAGCGTGCGATCAATCCGGGACTGTCGTCGCCGGTGATCTCGACACGATGCGTGATATGAGCCTGCTCGTCATGGGTTTCGCGATAGGCGAAGGGGGAGACAGTGAGTTTCGCATCCTTGAGCTGCTTCAGCGACTTCAATTCCTGTTCGATGTCACCAAAACCGACACCAGCCGGAAGCTTCGCGACCAATGTAAATTCAGCGCCGCCACCAAGCACGGCAAAGGTCGTGTCGCCCAGATTCACGCCGAGATCAAACAAGCGGCCGGTGACCTCGGCAATCAATCCCGGATGATCCTCGCAGATGATGGAAACGAGAGCGGTGTTGTTCATATGCGCTACTCCTGGGCCGGTGGGATGGCAGCCGGTACGACGGTTTAGACCACGTTCACTTCTTTCAGGGCCGCGCCCGTGGCCAACCGATCATAGCCGAAGCGCCGCAGATCCAGCGTGCGATACTGACCAAAGGTAACCAACTCGCTCAAGGCCCGCCCGATGGCCGGGGATTGTTGCAAACCATGGCCCGAAAAACCGTTCGCCAGCAACAGATTGTCGAAGCCAGGAGCAAACCCGACGATGACGTTCTGATCGAACGCATTGTAATCGTAATGGCCCGCCCAGGCGCGCACCAGTTTGATGGCTTCGAAAGCCGGCACGCGATGCGCTAGGGTCGGCCAGATCAGTTCCTCGAACAGGCGGTAATCGAGTTCGAAATCCTCATTGTCGGGATCGTCATGCTCTTCCGGAGAAACGCCGGCGATGAATTGCGGCCCCTCCGGCCGGAACCAGACTCCGGTAGGATCGATGGTGAGCGGCACCCGCTCAATTTCGTCTCGGCAATCGAAGACGTAGATAAAGCGCTTGCGCGGAAAGACCGGCAAATCAATCCCGGCCATGGCGGCGATGGTGCGCCCCTTGATGCCGGCGGCATTGATAACATGGCCGCAGGCAATGGATTCGCCTGACGCCAGCGCCACACCCGTCACATGATGGCCCTCCTGAACGATGCCGGTGACAGTGTCGTTAAGATAGGTGACGCCCTGTGACCGGGCCTTGCGCTTGAAGGCTTGGAGCAGGCTATAGGGATCGGTCCAGCCTTCATTGACCGGCCCGAAACTGCCGCCCGCCAGATCGGCCGTGTTGAGCCAGGGGAAGTTATCCTGCAATTCGGGCGGATTGAGTAATTGCGTGGCCGCCCCAAGTTCATGCTGCAGGCGCTGATTGGTGAGCAAGGTCTTCAAGCCGGCGCCGGTTGCCAGAAACAGATAGCCCTGTTCGCGAAACTCGATGCCGGCACCTTCATTGCCGACGCTCAGATATTCATCCGCTGATTTGATGAAGGCGGCGCCAAAGGCCGAGATGAGGACGTTTTCCGCAGTGGAAAATTGCAGGCGGACCCCGCCGGCCGAGCGAGGCGTGGCCGCTTCGGCATAGGTGGGATCTTTCTCAATGACCGCCACTGATCCCTTAAAATCGCTATTTGCGCTGAGGAAATAGGCGGCGGAGGAGCCAATCACGCCTCCTCCGACAATGACGACGTCAAACCGCTGCATGTCTCTGATCACATCTCTTGAATTCGGTCGGGAGCTTCCCGGCGGGGCATCTTATAAGCGCGCGGCGCGCGGCGGTCCATACTGACGCGGAAATCTGAACTTCGCCAAGTAACCCCTAACGCATTGCTCGCAATCGCTAAGTTCTGGTCAAATCAGAGTTTTTCCACAACGAAGATGTACATTAGTCCTTGACGTGGGCGGGGATCGACCTAGCTTTGTTGGAGAGAGGTGAAAAGTCATGAGTCGAGCCTTCGTCAAAGAGAGCGACGATCAAGCCACTGAACTGCCGGAGCGCCCGCAGAGTCCCTATCCCAATATGGTGACGCCGCAGGGACTAGTTCTGCTGCGCCAGCAGGAAGCAGAACTGGAAGCGCAGAAGAAGGCGATCACCGCTGAGGAGGATTTGCTCGACAAGGAGCAATTGCTCGTGGTGGAGAGAGACCTCCGCTATGTGCAGGACCGCATTGCCAAGGCCGTGGTTGTGGATCTGGCCGCGCAACCGCGCGACAGCGTGGACTTTGGCGCAATCGTTGACACGATCGATGAAAACGACACCAAGCACCATTTCCAGATCGTCGGCGAAGACGAAGCGGATCCCAGCCGCGGCAAGATCTCCTGGGTCTCGCCTTTCGCTCTTGCGCTAAAAGACGCCAAGGTAGGCGATGTCGTGATCTGGAAACGACCGATCGGCGACCTCGAGCTGGAAGTCAGCGCGATCAACTATCCCAATGAGTGATGAAGTAGGGGCGCCAGCAAGGTTTCTCTAGCCCGCAAGAAACTCTCGCCGATCTCATATCTGAAATCGTCCGCAAAAAGACCTGGGTGCCCGGCCGCCTTACGGCGACCGGAGAGCAAGGACCAGTCGTCTCAATCGTCGTGGTACTGACGCGGAGAGCGGCCATAGCCACCGCCGCCACCACCACCGAAATCGCGACGCGGGCCGCCGCCGCCAGCACCGAAGGGGCGCTTCGGACGGGAAGGAGCCGCCGTCGACGTGTCGAGATTGACGACACGCAGAACCTGGATACCTTTGCGACCTTGGCCGACCTCACAAGTGATGGTCGAGCCTTCGGGCGCATCCTGCAAACCGGCATCCTTCAACGCCGAGATATGCAGGAAGACATCGGATGAGCCGTCAGCCGGTGTAACGAAGCCGAAGCCCTTTTCCGGATTGAACCATTTGATCTTCCCCTTGAGCTCGCTGCCGCCGGAGAACTGGTCGTGGTCAGACATGAGTGCGCTCTTGAAAATCAGGACGATTTGGCCGGCCCGCACACAACCAATCATCCCCCGCACGACCATTTACCCGGGCATCGCTGGGGTGGACGACATGTCGCATTGCAAAGCCGCGATCAGAATGGGGTGCGGCAAATTGAAATGCAAGACGGTTATACGCTTTCCACCATTTCTTATGGGGAATTCTCAACCGCGCCGCGCGATGGGCGCGGCGCGACGGCCATCGGTCCGGACGCCTGCCGTGCGATACCACGCATGAAGGATCCGTCGTAGGTGTCCTGATCTGCTGCAAAAAAACTAGGCAATTGCCACCACGGAACGTTTACCCGCCGGTGATGAACCCGGTGCATGTTCATATTAAGGAACAACGCCTGAAGCGGTCTGGGCAAGCGCAGGTTATAGGCAAATTCCACATGATCCAGAGGTGTTCTGAAATGATAGACATTGTCCACCACCGAGATCAGCAGGCCCCGCGCAAAGATAAAGGCCGCAAAGGCCGGCCAATAGGGACCCCAGAATATTCCCGCCGCCAGGAGCAGGAGCCAGGCGGCGAGCGCGTCCTGCCGGATGTCGGCAACGCCCTTGGGGCTGGCCAGCGTCTGGTCGGCGATTTGCCGCAATTGCGGCATTGGAGCATCGTCGCCTCCATAGAGACGCAGCACAATCCGGCGGATGGTGGGGCGCGGTAGCAGATAGAGGAGGGGGGTGACGATCTCGGCCAAATAGAGACCGCCCAGGATCTCGGTATAGAAACGCAGCCGCGCTTTGGCCGCGCTGGTCCGGGTGGGATCGAAACAATCCGGACGATCCAAGGCATGCCGGTTGAAGCGATGGTGCATCAGGTGACCGAACCGCAACAGCCGGAACGAGGACCCCCACAGAATTGCCAGAAAGCGACCAGCCCGCCGGTTCGCATCGGCCGATGCCAGCAACTGGCCATGCATGGCCTCGTGCAAGGTCGCCCAATAACCGTTGGCGACCAGGGCAATCGGCAGCAATGCCCAGGCCCAGGCCGGCCCCTCCCAGCGAACCAGGGCGGGCAGCACAAAATAGGCGGCAAGTGCCGATCCGACATGGCCCAGGAGCAGTCCTGCGTTGATCCAGCGGATCGCAGTTCCTGGCGGCGATGAATCGAGCGTCGTTTCTGTCATCCGCCTTTCATGGCGCAAGCTCGAAATCGGGGCAATTTCTTTTCGTGCCCTGATTCCCGCCACAGGCTTGCTTCGCCCCTGCGACACGTTCAGTCTTCAGCGATGGTGGTTCTTTCCAGGCAATCCCTCGGCAGGCGCGTGATCAACCTGATCGCCCCAGTCATGATCTGGGCCGGCCTCGGCGCTGGGGCGCTGGCGGCCGGAGCGGACCCGGCCGGGATTGGGTTGCAGCAGGTGCATTATGATATTGCCGTCGCCGATTATTGCGGGTTGATCGACCAGCCCGTCGCGATCGGCTATTTCTTGCTTCACCACGACCTGCTGGCGCGGGGAAATGTGGCACCCGAAGATGATCAGGCTGCGAGATTGGCGGCCATCGCAGCCGCGGATCTCGAATATTTTGACCGGGGCTTGTCGGGTCAAAAGAACTGGTGCCGGACGGAGGGGGCTGCTGCTGTCGGTCGCTTCACCTCCTATTTTCAGCGCCGGCAACTGCCGTAAATTCTATTTTTAAATATCAGCCAGTTATATCGTAATTCTAATGTATCTTCGTAGGGCTTGATCGGGTGCGTTGGGGATGAAGGCAATGATAATCGGACTTATCGGGGGACTCCTAGCGGCCTATCTCGCGGCACTTCTCCTGCTGGTGATAGGGCAACGGAAGATCATCTTTCGGCCCGATCCGACGCAGGTGGATCTGTCCCAATTCTTCGCCCCGGCCGGTATGACGGATATCGCCCTGACAACGTCGGATGGCCTGGTGGTGCATTCCTGGTACCTGCCGCCCGAGCGTGCTGACGGGCGCGTCGTTGCTTATTTCCATGGCAATGCGGGGCATCGCGGCAATCGGGTGTCTCGCATTCTGCCCTATGCGGCCCAAGGATACGGGGTCCTGCTGGTCGGCTATCGAGGCTACGGTGGCAATCCGGGTGTCCCGACAGAGGCCGGGTTGTACACCGATGCAAGGGCTGCGCTCGATTTTCTAAAAAATCAGCATGTTAATGAGAAACAGTTAATCTTCTTTGGTGAGTCCCTCGGCGCCGCGATCGCGGCCCAAATGGCGATAGAGCAGCCGGCCGCGGCGCTGATCCTGGAGGCTCCCTTTGCCTCGATCACGCGATCGGCCCGTCTGCGCTATCCGTTTCTGGTCTTTGACGCCCTTGTCAGCGACAAGTTTGACACCCTCTCCAAGATTGATCGGATAGAGAAGCCGCTTCTGGTCATTCATGGAGAACTCGATCGGACCACGCCAGCGATGTTCGGGCGCATGCTGTTCGATGCCGCCCGCGAGCCAAAACAGGCTCTGTTTCCCGCCGAAGCGGGGCATAACGACCTCATGCAACACGGCATGCCGGAGCGCGTTCTGACCTTTATCGACGAGGTGGCGGAGCCAGCGAACCGGCGCCGTGCGGGGAACGAGTGAACAACTTTATCCACAGGCTGTGTGTTTTGTGGACAAATTGAAAAATCAGTATATTAGCGGTTGTTTCCAATCGATATTTTGAGCTGCAAATGTATAGGCTTGTGGAAACAAATAATGAACGCGAGCGTTGACGCTCCGCCGCCAAAAATGCTTAACTAAGTGCCCCTTTTGAGTGCGTAGCTAAGGACGTTTTTGATGGCACAGGTCGCCGCGATTTCCCAACAGATCTGGGATATGAAATACCGGCTGAAGGCGCTGGATGGCGCTCCTGTGGACAAGACCATCGAGGATAGCTGGCGGCGCGTGGCCGATGCACTGGCCGAGGCCGAGGCGCCGGCAGACCGTGCCCGCTGGTCGGCTCAATTCTATGATGCCCTGGCGGATTTCAAGTTCCTGCCCGCCGGCCGTATCCTGGCCGGTGCCGGCGCCAAGCGGACCGTGACCCTGTTCAATTGTTTCGTCATGGGAACCGTGCCGGACGACATGGGGGGGATTTTCACCCATCTCCGTGAGGCGGCCCTGACCATGCAGCAGGGGGGCGGGATCGGCTACGACTTCTCGACCCTGCGGCCGAAGGGCGCCCCCGTGAAGGGTGTCGGCGCCGATGCCTCGGGCCCGCTTTCCTTCATGGATGTCTGGGATGCGATGTGCCGGACCATCATGTCGGCGGGCCACCGGCGCGGTGCCATGATGGCAACTTTACGCTGCGATCATCCTGATATTGAAGCTTTTATTGATGCCAAGCAAACCGCTGGCCGGCTCCGCATGTTTAACCTCTCGGTGCTGGTGACCGATGCATTTATGGCGGCGGTGAAGGCCGATGAGCCTTGGGAACTGAAGTTCCGCGGTACGACCTTCCGCGTCGTCCAGGCTCGGGAGCTCTGGGAGCGCATCATGCGGGCGACCTATGCCTATGCCGAGCCCGGCGTGATCTTCATCGATCGCATCAATAAGAAAAACAATCTCCATTACTGCGAGACGATCAGTGCGACCAATCCCTGCGGCGAGCAGCCGCTGCCACCTTATGGCGCCTGCTTGCTGGGATCGATCAATCTCACCACGCTGATTGCCGACCCCTTCACCGCTCAGGCGAAGATGGATATCGCGGCACTTGACCGGTTGGTCAGAATGGCTGTGCGGATGATGGACAATACCATCGACGTCTCCAACTTCCCGCTGGAGGCGCAGCAGGCCGAGGCGAAGGCCAAGCGTCGGATCGGCCTCGGGGTGACCGGCCTGGCTGACGCCCTCATCATGTGCGAGGCGCGCTATGGCGGGCCGAAGGCTATCAAGCTGACCGAGGAATGGCTGGCGGCGATCGCCCGGGCGGCCTATCTGGCCTCGACCGATCTCGCCGCCGAGAAGGGTGCCTTCCCGCTCTTCGACCGAGACGCCTTTCTCGCCTCCGAGACGGTGAAGACCCTGGATGCCGACGTCCAGGCGGCGATTGCCAAGCATGGTATCCGCAATGCCCTGCTGACCTCGATTGCGCCCACCGGCACCATTTCGCTCTTTGCGGACAATGTCTCCTCGGGGCTGGAGCCGGTCTTCAGCTTCAAATACACCCGTCACGTCCTGATGCCGGACGGCACCCGCCAGGCCGAGGAGGTAACCGATTTTGCCTATCGGCTGTTCCACCGTCTCCACGGCGAGAACGCGCCCCTGCCGGATTACTTCGTCGACGCCCAGTCGCTTTCGCCCCACGACCATGTGGTGATGCAGGCGACGGTCCAGAAATACATCGACAGCTCGATCTCCAAGACGATCAACTGTCCGGTCGATCTTAACTTCGAGGAGTTCAAGAACGTCTATCTCGAGGCCTATGAACTGGGCTGCAAGGGCTGCACCACCTACCGGCCGAACGACGTTACCGGCTCGGTCCTCGAGGTGAAGCCCAAAGAGGCGCCAAAGCCACAGGTGGAATTGCCGCTCCTGGCCACCCGTAACAGTCAGCAATCGGATGCCGTGCGCCTAGATGGTCCCAAGCCCCAGGACGTCTATGAGGCGGGTGGCGTCGTCTACATGACTCAGCCGCTCGACCGGCCGGAAGCCCTGCCAGGTGCCACCTACAAGGTGCGCTGGCCGGAAAGCGACCACGCCATCTACATCACCATCAACGACGTGATTCAGGACGGCCGGCGCCGTCCCTTCGAAGTCTTCATCAATTCGAAGAACATGGAGCATTACGCCTGGACGGTCGGCCTCACCCGCATGATCTCGGCCGTGTTCCGCCGCGGTGGTGACATCTCCTTCGTGGTCGAGGAATTGAAGGCCGTGTTCGATCCCCGCGGCGGTTCCTGGGTGGGGGGGCGCTATGTGCCCTCGCTCCTGGCGGCCATCGGCGAAGTGATCGAGCGGCACCTGATCGCCATCGGCTTCATGCCGGATCCGGCCCAGGAACGCGCCGATGTCGAACGCATGGTTGCCCGCAAGGTTGCCAACCTTGCCGACGGGCAGGGCAATGGCGATGCCGGCGGTCGCAAGCTGCCGCATTGCCCCAAATGCAACTCGCCCTCGCTCATTCGCCAGGAAGGCTGCGATCTCTGCACCTCCTGCGGCTACAGCAAGTGCGGGTGAGATAAGGACTATCTTCTTACAGCCAATCCCGGGAGCACATGTTCCAACATGATCGCTGCGGGGGTTTTCCACTGGTCGGGCTGGTTGTAGCCGCCGCAGAGGATGGCGATTGAGAGCCCGCGCTCGGGTATCAGGATCAGACGCTGGCCGCCATTGCCCATGGCAAAGCGGCGCGGCCCGTGCCCGTCGGTGGCGGCGCGCAGATACCATTGATAGCCATACTCGACATCGTCGAAACAGGAGATGCGCGGCGTGAAGGCCTCATTGAGCCAGGCTGCCGGAACGACCTTCCGGCTCAGCCATGTGCCGCCTCGCAAGACCATCTCCCCGATCGTCGCGAGATCGCGGGGGCGCAAGCGCAGGCCCGACGCGGCGGAATAGGTGCCGTCGCTGCCGGCGAACCACTCCGCCGCCTCGATACCGAGCGGCGCCAGGAGATGCATGCGCGCAAAATCGAGCAGTGAAGCGCCACTTCCTCTTTCGATGAGGTGTCCAAGCAGAGCAGTGGCGCCGCCGCTATAGATCCATTTGCTGCCGGGCGCCGCGATCGCGGGCTGTTCCAGGATGAAGCGATAGCGATCCGGCGCCCGTTCCATCGCGATCTCGCTGTTGGCGGGATCGCTGTAGGGCAAATCCTCGTTCCAGGCTTGGCCCAAGGTCATGGTGAGGGCATGAGAGATCTTTTGGGTCGCGAGATGTGGGGCTCTTGCGAGGTCCGCATAATCCGGGAACTGCGCCATGAGGTATGCATCCGGTGGCGGCACCTCGCCCCGATCGAGGGCGATGCCGTAGAGCAGTCCCACGAGCGATTTGCTGACCGAGCGAAGATCATGCAGCGTCTCGGCTGAAAAACGCACCTCGCCGAGCGGCCGGCCCCAGCCCTCATCGGCGCCTGTCAGGTACCGCTCAAGCACCAGCCCGTTGTCGTCGCGGATGACGAGGCCGTGCAGGCCCGGCAGTGCGCCGGCATCGATCGCCGCGTCCAGTTTCTCGGTAAAGCCCTCAATTAACGGCATCGCTCGGCCTCAGTTTCGAATCGGCAGCCAGATTTCAAACCCACCCAGCCCTGTTTCCGGATCGAAGCGGGCATGGTAGCGCTCCTGTACCGGCGTGTCGGCAGCTTTGAAGCCCGAATCGGGCAGCCACTTGTTCCACACCGTATGCACGACGCTCCGGATGTCGGAAATGTGGCCGGCATGGCTGAACACGGCGTAACGCTGCGCTGGAACGCGCAGGCGGAAAAACTCTGGGGGCAGGTCATTGAATTCCGTTACCTCGACCCCGGCGAGGTAATCAAAATTGCCGGTATCGTCATAGGTATGACAGATGCCATAGCCGGCTCCCGCCACCATATGCGGGATGCTGTCCCAGTATGCATTGAAGCGCTGCCACAAGGCGGGAATGCCGGCGACGTTATTGGTGCTGAACTTCTCATTGAGGCCGGCAAAGAGTCGTGGCGGCTTCTCATCGAAGCGCGGCTGGGCGAGGGAGATCGTCTTTAAGGCATCCATTCTGATGGGCTCCAGGCAAGTGAGTGCATCAAGGGAGCGGCGACCGCGCACGTCTTCCGGCGTTGTTCCGAAGAAGTCGCGAAACGCACGCGTGAAGGCCTCATGCGAGCCATATCCAGCTTCGAGTGCCACCTCCAGTATATCGGGTGCACCTTGCGCCAGGCGTCGTGCGGCCTCCGTCAGGCGGCGGCCACGCAGGTAGCCGATGACGGAATGGTTCGTCGCCGCAGTGAAGGCGCGCGACAAATGGGAGCGCGATACCCCGCCATTCCGCGCGATATCATCGAGATCGATGCTTTCGGCAAAATGGCTTTCGATATACCAGAGGGCTTTTTCCACGGGCTTCATTTGACTTCTCGCATTGACCGGAAGTTCTTATGCCAAAGCCGGCGCCTGGCGATTTGATCGATCTTGCTCTTTTCTGCGCAAGCCTCGGATAGCCTCCCAATACCTCCTTGGCCCATGTTCAATTACGCCCATGAACCTGGAGTTTTCCGGTGGCTGCAAGCATCAAATTCGTTTCCATGTCGACCGCGCTCGCCCGTGGTTATCAAACCGGCAGCGTCGACGCCAATGGGCAGAAGCCGGAACGGCATGTCTCGGATGGGGACGGCGTCCCCTGCCGCCACTGCCAGGAGGACGTGGCTGCGGGCGAGCCCTATCTTGTCCTGAATTACCGGCCGTTTCCGGCACCGCAGCCCTATGCCGAGACCGGACCGATTTTCCTTCACGCCGATCCTTGTCCGCGCTTTCCGGAGGTTGCAGAATTGCCGCCGGTCTTCGCCGTGCGGAAGCTGTTTCTGTTGAAGGGCTATAACGCGCAGGATCGCATCGTCTATGGGACCGGCCAATTGGTGCCGCCGGCCGAGATCAATGCGAGCGCCGCCGCCATTCTCGCGCGGTCGGACGTTGCCTATGTGCACGCGCGCTCGGCCTACAACAATTGTTTCCAATGCCGGATCGAGCGCGTGTAAGGCTTCACGGCATCGGCAACTCGGTGACGCCAGATCCGAAAAAGGCCTGTGGCTCGGAGGGCGTTGCGCCCATCGCCGTCTCGCGCTCGGCGACACAGGCGCTGGTCTTTTCGTGCAGCTCTCGCCACGTATAGGACCAAAGCCAGGAATCGAGCAGGCATTTGTCATAGTAGGTATAGATTTCGTCGGCGCCACAGCCGAAGGACGGGCGGTCGCGCCGCGCCGCCGTCAGAATGATGCGGTTGGGCTGCTCCATCCCTTCTTCAAGAAAGATCCCGCTGTAGCAGGCCGAGACGATCGCCACGGTCGGCTTGGAGCCGCAATGGCGGTCAAGCAGCCAATCCAACGTGCGCGGTGGCAGCAGCGCCCCGGCGCCATCATGCTGCGACAAGTAGAAACCGCCCTCGGTGCCGTGCGAGGTGAGGAAGACCAGGCAATTCTCGGCCGCATTGTTATTGATGTATCCCAGCGCCTCATCGACTGTTCCCAAGGTGGCGATCTCACCGGGCGAGGGCGCGATGCTGGGGTCCGATGTGAGGCGCGCCAGTTTCATGCGCGGCTTGCCCTGAACGATGTTGTAGAATCGCCGTGTTGCATTGTCGAAGGCCGTGATCGAATGGTCGCCGGCGACGAACAGCGCCCCCCAACGGGATGGGGCATTGGCCTGCGTGCCGGTCGATGCCTCGGTGGTGATGGGCGCGGGTACTGCCGCGATGGGTTCCGCTGCCGCGGGTGCCGCTGCCGGCTGGGGCGTCACAGCACTTGCCGCCGGTGCCGTATCGCCTGAACTGGTGCTGCCACAGCCGCCGATGGCCAGGAGCAGCGGGATAACAAGAAGGCGCGCCGTCAACATCATCTGCCTCGTCTCGAATTTCATCATCATCCATCGTCGCATATCGGCCTCATAAACCCAATGTTCGGGCGATCGCCTTGATTCCTGAGGCAATCTTGTCATCGGGTACCGCGGCATAGCCGAACATCAGGCCCTGCCGTTTGGACGGTCCGACATCATAGGCGGAAAGAGGGGGAACCGTCAGCCCGGCTTCAGCAAGTTGCGCCGAGATCGCGGTGTCGCTGCGCGCCCGCAGTATCCCAGCCCCATAATCGGCGACCAGATGCAGGCCAGCGACATCCGGCCGCAGGGCGATCCGATCGCCGAAATGATCTCGGGCAGCGTCGAGCAGCAATCGTTGTCGATGCGCGTAACGCTTTCGCATGCGCCGGACATGTGCGGCGAGGTGCCCGTCTTCGAAGAAGGCGGCGAGCGCCGGCTGCGTCGCCATGGCCGGCTGATCGTCGACAATCGCACGGGCACGCCGAAATGCGTCGGAGAGGGCCGGAGGCACGACGAGATAGCCGACCCGGAGCGAAGGGAACAGCAATTTGGAGAGCGTGCCCACGTAAATGACCCGGCCGTCACGATCGAGGCTGCGCAAGGCGGCAAGCGGTCGCCCGGCATAGCGGAACTCGCTGTCGTAATCGTCCTCGAGGATCCAGGCTTTTGCATCGCGCGCCCAGGCCAGCAAAGCCAGCCGCCGCTGCAGCGACATGACGACACCCAGCGGATATTGATGCGAGGGCGCCACGCAGGCTAGCCGCGCCTTCGGCGCCTGGCGCAAGCCATCGGCAATATCCAGGCCT
Organism: Dongia sp.; assembly: GCF_041909655.1. GTDB lineage: Bacteria > Pseudomonadota > Alphaproteobacteria > Dongiales > Dongiaceae > Dongia. Next base: position 158,096 of record NZ_JAYRDA010000005.1, on the reverse strand, counting down.
TCCTCGTCGACCGTCACATGCACCAGCCGGCCGCCGCCGGCAGCGATCGCGGCACCCAAACCGGGAAATCCCGGCCGTTCGATCCAGGCTGCGTCGCCGGTCTCCAGCAGCAGCCGGCAGGTCAGGTCGACCGCCTGCCGTATGCCACTGACGATCAGGATATCTTCCGGCGCGCAGTCAATGCCGCGCGCCTGGCGCAGATATTGTGCGATGGCGGCTCGAAGTGGCGGATAGCCGCCGGGATCGCCGCCGATCACCAATTCCTGCTTCGGATTGCGCCAGGCGCGCCCCAGGAGCCGGCCCCAGAGAGCAAAAGGAAAGTCAGTGTGGTCGGAAAAACCCGGCGCGAAGCAGGGCCACCATTTACCGCCGGGTGTCTCGGGCCGTGCCCTGACAGCATCGAGAAGGATCGCGCTGCGCTGGGCGATCTCTGGGGCGGGGGAGGTGGTGGATAGCTCTCTCTTCAATCGGTCTCGGCTCCGCGGCGCGAGATCGGGAAGATTGTCGGCGACGAAGGTGCCCGATCCTTCGCGCGTCACCAGATAGCCTTCGCTCGCGAGTTGCTCGAAAGCGGCGAGGGCGGTATTGCGGGAAATGCCGAGTTCATCCGCCAGGGCGCGGCTGGCCGGCATGCGGTCGCCCGAGCGCAGGCGGCCAACCAGAATCGCCTGGCGCAATTCGGTATAAAGCTGCCGGAACAAAGGTTCCGGCTGGCTGGAATCCAGGCTGATCGCAATCAGGCTGCCTTTGCCATGCTGCCGCAATTTCTACTCCGAGTGGTACCTAAAGAAAATAGATACCGGATCTTATCATGGAACCACTTCGGATTTAAACCAAGGCTTTACACACATTTTCCAGCCTGGAGCCAGAACCATGAATGCCTATACGCCCACCGAACGCAGCCGCGTGAAACGCCTGCACGAGCGGGGCAAATATGATGAAGCGACGATCTTTCCGATCCTGGATTCCGCTTTTATCGCGCATATCGCCTATGTCATCGACGGCCAGCCTTTCGTAACGCCGACCGCCTTCTGGCGGGAAGGGCGCACGCTCTATTGGCACGGATCGGCCGCGAGCCGGATGCTGCGCTTCCAGGAAGGGGGCGTCCCCGCTTGTGTCGCGGTGACACATCTCGACGGGCTGGTGCTGGCGCGGTCCGGTTTCCACCACTCGATCAATTACCGCTCGGTGATGGCCTTCGGCACCGCGCATTTGGTGAGTGATCCCAGGGAAGAATCGCGCCAGCTCGATCTCTTTGTCGATCGGCTCTATCCCGGTCGCCGTGACGACATCCGCCCGAACGAAATCCAAGAGCTCAAGGGGACGACGGTCATTGCGATGGAGATCGAGGAGGCCTCGGCCAAGACCCGATCGGGCCCACCCAAGGATGACGAGCCCGATTACGCTCTCGATTGCTGGGCGGGCGTCATTCCGATCTCGCAGATTGTGGGAGAGCCGATTGCCGATCCGAAACTGAAGCCCGGCGTAGCCTTTCCGAAGCGGCTCGCCGGTTACGCCGCCAGTAACCGCCTGGATTCACTCCTGCTCGAAAATGCCGAAGCGCTGGTGAGCCCGGCGCTCGCCTGATCAGCCGACACCCCGGTATTCCGACAAGGGTACCGGGGCAGGGGTGCTCAGCAGCTTGTCGATGTGGAAGCCCTGGAACATGCCGAAACCGAGTTCCTGGCCGGTGACGAAGCCATCTTCGTCATCGACCCGGGCCATCGCCAATACGACGCCGGATTGCCGCAGGCGATCGAAATGACCGCGGCGGCGCAGCAATTCCGGCCCGATGCCGGGCTGCCAGAACACCTTGATCATGTTCGGGTTTAGCTGGGCCAGATCGATCACATTGATCAGTGGCGGCAGCAGCCCGTCGATGGCGACGGTGCCGCCGCGTCCCTGGATGAGATCACGCGCGGCCAGGAACTCGTTGAAATTCTGCATGATGTCGCCGATGCGGAACTCAAAGTTGAAGCGCCGCAGGGAATTCAGTGATTTGCGCTCGAAGGTTTCGAAATCGCTCGAGAACACGCTTTCGATATTGATGTTGAGTGAGGCGCGTTGCTCCGGTCGCTTGATTGCATCGATCGCCTTCAGGATGATGCGGTCCAAAGTCACCGTCATCTGGTTGAAGACGTTCTTGTTGTGGCGCATGTCGACGCCGACCAGGAGATGTTGGCGCAAAGCAGCCATGCTGGCGAAAAACTCGCTCATCACCGGGTGCAGTGGTTTTCCCTCTTCATAAAGGGCGATCTGCTGGCTGCGCAGGAACAGGTCGGCAAAGCGCGCATCGCCCCATTGCTTGTGCGCAGCCTCGATGCGGACGATATGCTCCAGCAGCAGCATATCCATCATGTTGGAAACCTGGTCGACATTGGCCGCCTGTTCGGCGAGGCGCCGCACGGTTTCCATCGCCCGCGGGCGTTCCCGCCGCAGGTCGATGATCTGGGTGATGCGGTTGACGTCGACCGCGCCGAAATAATCGGGCAATTGCCGGCCGATCATGCGCAGCAATTGCATCTTGGTGTCCGACAGGATGCCGGAGACCAGGACTTCCTGGTCCGAAACCGTCATGACCAGGCTGGCCAGGCTCAGGCGATAGAGTCGGCAGCCACGACCCGCGAACAATTCGTCCAGTCGGTCGGCGAAGGCCTTCAGAAACTCCATGCCTTCCTTGCTGCGGGTGAATTCCTCCAGATTGAGGATCAGCACATAGGGCACGGTACCGCGGTTGATCGGCGGATTGGCGATCCAGTCGGTAAGTTCGTCAATCTCGCTCATCTTTGCATCCATTGTTACGTTGTTGCCGGCAAGTATGGTGGCCGCCCTGGAATCGTCAAGGTGCTGCCGCCTGCATCGGGGGGACCAGCAAAGCCGGATCCAGCCGCGTTTCGTTCCAGTTGAGACCCCAGTGAAGATGCGGCCCGGTCGCGCGGCCGGTCGCCCCCACGGCACCGATCCGCTGGGCCTGCTTCACCGCCTCACCGATCACCACGTCTATTGCCGAGAGGTGCAGGTAACTGGTGTAGATGCCGTGGCCATGGTCCAGGATGATGGTACCGCCCGTGAGATAGAGATTGCTCTCGGCAAGGCGCACGACGCCATCGGCCGGTGCCACAACCGGACTACCCTCAGGTGCTGCGATGTCGGTGCCGAAATGGGGTGCCTTCGGCGTCCCATTGAGGATGCGCTGGCTGCCATAGACGCCGCTGATCGGACCAATCGTCGGCCAGATGAAATTCATCAGGAAATAGCGCCGGTCGCTGGGCTCGGCCCGCGCGGCCTTCACCCTCTCCTGATCCGCCTTGATCCGCGCCTCGGTCGCGGGGTCAGGCGTCACCATGTTCTGGTCGAGCTGTTCAATGCGCTGGATTTCGTAGGCACGGGGCGTCAACCTCAATATCTGCTGCTCGGCCCGGCCATCGGCTTGGATGACGGTAAGCTGCAGATGGGGCCCTTGGTCCCGTCCGAAGCCAAGGACGAAGACGCCGTCTGCGCCAACCATGACAGGAACCTCGCCAAGAAGCACCTTGGCACCGGGATCAGTCCGGCCGATCGCCATGCCGCCGGGAACGAGATCGCCTTCGATGTCGATCGCGGCGGCGGGCCGGATTAAAATTAGCGCCAGTATCGCGCATGCCAGGCTCACCATTCTGCTCATTGTTGCGCTCCTGCCAGTGCGGGGTGCGGAAACATCGCCAACAGGAAATGGAAGGCCACAACCGATAGCGTAACAATCAGGAGAAAGGCGCCAAAACTAAACACATCCTGTGCAAAAGGGTTAAGGCGCCATCGCTCGACAGCCCCGTCGATAAAACGCCGGGCGACCCAGAAATACACGCAGACGCCGGCGAAAACCGCGGTAAATACGCCACTCTCGTGGAGCATCATAAGAATGCCCGGAATGCCCAAAACAAAGAGCTTGTATACGATATTCACGAGCGTTAGGCCGAGCCAAACAAAGACGAGGTAGTATAAAAGCCTGCGTATCCTGATGTTCGCTAGCATGTCACAGCAACGATCCCTGCGGTCCCGGTCCGGCGGTTGGCGATTTGCGCAATTTCGGTTTTGCAGCACTGTCGCCATCGGCAGTCGCATCGACGATGCCATCGCGGAACTGGATCTTGAGGGCCTGTCCTGCTGCGACGGCAGCCGCTGCCAGGACCGGCGCGCCCTGGTCGTCGCGCACCAAAGCAAAGCCCCGCTCCAGCACCTTCTCGTAGGAATAGCTCTCGAGCAATTGTCCGAGATGGTCGAGCGCCAGGCGCTTGCGGGCGGCGAGATCGTGGAGCAAGCGGGGGCTGAGTCCAGCGCTGCTCCGTTCCAGATTGCGGTGCTGCCGTTCCAGCGCGAGGCCGAAGGCGGCACCCAGGCGATTGGCACTGATGTCGACGGCATTGCGCGCTTCCGACAATTGCTGGTGCGGCGACTTCAACTCCGCCTTCAATTGCGCCAAGCGATCATTGCGGCGCTGGAAGAAGGGCAGGCGTGCATTCACCCAGCGCTCCAGCCACTGATCGAGTTGCTGCGATTTTTCCAGAATGAGGCGCATCGGTTCTGGGAGGCCGCGCGCGAGGCCCTCGATGGCGAGCTTGGCCTCGGTCAACCGCCGGCTGGTACCTGCGGCAAGGCGGTGACCAATTTCCGACAGCATCGAAATGAGTTCCGACCGGACCGGCACCGCCATCTCGGCGGCGGCGGTCGGTGTCGGCGCACGGCGGTCCGAGGCGAAATCGATGAGCGTCGTATCGGTCTCGTGGCCGACGGCGGAAATGAGCGGGATGTCGCTCTCCGCCGCGGCGCGGACAACCGCTTCCTCGTTGAAGGCCATCAGATCTTCGATACTGCCGCCACCGCGTGCGACGATGAGGAGGTCGGGGCGCGGTACCGGGCCACCGGGCTCCAGTGCATTGAAGCCGCGGATCGCGGCGGCGATCTGGGCGGCGGCACCTTCGCCTTGGACGAGAACGGGCCAGACGAGGACGTGGCGCGGAAAGCGGTCTTCGAGCCGGTGGAGGATGTCGCGGATGACGGCGCCAGTGGGTGAGGTGACGATGCCGATGACATTGGGCAGGGTCGGGATCTTGCGCTTGCGTGCCGGGTCGAACAGGCCTTCCGCCGCCAGCTTCTTCTTGCGCTCCTCAATCATCTTGAGGAGGGCGCCGATTCCCGCTAGTTCGATACGCTCGATCACCAATTGGTATTCCGACCGGTCGCCATAGGTTGTGATGCGCCCGGTGGCGATCACTTCCATGCCGTCTTCGGGGTTGATCCCCAGGCGCGCGGCATTTCCCTTCCAGCAGACCGATTTCAGGGCCGCGTTCTCGTCCTTCAGCATCATGTAGAGATGGCCGGAGGCGGCACGCTTGAAACCGGAAATCTCGCCTTTCACGCGGACGCGGTCGAAGCGGCCTTCCAGCGTGCGCTTGATGGCCTGGGAAAGCTCGCTGACGGTGAGTTCGCCGGCGTTATGGCCGGGCGCTGGCGAGGGTGATTGGGGCGAATCGGCATCTGTCATGGCGACCTATTCTATGGTATCGCAGGCGTCCTGAGGTACGGGAAATCGGATCGAAAACATGCGGATTTTGGTGGTCGGATCGGGTGGGCGAGAGCACGCTTTGTGCTGGAAAATCGCCGCTTCGCCGCTCTGTGACAAACTCTATTGTGCGCCTGGCAATGCCGGTATCGCGGCGGAAGCCGAATGCGTGCCGATCGGCGTCGACGACATTGCCGGCCTGGTGGCTTTTGCCCGGGAAAAAGCCATCGATTTTGCGGTGGTTGGGCCAGAGGCGCCCCTGGTTGCGGGGCTTGCCGATGCGTTCGAGGCCGCCGGGATCGCCACGTTTGGCCCTTCCGCCAAGGCGGCGGAGCTTGAGGGCTCCAAGGGCTTCATGAAGGATATCGCCGCGAAATACCAGGTGCCGACGGCGGCCTATCGGCGGTTCCGCGATCCGGCCGCCGCCAAGGCTTTTGCCGCGACCTTGGGTTTGCCGGTCGTGATCAAGGCGGACGGGCTGGCAGCTGGCAAGGGCGTCGTGATCGCGCAGACGCGCGAGGAGGCCGATAGTGCCATCGATGCCATGATGCTGGACCGGCAGTTCGGTGATGCCGGCGCCGAACTCGTGGTCGAGGAATTTCTGGTGGGCGAGGAGCTTTCCTTCTTCGCACTCTGTGACGGTACGCAAGCGATCCCGCTGGCTTCCGCCCAAGACCACAAGCAGGTGGGTGATGGCGATACCGGACCCAATACCGGCGGCATGGGGGCCTATTCGCCAGCCCCGGTGGCGACCCCCGAAATCGAGCGCCGCATCATGGACGAGATCGTCCTGCCGACCGTGGCCGGTATGGCGGCCGAGGGACGGCCGTTCAAGGGTGTGCTTTTTGCCGGCATTATGGTCACCAAGGACGGGCCGAAGCTGATCGAGTTCAATGTGCGCTTCGGTGATCCGGAATGCGAGGTGCTGATGCTGCGCCTCAAATCCGATCTCGTCCCGGCCCTGATGGCGGCGCGCGACGGTGCCTTGAAGAATTTCGATTTGCGCTGGTTCGAGGATGCGGCCTTGTGCGTGGTCATGGCGGCGAAGGGTTATCCGGGAAAGCCGGAATCCGGCACCGTCATCGGCAGGCTTGATGAAGCCGCCAAGCTGAAGGATGTGGCCGTCTTCCACGCAGGTACCAAGCTGAATGAGGCCGGCGCGGTCATTGCCGCGGGTGGCCGTGTTCTCGCGGTCGCTGCCACCGGGAAGGATGTGGCGATGGCCCAGGCGCAAGCCTACCGAGCTGTGGATGCAATCGACTGGCCGGGCGGATTTTGCCGGCGCGACATCGGCTGGCGCGCTATCGCCCGTCAAAGGTAGAAATCAGGGGAAACGATCATGTTCAAGCTGCGTTCATCCACCACTTCGCCCTTTGTGCGCAAGGTCATCGTGGCGGCGATCGAGACCGGCCAGGAAAAGGACATTGAACTCATTCCGACCGCGACCGCCGATCCAAACTCCGGTTTGAGCGTCCATAACCCGCTCGGCAAGGTGCCGGCTTTGGTGATGGAAGACGGTTCGACCCTTTATGACTCGCGTGTGATTTGCGAGTTCCTCGATTCGCGTCGCCAGGGGGCGAAGCTGTTTCCGGCGGCGGGGGCGGCGCGCTGGAATGCGCTCCGGCGCCAGGCCCTGGCCGATGGCATGATCGACGCCGCCGTCCTCCGCGTGATGGAGGGGCGCCGCAGTGATCCCACACAACGTTCGCCGGAATGGCTGGCGAAGCAGAAGCTGAAAATGGAACTGGGTCTCGATCAATTGGAAAAGGAAGCTGGCAGCTTCGGGGCCGGTTTCGATATCGGCCTGATGACCATTGCCATCACGCTCGATTACTTCGACTTCCGCTTTCAGCCGGAACCCTGGCGAAACGGACGACCCATGCTTGCCAAATGGCACGAGCAGGTGAGCACGCGGCCGAGCCTCAAGAACACCCAGCCGCACGACTGAGTAGTGCTTACTTCTTCATATAAAGATCGCGCGCGGCCAGAACGGCACCGCCGACGATGGCAAGGCAACCGAGCAGCACGGCCAAGGTGGCGCTCGCCTTACCGGTGGCGATGAGGAGCAGGGTGGAGATCAAGGGCGAGGCGTAGGAGAAGGCGCCCAATGCCTTGATGTCGCCGCGTTTGACACCGTAATCCCAGACGAAAAAGGCCGCACCCACGGGGCCGAGGCCGAGGGCGAGGATCGCCAGCCATTGCCAGGAATCTTCCGGCCACACCGTCGTCTCGACGGCAAGGTGGCTGAGAAAGCCGAGGAGCGCCGTGACACCGCAGAAGGCGCCCACGAGATCCGTAGGTGCCGAGCCGAAGCGGCGTGACAGCACGGAATAAATCGACCAGGTGAAGGCGCAGGCGACAGCCGCACCATAGCCGAGAATATTGCCGGCGGCTGCCGCGCCGCTTTCGCCATCGCGGGCGAGAATCAGCAGGCCGGCGCCGCACATGCCGATAACGGCGCCAGCGACATGCTGCCAGTAGAGCTTCTCGCCCGGCAGCAAGGCCGAAAACAGCACGATCAGCAGCGGCCATAGATAGGCGATCAGGCTGGCTTCGACCGCCGGCGCATTGTCGAGTGCCACGAAATAGAACAGGTGATAGAGAAAGAGCCCGCCGATCCCGAGTGCCCAGACCGGCCAGGGCTGCTTCAAAAAAGCGAACGCGCTGCGCCCCCTGGTTGCCGCATCATAGAGCCATTTCAGACCGGCAAAGCCGAAAGCGATGGCGAAGGTCATGGCCATCAATTGGAAGGGCGGCACCGCGCCGGTCGAGGCGGTGAAGAGGGCGAGGGTGGCCCAGAGCAATACCGCGATCGACCCCACGAAAGTGGCGCGGCGGCGGGTGGTGGTCGAGGCGGGGAGGGCGAGATCGGTCATGGCCCCGCCGATATCGCAGGCGGGCGCCGGACCCGTCAAGGTGGTGATTGGCTCAAAGCTTGGGGGCGAGATAGGCGATCAGCAGCCAGTTCCCCAGGCCGATCGAGGCCAGCATGAAGAACAGCAGCACATAGCGATGCACATTGCGCTCGCGCTCCGTCACCTGTTCGCGGACGCTGCGGGCAAGGTTCGAGAGATAGCTGGAGATGAAGGACAACTTCTCGCGCTCGGCATTCTGCCAGAACTGGTAGATGATCAGCGAGTAGATGGCGCCGGCCGACAGCACCAGGCTGATAATGACCACCAGCTTGAACAGGAAGGTGCCCTTATAGGCGTGATCGCCGATGACACCCAGCAGCACGAAGAGAATGAGCGTGCCGAGCAGGGTGCCCCATTGCTGGTGCTTGGCAAAGCGGGTGGCCTCGCTGGAGGCGCGATAGAGCTCCAGCATTTCCGCATGAGTAAGTTCATCGAGCTCGCTCGGCGTTACCGGCTCGCGCTCGGCGTTCTCGTTTTCGGTTTCTGTCTTGGCTTGCGCCATGGTCGTTTCTCCATCGATTGGTCAAGTTTAGACCGGCAATGGTTAACAACCTGTGGATAACTCCCCAACCAACGAATGTCGGCAGAATTATTGCGCCAATTCAAATAGTTGAATGCAGGAAAACGATCCTGCCTCAATACATGTGTTGGCCGCCATTGATGGACAGAGTCGAGCCGGTGACAAAACCACCTTCATCCGCCACCAGAAACAAGACACCGCGGGCGATTTCCGAGGCCTGGCCGAGGCGACCGACCGGGATCTTGGCCACAATCTTTTCCAGCACCTGCGGCGGCACCGCGCGGACCATGTCGGTGTCGATATAGCCGGGGGCGATCGCGTTCACTGTGATTCCCTTGGCGGCACCCTCCTGAGCCAGGGCCTTGGTGAATCCGTGGATGCCGGATTTCGCGGCGGCGTAATTCACCTGGCCGTATTGGCCGGCCTGGCCGTTGATCGAGCCGATATTGACGATGCGGCCGAAATTGCGCTCGCGCATGGAATCGATGACGCAGCGGCACATGTTGAAGCAGGAGGAGAGGTTGGTGTGAATGACCGCTTCCCATTGTTCCGGTGTCATGCGGTGCATGGTGCCGTCGCGGGTGATGCCGGCATTGTTGACGAGCACGTCGATCGGGCCGAGATCCGCGGTGATCTTGGCGACACCCGTCTCGCATTGCTTGAAATCGGAGACGTCGATCTTGTAGGCGGGAATCCCGGTCGCCTTGGTGAAGGCGGCTGCTTTCGCCTCGTCGCCGCCATAGACCGCCGCCACCTTGTAGCCGGCGTTCTTGAGCGCAAGGCAGATCGCTTCGCCGATACCGCGCGTCCCGCCGGTTACCACTGCAACTCGTCCCATGTATTCCTCCCAGTTTCGTTTTTTTGCTTCTAATTCTTCTCCCTCCCCCCAAAGGGTGAGGGCTACAGGTTGTTATCTCTCCACGCACATGGCAATGCCCATGCCGCCACCGATGCACAACGTGGCGAGGCCCATCTTGGCATCGCGCTTCTGCATTTCGTGGAGGAGGGTGACGAGCACGCGGGCACCCGAGGCGCCGATGGGATGGCCGAGCGCGATGGCACCGCCATTGACGTTTACGCGTGCCGGATCCCAGCCCATATCCTTGTTGACCGCGCAGGCCTGGGCGGCGAAAGCCTCGTTGGCCTCGATGAGATCAAGGTCCTCCGCTTTCCACCCGGCCTTCTTGAGGGCAGCGCGGCTGGCGGGGATGGGGCCGGAGCCCATGATCGCGGGATCGACCCCGACCGTGGCCCAGGAGACGATGCGCGCGAGCGGGCTCAAGCCACGCTTCGAGGCTTCCGCACCCGACATCAGGACGACACCGGCGGCGCCGTCATTGATGCCCGACGCATTCCCCGCCGTTACCGTACCGTTATCGCCGCGCACGAAAGCGGGGCGCAGTTTGGCCAGCGATTCCGCCGTGGTGCCGTGCTTGGGGTATTCGTCATCGGCCACCACCACGTCGCCCTTGCGGCCCTTGATGGTGATGGGGACGATTTCGTCCTTGAACTTGCCGGCCTTCATCGCGGCCTCGGCCTTTTGCTGCGAGGCGGCGGCGAACTGGTCCTGCTGGTCGCGGGTGATCTGCCATTTCTGCGCCACGTTCTCGGCCGTGTTGCCCATGTGATAGCCGTTGAAGGCGTCCCACAGGCCGTCCTTGATCATGGTGTCGACCAGATCGGTGTTGCCCATCTTGGTGCCGTTCCTGAGATGCACGCAATGCGGCGCCTGGCTCATGCTCTCCTGGCCGCCGGCCAGCACGATGGTGGAATCGCCGTTGCGGATCGCCTGGTAACCCAGCGCCACGGCGCGGAGGCCCGAACCGCACAGCTGGTTGATGCCATAGGCGGTCTTTTCATTCGGGATGCCGGCATTGATGGCCGCGATCCGCGCCGGATTCTGGCCGGCACCGGCCGCCAGGACCTGGCCCAGGATGACCTCATCCACCTCGCCGGCGGCAACCTTGCTGCGCTTCATCAGCTCCAGCAGAACATCGCGGCCGAGATCGTGCGCCGGCACCGAGGAAAGGGCGCCGCTGAAGGCGCCGATGGCGGTACGGGTGGCGGCGGTGATGACGACATCTTGCGGATCGGCCATGGGTTCATCCTCCAAAGGCGGTTTCTTATGCGTTGCTGCATTGCAAGAACCGTAGGGGAAAGCAGGCGGCCACTGCAAGCGACGAATGGGCGCAGGTTTGGTGACATCGCCCCTTGACGCCGGCCTTGATCCGCATTAAATAACCAAACAGTTAAATAACTGAATGGCTAAATAACGGATGACACCCGCCCGCGATCCTTTGAGCGACACCTTCCAGGCTTTGGCCGACCCCACTCGCCGGGCCATCCTGGCGCGCCTTGCCGAGGGCAAGGCATCGGTCACGGAACTGGCTGAGCCTTTCGACATGAGCGGCCCGGCCATCTCGAAGCATCTGAAGGTGCTGGAACGCGCCGGCCTCATCGAACGCGGGCGCGAGGCGCAATGGCGCCCGTGCAGCCTGGCACCCGCACCGCTCAAGGACGTGGCCGATTGGCTGGATCACTACCGCCGCTTCTGGGAGGCGAGCTTCGACCGCCTGGAAACCTATCTCGAGGATCTGCAGAAGAAGGAGAGCAAACATGTCCGCAAGCCAAAACCGCGCGGCCGGAAAGGCTGAGCCGATGCCGTCCCTCATGGATGCCAAGGACGACCGGATCCTTGTTATCACGCGCATCTTCGACGCACCGCGCGATCTGGTGTTCGAGGTCTTCACGGACCCGAAACACGCACTCCACTGGATGGGGCCGCGCCATTTCCCGATGACCCAGATGGAATCCGACCGCCGGCCCGGCGGCAAATGGCGCGCCTGCCTCACCTCGCCCGAGGATGGGCGCCAGTTGTGGCAGAGCGGCGTCAATCACGAGATCGTCCCGCCCGAGCGCCTCTCCTTCACCTTCGGCTGGGAGGATGACGGCGCGCTGGGGCCGGAAACCGTCGTCACAATCACCTTTGAGGATCTGGGCGGCAAGACCCTGATGACCTTCCGCCAGGAAGTCTTCGACACGGTGGACAATCGCGATGGTCATCGCGGTGGCTGGAGCAGCGCCTTCGACCGCCTCGACGATTATCTCGCCGCCATCTGAAAGGGAGACCGACCATGCAGCATCAAATTGCCAGCCGCGCCACCTGGCAGCGGGCGCGTATCGATTTGCTCGCCCGCGAGAAGGCCTTCACGAAAATGCAGGACGAACTCAACGCCGCGCGCCGCGCCTTGCCCTGGGTCCGGATCGAAAAGGAATATGTCTTCGACGGCCCGAACGGCAAGGTGACCCTCGCCGATCTCTTCCGCGGCCGCTCGCAGCTCTTCGTAAAGCATTTCATGATGGGGCCGGGCCAGCAGCATCAATGCGTCGGCTGTTCGTTCGAGGTCGATCACCTGACCGGCATCCTCGACCATATCGAGAACCACGACATCGCCTATGCCGTCGTGGCCCGCGCGCGGATCAACGAGATCGAGGCCTATCGCCGCCGCATGGGCTGGCGCGTCAATTGGGTCTCGTCTTATGCCAACGATTTCAATTTCGACTTCCACGTCTCCTTCACCGAGGAGGAAATGGCGGCGGGCAAGGCCTGGTTCAATTACCGGGAAATCTCACCGCCCTTGCAGGACCTCTCCGGCAACAGCGTCTTCTTCAAGGATGAAACGGGCCAGATATTCCACACCTATTCCTCCTATACCCGCGGCTCGGAAATGTTCCTCGGCGCCTATGCCTTTCTCGACGTGACGCCGAAAGGCCGCGCCGAAAATGGCCCCACGGGCACGCTCGCCGATTGGGTGCGCCCCCATGACATGTACGGCAAAGGCGGCATGGTCGAACCCACCGGCCGCTATCACGCGGCGGAGTGCGGATGTGGGGCGCATAAACCCAAGATAGTAGCCACGCAATAACCAATTAAGAACTACTATGTTGCTCCAGTGCGCCTATGTGCCGGCATCTGAGCTATGACAATTTGCTGTGTCAGCATGTCCCAAAAATAATAGATTCTGAGGCAGCGTTTGGGATCGCGTGTGTTTCCCCCATTCTTTATGTGCCAATCGGCAGTATGGCGTTGACCTTGCCAGTCCAAATCAAATTGATCAGCGCCGCAATGAGCATTGCGAATACCATCCATTACGACTTCGTCTCGCAACGTGCCCTCGCCGCCTTCAATGCGGCGGCTTCGGCATTCGTTTGCTAACCACAATAGGCACTTTGCTGCTACTTCGACTTCCTCAAATTCTGCGGACTTTATGCTACGTCGCGCAAGGGGACTCAAGGTTACGCGGCCGGCGAGCTGAACATCACACCAACTGATTAACGATTCCCACGAAATAGGCAGTTCGACGTCGGCGTCTGAGTAGCCATTCTCATTTCTGATTCGATCTAGAAGTTGCTGTACGCGATATGCTGAGGCTCTTACTTGTTCCTCAGCGGTCTCAGCTCGAATTTCTGCTTGTTTATGTTCCGTATCAAAGTATTCAAGGCTCTCGTGTAGATCCGAAACCTGTTGTTCAAGAAGACTAATGCGTGCCTTTGCGGTTTCTAACTGGTCACTTTCACTTGCTCCTTCGTTTTCTAAGCGTTGTTGTTTTAGTATCAGGCCAGCGTTCCGAATTGATGCAAATGTGAGCACGTCTCTGCCGAGAACGGCGCGTCGCACACTTTCGGTGGCGGCCAAGGATCGCATCCATCGTAGACACTGAGCAGCTCCATCGGTTGACGACAGCTGGTCAGCCAACACTAACCTATGAGCGTACGGATCAGAATCTTCAGAGAAGCTAGGGAGGTAAGCGCGGACACTTCCTCCAAATACAGAGCGTTGCTTTCCAAGGCTATGCGTTAGGCCCCAAGTGTAAGACGCGGGCAATATGACTACTTAAGCAATGCCTAGCGTTGCGCGTGCTAGCATAGAGGCGTCAATCAGAGGTGCGCTTGTTGTGCTTGTTTCAGGAACGGTTAGTACGAAAACTGGTACACGGCGTCCAGGATCTAACAGCAGTGCAATTAGATCATCGGCTTCGCTTTCCGAGTCAATCAACCAAGGAACTGCTTCAATGTGCGTGTTTCCGCTAGTTAAGCCGCACTTCTCGGCAACTTGCTGGACGAAGCCGGGTGTATGCGGCTCTACGTTTAGTGCTTCTTCTGCCGTACTAGCTAAGAGTCTCGCGCTAAAGCGGGGAGATTGATCGCCCATAAGACCAACCACTACCTCGGTGGTCCAGATGCGGCCCGCGACAGTTTTATCCGGATCATCGGCGCGGATTGCCCAGATATCCGAAGCTTCATTTTCGATACGAACGCCAACGCTGTTACGGCCACCCGAGAAATACTCAAATTCTTGGAGTTCCCAAGCCTCTGCCGGAAGTTTCCCGCCGCATCGTTTTTGGGCCCACTTCAATACTTCTTGGCGAGCAAGATTTGCTCCTTGAATAGGGTCTTTACCCTCAATGCTGAGCGCAATTCTCAGAACCTCATGTTCTTTAACTAGTTTCGGCATCCGAGATGCGAGCGGGTGTAACGCATCCCATAATTTTGATTTGATCAAGCGAGCCTCCCGACAGTCTTTGCAGGCATCAAGATTCGCAAAACCGATACCCTGAGGCATTTTGGGAAGTGCCTGTTGCGAGCCCCATATCGCTACATTCAAATTAGAGTAATGGGCGCTATATTTACACGCTATGTTAGAAACTTCAAACGCACGTAGTGACGGTCTATTTTGCCGTGTTGGAAAGCAATGAAATTGGTTCGCTTATGGCACTAAGTCTTAGGGAGAGAAGTAAGCTGCCGCTAAACTGGCAACAAATTACCCCACCACCCGCGGATTCCGCTCCTGGAAGTCCCGTTGGTGCCAATAGGGATAGGTCGGTGTTTTTTCCGTCACCGCGTCCAGGCGCTTCATCTGATCCGCTGTGAGGCTCCAGCCCAGGGCGCCGAGGTTCTGTTTCAGTTGCGCCTCATCGCGGGCGCCGATGACGAGGTTGCATACGGTCGGGCGGGCGAGGAGCCAGTTGAGGGCGATCTGGGCGATGCTCTTGCCGGTTTCCTTCGCGATCTCGTCCATGACGTCGATCACCTGGTAGAGGAACTCGTTCTCGACCGGCGGGCCGCCCTCGGCGCCGCCGCTCTTGATGCGGCTCGATTGGTCCTGCCCGCGGCGGATCTTGCCGGTGAGGCGGCCCCAGCCCAGGGGGCTCCAGACCATGGTGCCGACACCCTGGTCGAGGCAGAGCGGCATCAGCTCCTCCTCGTAATCGCGACCGATCAGCGAATAGTAACCCTGATAGACGGCGTAGCGGGCGAGGCCATACTTCTCGGATGTGGCCAGCGACTTCATCACGTGCCAGCCGCTGAAATTGGAACAGCCGATATAGCGGATCTTGCCGGCGGTGATGAGGTCGTCGAGGGCGCGCAGGGTTTCCTCGACAGGGGTGAGCGCATCGAAGCCATGCATGAAATAGAGATCGATGTGATCGGTGCCGAGGCGCTTCAGGCTGGCCTCGCAGGCCTCTATGAGATGAAAGCGCGAGGAGCCGACATTGTTGGGGGCGTCGCTCATGGCAAAGGTGGCCTTGGTCGAGATGAGCGCCTGGTTGCGCCGGCCCTTCAAGGCCTCGCCCAGGATCGATTCAGAGGCACCGTTGGAATAGACGTCAGCGGTGTCGAAGAAATTGAGTCCGGCTTCGAGACAGATATCGACCTGGCGCGCGGCGGCCTTCACATCTACCGCACCCCATTTGTCGAAGAACTCATTGCCGCCGCCGAAGGTCGCGGTGCCGAAGCTCAAGGCCGGCACCTTGAGGCCGGATTTGCCCAATTGACGATGTTCCATTATGTCGCCCGCCTGCTCGCTGGTTGCGTTGCAATGAGTCATATCGCGGCGCAGCACATCTTTTCTACCACGCTGGCAGCATGGGATTGCGCCGCGACACATCGCCCATTTGAACAATATGTCACAGGGACTTAGCGGAACAGGGGCGGCGCGAGGCTGTTGGAATGAGTGCAGCAAGCATGCTGCGCCCAAGGACAAATGAAAGGACGTTCGTGATGGCCAACCAACCGAACCAGCCGAATCGTGATCCGAAGCAGAACCAGCAAAACCAGCAGGGGCAAACGCCCCGCCAGCCGGGTCAGCCGGAACGCGGTGAACCGCAGCGCCAGCAGAACCAGCAGCCCGGCGAGCGGCAGCGCCAGCAGGGCGAGCAGGATCCCAATCGGCAGGATCCCAATCGGCAAGATAAGGAGCGTCAGCGCGGCGAGGACAATGCTCAGCGCCGCAGCTGATTGCTGATTTATCCGAGAGTTGGGACAGGGCACGCGCCCTGTCCCTTTTCTTTGCCTGAACTTTTTTATTGCCCGAGTTTCCGATCAGCTCAGAAGTAACATCAGCATGATTGCCCCGAGGACAATGCGGTAGATTGCAAACGGCGCAAAGCCGTGCCGCCCGACGAAGCCGATCGCTAGTTTTACGACGGCAAGGGCTACCAGAAAGGCCGTGGCGAAACCGATCGCGATAATCAGGACGCCGCTGGAATCGAGCGCTCCCCAATGTTTGTAGAGATCGTAGACCGTCGCCGCCAACATGGTCGGGATGGCAAGAAAGAACGAGAATTCGGTCGCACTCCTGCGATCGACACCCATCAGCATTCCACCCATGATCGTGGCGGCGGCACGCGAGACGCCGGGGATCATGGCGGTGCATTGGAAGAGGCCGATCGCAAGTGCCCGCGGCAATGAAATCTCTTCGATCGCATGCACCCGTGGCTGCGGGCGGAATTTTTCGATCAGCAACATGGCGATGCCGCCGACGATCAGCATGACGGAGACGATGAGGGGCGAGAACAGCACCTCCTTGATGATCCGGTAGGCGAGCACACCCACCACCATCGACGGCAGGAAAGCGACGAGGATCACCGCCGCGAAATGCCGTGCCGGTGGCCGATCATGAAGATGAAAGGCGACGCCCAAGAGCTTTGCGCGATAGACCCAGCAAACGGCCAGGATGGCACCCAGCTGGATGACGATCTCGAAAAACTTGCCGCTTGGCCCCTGAAAGCCGAGCAGGTCGATCACCAGAATGAGATGCCCGGTGGAGGAGACCGGCAGGAACTCGGTCAGTCCTTCGATGGCGCCGAGCAGCACGGCCTGAAGCAGGGTCGTCGTGTCCATTCCGTCTTTCCGTCTCGCTCTTATTATTTTTCTGTATGAAAGTTTCGGAACGAACCGTCGCGCAAGTCGATCCAAAGTAGCGCGGGCTTTATGTCTGCCGCGAGGCGGCGGCGCAAATGCCTAATGTGCGGCGCGGGGTGACATGTCGATGACACGCCGAATCCAGCCAGCCACCGGCTCCCACACATCGCGGGCGGCGCTGCGGCCCACCATCATGCCGATATGGCCGGCATGAGGGACCATCTCCTCGACGATATTGAAACGGCGGGTGAGGGCGCGCGAGCTTTCCGGCGGCACAATGCGATCGGCATTGGGGATCACATTGAGCACGGGAATATCCAGCTCGGCCGGATCCACCACCTTGCCGCCCACCCGCCATTCCAGATTGGCGGTGGTGTTGGCGCCGTACCAGCCGGTGAGGCATTCGCGCGTCACCGGTGCCGACAGGCTGATCCCGTCATTGAGCCAGTCTTCCAGCGCCACGAAGCGCCGGGCGGAATCGCTGTCGCTGGCGAGGGTGCCGAAGAACTGGAATTTCTTGAGCACCTGGAAGGGATCGAGGCCGGAGAAGAAGGATTGCAGCATGTCGACCGGAAGCTCACCCAGAATCTGCAGGACCGGCTCCAGGTAATGGCCGATCTCGCCCACCATGCGCGCATGGGGCGCATTCTCGGCATGGAAATCCCAGGGTGTGGCGAGGCAGATGAGGGCGGCAATATCCTTCTGCCGTCGGAGGGCCAGCGACAGGGCGAGATTGCCGCCCATGCAATAGCCGATGACGATGATCGGGCCACCCGGTTCCTGGCGCACCGCCTGCAAGGCCGTCTGCAATCGCCCGACGATGTAATCCGAGAGCGAGAAACCACGCTCGAGATAGCCGGGCCCATCCCAATCCACCACGAAGGGATCGAAGCCGTTGCCGTCGAGCCAGCGCAGGAAACTGGCCTGCGACTCCAGGTCAAGGACATAGAAGCGGTTGACCAGCGACGGCACTACCAGCACGCGCGGTCGGGTCTTGTCATCCCGATGGGTGCGGTAGTCCCGCAATTTGGTGGTGCCTTCGTCCCACAGCACCGGCATGTCGGGGAGGCCCCGGCGGTAGGGATGGCGGCGATAGGCCTCGATCCCGTTCAGCAATTCTCCAAAGCGACGGCGGCCCTCATCCTGCAGCGCCGTCATCAGGGCCAGCGGGTCCGCCTTTTGGATTTCCGGCTCCAGCGCGCGCATCGCTTCCGCGAGCTGATCTAGGTTTGCGTTTGGCGGGCTGCCGTTTGGCTGGCTTTGCTGGCTTGCCCAATTCGCCAAGGCGCTTCTCAAGGCCGGCAAGGCGAGCGCGGAGTTCGTCCAACTCGACGCCGCGAGGCTCAGATGCTGCGGCAGGGGTCGGGGTCCCAGCCGACGCTGTGCCGGTGGCTGTTCCTGGCTCTCGGCTGCCATCGGTTTGGCCTCCCATATTTGCAGGGCGCATCCAATTCCGGGCGAGATCTGCCCAGGCCTTGGCCATGTCGGCGCCGGCCCCCGGCATCGGAGCACCGGATTGCAGGCCCATCTGGCCCATCTGACCCAGCCACATGCCGGGAAGGGGCATCGCGGCCATCAACCGGGCGGCCTGGCTCGCGAGATCCGGGTTGGCCGCGGCCGCGGCAAGCTGGTTCTGCCACAGGTCCAGGAGGCGGCGCGCCAGCTCTTCCAGGCTGGGGGCCGCGGCACTTTGCTTGTTTCCCGGCGTTTCAGTCATTTAGGGACTATAGCCAAGCCGGTTCGCCAGGGAAACCCACGCTTTGCTGCCCCTGCGAAGACCCCATCGGATCAGGGGTTTGCAGCGCAGCGACCGCATTGCCACATGGCCCCCCGGTAGTGCTATGCTGGTCTTAGCGCCCGAATATGTTCCCGTTAAGCCAGCATGTTTTGCATCGCATAAATCAACGGGCGCGGATGGGGAGAGTGAAGAATGGCCGTGTCAGGTGACCAGACGAAAACCGGCGAAAAGCCGGCGCCGGTCCGTATTAAGAAATATGCCAACCGCCGTCTCTACAACACGGCGACGAGTTCCTATGTGACGCTCGACTACCTCGCCCAGATGGTGCGCGAGGGGCTCGATTTCACGGTCGAGGACGCCAAGACCGGCGAGGACATCACCCGCTCGGTCCTCACCCAGATCATCGTCGAGGAGGAATCGAAGGGGCAGAACATGCTGCCGATCAACTTCCTCCGGCAGCTGATCAGCCTTTACGGCGATAACCTCCAGTTCCTGGTGCCCGGCTATCTGGAAAAGAGCATGGAAAGCTTCGGCGCCAATCAGGACCAGATCCGGCAATACATGAAGGACAATTTCGGCGCCGTCTTTCCGCTCGACCGGATGGAAGAGATGTCGAAGCAGAACATGGCCTTCTTCCAGCAGGCGATGAGCATGTGGAACCCGTTCAAGCTGGCGGGCGGCACAGGGCCGAACGGTCCACTGCCGCCGGACCCGAAGGGCGAGGGGGCCAAAGGGGGCGACGAGCTTTCCGACCTCAAATCCCAAATGCAGGCCTTGCAGCGCCAATTGGAGCAATTGACCAAGGCCGGCCAGAAGACCGACTGATTTCATGCGCGCCAAGATCAACGGAACTGAACTACATGTGACGCTGGCCGGGGAGGAAACCCGGCCAGCGCTTTTTCTCGCTCACTCGCTCGCCACCAGCCATGAAATGTGGGGATTGCAGTTGCCGGTCCTGGCGCGGCATTTCCGCGTGGTTGCCTTCGACATGCGGGGCCATGGCGCGAGTGCTGCCCCGGCGGGCGCCTACAGCCTCGATCAACTTGCCGATGACGTGGTGGCGCTTGCCGATCATCTCGGCATCAAGCGGTTTCATTTCTGCGGCCTGTCCATCGGCGGCCTCATCGGCCAGTCGCTGGGACTGCGCCATGGTCAGCGCCTCGATCGACTGATCCTGTCCTCTACTTTCACCGGACCGGTCGGACCGGATGCACAGAAGGGCTGGGATGATCGTATCGCAACCGCCACGTCGCTCGGCATGGACAGCCAGATCGATGGCACCATGGCCCGCTGGCTTTCCGCCGAGTTCCAGCAGGCGGCGCCGCGTTCGGCACAATGGATTCGCGATCTCATCGCCACGACGCCCGTCGCCGGATTCAATGGCTGCTCGGCGGCGATCCGGGACATGACACTGGAACCTGACCAACTGAAATCGATCAAAGCGCCGACCCTGGTAATGGCCGGCGAGAAGGATCCGGGCGCGACACCGGCCGCGGGCGAGCGGATTGCCCAGGCCATCCCCGGCGCGAAGTTTCATGTCGTACCTGGTGGCTTCCATCTCTGCAATGTCGAGTTCCCGCATCATTTCAGCGAGACCATGCTGGCCTTCCTGCTGGGCGGAGAAAATGGCTGAGGGGGCAACGCCCCCTTCCCGGAAGATCGAGGCCGCGCCGGATACCAACCTCCTGATGCGTGGCGTGCCGGTCTTGTTCGTGTTGCTCTGGGCGACCGGCTTTCTGGTGGCGAAATTCGCCATTCCTTACGCGCAGCCCTTCACCATCCTCACCATCCGCTTCGCCATCGCCGCGGTCATGATGCTGGTTCTCGGTCTTGTGTTCGGCGCGCGCTGGCCGCGGACAAAATCCGAAATCGGCCATATCGCCGTCACGGGCGTGCTGCTGCAGGCGGTCTATCTCGGCGGCTGCTACGCGGCGATTTATGCCGGGCTCTCGGCCGGCATCGTCGCTCTTATCGCCGGCCTGCAGCCGATCGCGACGGCGGCTCTCAGCGGGCCTTTGCTCGGCGAGCATCTGAAACCGATGCAATGGCTGGGCGCGGTCCTCGGCTTCATCGGCCTGACCATGGTGATCTGGCACAAGCTCAGCTTCGATCCAGAGCACGTCTGGGCGCTGGTCTTTGCCTTCATCCAGCTCTTCGGGATTACCGCTGCGACCTTCTATCAGAAGCGCTTCTGTCCCAACGCGGATTTGAAAGCGGGTGCTGCCATCCAATATGCGGCAGCGACGATTGCGTTGCTGCCGGTTGTCGCCATCCTCGGCGTTGGCGAGATCGACTGGCAGCCGGAATTCATCTTCGCCATGGGCTGGATCGTGGTCGTCCTTTCCGGCATCTCGATCGCGCTTCTTACCTGGATGATCCAGCGCGGTGCCGCCTCGAAAGTCGCGAGCCTCTTCTATCTGACGCCACCGGTGGCGGCTCTGGGTGGATATTTCATGTTCGATGAAAGGTTGGATGCGCTGGCTCTCTGCGGTATCGGCGTGGTGGCCTTGGGCGTTGCCTTGGTGAACCGGAAATGACCGAAGCGGAGATGATCGAGAATCGCCGTTACCGTCCGAAGCCGGGCGAGGAATTGCGCGTCTTCGCCTATGGTTCGCTGATGTGGCGGCCGGATTTTCCGTTTATCGATCTGCAACCGGCCGTTCTCTATGGCTATCACCGCGCCTTCTGCATCACCTCGACGCATTACCGCGGCTCGGTGGAGCATCCGGGCCTGGTCCTTGGTCTCGACCGCGGCGGCCAATGCCAGGGTCGCGTCTATCGCGTGGCGCCGGAGGATGCCGAGACAGCGGCCGATTACCTGCATCGCCGTGAAATGATCACTGGTGTCTATATTCCGCGCCTCCTCAAGGTACGCCTGCCGGATGGTGTGGACGTGACTGCGCTGTCATTTATCGCCGACCGCCAGCACCCTCAATATGCCGGCAAGCTCTCGCCCGAAGATGTGGTCGCCCGTATCCGCGATGCTGTCGGCATTGCGGGCCGGAATATCGACTATTTGCGCAACACCGTGCAGCACCTTGACCAGATGGGAATCGGCGATTGTTCACTGCACCGCATCCTGCGTCTGCTTGAGGCGCAATCCTGACCTGCTGCCACCCGGCTTGGCGCCCGTGCGCTGAGTTTCTATAACATGAGCCTGCCAGCGACCGGGGGGATCATGGGCCCATTTGAACATCCACAGAGTTCCTATTATGCAGCGACTGCGAATGCTTCGCCGCAGCGGCCGACATTGTCGGGCGCCGTCACGGCGGACGTCTGTGTCATCGGCGGCGGATTTACGGGACTTTCCGCAGCCCTGCATCTTGCCGAACGCGGCTTTAACGTTGTTCTCCTTGAGCAGGCCCGGATCGGGTGGGGCGCTTCCGGCCGCAATGGCGGGCAGATCAATCTGGGCCTGCGCAAGGGGCCGGAAGAACTGATCGCGGCCTTTGGCGAAGATCGCGCCCGAACCCTCTTCGGCATGGCCGAAGAGGCGCGCCAGATGATCTTTGATCGCGTGGCACAGCACGGCATCAAGTGCGACCTTAAGCCGGGGACCCTCCATGCCGCCAGCAAGGCGCGCGACCAGCACTGGATGCAGGATGAGATCACCTGCCTTGAAAACAAGTACGGCTATCGCAACGCACGCTATTTGGACCGGGCGGGAATACGTAGCGAGTTGGGCTCGGAAATCTTCCATGCCGGCGTGCTCGACAGTGGCGGCGGCCATCTGCACCCGCTCAATTACGCCTTGGGTCTTGCCGAAGCGGCGGCTTCTGCCGGCGCCGAACTCTTCGAGCAGACTCGTGTGCTCAAGATCGAACAGGGCGCCGTGAATCGTGTCGTCACTTCGGCTGGCGAGGTGCAGGCAAAGCATGTGGTCCTGGCCTGCAATGCCTATCTCGGCGATCTGGAACCACGTATCGCGGGCAAGATCATGCCGATCGCCAATTTCATCATCGGCACAGAACCGCTTTCCGAGGCAGAAGCCCGGGACGTGATCGCCCGCGACGTCTGCGTCGCCGATACAAAATTCGTGGTGAGCTATTGGCGCCTGTCGGCGGATCGCCGGCTGCTCTTCGGGGGTGGGGAGCGCTACAGCACAAAACCACCGACCGACATTCCGGCCTTTGTGCGACCCTATATGCTGCGCGTCTATCCGCAATTAGCGGGGAAACGGATCGAGTATGGCTGGGGCGGCATGCTGGCCATCACCGTCTCGCGCTTGCCGCATGTCGGGCGGATGGGGAACATATTCTTCGCCCATGGCTATTCCGGGCAAGGTGTTGCTGTGACGGGCATCATCGGCAAGCTGATCGCCGAGGCGGTTGCCGGGACCGCCGAGCGTTTCGATGTCTTCTCCGCCATCCGGCATCAGACTTTCCCCGGGGGGACGTTGTTGCGCCATCCACTGCTCGTGGCGGCGATGTTGTGGTATGCCTTGAGAGATCGGCTCTAGGTGCGGCGAGGGGAAAAGGCATGAAGATCCTGATTTTGGGCGCAGGTGCTGTTGGCGGCTATTTTGGCGGCCGACTGGTTCAGGCCGGTGGCGACGTTACCTTCCAGGTTCGCTCAGCCCGCGCTCAGCAGCTCGCGACCCGCGGCCTCGTCATTCAGAGCGCCCTGGGGGATGCCACCATCAAGGTCAAGACAATCGAGCAGGCAGCAGGTACCGGCCCCTTCGATCTCGTGATCGTGAGTTGCAAGGCCTATGACCTTACTCAGGCGATTGCTGCGATTGCGCCGCATGTTGCCGCCGGTGCCATCGTGCTACCGCTCCTCAACGGCATGCGGCACAACGAAGATCTCCGGCATCGCTTCGGCAGCGATGCGATGATCGGCGGCATGTGCCAGATCGAGGCGACCTTGTCGCAGGACGGCGACATCATCCACAAGAGCCAGTTCGCCCGCATGGTCTTCGGGCCGTTCGAGGACTTTCCCGCGCATGCGCGCATGCAGCGTGTCCTCAGCGAATTCGCGGCCATTTGCGGCAAGGCAAATTTCACGTCGAATCTCACCGATCCGATCGATCAATCCCTATGGGACAAATGGGTGATGATCAGCACTTTGGGTGGCGTCACGACCCTGATGCGGGGCGCTGTCGGTGATGTCATGGCCGCCCGCGAAGGCCGCGAACTGATTGAAGAGATGTTGCAGGAAGCGATCGCCGTCGCTACCGAGAACGGCTACCCGCCGCATGCCGACTACCTGTCGAGTATCCGCAAGCTGTTGCTGGCACCTGGCTCGACCTTCATGGCATCGATGCTGCGCGACATCGAGCGAGGTAATCCCGTCGAGGCCGACCATATCATCGGCGACATGTACCGCCGCGCGCATGACCATGGCCATGACGCCAATGTCCTGCGCATGGTTTATTGCCATTTGCAGACATACGAAGCGCGCCGCGCCCGCAACGGACTGAAGTAAGGAAGCTCAGGCCTTCTTCTTGACGATTTTTTTCGTCGCCTTCTTCACGGCTTTCTTGGCAGCCTTGGGCGCAGCTTCTTTCGGCTTTGCCTCTTTGGGCGTGGTCTTTTTTGCGGCCTTCTTGGCTGCCTTCGGTGCGGCTTTGGTCTTCTTGCCCTTGACGCCCCCCTTCTCGGCACGCGCTGCGATTAGAATGAGCGCTTCCGATAGAGAAACCGCAGATGGATCGACCGATTTCGGCAAGGTCGCGTTGACGTTGCCCATCTTCACATAGTGGCCGTATTTGCCATCATGCAATGTCACGGTTTCGCCCGTTTCGGGATGCTTGCCGATCTCCTTGCCCGGCGCCGCGGCGCCGCGACCGCGGCCCTTGCTTTCCTGAGAGAGAAGTTCGACAGCGCGGTTCATGCCGATCGAGAGGACGTCGTCATCCTTCGGGATCGATTTGAATTTGCCGTCGTGGTTGAGATAGGGACCGAAACGGCCGATCCCGGCCATAATCGGTTTGCCGGTTTCCGGATGATGGCCGACGATCCGCGGCAGGCTCAGGAGCTTCTGCGCGATCTCGAGATTGACGGCATTGGGATCCAGGTCACGGGTCAGCGAGACGCGTTTGGGCTTCTCGCCATCCTCGCCTTCGCCGAGCTGTACATAGAAGCCGTATGGGCCCTTGCGGAGCGTGATGCTGCGCCCTTGTTCATCCTTG
This sequence comes from Dongia sp., assembly GCF_041909655.1. Lineage (GTDB taxonomy): Bacteria > Pseudomonadota > Alphaproteobacteria > Dongiales > Dongiaceae > Dongia. Next base: position 133,046 of record NZ_JAYRDA010000005.1, on the reverse strand, counting down.
CCGAATTCGACCGGCCCGGCGGAGCCGGCGGCGATTTCCTCTTCCGTCTGCACGGCCAGAGGCTTGGTATATTTGCATTCGGGGTAATTGTTGCAGCCGATGAAGGCGCCGTTCTTGGCAAGCTTGATGCCAAGTTCGCCGCCCGCACAGGCCGGGCAGGCGCGCGGTGCCTTGCCATTGCCGAGATCCGGGAAGAAATGCGGCGCCAGGGCTTCATTGAGCACGTCGATCACCACCGAGCGGGTGCCGATCCCTTTATCGAGATAGGCAACGGCCTCCTGCATCGAGGGCAGCTTGCCTTCGCCGGCGACTTCTTCCTGGTGCAGATGCGCAAAATCGTTCCAGAACTCGGACAGCACATCCTTCCAGCGGGCACGGCCGCCGGAAATGTCGTCGAGCTTGGTTTCAAGATCGGCGGTAAAGCCGTATTGCACATAGCGGTCGAAGAAATTGGTCAGGAACGCCGTGACCAGGCGGCCGCGATCCTCTGGCACCAGGCGCTTCTTGTCGATGCGCACATAGGCGCGATCTTCCAGCGTCTGCAGGATCGAGGTGTAGGTCGACGGGCGGCCGATGCCGAGTTCTTCCAGGCGCTTGATCAGCGAGGCCTCGGAAAAACGCGGCGGCGGCTGGGTGAAATGCTGCTCCGGCTTGATTTCCTTGGCCGAGACGTCATCGCCCTGCTTCAGCTTGGGCAGGCGCTTGCCGCTGTCGTCGTCCTCCACTGGATCGTCGCGGTCTTCCTGATAGAGCGTCAGGAAACCGTCAAAGGTGATGATCGAGCCGGTCGTGCGCATGACCTGCTTACCATCAGCAGAGGCAATGTCGATTGCGACCTGATCGAGCTCGGCGCTTTCCATCTGGCTTGCGAGCGTCCGCTTCCAGATCAAATCGTAGAGACGGAATTCATCGTCGCGCAGATAGTGGCGCACATGTTCCGGACGGCGGAACAGATCAGTGGGGCGGATGGCCTCGTGGGCCTCCTGGGCATTCTTGGCAGCACTCTTGTAAATACGCGGTGCTGCCGGCAGGTATTTTTGGCCGTATTGTTCGCCGATCAGCTTGCGCCCGGCGGTGATCGCGTCCTGGCTCAGCGTGACGCCGTCGGTACGCATATAGGTGATGAGGCCGACCGTCTCGCCGTCGAGATCGATGCCCTCATACAAGCGCTGGGCGATCTTCATCGTCTGCGCGGCGCCGAAGCCGAGCTTGCGCGAGGCTTCCTGCTGCAGCGTCGACGTAATGAAGGGTGGGAATGGGTTGCGTCGGACCGATTTGCGTTCGACCTGCGACACCTTGAATGGCGCGCCGGCCTTGACCTTGGCGACCGCGGCTTCTGCCGACGCCTGGTCCTTGAGATCGAATTTGTCGAGCTTCTTCCCGTCGAGATGCGTCAGGCGCGCGCTGAAGACCTGGCCGTCGGGTGCCGTCAGGCTGGCTTCGATGGTCCAATATTCCTGCGCGCGGAAGGCTTCGATCTCGGCTTCGCGTTCGCAGATGATGCGCAAGGCGACCGACTGAACGCGGCCCGCCGAGCGGCTGCCCGGCATCTTGCGCCACAGAATGGGCGACAGAGTGAAACCCACGAGATAATCGAGGGCGCGGCGCGCGAGATAGGCATCGACCAGCTCCTGATCGATCTGGCGCGGATTGGCGATCGCCTCCAGAACGGCGCGCTTGGTGATTTCATTGAATGCCACGCGGGCCATCGGCAGCTTGGCGAGGTTCTTCTTGCCCTTGAGTTCCTGCTGCAGATGCCAGGAGATTGCCTCGCCTTCGCGATCAGGGTCGGTAGCGAGAAGCAGTATCTCGGCGCCCGCGGCGGCGGTCGCGATCTCTTTGATCTGCTTGGCGCCGCGGCCCTCGGCATCCCAGGTCATGGCGAAATCTTCGTCCGGGCGGACGGATCCGTCTTTGGGCGGCAGGTCACGGACATGGCCGAACGAGGCCAGGACCTTGTAATCGCTACCCAGATATTTGTTGATGGTCTTGGCCTTGGCGGGAGATTCGACGACGACGACCTTCATGGACCCGCTTTCGGGTTAATGTGCAACAAACCGCGGGATGGGGCTGAAAAAGGGCGGTCAGGCGACCTGCGCCAGCAAAGAAACCCGGTTGCCGGGGTGGCGTTCCAAGCGGCCCGCCAAGTCCAATTCCAGCAGCACCATACCCATAACGGGAGCGGAGCAATGACACTGCCGAAGCAATTCGTCAACCTCCACCGGACTGGGGCCGAGCAGTGACAGGATGCTGTCGCGGGCGTCGTCCGTCGAGGTTTCCAGTTCATTATCAATGGGTTGGGGTTGAAACTGGAGGTCACGTTTCGGCATGGAATCTAAGAATATAGTCTCATTTAATGCCTCCAGGACCTGTGCGGCATCTTCGACCAAAAGTGCTCCCTGCCGGATCAAGTGATTGCTGCCGCGGCAACGGGGATCAAGGGGTGAGCCTGGCACCGACATGACCTCGCGGCCCTGTTCATTGGCCAGGCGGGCGGTGATGAGAGATCCGGACTTCACGGCCGCCTCGATGACGACGACTGCGCGCGACAGCCCGGCAATGATGCGGTTGCGCCGCGGAAAGTAGGGCGCCCTGGGTTCGGTGCCCGGAGGCATTTCCGCCAGGACGAGCCCCTCGCGGCCAAGCCGATCAAAGAGCGCCGCATTCTCCGGGGGGTAGAGCACGTCGATTCCGCCGGCGATGACGGCGATGGTGCCGCCCGAGGGCGCGAGCAGGGCACCCTGATGCGCGGCGGTGTCGATGCCCCGGGCCATCCCCGAGACGATCACGGCCCCGGCCGCCGCGAGATCGCGTGCCATGTCTGTTGCCAGCCGCCTGCCATTGGCCGAGGCGTTGCGCGCGCCGACCAGGGCGATCTTGCCCGGCTGCGCAAGAAGATCGAATCGTCCGCGCGCGGTGAAGATGGGCGGTGCCGTGTCGATCGCCCGCAGATCTTCAGGATAATCAGGCTCGCTCCAGGCGATCGCCCGGGCGCCGAGCTCGGCCAGACGAGCCAGTTCGGCAAGTGCCGCGCTCTCCGGATAGGCCCGATAGATCAACTTGCGACCACCGCGCCGCGCCAGATCCGGCAAGCGCTCCAGCGCCTTGCCGGCCGAGCCGAATCGCTCCAGCAACCGGCGGAAGGTGCTGGTTCCGACATTGTCGCTCCGCGCGAGGCGCAGCCAGTCCAGGCGTTCTTTATCGGTAAGGGGGCGGAAGGGCATGAGCATGCCGCAGCCTAATTTACCCGCAAAACGGAATCAATCGTGAACAGCCACGCGTAACGCGATAATCGATGCCGATTTGCCAAGGCATTTTGAGCAGGTGAATCTCCCCTAATTTGGTCATCTACGAACACAGATCCCCCTCGGACACGGGCGGAAATTGGATCCCCTAGCAAAGTGGGCACGTCGTATCCGTGGGGCAGTCGGTGGTCAACCGTCAAGGCCGCCCTTCGACCTCGCTTATCATCCTCGCGAAAGCAGGGGAAGACAATGCGAGCCATGCACTTCTGCCAAAACTGAAATGCTCTAGGGAACGGTCGTGAGAAAAATTGTTACAAACTCCTTGCCGCCGAGATTCAGCCTGCGCGCGAGTGCCAACTAGAGATAAAGATCCCCACCATTCATGAGCCAGTACCGTTTGTATTCCGTTATCAGCTCGTCAATTGCCTGCTCATAGGCTGCATCCGAGTAGCCGGGCGCTTTTTCAGACAATGTCCGCTGTAAATCCGGGTTGGGTGCAAATCCTGCTGCGCAGTGATTTGTGCGGGACTGAAACGATAAACGAGCTGCAAGCTTTGTATCTGTTATCACGGCCTTTCCAAAAGGTATGGTCACAGCCGCTTGTAGCAGCTTTGATCCGGCCTGCATCGCGTCGCAAATATCGGCAACAGTGCGATCGGGATGATGGACGCGCAGAACGGCAAAGATGTCGATGTCATTCAGGACGTAGCGTTGAGCGTTTACGGCATTGGCAATCAGGTCTGGGCCCAATTTTCCGCCTGGCAACAATGCATCAAGTGTGCATCGCTCAATATCAAGGAGATGACTAACTATGCCACCCCAATTCATATTGGTTGGCGGGCTAAATGCTGGTCTCGAAAAATCTCGGCGCGGCGTATACGCGGCAGAAATCTGCGTTTCAGACCCGTTTCTCGCTTTTAGCAGCCTCCGTATTAGCCAGTTCAAGAGGCGGCAGACAGCGAACGCACAAATGACCATAAAGATCAGAGCAGCGAAAACGAGAATCAAATTCTGCATTACGATGTTGCGTTAGTTGGAAAGAGCAACGTCTCAATCAAATATTGTCTGCTTTCTTCTTCCCGATCCTGGGCTCGGTGCCCTTGAACAGGCGCACGATATTCTCGTGGTGGCGGATCCAGACCAGGATTGCAGCGAAGATCGCGAAGGCAACTTGGGCCGCGGTTCCCAGGAAATAGGCATAGACCGGTGCCAGGGCGACGGCGACCAGTGCCGACAGAGACGACATGCGGAAGAGGAAGGCGATCACCAGCCAAGTGAGGCAGGCGCCGATGCCGACCATCCAGTTGACGGCTATAAGGGTACCCAAGGTCGTTGCAACGCCCTTGCCGCCCTTGAAGCCCAGCCAGACCGGGAAAAGGTGCCCCAGCAAGGCAGCCCCGCCGGCGATGACCGCAAGTGGTGGGGCGACCTGAGCGGCGATGAGGGCGGCCACAGCGCCTTTGCCGCCGTCGAGCAGCAGGGTGGCAAGGGCCAGGCCCTTATTGCCGGTCCGCAGAACGTTGGTCGCACCGATATTGCCGGACCCGATCTGGCGGATATCGCCCAGGCCGGCGATGCGCGTCAGCACCAGGCCGAAAGGCACCGAACCCAGGAGATAGCCCAGAACCACAGCCCCGGCGATGTACCAGGTGGGCAGCCCGTCGAGGCCGAAATCCGGCATCATGCCATTCCTTCCAGCGCGAAGACCTGCCGGCCATCGACGAAAGTGCGCAGCACCAGACCCTGGACCGGACGGCCATCATAGGGCGAGTTCTTCGACTTGCTCTTGAAGGAGGCCACGTCGATGCGGTGTGGCCGCTCGAGATCGAGCAGAACCAGATCCGCCGGCGCACCCTTGGCAAGGCGGCCCTGCGGCAGACCCAGAATCTCGGCGGGGCGGCTGGTCAGGCATTTAAGAAGATCGAGCAGCGAAACGAGGCCCTTGTGATAAAGCTCCAGGCTCACCGGCAACAGCGTCTCAAGGCCGATGATACCGGCCGCGGCCTGCACGAATGGGACGCGCTTGCTCTCGACGTCATGGGGAGAATGATCGCTGGCGATGCAGTCGATGACGCCTTCGGCCAGGGCCGCGGCAATCGCCCGCCGGTCGCTTTCCCCGCGCAAAGGCGGCGACAATTTGGCGAAGGTGCGGTAATCGCCGATCTCGTTCTCGTTCAACGAGAAATAGGGCGGCGCCGTATCGCAGGTGACCCGCAGGCCTTCCTGCTTGGCATGCCGGATCGCTTCCACCGAGGCCGCCGTCGAGACATGGGCCACGTGATAGCGGGCGCCGGACATGCGCACGAGATGGAGATCGCGTTCGATCATCATCACTTCGGCGCAGGCCGGAATGCCGGGCAGTCCGATACGGGTCGCAAGCTCGCCATTGTTCATGGCGCCGCCAGCCGCCAGACGCGGCTCTTCCGGATGCTGCACGACGAGAAGGTCGAACGTACGCGCATAAGTGAGGGCGCGCCGCATGACCTGGGTGTCGGCAACGGCGTGTAGGGCGTCGGTGAAGCCGAGCGCGCCGAATTCCGACAGCATACCCATCTCGACCAGATCTTTGCCTTCCAGGCCCTGGGTGAGGGCGCCGTAGCAATAGATCTTGGCGCGCTTGGTCTCGCGGGCACGCCGGGCGATGTATTCGACACCCGAGACATCGTCGATGATGGGATTGGTATTGGGGAGGCAGACCATGCTGGTAACGCCGCCCGCGGCGGCGGCAAGGCTGCCCGTATCGATGGTTTCCTGATGCTCGTCGCCGGGCTCGCGCAACTGCACCCGCATGTCGACCAGGCCGGGGGCCAGCACATGACCACCGCAATCGATGATCTCGGCCTCGGCCGGCGCCTGATCACGCCCGAGATGAGCGCCGATATCGACGATCACTTCGTCCTTGACCAGAAGGCCGCCGCGTTCGTCGTGATTGCTGGCAGGATCGACGATGCGCGCATTGAGCAGCAGCAGCGGCCGAGCCGGCTTCTTTCCATTCTTGGAAACGGCATTCATCGGTTCGACCCAACGAGGTTGCGGGTGAGGGCGTCGAGACAGGCCATGCGAACCGCGACACCCATTTCCACCTGTTCGCGGATGACCGAGCGATTGATGTCGTCCGCCACCTCGGAATCGATCTCGACGCCACGATTCATCGGTCCGGGATGCATGATGAGGGCGTTCGGCTTGGCGACCGAGAGTTTCTCGTAATCCAGGCCGAAGAAATGGAAGTACTCGCGGATCGACGGCACATAGGCGCCCTGCATGCGCTCCAGCTGCAGGCGCAGCATCATGACGATGTCCACGTCCTTCAGGCCCTTGCGCATATCGGTGAAGACCTCGACCCCCATCCGGTCGATGCCGGAGGGCAGGAGAGTGGTGGGTGCTATCACGCGGACGCGGACACCCATCTTGGTGAGCAGATGGATGTTCGATCGGGCTACCCGGCTATGAAGCACATCGCCGCAGATGGCGACGATGAGGCCCTGCAAATGGCCGAGGCGGCGGCGGATCGTGAGTGCATCGAGCAGCGCCTGGGTCGGGTGTTCGTGGCGGCCGTCGCCGGCATTGATGACGGCGCCATCCACCTTCTGTGAAAGGAGATTGATTGCCCCGGATTCGCCGTGGCGGACAACCATCACGTCCGGGCGCATGGCATTGAGGGTCATGGCCGTATCAAGCAGGGTTTCGCCCTTTTTGATCGAGGAGGTGCTGACCGACATGTTGATGACATCGGCCCCTAAGCGCTTGGCGGCCAGTTCGAAACTGGTCTGGGTCCGGGTCGAATTCTCGAAAAAGACGTTCATCACCGTCCGACCACGCAAAAGCGCACGGGCACTGGTATCGTCCCTGGCCAGATCGGCATAATGGTTGGAGAGGTCCAGCAGCCGCTCAATTTCGTCGGCGGAAAGCCCCTCAATGCCCAGCAAATGCCGGTGCGGAAAGAAGGGATGGGGCGTGCGGATTTCGGCGCTCATTTGAGCCGGCATCATACTGCCGATCCGCCGCCGGTCAACGATTCGACCATCCCCCAACCACAGAGAAAAATGGCGCAAACCGGCGATTCCTCCCGCATGCGACGCTATCGGCAGCGGTGCCGTCAGCTCTTGCCAAGGAGGTCAACGAGGCCAGCGCTCCAGTTACTGTACTAGGCGGACATCTTCGGGTCTGTTAGCGATATCGAGGTTGGACATTTGCTAACGCTCTGCACGAAGAGCAGTTTTCCGCCTTTGTTTCCTCATCGTGTGCAGTGGTCGGGACGGCCGCCTCGCGCGGCTGACTATGCGACCGTACCTGGCAATTGGACGGGTGCGAACATGTGCCAGGATGAGGTCGCCCATGCTGCGCTTGCATTTTATCTGCATCATTCTTGCCGGCCTGACTTGGGCCGAGCCTGCGGCCGCCAAGGGCCTGAAGCCGGATCCCGTGCCAGATGCTTGGCTCCGCGCCCATGCTGACGGCTCCAATAGCGGCTTTGCCGATGTCGTCACCGCTCCCGCGATTAAAATTGCGAGATCAAGTGCCGGGCTGGAGACGATTGCATTTGGCGCCGGCCCGGTGATTGGACAGGACGGCACCGTCTATGTCGGCAACCGGCAAGGAACCCTGTTCGCCTTCCACGCAGATGGGAACCCGGCCTGGAGCCGCCAATTGCCGCCTGGTCAGGAAATTCTCGCCGCGCCGGCAATAGGCGCGGACGGATCCATCTATGTCATAGGCGTGGCGGCATTCACGGATGATCGGGTGACGCCGCCCTTCACGCGGCCGGATTCCACGCTGCACAAATTCCTTCCCGGTGGCGGTTACGCGTGGAACGTGCCGTTTCCGGAGCCAAGCGCGGCGCTGCCAATCTCAAACGGGCGTGGTGGCACGACGGCGCCACCCGCCATCTGGAGCTTTGGCGGTTTGGAAGTGGTGATGGTGCCAACCGTCTATGTGAACCGCGTCGGCCTTTCGCGCGAGGTGCGCCTGGTCGCCTTTTCCACGGAAGGCCCAGGAGTTCTCGACGATATCCTGGTGACAAATTTCCACCAAGGCGATGTCACCGGCTCCTGCGGCGACGACGTGTTGTTCTGTTTCATTCCGTTGCCAGGCTTTCAGGGGCAGGGCGTGACAACCACCATCAATCCCGAGGATCGGTTGCCGGAAGGAGCAACGTTACCTTTGCCCGGTGCGGCCATCTATCGCTTTCCCGGTGGCGGCACGCCCTGGATCATCGTCGCGGATCAGCGCCACGACATCGTCGGATTCACCTTCTCTCCCCAGGGCGGGTTGGTCGAAAGAATGCGATCGCATGACCCGAACTGGACGCTGACTGCGCCGCCACTGATTCTGCCTGACACCCGGACACTCGTCGGTGGTCATCCCAGGGTGGTTGGATTTCGCGGTCAGGACATCAAGCGCCGCGTGTTCATTGAGGGTGTCGGTGGCGCCAATCTGGCGCGCCTGCCGGACGGCCAGACGGTTGTTGCCGTCGGCTGGAGGGGATTCAATATTCTGCAGGGTGAGGCCGTCGGCGCCGGCGACGAGTTTCCGGGTGCCTCGATAGTCCCTCCTGCCGTCTCGCGCTCGCACTTTTTCATCTCCACCGCCAGCGCGCTCTATACCTATGATGCGGCGACCATGGTCAGGCTGGCCAAGCTCGCCTGGCGCGGTGGTGGCGTTTCCCCGCCCGCGATCGGGCCACGTGGCGACGTCTACGCCATTGCTGGAAACAAGCTGCATGTCTTTCCGCGACCTTGCGAGACATGCGCCGTCGAGCCGCTTTCCGCCACCATGCCCACGGATGATGGCGCGGCGGCGGTTGCGCCCGAACCGGGTGCGCCAATGGTGCCGGCGGCGGAGCCAACGAGCCAAGGTTCGAGCCGTTTCAAGAAACCGATGGGGCCGAATGGCCTGCGGCTCCATGCCTGTACGACGTTGGACGGCAACGAATGCGGGCGTCCGGCCGCGGACGCATTCTGCCGCAGCCAGGGTTGGGCGGAGGCAGATAAGTACGATGTCGATTCAAAGAAGGAAGTTGCCGAAACTTTGTCTGGCGAACAATGCACGAAGAACAAGTGCAAGCTGTTCGACTACATCGAGTGCGAGAATTGACGTGGGATATTCTGCTAGATGACCTTTTTTTCTCTGAGCGTCCGGATCTCATCATCCCCCATCGATAGCAATTCCCGCAAGACCTCGTCGGTGTGCTGGCCGCAGATTGGCGGGGCGAGGCGGTAATCGACCGGTGTTTCCGAGAGCTTGATCGGGCTGCCGATGAGATCCACGTGGCCCGATCCTGCCGCCGGATGCGGCATCGAGATTTTCATTTCGCGCGCGAGAACCTGAGGATCCTTGAACACCTGGTCGATATTGTTGACGGGGCCTACCGGCACGCCGAGTGCTCCTAGGCCATCGATCCAGTATTGCTGCGGCTTCTGGCCGGTGAGGTCGTTGATCATCTGGTAGATGAGCTGGCGGTTGCGGACGCGCGCCGGATTGGTGATGAAGCGTTCGTCCTTGGCCCAGTCGGGCACGCCGGCGAATTGGCAGAACTTCTCAAACTGGCTGTCATTGCCGACGGCCAGAATGAAAAAACCGTCCGAGCAGCGCACCACGGAATAGGGGACGATGTTGGGATGCTCGTTACCGAGCCGCTTCGGCACCTCGCCCGAGGTCAGATAATGAAGGCCGATATTGGCGAGATAGCCCACCTGGGAATCCAGGAGGCTCATGTCGCAGAACTGCCCGCGGCCCGATATCTGGCGATGATGCAGCGCCGCGAGGATGGCAACCGTCGAATAGATGCCGCAGACGATGTCGGTAATGGCCACGCCGACCTTGGTCGGTTGCCCATCGGGATCGCCGGTGACACTCATAATCCCACCCATACCTTGCGCGAGGAAGTCGTAGCCTGCGAGTTTGGCATAGGGGCCGGTTTGGCCGAAGCCGGTGATCGAGCAATAGATCAGGCGCGGGTAGTCGGATTTGATCTGCTCGTAGGCGAGACCATAGCGGGCCATGTCGCCGACTTTGAAATTCTCGACGAAGATGTCGCAACGCGCGATCAACCTCTTGGCGATCTCCTGCCCTTCCGGTGTCGCAACATCCAGCGTCACCGAGCGCTTGTTGCGATTGATTGAGAGGTAATAACCGCTCTCGCTGGTATCCTTCCCGCTGGCATCCTTGACGAAGGGCGGGCCCCATTTCCGCGTGTCATCGCCGGCACCAGGCCGCTCGATCTTGATGATGTCGGCGCCGAGATCGCCCAGCAATTGCGTGGCGGTAGGGCCAGCCAGAATGCGGCTGAGATCGAAAACGCGGATGCCCGCGAGCGGTCCTGACATGGTGTTCCTCGGTACTGGTGTTAGGGCCAATGTCGAGGGATGGCCAGGCAAAAGCAAGCCGGATTCGGTGGGCTAAGGCTGGCCGCGATTGAGCCGGTCGAAAGCGCCCTGCAGGATGAAGGCCGCAGCCGATTGGTCGACGACTTTGGCGCGTTTGGCGCGGCTGAGATCCGCCGTCAGCATGTCGCGCGTAACGGCGACGGTCGAGAGGCGCTCGTCCCAGAAGGTCATGGGCAGGTCGCGCAGTTTGGCCAGGTTGTTGGCGAATTGCCGCACCGATTGGCACCGTGGTCCCTCGCTGCCGTCCATATTGAGCGGCAGGCCGATCACGAGGCCGCCGACCTGGCGCTCATCGATCAATGTCAGGAGTTTTTTTGCATCTTCGCCGAATTTGCTGCGGCGGATCGTCGTTACCGGCGTTGCGATGCGGTGTCCCGGATCGCCCACCGCGATGCCGATGGTCTTTTCGCCGAGATCCAGTCCGAACAGGCGGTGATTGGTCGGCAAGGCTGCCCTGAGATCCGTGATCGAGGCGACGATCATGGCAGGATTGCATTGAGGAATTTGGGTGTCACTCGATCAGCGGGCCTGGGGCCCCATAGGTGCGGTCGCAATAGACCAGCGGCTTCACATCGCGATGGAGTGCACCGACGACACGACCGATGAAGATCGTGTGGGAGCCGGCCTCGACGATTTCATGAATGACGCAATCGAGATTGGCGACCGCATCGACGAGGACCGGGGACCCTGTTCCCAGCGTGGTCCAGCCGGCCGCACTGAAGTCGAACGGAACACCATTGGCCGGCCGACCGGCAAAGGTGTCGGCAAGGTGGCTCTGTTCCACGGAGAGGGCATTGATGCAAAAAACGCCATTGTCCCGGATGGTGGTGACGCAGGGGCTGCGGCGATTGACGCAGGCCAGGATCAGTGGCGGCTCGGCGGAAACCGACGACATGGCGCTGACCGTAACGCCGACTTTGCCGGCGAGGCCGTCCGAGGTCACGACATTGACCGCCGTCGCCTGCACGCGCATGGCGCCCACGAAGGCTTCGGCACTGACACTGGCCGCTTCCTTTCCGGGATGGGGTTTTTTGGCGCTACCGGCCAAAACGTCGGTCATTAAATATGTTCCTTCCATGGCGATTCCCTCATGAAATCATCATGCGAGACAGATTGCCCGGGCGAAAGGTATTTAGAAAGTCGAATTAATAAAACATCGGGATCGACAAAAACTATTCCGCCGGCGCCACTCGAGCTGCTCGGCTCGCCCGCAGAAACCCAGCGGCCATAAGCGTGGCGGCGAGGGCGATCAGGGCCCCGACGCCGAAAACCAGGAGCGCGCCCCGGGCGACGATTGCGCCATCCAGAGGTCCGGCGAAGCCGGCGGCATTGCCGGCAATTCCCGCAAGGGCCGCGCCGATCGCAGCCCCCAGGCATTCCAGGGTTGGAATGGCGGTCGCCGTGGCATCTTCTTCGCCGGCCGGTGCCGCCGCCATCAGGCGCTGGTTGATGAAGGAATGGGAGATCCCGAACCCGATGCCGACCAAGGCAAGGCCGATCGCCACATAGATGAGGGACTGCCCCGACATGGTGACGGCCTGGATCGCCAACCCGACGGCAAGCAGCGCTGGTCCGGCGAGGATAAATCGGCTGTGCCATTGGGGTCCGGATTGTGCGACGGCCAGCGCCGAGAGCGACCAGGTCAGCGCATGGATGGCGCCGAAATACCCCGCCCAAGTCGGGGAAAGGCCGCGGTCAAGCTGCAGAATATAGGGTGTGTAGACGAAGACACCGGCCTCGCCCATTGGCATCAGGACCAGAATCCACAGGCCGCGCGATACGCGATGCGTCAAACTGGGGAAGACGGTCGTGATCAAGTGGTTGACTGAACGGCGGTCGATTTTGAAAGCGATGGCTACGGCGGCAATGCCGCAAACGACCGCCACGATACCCAGGATAACGCTGCCGAAGCGGTCCGCCGCAGCGATACCGACAACGCCCAGCGCCAGCAGCAAAACGCGCAGCAAGGGTGGCTTGCCGGTAAACGTGCGCTCCGGCTTCTCGCGCAGAATGGCCCAGGCGAGCGCCATCATCGGCAGGGGCAGCAGAGCCGAGCCGAGGAAAGCTGCGCGCCAGGAGAATGCTTCCGTCAGCACCCCGCCGATAAGTGGGCCAAGGAACACCGCGCCGCCCCAGGTCGCCGCCAATGTGCCAAAGACCCTTGGTACCAGGCGATTGTCGAACAGCTCGCGCGTCAGAACATAAGAGAGTGCAATGAGAACGCCTTCGCCCAGACCCTGGATGGCCCGGCCAAGAAGGATGAGGGCGATGCCGGGTGCCGCAGCTTGGACGAAACCGCCCACCACCACAATGATTCCGGCGCCCAGCATCGCATCGCGGGCGCCGAAGCGGCCTTTCAGCATCGCCGTGACGGCACCGCCGAGGATCGTAGTCACCAGATAGAGGCTGCCGGTCCAACTGAGATATTCGGCGCCACCGACATCGCCGATTGCCGTCGGCATGGCGGTCGAGGCCAGATACCAGATGACAGCATGAAGACCGACACCCAGATTGACCAAGGCGAGCGGCGCGATATTGGCGCGCTGAAGCAGGCGAGGAGCGGAATCGTTGCTGACGCTGGCGACCGCATCCGAAGGCGTATCGGTGGCTGACATGGGACGAGACTAGGTAGCGATATAAAAAAAGTAAATGCTTTCTAAAATTGTTTCCGCCATAATTCGCAGATGACAGATTTCGGCCCGACCCGCGTTCTGGAAGTGCTCAAATCCGATGGCCCGCTGACGGCGGCGCGGATCGGCCAGCATTTGGGCATGACGGCGGTGGGTGCCCGGCAGCATCTCAACCGCCTCTGTGCCGCTGGCCTGGTCACCTTCGAGGATCACCGACAAGGGGTCGGACGGCCGCAGCGCCTGTGGTCCTTGAGCGAGCAGGGACAGGCTCATTTTGACGACCGTCACCGTGATCTTGCCAGCGAATTGCTGAATGCGATCGTCGTGGCGCAAGGCGATGCCGGCCTCACCGCCATTCTGGCGGCACGCGAGGCGCAGCAATTGAAGCGTTACCGCGAGACGTTGGGCGGGGCACGCTCCATTGCCGAGCGCGTCAAGCGCCTCACGGATCTCCGGCGCATCGACGGCTACATGGCCGAATGCCGGAATGATGCCGACGGTGCCTGGCTGATGATCGAAAACCATTGCCCGATCGCCCAGGCCGCCAAAGCCTGTTCCGGCCTCTGCGGTACCGAATTGCGACTCTTCCAGCAGGTGATGGGCGACGACGTTTCCGTCACGCGCACGCAGCACATGCTGGGGGGCGACCGGTGCTGCGCCTATCGCATCGCCGAGGCGGTGAAGTCCAAACGAAAAGGGACGGCATAAAGCCGTCCCTCAACGCATCCATTTTCGCTCTCGATTACTTCACGCCGACATCCTTGGCGGTCGCATCCAGCGCAACCTTGGCGAGCTTCATGAATTCGTCGATATGCGCGTTGGTCCACATCAGCGGGGGCGACATCAGCATGGTATCGCGCGTCGCCCGCATGATCAGCCCGTTTTTGACGCAATGATCGCGGCAGATTGTGCCGGTCTGGCCGATCGGCTCGAAAGTCTTGCGTGCCTTCTTGTCCTTGACCAGCTCGATGGCGCCGACGAAGCCCAGCGATCGTACTTCACCCACAAGCGGATGGTCGCGGAACTCTTCCAGCCGCTTGGCGAGATAGGGGCCGGTTTCGCTATGCACGCGCTCGACCAGCTTCTCCTCGCGGATGATGCGGATGTTCTCGATCGCGACGGCGCAGGAAACCGGATGGCCGGAATAGGTGAAGCCGTGGTTGAAATCGCCGCAGGAATTCAGCACTTCGGCGACGCGGTCGGCGACCATGATCGCCGAAAGCGGCATGTAGCCGGAGGTGAGGCCCTTGGCCAAGGTCATGAAATCGGCTTCGATGTTGAAATATTCCGAGGCGAACATGTAGCCGGTGCGGCCGAAACCACAGATGACTTCGTCCGCGATCAGCAGCAGATCGTATTTCTTGCAGATCTTCTGGATCTCCGGCCAATAGGTCGCTGGCGGAATAATGACACCGCCGGCACCCTGGATCGGTTCGCCGATGAAGGCAGCCACGTTTTCGGCGCCGAGTTCCAGGATCTTGTCCTCAAGGGCCTTCGCCGCGACCTTGCCGAATTCGTCGGGGCTCATGTCGCCGCCATCGCCATACCAATAGGGCTGGCGGATATGGGCATGTCCCGGCAAGGGCAGATCCGCCAGCGCATGCATGTAATTCATGCCGCCCAGCGAGGCTGCGACCATGGTCGAGCCGTGATAGCCGTTCCAGCGGCTGATGATGGTCTTCTTGGTCGGCTGCTTCTTGAGGTTCCAATAGGTCCGCACCATGCGCACGATGGTGTCGTTGGCATCCGACCCGGAGAGACCATAGAAGACGTGATTGAACTGCTTCGGCGTCATGTCGACCAGCAGCTTGGTGAGCTCGGCCACAGGCGGATGCGTGGTCTTGAAGAAGGTGTTGTAATAGGGCAGTTCCAGCAGCTGGTCATAGCCGACCTGGGCCATGGATTTGCGGCCGTAACCGATATTGACGCACCACAGGCCGGCGAAAGCGTCGAGCATCTTGTTGCCGTCTGAATCGAACAGATAGGTGCCTTCGGCCTTGGCGATGACGCGCGAGCCGATTTTGGCAAGCTCGGCATTGTCGGTGAAGGGATGCAGATGCTGCCGGTCGAGGGCCTGCAATTCGGCGGTGCTGTTGCGTTTGATAGCTGCGGTCATAACTTGAATCCTTGTGCTGAGAGTCTGAGATCGTTGCGAAAGCCGATGCTCAGCTTCGTCAGGGATTGAAATTGACGCGCGCGGTCAGAATCAATATCTCCATCCGGCGCGATCGCTGGCTTTCCGCCGCCTCGGGTGAGGCGGCGGTGTCAGCCGGCAGGTTGGAAGGCCGCCGCATCGTCATCAGACGTTGAGCAGCAGATGCTCGCGTTCCCACGAGCTGATCACGTTCTGGTAGGCCTCGAGTTCGGCCATCTTCACGATCCAGAGCGCCTTGATGAACTTCTCGCCCAAAAGCGGCCGGATCGGTTTGCAGCCCATGAAGCGGTGCAGCGCCTCATGCGCTGTCTTTGGCAGCGTGTGTGCCATGCGATAGGCACTGCCCTCGATCTGGTTCGTGGGCTTTAAACGTTCCGTCATGCCGAGATAGCCTGCCACCAGCGAAGCCGCCATGGCGAGATAAGGATTGGCATCGGCACCGGCCAGGCGATTCTCGATGCGGCGGCCGGGACCACTGGAGACCGGCACGCGCAGGCCGCAGGAGCGGTTGTCGACCCCCCATTGCACGTTGATCGGTGCGTCGAATTGCGGGCGCAGACGGCGATAGGAATTGACGTTCGGCGCCAGCATCGGAATGACGTAAGGCAGATAACGCTGCAAGCCCGCGACATGGGCGCGGAAGAGGGCGGTATCGCGACCCTTCGAATCCGCGAACAGGTTCTTGCCGCTCCGCTTTTCCACCACCGATTGGTGGATGTGCATCGAACTGCCGGGCTGGTTGGCGAGCGGCTTCGACATGAAGGTCGCATAGACCCCGTGCTTCATTGCCGCGTGGCGCACGGTGCGCTTGAACAAGAACGCCTGGTCGGCGAGTTCCAGGGGATTGCCGTGATTGAAGTTGATCTCCATCTGCGCCGATCCGGATTCATGGACCAGTGTATCGACGTCGATCTCCGAGCGTTCGCAGTAATCGTAGACGTCTTCGAAGATATGATCGAAGTCATTGACCGCATCGATGCCATAGGCCTGGCTGCCGGTTTCGGCACGGCCTGACTTGCCAATGGGCGGCAGCAGAGGCAGATCCGGATCGGTATTCACCTGAACCAGATAGAATTCCAGCTCCGGTGCCACGACCGGTTTCCAGCCCTTGTCGTCATAAAGTTCGAGCACACGCTTCAGCACATAGCGCGCGGCATGCTCGACCGGCTTGTCCTCGAAATCGAAGCAATCGTGAATCACCTGCGCCGTCGGGTCGGCATACCAGGGCACGATGCGGATGGTGTTGGGATCCGGACGCAGATAGACGTCCGGATCCTGGTAGGATCCGACATCGTCTTCGTCCATATCCGGGTATTCGCCGGTGACGGTCTGCAGGAAGACGCTGCTCGGCAGCCGCAGGCCGTCATCGCGCACGGCCTTCACATACTTCGTCGCCGGCAGGATCTTGCCGCGAGGAATGCCGTTCATGTCAGGGATGAGGCATTCAACCTCATCGACCTTTCGTTCCGTGATCCAATCGTCCAAATACTTCATGATGAAGAACCATATATGTCAAATGTGATGGTCGGATATGACCTTGGTCGCCAACCACAAAAGGTCGGCAATGCCCGCAAAAGCTAGCCGAAAGCCGGCATTTTGTCCAAGCGGGGCCGCTATGCGCGGCAAGCACGGCAAAAGCGTCTCATCATACGAATTAACGAATGCAATCGGCGCACAAAGAAAAACGGCGGGACCGTATGGCCCCGCCGTCTCGCAATCCTATCTCGGCGTGACTTAGAGGCCGAGCGCTTCCGCAGCGGGGACGTACTTCTTCTTGAGGTCATCCGCGACCGCTTTATAGGTGATCTTGCCCTCATGAACGTTGAGGCCGTTCATGAGATGCGGATCGTCGGCCAATGCCTTTTTGGCGCCTTTGTCGGCCAGAGCCAGGGCAAAGGGCAGGGTGGCGTTGTTGAGGGCGAAGGTGGAGGTGCGGCTGAGGCCGCCCGGCATGTTGGCAACGCAATAATGGATGATGCCGTCCACCACATAAACCGGATCGGCATGCGTGGTCGCCTTCGAGGTTTCGAAGCAGCCGCCTTGATCGATCGCGATATCGACCAGCACCGAGCCGGGGCGCATTTGCTTGATCATCTTGCGGGTGACCAGCTTCGGCGCGGCAGCACCCGGCACCAGCACGGCACCGATGACGAGATCGGCACCGATCACATGCTCTTCGATCGCATCCAGGGTCGAGTAGCAGGTATAAACCTTGCTGCCGAACATCTCGTCGATCTGGCGCAGGCGATCGACCGACCGGTCGATCACGGTGACATTGGCTTCCATGCCCATCGCCATGCGCACCGCATTGGTGCCGGAGACACCACCGCCGATAACGACGACCTTCGCCGGAGCTACCCCGGGGACGCCGCCCAGCAGAATGCCGGCACCGCCCTGGGCCTTCTCGAGATAATGCGCGCCGACCTGGACCGACATGCGGCCGGCAACTTCCGACATCGGCGCCAGCAAGGGCAGGCCGCCGCGCGGGGATGTGATGGTTTCATAGGCGATGGCGGTACAGCCCGATTTGATCAGACCCTCGGTCTGTACGGGATCCGGTGCCAGATGCAGGTAGGTGTAAAGGATCTGGCCCTTGCGGAGCATCTTGGTCTCCTTGGGCTGCGGTTCCTTCACCTTGATGACCATTTCGGCCTTGGCAAAGACATCTTCGGCGCTCTTGGCGATGACGGCGCCGGCGGCCTTGTAGGCACGGTCATCCAGGCCGATACCTTCGCCGGCACCGGTCTGCACCATCACCTTGTGGCCATGATGAACGAGTTCGCGCACGCTGGCCGGTACCAGGCCGACGCGGTACTCGTGGTTTTTGATTTCCTTAGGAACGCCGATAAGCATAGCTCTTCTCCAATGATCAACGAACCGGCGGGCTGTCCTGGCGCCCGCCGGTTCGCATTTGCGGCAGTTAATCGATCGACTTCAGAACGTCGGCAAGAATCGAGACGGCCTGGTCGATGTGGCTTTTTTCAACGATGAACGGTGGCGACATGGCGATGATGTCTCCGGTGACACGGATCAGCATGCCCTTTTCATAGGCCTTGAGGAACGCGTCCATGGCGCGGGCACCCGGCTTGCCGGGACGGGATTCGAGTTCCACCGCACCGATGAGACCGATATTGCGCAGATCGATCACATGGCGCGTGCCCTTCAGGCTATGGATCGCGTTTTCCCAATAGGGGGTGAGTTCTTTCACGCGATCGAACAGACCTTCATTCTTATAGACATCGAGCACGGCAAGGCCGGCGGCACAGGCAACCGGGTGGGCGGAATAGGTGTAACCGTGGAAGAGCTCAATCGCGTTCTCGGCCGAGGTCGACATGAAGGTGTCGTAGATGTCCTTCGAGACGATGACGCCGCCCATCGGGATGGCGCCGTTTGTCAGGCCCTTGGCGCAGGTGATCATGTCCGGCGTGACGCCGAAATAGTCGGCGCCGAAATTGGTGCCGAGGCGGCCAAATCCGGTGATGACTTCGTCGAAAATGAGAACGATGCCATGCTTGGTGCAGATCTCGCGCAGCTTTTCGAGATAGCCCTTGGGCGGAATGAGGACGCCGGTGGAGCCAGCGACCGGCTCGACGATGACGGCAGCGATCGAGCTGGCATCATGCAATGCCACGATACGCTCGAGATCGTCAGCGAGATGTGCACCCCAGCCCGGCTGGCCCTTGCTGTAGGCCATTTCCTTTGGGTTGTAGGTATGCGGCAGATGATCGACGCCGCCCAGAGCGGTGCCGAACCACTTGCGGTTATTGACCATGCCGCCCACGGAAATGCCGCCGAAGCCGACACCGTGATAGCCACGCTCGCGGCCGATCAGGCGCGTGCGTGTGCCCTGGCCCTTGGCGCGCTGGTAGGCGAGCGCGATCTTGAGGGCCGTATCAACCGATTCAGAACCGGAATTGGTGAAAAAGACGTGATCGAGACCAGTCGGCGCCAAGGCTGCGACGCGCGAGGCGAGTTCGAAGGCTGCCGGATGCGCCATCTGGAAGGGCGGCGAATAATCCATCTCTTCGATCTGTCGCGCGACGGCTTCCGAGATTTCCTTGCGGCCGTGGCCGGCATTGACGCACCACAAGCCGGCGGTCGCATCGAGGACCTGCTTGCCCTCGATATTGGTGAAATGCATGCCCTGCGCCTTCACGAAGAGGCGCGGGTTCGCCTTGAAATGCCGGTTCGACGTGAACGGCATGAAAAAGGCCTCGAGATTGTTCGGAGTCGGCTTGAACTGAGTCGCCTCGAAGGATTTGGCGGCGATGCTGGACATGGGAAAACCCTCAAGCGTGGTTGGATGCCGCGACATTATCACGCTTAAGAAAATAAACAAGCGGCAGACAATGCAATTAGATTGGTACAAAGATACCGGGCAAAACGGTTGATATTCAACATAAAGTGATTAATATACTGATCACTGACAGTGAGGTGTTAAGCAGAAAGCGATGCCGATGAGCGAGACTTCCGAGGGATTTGATCTAGGCGCCCGGCTGAAAGCCCTGCGGGATTCTCACGGCATGTCGCAACGCGAATTGGCCAAGCGCGCCGGCGTCTCGAATGCCATCATTTCGATGATCGAGCAGAATCGGTCTTCGCCCTCGGTCGGCATGCTCAAAAAGCTGCTGGACGGTTTTCCCATGAGCTTGGCTGAATTCTTTGCCGATGATCTGAAGCCGCGGCCGCAGATTTTCTTCGCCAATTCCGAACTGGTCGAACTGGCCGGTGGGCCGGTTTCTTATCGCCAAGTCGGCAAGGACATGACCGGCAAGGCGATCCAGTTGATGCATGAACGGTATCAGCCGGGTGCGGATACCGGCGCCCAGATGCTCAGCCATGAGGCTGAGGAAGGGGGGGTGATCATCCGCGGCCGGCTGGAAGTGACGGTCGGCGATCAGATCCGAGTGCTCGGATCGGGTGATGCCTATTACTTCGACAGCCGCATCCCGCATCGCTTTCGCAATGTCGGCAGCGACGAATGCGAAGTCGTGACCGCCAATTCTCCGCCCAGTTTCTGATTCTCTCTGGCGCAGCCTGGCCCCATCTTCCCAATCTGACTGGCTGACGCGCTTGGCGTCTCAAGGCGGGTGTCACATTTGCGTCATGGGACTGGCGCATGATTAGACGCCATCTGCCCGTTATGCGGGCGCAACTATGCGAAGCTCCGGATTGCATTGGAAAATTCCATCAAGTAAATCAAGGGTAATGCATCGGTAGAATGCCGTGGCTCGACGAAAATGTTGTGTTCGATGAAAGATAATTTCGTAATAGTTTATTCCCTGGTCACGCCTATGGACTTCGGAGACAAGAAACATTTGCTTTCCGAAATCGAAATGCAGAAATAGAATCAACCATGTCAAATTAAGGGCAATAGCCCCATAGAGGGTCATGCCAACAGGGAACTAACGTCGCGGTCGGCATACCGCCCACCGCTATAAGGGAGAGTCTCAATCATGACTAAGAAGGCTTTGACATCTGCAGAACAGACGATGCGAGCTGCGGGCTTGAATCGTCGTTTGCTGCTGAAATCGGCGGCTGCCGTTGGCGCCGTGGGCCTCGCGGCTCCGATGTTTTCCAAGAATGCGTTCTCGTCGTCGGGCGAGTTGAATCTGCTGATGTGGTCGGATGAATTTCCGGATCCGGTGATCCCGAATTTCGAAGCAAAGACCGGCATCAAGGTCAACCAGACCCCGTTCTCGCAAAACGAAGAGCAAATCAACAAGCTGCAGGCGACGGGCGGCGAAGGTTTCGATCTTTGCCAACCGACTCGCAACCGCGCACCGCAATATCAGGATCTGCAGGTGTTGGCGCCGTTCGATACCAACAAGCTGACGAACACCGGTGCCCTTATTCCGTCGATGCTGGAAAGTGCGACCAGCCTGTGGACCTGGGAAGATGGCCTCTATTACGTGCCGCATTGCTGGGGCACCGAGGCGCTCTCCTACCGGACCGATCTCTATAAGGGTGACGTGGCCAATCTCAGCTTCGGCTCGCTGTGGGATGAGGACGTGAAAGGCCATACCCAGGGGCGTGGCCATTCCTTCCTGCTCGGTATTGGCTTGTGGTGGGATGGTTCCGGCAAGATGCCGACCAACCGCATGCTCGACGGTTACAAGGACGAAGAAAACTTCAAGAAGGTCTGGGATCCGATCCTCGCCTTTGCGATCGAGAACAAATCCTTCGTGAAGCAGTTCTGGGATTCAGCCGATAACACCAAATCCGGTCTGATGGAGAACGACGTGTGGATCGGCCAGACCTGGGATGGTCCGGCGCTTTCGCTCAAGAAGGAAGGCAAGCCGGTCAACTACACCGCGCCGAAGGAAGGCGCGATTGCCTGGCTCGACGGCCTTTCCATGCTGAAGGCCGCGAAGAACACCGACCAGATCTACGAGTTCATCAATTATCTGATGACCCCGGAAGTCTCTGGCCAGGTTGCCGAAGGCTCGGGCTACAACCCGGTGGTCACCGGCGCCGACGGGTTCACGTCGGACGTCTACAAGAAGAACTTCCAGGAAGCCTTCCCGGGCGACGCGCTCAGCAAGGTCTGGCATTGGCCGGCCGAACCGGGCTGGTACGCGGAAATCCGCAGCCAGTACGTGCAGCAGTTCCAGGCTGCCTAAGCCCAATCGGGTTGGATATGGTCAGCCCCGGTTCGCCGGGGCTGACTCATTTCGGCCGGGTTCAATCCTGCTTGATCTCATTTGATCCTGGGATGAAACTCGGCCCAACTGCAAAAGAACAAAAAACAGAGACAGGGCAGGCATATGAGTGCGGGCGTCGAGCTTGACCGTGTAACGGTCCGCTTCGGTGAATTTACGGCTGTCGATAATGCGACACTCGACATCAAGGGCGGGGAATTCTTTTCCTTTCTTGGTCCCTCCGGTTGCGGCAAGACCACGATCTTGCGAACCGTTTCGGGCTTCCTGGAGCCTTCCGAAGGGAATGTGAGGATCGGCGGACAGGACATGTCCGGCATCGGCCCCAACAAGCGGCCGACGGCGTTGATTTTCCAGAATCTGGCCCTCTTTCCGCTGATGAGCGTGGCAGAGAACATCACCTACGGCTTGCGGGTCCGTGGCATCGACAAGTCGGCGCGCAAGAAGAAGGCCGACGAGTTATTGGAACTCATCGCGTTGCCTGGGCAGGGCGACAAATTGGTGAGCGAGCTTTCCGGCGGTCAGAAACAGCGCGTCGCGATCGCCCGAGCATTGGCCGTGCAGCCAAAAGTGCTCCTGCTTGATGAACCGCTTTCGGCGCTCGATCTCAAGCTTCGCCAGCATATGCGTGCGGAATTGCGCAGCATCCAGCAGAAGGTCGGCATTACCTTCATCTACATCACTCATGACCAGGGCGAGGCGCTGACCATGTCGGATCGCATCGCCGTCATGAGCGATGGAATCATTCAACAAGTTGGCGACGGCAAGGCGGTCTATGACGAGCCGGCAACGGCTTTCGTTGCATCCTTCGTCGGCGAGAACAATCCTTTCGTCGGTAAGGTGACGCGGGCCGATAGCGGCTATGCGCTGCTGGACACAGAAGTCGGGCAGTTGCGAGGCCGGAACCCAAAAGGACTTAAGGTTGGCGATAGCGCCATTTTGTTTGTGCGGCCGGAATCGGCACGATTGGGCCAGGGGGCGGCGGATACCACCTTCACGTCGACGGTGAACAACGTCGCTTTCGAAGGCAACATGACTCACGTCTATCTTGAGGGTGTTGGCAAGAAAGACATCGCCGTGTCGGTAGGCCGCGGCGCGAACGTATCCATTCCCTCACCGCATGAAACGGCGCAGGTGAGTTACGACGCCGATCTTGGCTTGGTTCTGCCGGAAGGGATGCTTGCCCGTGAGTAGCCGCGCATTCGTCTTCCTTATCCCGGTCGTCGTCATAGCCATCTTCTGGCTGATGGCGCGGCGCGAGGCAAAGCGGCGACCGGATCCGACCCGCAAGGGTTTCCTGGAGCGCAATGGTCTCGTACTCGGGATCGTTTTCGTGGCGCTGGTTGCGTTCTGGACCTTGTTCCTGGTTGCTTTGCCTTATCTCTACATGGTGGTCGAGAGTTTCCATCCGGCTCTGCCGCCGATGAAGCGTGGCGGTCCCGAAGACGTCCTGACGATTGCCCAGTACGGCTCCTTCTTTATCAACCCGATCGCCGACAAGGTGAACTGGTTGCATATGGGGGCGCTGCTCTTTTCGATCATCGCCTCGATTGCCGTCACAGCGCTCAATTTTGCCATCTGCTATCCGCTGGCCTATTACATGGCGCAAGCGGGAACGCCGCAGAAGGTCCGCTTGTTGATGCTGGGCCTGATCGTGCCTTATTGGGTCAACGAAATTCTGCGCGCCTTTTCGCTGCGCCTCCTGCTGGCCTCCAAGGGCCTGATCAACCAGGCGCTGATGGGGTTGGGCATTACCGACATGCCGATCGATTTTCTCGGCAACAATACCGGCCTCTATGTCGGCCTCTCCTATGCCTACCTGCTGGTCATGATGTTTCCGCTTTATAACGCGATCGAAAGTCTGGACAAGAACCAGATCGAGGCAGCGCGGGATCTTGGTGCGCCCTGGTGGCGTATCCATTTCGACGTCGTTATCCCCTATGCCAAACCCGGTATCGCCTCCGGCTGCACGATGGTGTTCATGCTGTCGGTGGGGTCGCTGGCGGCGCCGCAATTCCTGGGCGGACCGCGCACGCTCTGGTTCACGGCAATCATCTATGATTTCTTCTTCCAGAGCTTCAACTGGCCACGCGGTGCGGCCTATGCCTTCATCATGCTGGTGGTCTGCATCGCACTGGTCATGGGTATGCTGCGGCTCTTCAAGGTGTCCCTTGGGGAGGCCATAAAATGAGTTCGAGAATGATCATGCGGGGGATGATCGGCTTCTACATCCTCCTCTTCTTCGGGTATCTGTTCGGGCCATTGGCCGTGATGGGTGTAACCGCGTTCAATACGCCGAATTACCCGCAGGCCTATCCATTCGAAGCCTTCACGCTCGATTGGTTCGTGAAGCTTTGGAATCACCGCAACATGATGGACGGGTTGAAGAACTCGATCATCATCGGCCTCGGTGTCGTGGCGATCTCGGTGCCGGTCGGCCTAGCCGCGTCGATCATCATGAGCCAGATCTATCATCGTGCCCGCAGCCTCTATTACCTGATCACCATATCGCCGTTGCTCACGCCGGGTGTCATCATCGGTATTTCAACCGTGATCTTCTGGCGCGATGCCATGAGCGTCACCGAAGTGACACGGGGGCTATTCTACAAGGGCATCATCCTGACGATCCTCGGCCAGGCCAGTTTCGTCTCGGCCTATTGCCTGTTGATTTTCATGGCGCGCCTGACCCGTTTCGACCGGTCGCAAGAGGAGGCCGCCCTTGATCTCGGCGCTTCCTATCCGCAGGTTTTCTGGCACATCCTGTTGCCGTTCCTCAAGCCCGCGGTGGTGTCGGCGATCGTGATCGGGTTCCTGACTTCGTTCGAAAACTACAACACGACGACTTTCGCCATCCTGGCCGACAAGACACTGGTCACGGTTCTCGCTGGTGAGGTGCGTCAGGGCACGACACCAGCACTTTCGGCTTTGGCGGTCATCATCATCGGTGTCTCGATCATCGGTGCGATCTGCTACGAGATCGTCAAACGGCGAGAGCAATATCGTGCCGAAAATGCCCAGCGCCAGGCCATTCTTGCAGAGCGCAACGAGGCAACGGCCGTAGCCTAGAACTGACAACGGCGTCGAGAAGGGACCTCCGGATTGGGCCACGACAGCAAGTCCATATTGTTCCATCTGGAACCGGACCGGACGACGACGCTGCAGGCGCAATTGCGGCGCATGCTGGTATCGGCCATTCTGGACGGGCAGATACCACCGGGCAGCCCTTTGCCTTCCTGCCGGGCGCTGGCGCAATCGCTTAAGATCGCGCGCAATACGGTGGTGCTGGCCTATCAGGACTTGACCGAGGAAGGCTTTCTGATCGCGCGCGAACGTAGCGGTTTCTTCGTCAATCCGGACGTCGTCACCGCACGACCGAAAGACGGGGGGGCTGGTCAGGCGACAGCTGAACCGGATCTGGCAGAGCCGGATTGGGTGACGCGGTTCAAAAGCCGGCCCACGCAGCAGCGCAACATTGTCAAACCGACGAATTGGCAGGATTACCCTTATCCCTTCATCTACGGCCAGATCGATCAGAGTCTGTTTCCGCTGGCGGCCTGGCGGGAATGTTCGCGCCAGGCGCTCAGCGTCAATGCGGTCAAGGAATGGGCCAAGGATCGTTTCGCTGATGACGATCCCCTGTTGATCGAGCAGATCCGGACGCGGTTATTGCCCCGGCGCGGTGTGCGCGTATCGGCCGATGAAATACTAGTGACGGTCGGCGCGCAGCAGGCGATCTATCTGCTCTCAACCCTGTTGTTCGACAACAAGACGACTTTCGGTATCGAGGATCCCGGTTATACCGACGCGCGCAACATCGCCGCTTTGAGTGCCGGACATCTCAGTGCACTCCCGGTCGACGATCATGGCCTGATCCTGGGGCCTGAGCTCAATGCCTGCGACTATGTCTACGTGACGCCCAGCCATCAATTTCCGACCACGGTGACGATGTCGCTGGAGCGGCGGCAGGCCTTGCTGGAGCGCGCGGTCGAGCGCGATTTCGTGTTGATCGAGGATGATTACGAAAGCGAACTCACCCATCAGGGCAGTCCGCAACCGGCGCTTAAATCACTCGACCGGCATGGGCGGGTGATCTTCGTTTCCAGCCTGTCGAAGACCTTGGCACCGGGCCTGCGCATGGGCTTCCTGGTGGCCCCCCGTCCGCTGATTGCGGAACTCCGTGCGCTGCGTCGCCTGATGATCCGGCATCCCGCTGCCAACAACCAGCGGACCATCGCGCTTTTCCTGGCCGACGGGCATCACGATACACTGCTGCGGCGCCTGTGCAGTGTCTATCGAGAGAGGCTGGCGGCGGCGGTGACGGCATTGGCCCGGCACTTGCCCGAATTTGCCGTCAATCTCACCGCTGGCGGGACGGCCCTCTGGATCCGCGGGCCGAGCGATCTCGATATGACAGCCATCGCCAAAGTGGCGGAGAAGCGAGGTGTTGTGATCGAGCCGGGCGCGGTCCATTTCCTTAACCAGCCAGGCCCCGCCAATTTCTGCCGCCTCGGCGTTTCCTCCATCCCTACCGAGCGGATCGAGCCAGGCATCCGATTGCTGGCCGAGGCGGTGCGCGAGCACCGCAAGCATTCCGCCTGATTGCCGACGGAATGCTGGCCCAAAGCGGTCTTGGCGGCTGGACCTATGAAGGAGCCAGTTGCCTCCCTATCGTGATGGAATAGTCTGCGCCCAGGGCCGGAGATAAAGCCGGACAGCGCCCAACAGAAGTGGAACTGCCAAGATGAAAATGACGACGGAAGAGGCCTTCGTAAAGGTCATGCAGATGCACGGCATCGAGCATGTCTTTGGCATCATCGGCTCGGCCTTCATGCCGATTTCGGATCTCTTCCCGAAGGCGGGAATGACCTTCTGGGACGTGGCGCATGAATGCAACGGCGGCTACATCGCTGACGGCTATACCCGCGCCAGCGGCAAGATGGCGATGTGCATCGCCCAGAACGGTCCCGGCATCACCAATTTCGTGACCTGCGTCAAGACGGCCTATTGGAACCATACGCCGATGCTGCTGGTGACCCCGCAGGCTGCCAACAAGACCATCGGGCAGGGCGGTTTCCAGGAAGTCGAACAGATGGCGCTGTTCAAGGATATGGTCTGCTATCAGGAGGAAGTGCGGGACGCCAGCCGCATGGCCGAGGTCCTCAACCGCGTCATCGCCAAGGCGAAGCGCAATTCGGCGCCTGCCCAGATCAACGTGCCGCGCGATCTCTTCTGCCAGATCGTCGATATCGAGTTGCCGCAGATCGTCGAGTTCGAGCGCCCGGCTGGTGGTGCCGAGGCGATCGCCAAGGCGGCCAAAGTCCTGTCTGAAGCAAAGTTCCCCGTTATCCTCTCTGGTGCCGGTGTGGTCATCGGTGGCGCCATTCCGGAATGCCAGGCGCTGGCCGAACGGCTCGATGCGCCTGTCTGCTCGTCCTACCAGCACAATGACAGCTTCCCGGGATCGCATCCGCTTCATGCCGGTCCCCTGGGCTATAACGGCTCCAAAGCGGGGATGGAGCTTATCTCGAAAGCGGACGTAGTGCTGGCTCTCGGCACGCGTCTCAATCCGTTCTCGACGCTGCCGGGCTATGGCATCGATTACTGGCCGAAGAACGCGACCATCATCCAGGTCGACATCAATCCCGATCGTATCGGCCTTACCAAGAAGGTCACTGTCGGCATTGTCGGGGATGCCAAGCAGGTGGCGCAGCAGATCCTGACGCAATTGTCGCCGGAGGCCGGCAATCATGGCCGGGCCGAGCGCAAGGCCCTCATTCACCAGACCAAATCTGCCTGGCTGCAAACTTTGTCCAGCATGGATCACGAAGATGATGATCCCGGAACAAGCTGGAACAAGGACGCCCGCACCCGCGATGCCGACCGTATGTCGCCGCGCATGGCTTGGCGCGCGATCCAGGCCGGCTTGCCGAAGGATGCCATCATCTCGTCCGACATCGGCAACAATTGCGCCATCGGCAATGCCTATCCAACCTTCGAGAAGGGCCGCAAATATCTGGCGCCCGGTCTGTTCGGGCCTTGCGGTTATGGCTTTCCGTCGATCGTCGGCGCCAAGATCGGCTGTCCGGATGTGCCAGTTGTCGGCTTTGCGGGAGACGGTGCCTTCGGCATCAGCATGAACGAAATGACATCCGTGGGCCGCAAGGAATGGCCGGGTGTCACCATGGTCATCTTCCGCAATTACCAGTGGGGTGCGGAAAAGCGCAACACGACGCTCTGGTACGATAATAATTTCGTCGGCACCGAGCTTGACCCGGAATTGAGCTATGCCCGCATTGCCGAGGCGTGCGGCCTCAAGGGTGTGCAGGCGCGAACCCAGGCCGAGCTGACGGCAGCGTTGCAGGAATCCTGCAAGGCACAAGCCAAGGGCGTCACCACCTTCATTGAAGTGATCCTCAATCAGGAGCTGGGGGAGCCCTTCCGCCGCGATGCCATGAAGAAACCGGTCGTGGTGGCCGGCATCGACAAGAAGGACATGCGCCCGCAGAAAGGCGCCTAACCGGCCGGGATATAGATAAGTGAAGGGCGGGTCTTCGGAGCCGCCCTTTTTCTTTATGCCTGCGAGAGGTCGAAGAGGGCCTTGCCCAAGGTCAGCACGGCTAGAGCCATGAGGAGGACAAGGACCGCGCGCCGAAACGTCGCCTGGTTCATCCGATGGAAGCCATGGGCGCCGGCCCAGACGCCGACCAGCAAGGCCGGTAGCCAGACGATGAACTGCGCGAAGCTTTGCGAGGTTACGAGGCCCTCATAGCTCAGCATGCCGAGGCCGAGGATATCGGTCGACAGGAAGAAGGCGATGACCGAGGCCCTGCTGACAGCGGCCACCGCGGGCGTCGAGAAATAGAACAGGACCACCGGCGGTCCTCCGATGCCGAAGGCGCCATTCAACACGCCCGAGGCAGCGCCGGTCGCCGTCGTGGCAGCGGCACCTGGTGTCGATTGCAGGCGGAATCCGCGCAGCATCAGCAAGGCCGTAGCCAGCACGAAGAGCGACATCGCAAGCTGCATCGGCGGTTCCGGAAAGCGTGCCAGGGCGTAGACGCCGAACGGTAGGGCAACGATATATCCCAGCAGCAGCCAGCGGATCGAACGCCAGTCGATCTCGCGCCAGATACTGGGGATGAGATTGATCGAGGCCGCGACCTCGAGCAGAAAGATCGAGGGCACGATCTCCCGGGGTGGCAGGATCAGGGAAATCGCGGTGATGCTCAGCAGCGAAAAGCCGAAGCCCGAAAAACCGCGGACGATCGCCGCCAGGAAAATGGCGGCGCTGGATAGGGCAAGGATCTGCCAGTTGTCAGTCGCGTAGGTGATGAGCGAGTCGAGCATGCAACGTTCAATCTAGCCGAGGGTAGCGATGCTTCCTAGGCCAGTGCGGAGCTAAATTCCGGTTCAGGGCAGAGCTTCCAGAGCCGAGGCGGCATCAATCCGTCCGGCGCCGAATTGGGGGTCCCGCTGCGGCGGCCCCAGGTCGACCGACGAAACCTCCATGGTCTGGCGCAATTTGACGACGTTGAGATCGCTCCGGGCTGACAGCAACAGAGCGGCAAGGCCGCTGGCATATCCGGTCGCCATCGACGTGCCACTGAAGAAATCGTAAGTACCACCCGGCCGCGCGCCCAGAATATCGACGCCGGGTGCTGCAACCGAAATGTAGTCGCCACGATTGGCCTGGTCATAGATCCGGTCCTGCATATCGGTCGCCGTGACGGCAATGACGCCATCCTGGGCGGCGGGATAGGCGGCGGGGCTTTTGGGGCCGCCATTTCCGGCGGCAGCCACCACATTGGCGCGGCTCATCAAGGCCGCATTCACCAGCTGCGCCACCAGACGATCCTGTGGTCCGGTCAAGCTCAAGTTGATGACGCGGGCCTGCTGCCGGATAGCCGTTTCAATGGCGAGCGACAGCAGGAAGGATGTGCTCTCCGCGCCGCCAGTCTTCTTGTCGACTTCGCGAAAGGCCCGAATGGCAATTAGATGCGCCTTTGGCGCTATTCCGAAGAGGGGGCCCTGGCCAACCAGAATACTCGCGAGCACGGTTCCGTGAGTTTCCGGATCCAGCTGGCTATCCTCCTCGACCACATCAATCCCTTCGATGGATGCGCCCGCCAGCGCTTCGTGGCCGAGATCGACGCCACTATCGATCAGGGCTATACGAATGCCCGCGCCGCCGCTTGTCTTTGACATAGCGATGTCGGCCCGCATCTGGTGCAAGGCATATTGTTGGCTGTTCTGCGCTGAAGCACCATCTTCGCTGGTTCGGTAGACATAGTTCGGCTGCACCCAAAGCGGGCGCTGGTCGGTGGCCGCTTCCTCGAATACCTGATCGGGCTCTGCGCCATCTCCCAGGCGCATCAGATAGACCCGTAGGCCCAGGCCTTGCATGGTGAAGTCGCGGGCAACTTCCAGATCGAGATCCTGGGCGAAGGCTTGCGCTAAGCCGGGTGTCGATGACGGAGGAAAGATGACGCATATTTCGTTGGGAATTGCAGGGGCGCCATCACTCTGAGGGCCTGGCCGGTCAAATCCTTTCCCCGGCTCGCCGAAAAGATCCGGCACTGAGGGGCTGGGGCCGAGATCGCCCGGGCGGCCACCTGGAACCGTGGGTGTTGATGAGCCGCCGCCGGATGGGTTTGACGGAGCCAATGGACCGCTCGTCGACTGGGCAAAGGCCTCCGGTGCGAATGCCAGCGCCATGAGGATGGTGCCGACAGCATAGAGAAGCGTGGCCCGTGCCATGACTTCTAGCGCCGCTGCGCGGTCGCAACCAGATCAGGACGGGATTGGAGCCGGGTGATGGCTTCGTCGGCGCTCTGCGCGGCTTGCAGGCGCAAGACGAATGTGAAACCCGGTTTGGGTCCGTCCACCACGACGGCATTCAACTCGTTCAGGATCTGCGTCAATTGGGCCGTGGTGACTTCCGGGCGGAAAGCGACCAGGAGTTCCGGCCCCAGAGCCTCTGCTATGGGAGCTGTCTCGCTGCTCGCCGTTGCATAGGTGGGCGAGCCATCGGGTTGCGGCAGGAATGGCAAGATTCCAGCCTGATAGAGAAGGGTGCCTTGAACCACGACGACAACACAGGCCGCGGCCAAGGCAAATTGCAGCACCGGCCGCGAGAGCCATGACCCTAACCAGCGTCCGAGCGTACCTGGCTCGTCGCTGGTCACGAGCTTGCGTTGCTTGGTGGTTTCGATCTGCTGCAACAAACGTGTGAGATTGCCCGCTGACGGCCCGCCCACCTCTTGCGTTCCATCGACGATGGCCTGACGCTGCAACCGGACCGAATCCAGTTGAGTGCGCAATTCTGCGGATTCCTTCAGCAGATTGTCGATGGCTTCGGTTTCTGCGCGGCTGGTCCGCCCGGTCAGATACCAGGGCAGGATCTCTTCCGCCTCGTCCAGGCTGATCGGGCGCTTGTCATGTTGTTGCTGCGCGCTCATGCGATCGCTCCCTTTACCCCCGACGCTTCCAGCATGCTTTTCAGCTTCTGCCGGGCGTAAAACATGCGGGTCTTTACGGTGTTCTCCGGCAAATCCAGAACCTCGGCGATTTCATGCACCGAGAATTCTTGAAAATAGGCCAGTTGCAGGATCTCGCGATGATCGAGCGACAGCCGTTCCATTAATCCCTGCAGCAATCGGGACATGTCCTGGTCCGCGGCGAGGGCATCGGGCATCGGTGAACCGTCTTCGATGTTCGCCGCCACCTCGTCGTCCAGGGCCACTTCGCGCTTCTTGCGAAGCCGGCTGACGGCTTTGTGATGGCCGATCGAAAACAGCCAGGTCGTAACCGATGACTTGCCCTCGAAACGGCCCGCCTGGCGCCAGATCTCCAGCATCGTCTCGCTCAGCACTTCTTCGGCCAGTTCGCGCTCGCGCACCAGTTTGACCAGAAACGCGAACAAGGCCCGGTTATGGCGCTGATAGAACTCGGTAAACGCCGTTTTGTCGCCCCGTGCAATGCCGCTCAGCAGCTTGCCGTCCGGGGTATTCCCGGCCGCGTCCACTCTCATGCTGCGTCTGCCATCGTTATCAATCCGTCGCCCGATCACACTGTCTGGTTCAAAGGAACTGCACGATAATCCGCAAGACCGTCCAGATTCCGGCGGTGCGGCCTGATCCGGGCGCCGCAGGGTAAACTGGTCCTATATCTCTTGTATATGGCGGCCTGCAGGGGTTGCCAGCGGCTGGTGCATCTTGCCATGGGGACAGGGGTGGGATAAGCGAGGCAGAGGCCGGTTGTCCAGTCCCTATCCACATGTACAATTGGCGAACATCTGAGAACAGGGACCTCCCGCATGGGAAAAGTGGTCGATTGTGCGGTTTATGAGGCTGGGCGCCGGGTCAGCAGCCTGGACATCAACGATGCCAGCCAGATGAAGACCAGCCCCGGCAGGGTTATCTGGATCGGCCTTTACGAGCCGACCCAGGACGAACTGGCGCGCCTGCAATCCTATTTCGGCCTGCACGATCTCGCCATCGAGGATGCCTATCGGGCGCATCAGCGGCCCAAGCTCGAACTCTATGGCGAGACGCTCTTCGTTGTCATGAAGACGGCGTTGCTGGAAGGCGATCAGGTCGCCATGGGCGAGACCAGTTTCTTCATCGGGCGGGGTTATGTGATCACCGTGCGGCACGGTCCATCGCAGAGCTATGCCGATGTGCGGGCACGCTGCGAGAACACGCCGGAGAGCTTCAAGAAGGGCGAGGACTTCATCCTCTATGCGCTGATGGACGTCATCGTCGACCGCTATTTTCCGATCGTCGATTCACTTGAAGATTCGATTGAGAAACTCGAAGAAAGAGTTCTCGGAGGATCTGGCACCCTGGAAGTGCTGGAAGAGATCGCGACATTGCGGCACGACCTACTCGCCATGCGCCATGCTGTGGCGCCCCTGCCGGAGATCTGCCAGCGCCTGATGCGTTACGACATGCCAATGATCGATCGCAACACGCACCCCTATTTCCGGGACGTGTTCGATCATTCCACGATTTTGCTGGATCGTATCGAGACGCTGCGCGAAATGCTCAAGGCCGTGGTGGATTCGAAGATGTTGATGAGTGCCATGAAGCAGAACATGGTCATGCGCCAATTGGCGGCCTGGGCCGCGATGTTGGCTGTGCCGACGGCGGTTGCCGGCATTTACGGCATGAACTTTGCCCATATGCCCGAATTGGGATGGCGTTACGGCTATTTTGGCGTTCTGGGATTTATCGCCGTCATTTGCGCGTTGCTGTTCTGGCGCTTCAAGAAATCAGGGTGGCTCTAGAGCAGTTTCCCAGGGAACGGGTTGACACCCGCCCGATCCTCGATTTCGACGACCCACAGATCGGGGTCACGCTGCACCTGACGCTGGATGTAGGAATCAGCATCCGCTTCGCTCAGGGTTGCACCGCCTTGCACCTGCAGCCAGGCGATCTCGCCCTCGGGGTCGCGTGTCTGGGTCAGCAGCTTGCAACCCGGCCCCAGCAAGTTGAGCTTCACGATGACCGCGCCACCCCAGGCATCGCCCTTATGCACAACGATCGCGGTGAGGCCCCGGGCAAAGCATTGCCGCATATGAGCCTGAACGAACAGCTCGGTCGAAAGTCGATCGGTCACGAGCGTTGGGCTTTGAGAGCCGCCTCGCGCAGATCGGTCAGTGACGCTTTCGGCGTGATGGCTTCCGGATCCAACCGCAACTCCAGCAGCGCCGGCCGGCCGGCAGCTAGCGCACGCTCGAAAGCCGGCGCGAATTCTTCGGTCTTCTCGACCAATTCGGCATGAGCACCATAGGCTTTGCCGAGAGCGACGAAGTCGGGATTATGCAATTCGGTCCCGCTGACACGGCCGGGATAGGTCTTCTCCTGATGCATCCGGATGGTACCGTACATGCCGTTATTGATCACCAGGAAGACCACATTGGCACCGTATTGCACAGCCGTGGCCAATTCCTGCCCGTTCATCATGAAACAGCCATCGCCATTGAACGAGACGACCACGCGATCCGGCGCCGCGAGCTTGGCCGCCACCGCCGCCGGCACGCCATAGCCCATCGACCCGTTGGTCGGTCCCAATTGCGTGCGGAAACGCCGGTACTGATAGAAGCGATGGCTCCAGGTTGCATAATTTCCGGCGCCATTGGTGAGTATGGCATCTGCGGGCAGGCGTTGCCTGAGCCATGCCATGATGTCGCCCATCTGCAGTGGGCCGGGAATAGGTGCATGCTGGATGTTCGCGAGATAATCGGCGCGGGCCGCCGCTGTCCACGCATCCCATGCCTGATGCTCAATCTTGCCGAGCTTGCGCAGAGCCTGCGCGAAGGCCGCCATGCCGCTGTTGATCGGCAGCGTTGCCTGATAGACGCGGCCGAGTTCTTCAGCGCTGGCATGCACATGGACGAGATTCTGTGCCGGAACCGGAATATCGATGAGTGTATAGCCGGACGTCGTCATCTCGCCGAGACGGGCGCCGATGGCAATCAGCAGATCGCTTTCCTTGACGCGCTGTGCAAGCTTCGGGTTGATGCCGATGCCGACGTCACCGACATAATTGTCGCTGGTATTGTCGAAGAGGTCCTGGCAGCGAAAGGCACAGCCGACGGGTAGATTGGCTGCCTCCGCAAAAGCTTTGAAATCCGCGACTGCGCCGGAATTCCAGCCACCGCCACCCAGGATGACCAGCGGGCGTTTCGCCTTGGCCAGCATATCGCGGAACGCCGCCATGTCGCTGTCGCCGGGATGCGGCCGGCTCACCTTGTAATGGCCGGCATCGCCCACCTCGGCCATATCCGTCAGCATGTCTTCCGGCAGAGCCAGAACCACCGGCCCCGGACGACCGTTCATGGCACGGTGGAAAGCCTGACTCACCAATTCTGGAATGCGCCGCGCATCGTCGATCTCGGCGACCCATTTCACCATCGGTCCGAACATGCGCCGGAAATCAATCTCCTGGAACGCTTCGCGCTCAACCTGGTCGCGGGCGACCTGGCCGATAAAGAGGATCATCGGTGTCGAATCCTGGAAGGCGGTATGAACGCCGATCGAGGCATTGGTGGCACCGGGGCCACGGGTAACGAAACAGATACCTGGCTTCCCGGTGAGCTTGCCATAGGCCTCGGCCATATAAGCGGCCCCACCTTCTTGACGGCACACGATCAGGCGAATCTTGTCTTGGGAATCATGCAACGCATCGAGGGCGGCCAGATAGCTTTCGCCAGGCACGCAGAAGGCCAGTTCCACGCCGTTCTGGATCAAGGCATCGATCAGGATTCGCCCGCCATTGCGCGGCGTCACATTCTTAGTCATTTGGGTACCTGGAAAGCAGTCAACTTCGTTGGTCTAGGGCCTAGCGCCTTTCGGCATTCCTTGGCAAGAGCTGCGGTCAAATCGGGGGGCGCAGCGGGGCCCATGGCTGGAGCTTCTCGATCGCCGCACCCAGGCCCAGAACGCCCCGATCGTCATGCCGCTGGCCGATAATTTGCAGGCCGATGGGAAGCCCGTCCGCGGTAAAGCCGGCCGGAACCGAAAGAGCCGGGCAGGGGCTCACGAAGTTCCATACCGAAGTAAAGTCGAGAGCCCGGTAGCGGCCATCCGGACCTACCTGCCAGTAATCATGATCCGCCCGGCCGATGGTGGCGGCGGGTTGGCACATCGTCCCGGTGATGACCGCATCGCAGCGACTGAGAATGGCATGCAATTGGCCCCACATACGCGTGCGTTCGATCTCGATCCGTTTGAATTCCACCGCGTTCATGGCGAGCCCGGCATCCATCAAGGCGACGACATTCGGGTCCATCTTCGCACGGTAGTCTTTGAGAACATGGCCGAAGAAGGTGGCGAGGTAGACGCCCCAATGTTTGACCCAGAGCTCGTCTTCGACCTTGCCCCAGCCGAGGGAGACTTCTTCGATGATGGCACCGGCATCGCCGAGCTTCTTCGCCATGGAGCGGATCGCAGCTTCCACTTCAGTATCCCAGACCCGAACATCGCTGTCGATCAGCAAGGCCAGCTTCCGTCCCTTGAGGTTGGTTGCGAGCGGCGCCAGAAAGTCGAGCGCCGGGGAAAGAGACTGGATGTCGCGGTCGTCGGGACCTTGCGTCACCTGCATGAAGAGGCAGGCATCGCCGATCGTGCGGGCGAGCGGGCCGAAATGGGAAAGCTGGTCGAACTGGCTGGGCAGAATCGTGAAAGGGATGCGGCCAAAGCTGGGCTTCAATCCAACGATACCGCAGAAGCTTGCGGGGATCCGCACCGAGCCGCCCATATCGGATCCCTCCGCCAAGGGTACGCAGCCGCTGGCGACGGCGGCGCCGGATCCGCCCGATGAACCGCCGGGCGTGCGATCCGTCTTCCAGGGATTGCGGGTGATGCCCCAGAGGGGACTTTCGGTAAAGCTTGAATACGCGAATTCTGGCGTCGTCGTCTTGCCGATCAGAATGCCGCCGGCCGCTGCCAGTGCCTCGGCGATGGGTGCATCTTCGTCCGGTACCCAATGCTCGTAGGCGAAGGAGCCGAGTGTCGTGCGTTTACCTTTGGTCGGCGTCAGATCCTTCAAGGCATAGGGAACACCATGCAAAGGGCCGCGGAACTTGCCAGCCCTCGCTTCCTCCGCCAATTGCTTCGCCAGGGCCAAAGCCTCGTCCGGATAGACGAAGCAGAAGCAGTTTAGCTTGGGGTTGATTTCGGCGATCCGAGCAAGGGCATTCTCGACCAAGGTCACCGGCGACAACGTGCCGGACCGGATGCGTTTGGCAAGCTCAGTCGCCGGCGTGAAGCAAAGATCAAGATCGGTCACGGCTGTGCATCTCTTTCAAAGCGGCATGATGGGGCGAAGCCGACGGTAGATAACCGTCACGAAGCAG
The DNA here is from genome assembly GCF_041909655.1 of Dongia sp. Lineage (GTDB taxonomy): Bacteria > Pseudomonadota > Alphaproteobacteria > Dongiales > Dongiaceae > Dongia. The sequence goes on along the minus strand of NZ_JAYRDA010000005.1, from coordinate 96,112 downwards.
AAATCGAGCAGCAGCATCGCCGCGGCCAAAGCATGGTAGAGCGGCGAGGCATTGCGCGCGACACCGGAGAACAGCACGCCTGGCATAAGCGGTGAATCGCCAGCCAAGGCGTTGCCGAGGTAGAAATCTCCCAGCGACAGGATAAAGGACAGTCCCGCGCCGAGGATGAGATAGGGGCGAAGAACCGGCCAATCCAATCGACGGAAGATGGTGATCTCGTCGGCGCCGGCTTCAATCGCGGCCATGCGCCAGGACGGTTGGCTCCGTCGCCAGCCGAGGCAGGCGATCGCCGCCACCAGAGGTGTTGCGATCGCGGCCTGCGTGACTGCTACCAGGCCAAGTCCCAGCGCGTCGCCTCCCCATTGTGCCAATTGCAGACCAGCCAGCAGGAACAAGGCACCCAGGCCAAAACGCGGGAGGATAAGAGGCAGCGCGGTCAGGAGTATTGGTAGCTTGCGCCCGTCGTTGAGCCATTGGCGCCACAGCAGGGAAAGGCCCAGCCCCCAGAGCGATGCCAGCAAGGCGACACCGATCGCGACCAACGGCGTCTGCGTCAAGGATGGAGCGATGTCGGCCTCGCGCCCGAGGGCGGCCGTCACCTGCGAGAGGTCGGCGACCAGGATGATGCCGAGGCTGTAGTAAAGGCCGAGCCCCAGTATCGCAGCGACCGGCAAGAGCAGAAAGGCAATCGCCACTATTGCCAGGAGAGCGATAACGCCAGAATGCCAAAAATTAGGCGCGCGGCTCATGCCCTTCGCCTCCCGCCGAGCATCAGAAGGGGAGGCACAATAGCAACGACGAGCAGCGCAAGCAGCATCGTGCTCGCATAGGGCCATCCGACCTCCCGCTCCATCGCGCGTTGCAGCCATTCGGTGGCCTGCTCGAACAGGCTGCTGCCCAGCAGCCTCGGTTCCAGGAAACCGCCGACGGCGCCGCAAAAGATGAGGCTGGCGGAAAATGCAAACCAGCGGCGGCTACGTGGCCACAGAATGCGGTTGAAGATGGTCAGTGGAGAAGCGCCGCATTCCCGCGCCGTTGTCAAAAGGGTCGATGGGACACGTGCAAAGGAAAAAGCCTGCAGGATGGCGGCCATCGGCAGCCAGGCATGAATGCCCGCGGCGAGTTCGGCGATGTAGCTTCCCTGCACATAATCCGGCAGGAGTCCGAGAAGCGTGCCGGACTTCATGATTTGCATCCATCCCAGAATTCGCATGCCTGGATCCAGCAGCCACAGGATCATTAGCAGAGCAAGGATAACCCGCGCGACGATCCCGCCGCGTACGCCGATCTGATAGGCAAGTGGTAGACTGCAGACCGAACTGACCAGAGCGATGGCGGCGCCCATCGCAATGCTGTAGCTCAGAGCCAGAGTTGCCTCGCTTGATGTAGCCAGCGTTACCCAAGCCAGGCCGCTCACCCCCTGGCCCGCGGGGTCGCGCAGGCTGAGCCACGCGACCAGGGCGAGCGGCGCACCAATCAGTGCTGCAAGAAGGACGGTGGCGATCCAGCCTGATACCAGACGTCCTGACATCCCGCTGCCGAAAGCGATTCCTGGCAGTGACCGGACCGGCATCAATTGTTCTCCGGTGCCAGCAAATGCATGTCGCCGCGGTTCCAGCCAACCGTGGCGCGACGGCCGATCTCCAGCGGCATGGGGGCGGGCAGCGGCACATCGGCCAACATGCCCTGCGGGTACTGGTCCAGCGTGACCCGAATCTGGGCACTGCTTCCATGTGGCATGACGTCGGCGATGATGCCGTCGGCCAATACATCGAACCGGCGGATGCCGAGAAAGAGGCGCACGGCTTCGGGACGTACCGCGAGCAGCGCCGGACCGTCTTCGATACCAATCGGTGTCCGATCGCGGGGCAGGAGTGCCGCCCCACCTTGCAGCATCGCACCATGGATCGTCGTTTGCCCAGCCAGCGTGGCGGCTCTGACGGGAAGCAGATTGCAGGCTCCGGCAAGGCGCGCGACGGTGGCATTGGCAGGTCGTTTGAAGATGGCTTCAGCGCTGTCGTTTTGCAGTTCCCGGCCCCCAATAACGACCGAGAGGGAATCGGCCAACACCATGGCTTCCTGCAGATCGTCCGTCACCAGCAATGTCGTTATGCGCGATTGGCGTAGCAGGCGGCGCATTTCGGGGAGGAATCCGAGCCGTCCGGCTATGGTCAGGATATGAAGCGGACGCTCAAGGACCAGTACCTGAGGTTCTCCGGCAAGTGCTCTGGCGAGCGCCACGCGAATGCACATGTCGGGGGCCATGTCGCCGGGTTTTTTCTCCAGATGCTCGCTGCCGATTCCTGCCTCGGCGGCCAAACGCTCAACGCGGCGGCGTATTTCAGCAGCGCCGTGGCGCTGTTGCTCGAGAGGAAAGGCAATGTTGGCAAAGACGCTCATGTCTGGAAAGAGTGCCAAATCGGGACGGATCGTCATGACACCGCGCCTGCCGGGACCGCGCAGCGAGAGATCGCGGCCGCCAATCTCGATTTGACCGTGATGAACTCGTTCGAAACCGGCCACCAGATTGGCGATGAGCTGACAAAGGCGCGTATCCGGCGACACTACCGCCTGCACCATGCCGGCGGATACGCGAACCGAATAGCCATCCAGCAGGATGGTGCCGCGCTCGCTGAAGCGCAGGTCCCGGAGTTCCAGGTGGGCAGTCTCTGTCATCCGAACTCAATGATGCCCTTCATGCAACATCGATTGGCGCAGGCCGGTATCATAGGATTGCCCGGCTGGCGTTAGAATGCAGGCGCGCGGAAACATTGATTGAATCAAGCCTTTGCGCTCCAGCGCATGCCAGACCGCTTGATTGGTGAGGCCTGAGGCATCGCGTGCCGCCAGCACCCACGGGCCGAGATGGAAATGATCGCCATGGGCATGCGGCAGGCGCTGAATGAGGACATGCCCCTCCTGTTCGGCGGGCGCCGCGTAACCCTCCAAACTCGACAACGCCTGAAACAGCGTCAGCGTCTTCAATTGAAGGGCGTTGAGATTGAGTGGGTTCTTCTTTCCGGCCATAATGAAATCCGTTTCGTGGCGGTTAATGAGTAAGAGATTTTTCCATGAAGATGGAGAGCGGGTCCGGGCCATACTTCCCGAATGGTTCGATCTCGCGGAAGCCGGCGGATCTGTAAAGACCGATCGCTTCCGGTTGTTTGATTCCCGTTTCCAGCCGTAACAAGGCGATGCCTAGATTGCGGGCGTGACGCTCCAGCGTTTCCAGCAGCACCTTGCCCAATCGCTGCCCGCGTGCGCGAGGATCGACAAACATGCGCTTGATCTCGGCATAGCCATCCTGGAGCAGGAGCGCGCCGAACCCGGCGACGCTGCCATCGAGGCGGGCGACGAAGAAGGCCGATGCATCGGCGGCAAGCGTCGCAGGATCTACCAGATGATTGCTCTCGGCTGGATAGAGTTCGGCATAATAAGCGTCGCTGGCGGTCAACAATGCCAAGACCTCAGGATCGGTCGGGCCTTCAAGGCGGATGATGGCTGGCATGGGAGCGGTCAGTCCCGGAAGTTCAGGAACTGGAGGGGTTGCTCGATTTTCATGGCCTTGACGAAGGCGATGGCATCCTGAAGGTCATCGCGTTTCTTTCCCGACACGCGCAATTCATCGCCTTGAATCGAGACCTGTACCTTCAGTTTGCTGTCTTTGATCTCTTTGACGATACGCTTCGCCAGGGTCTGTTCGATACCCTGTTTGACCACCACCTCCTGCCGCCGCGAATTGCCGCTGGCCTTCTGCTCATCCTTGAACTCGAGGCAATTGGCGTCCAGCTTGCGCCGCGTGATGTAGACCTTGAGCAGTTCCTGGACCTGCTTCAGTTTCTGATCGTCGTCGGCATTGATGGTAATGACTGCTTCCTTGCGCTCGACGGTGCAATGCGAGCCTTTGAAATCAAACCGGGTAGCTATCTCGCGCACCACGCCCTGGATCGCGTTCTCAACTTCGGCCAGTTCGGTTTTGGAAACGATGTCGAACGATGGCATGCCAACCTCCCATGGAAATGTCGTCAAATATGATCCAGAGTTCTATTCGCGCAACGCCCGGGCAATTCTCGGATACCAGCAATAGAGCGTGATCCCGCGCAGGGCGAAAAAGAACAGCAAGGCGGCCCACAGGCCGTGATTGCCGAAATAGGGAATAAGCGCATACTGCGCAATGATGGCACCGAGGGCAGCCAGCATCATGCTGTTGCGCATTTCATGGCTGCGGGTCGCACCGACGAACACGCCGTCCAGAATATAGCACCAGACCGCGATCAATGGGCTGGCGATAAGCCAGGGAAGATAGGGGGCTGCCGCATCGAGCACGACATCATCGTTGGAGAACAGGGCTAGCAGGCTGGGGCCGGCGGCGTAGACCAAAATGGCGAGCAAGGCAGCCATGACCACCCCCCAGAGAAGGGAACCGCCAACGGCACGTTTGAGGATCATGCGGTTGCGGGCGCCGACGGCTTGGCCGGTGAGCGTCTCGGCGGATTGGGCGAAGCCGTCCAACGTCTGCGCCATCGTGGCCAGCAAGGCAAAGAGGACATGATTGGCGGCCAGGGTCGCATCACCCATGCGGGCGCCGAGGCCGACAAAATAGGCCATGATGAACATTACGCACAGAGTGCGGATGAAGATGTCGAAATTGACCGTGATGAGCTCGAAGAGCTTGTCGAGGTCGACAAGGGTGCTGGGTGTCTCCGGCGCCGGCAATTGGCGCGACAGCCGGCGGACCAAATAGAGTCCGGCAATCGCAGTCACCACCTGGGCGATTGCTGTTGCTATGGCCGCGCCATCGACACCGAGACGATAGTGAAAGATCAGGACATAGCTGAGCAAGGCGTTGAGGCCGTTCAGCAATACCTGGAGCGCCAGCGCCCAGCCGACGCGCTGCAGTCCCAGGAGCCACCCGAATACGACGTAATTGGTAAGCTCGAACGGTGCCCCGAACAGGCGGTAATGGAAATAGCGCGCAGCCAGATCGGCGACGATGTCGCTGGCGCTGAACAGGGGGATGGCCAGGATCGCCAGCGGGACCATAATCAACAGCAGAACGAAGCCGAACACCCAAGCCAGGGCCAGCGCCCGCCCCAAGGTCGCCCTGATCTCGGCGACGTCCTGGGCGCCATAAGCCTGGGCGGTAAAGCCGGCGGTGCCCAGGCGCAGAAAGGCAAAGGCCCAAAGCACGAATCCCGCCAAGGATGCGCCGATGGAGACTCCCCCCAGGGAGGCCGCTTCGCCGCTATGACCTATGAGGGCGGTATCAACCAAGCTTGGCAGAACCGCCGAAAAATTGGCAAGCATGGCCGGCACTGCCAAAGCGAGCACGCGATGCGGGAGGGCCGGTGAGAGGGGAACTGTGATGTCGGTCATAGCCAGAACTGCCTGAAGGTGGCGCAATATAGGCGGCAGTATCAGGCTGGTGCAAGGCGCCGTGGTGCCGGGTTGATGCGCTGGGGCGAGAATTGTTGTTTTATTTCAGCAAGATAAACAACGACTAACATTTCCTTAACGATTCTCTCTTAGTTAACAGAAGGTTTGATTGGTTGCTGCACCCGCGGGCGCAACAACTTAAACTTCGCGGCGGATCAGGAATTTCCCGCGATCACCTTGGATGGCAGGATGAGTGAAGGCCACATTCTATGCCTGCTCGATGAGGACGGCGAGAAAGCCGTCGTTGATCACGCGCTCGCAGCACGCAATTATCATTTGGAATTTGCAGAGAAGTCGGATGAAGCCGTGGCGTCCGGCCTGGTTCATCCGGCCGATCTCCTGCTCATGCGCGTGCGCCAGCGGAAAACCGACGGCAAGCTGATCAAAACTATTCGACGCCATCATCCCAGCGACGATCTGCCGATAGTCGTCGTGGTCGATGAGGGGGACGAATCGCTTATCGAGTACTGCCTGGAATGCGGCGCCGACGATTTCATCACGGCGCCGCTACACGGCTTTCAGTTACTGCCGCGCCTCCGCAGTCAATTGGCCCGCGCCCGAGCCGTGGCCGCGGGCCGTGTCGAGCGCGAGCGTTTCGCTTTGGCGGTTGCTGGCTCCAGCGACGGTATCTGGGACCTGCGCCTGGATGATGATGCGCTGTTCATGTCGGCGCGGTGCTACGATCTGCTCGGTCGCGGCAACGAGGATGGCCTGAAAAGTCTCGACGATTGGCTGGCGATCATTCATCCAGACGATGTCGACCAGTTTCATGTTGAACTCCGGAACCATCTGGAAGGCGTCACCTTGTCGCTACAGATGGAATGCCGCATGTTGCACAAGAACCAGACCTATCGCTGGTTCCTGGTGCGTGGCATCGGTCAGCGCAGCAATGCCGGCAAGGCATTTCGGGTCGCCGGATCTCTCACCGACATCAGCGAACGCAAGCTGACCGATGCCATGACCGGCTTGCCGAACCGGATCGTGCTGTACGATCGGCTCAATCAAACCATTGTGAAAAATCGGCGCAAGGCGTCGGCCAATTTCGGCATCATCCTGTTGCAGATCGACCGCTTCGAGACGATGCGAGAGGCCTATGGTCAGGTTTTTTGCGATGCCGTTCAGAAAGTGGTCGCACAGCGCCTGGTCGGGACCCTCCGCACCACCGACACGCTCACCATCATGGGCGAGAACACCTTGTGCGTTTTGCTCGACGTTATGCGTGACGATACGGATCTGGTACGCGTTTCGAACCGCGTCCGCGCCGCCGCTGAAGAACCGATCACGTTGGGCGACGAGAGTGTGATGCTCAGCCTGTCGATCGGCATGGCTCAGGCGCAGGCACATCATCAGAGTGCCGAGGACATCATTCGCGATGCGACCGCAGCTCTCAACAAGGCACGCGCCGAGGGTGGCGGTCAGGAGGTCGTGTTTGATCCCGACATGCAGCGTCGCGCGCGTGACCGCTTGCGGATCGAGGCTGAATTGCACCTCGCCCTGAGGCGACAGGAATTGCTTCTGCTCTATCAGCCGATCGTTGATCTGAAGACCGGCCAGATTGCTGGGTTCGAGGGTCTTGTCCGATGGCAGCATCCCCAGCGGGGCATGATCTCGCCGATGGATTTCATCCCGATTGCCGAGGAAACCGGCCTTATCATTCCGATGGGAACCTGGGTGGTGCAGGAAGCCTGCCGACAGGCGCGCGTCTGGCTCGATCAAGGAGTTAACCCGAACCTTTTCATCAGCGTGAACGTGTCGTCACGGCAGCTTGATGGGCCGGCCCTCCCGGAAATCGTGCGACAATCACTCCGCGAGAACCGCATCGGCCCATCGCATCTGAAACTTGAGATCACCGAGAGTGCCGTCATGCGCGACTTCGAAGTGACATTGAAGCTGCTCGGGCGTCTCAAGGAAATCGGCGTCGGCTTGTCGCTGGATGATTTTGGCACGGGGTATTCGTCGCTCAGCCTCCTGAGGCGTCTGCCGATCGATACACTCAAAGTCGATAAATCTTTCGTCTCGGCCATGCGCGGCGATGAAAGCGGCGTCAAAATGGTCGAGGCCATTCTCCAACTGGCCCGTCTATTCGGGCTCAAAGTGGTGGCAGAAGGTATCGAGCAGGCGGAGGAGGAGGGGCTCCTCAAGGAACGTGCCTGCGATTTCGGTCAGGGCTGGCATTACGGCAAGCCGCTGCCGCAGGAAACGTGCCTTCAGTTGATGCGAGATCAGCAAGCGGCACAGATGCGGGCAGCTCGCTAAAGCTACCCGCATCGCGAATCATCAACTCACTTGTTGGATTGCAGTGCCAGCTGAATATCCCGTTGGCGTCGCCGGTCCGCGCGCGTCATCAACACATGTGACGTTATGACACCGGTCGCGACCACGGCGATGATAATCGTTGCCAGCGCATTGATGGTCGGATCGACCCCGCGCCGCACCTTTGAGAAGATTAGCTGCGGCAAGGTGCCTGAGCCAGGTCCGTTGGTGAACAACGTAATCACAAGATCATCAAGCGAAATGGTAAATGCCAGCAGCCAGCCGGAAACGACCGCCGGCGCCACGATCGGCAATGTCACCACCATGAATGTCTTGAATGGCCTTGCGCCGAGATCCAGTGCGGCCTCCTCCAGCGAAACATCGAAGGACGAGAAGCGCGACTGCATGACCACCGTCACGTATGACATGCAGAATGTGATATGCGCCAGGATGACCGTGGTAAACCCCATGCTCCGCGGCCAGCCGAACCAGGAATCGAACTGCTTGAAGAGCAGCAGCAACGACAACCCGGTGATCACCTCGGGCATCACCAACGGAGCGGTGACCATGCCGCTGAAAGCGACACGGCCGCTGAACTTGCGGTAGCGCGCCAGCACATAGCCAGCCATGGTGCCGAGCACGGTGGCAAAGGTGGCACTCACGGCCGCGACGATGAAGCTGTTCTTGGCGGCGGTCAGCACCTGGGCGTCCGACAGCAATTCGGGATACCATCGGGTCGAGAATCCACCCCACAACGTCATCAGCTTGTTGCCGTTGAAGGAATAGAAAATCAGCACCAGGATCGGGCCGTAGAGAAATACGAAACCTGCGGCCAGCATCAGCAGAATAAACCAGGAAAGCCGATTGTTCATTTCGGCGCCTCCTGGGCCTTACTTTGGAAGTACTGGAACAGCATGATCGGGATGACCAGCAAAAGCAGGATCGCGACGGCGACGGCCGCCGACATGGGCCAATCGCGGTTCTGTGCGAATTCGTTATAGACGACGCGCCCGATCATGAGCGCGTCCGGACCGCCCAGCAATTCCGGAATGACGTATTCACCGACGGCCGGAATGAAGACCAGGAGCGAGCCTGCGATGATGCCGGGGAACGACAGGGGCACCGTGATGACAAAGAAGGCCTTCATCGGCCGACAGCCCAGATCCTGCGCCGCCTCGAGCAGCGAGAGATCCATCTTCTCCAGATTGGCATAGAGCGGCAGGATCATGAACGGCAGGTAGGTGTAGACGATGCCGATATACATCGCGAGCGGCGTGTAGAGAAGTTGCAGCGGTGCGTCGATGATGCCGAGCGTCAACAGGGCGTCGTTGAGCACACCTTCCTTGCCGAGGATGCCCATCCAGGCATAGACGCGGATGAGGAACGATGTCCAAAAGGGCAGGATGATTGCCAGCAGCAGCAGGCTGCGAGTGGATGGCGAGCAGCGTGCGATGCCATAGGCCATCGGATAGCCGATCAGCAGGCAGGCGATGGTAGAGATTGCGGCAAGCTTCAGGGAGTTGCCATAGGCGATCGCATAGAGCCAGTCACTGAAGAGCCGGTCATAGTTCAGCAGCAATTCATGGTTCGGCACAGAAGCCGGACCGAACATCGGCGTGTAAGGCGGCTGAGCGATGATCGTCTGAGCGAACGAAATCTTGAGGACGATCACAAAGGGAACGACGAAGAAAACGGCAAGCCATACATACGGCACCATGATCACTGCCGTGCGCTGCTTGAATCCGAGCAGCATCATAAAGCGTTGTATCGGCCCGCCGAGTGGCAATGTGCCGTGATAGGTGGAGTCGGTCGCCATGATTGCTCCTCAGCTCAACAAGGCGACAGGGCTGTTCGCGTGCCAGGTGACGAACACGCGGTCTTCCCAATCGATCGCATGTTCCGCGGCGCGGCGCTGATTGGACATGGTGACTTTGACTTCCTTGCCGCTATCGAGGCGGATCAAGTAGACGCTGAGATTGCCCATATAGGCGATGCCCTTGACGATCCCCGGGCTGCAATTGCTCGCCGCACCTGGATCGACCTTGGTCAGTTCCATCTTTTCAGGACGGATTGCGACCCAGACATAGGCGCCCGGCGCTGCCGAAATGCCGTGGTCGATATAGATCGGCCGGACGGCTTCTTCGGATTCGATCACGACATGACCCGGCTCGTCCTCGATGATTTGACCTTCAAACAGATTCACCGAGCCGATGAAATCGGCGACGAACTTCGTGTTGGGATATTCGTATATTTCCTTCGGCGTGCCCACCTGCACGATCTGACCGTGATTCATGACGCCGATGCGGGTAGCCAACGTCATCGCCTCTTCCTGGTCATGCGTGACGACCATGAAAGTGATGCCGAGACGGTCCTGAATATTCATGATCTCGAACTGGGTCGCCTCCCGCAGCTTCTTGTCGAGGGCGCCCAAGGGTTCATCGAGCAGGAGCAGCTTCGGTTCCTTGACCAGGGAGCGGGCGAGGGCGACGCGCTGGCGCTGGCCGCCGGAAAGCTGGTGCGGTTTCCGGTGCGCAAATTGGCGCATCTGCACCATGTCTAGGATATTGCCGACGCGGGTCTTGATCTGGTCGGCGGGGACCTTGTCCTGTTTGAGGCCAAAGGCGACGTTCTGCTCGACGCTCATATGCGGGAACAAAGCGTAGGACTGGAACATCATGTTGGTCGGCCGCTCATAAGGCGGGATCTCGGCCATGTCGACGCCGTCGATATAAATTTTGCCGCTGGTCGGTTGTTCGAAGCCGGCCAGCATGCGCAGCAAGGTTGTCTTGCCGCAGCCGGATCCGCCGAGCAGGGCGAACAATTCGCCGCGATAGACATCCAGCGATACGTTATTGACGGCGACGAAATCGCCGAATTTTTTTGTCACGTTCTCGATTCGGATATAAGGCACTGCATCCGGGTCGTTCCAGATGGGAGTGCTGGCCTCTGCCTTTGCGCGTTCCGCCGCCATGATGTTCCCTGTTTGCGTCTGCCGCTTGCCGCCCTCAGGCGGAGTTCATTTTCAGTTTATGTGCTTGGTGACCGAAGTCTACGGGGCAAATGTGACATGAAATGCAAACGGCGCGACATTTCTGCCGCGCCGCTTTTGATCTTATTGTCCAGTCTTGATCCGTGTCCATTCGCGCGTAACGACACGGTTGAGTTCCTGGGACCGGATGACCGAAGGGAAGCCCCGCTTCAAAGTTTCTTCATCCGGATAGATCGCGGGATCTTCCAGGATTTCCGGCGAAACGAACTCTTTGGCCGGTACATTGGCGTTGGCGTAATAGGTATAGTTCGTGGCGGCGGCAATAACTTCCGGCCGCATCATGTAATCGAGAAAGAGATGCGCGTTGCCGGGATGCGGCGCGTCGGCGGGAATCAGCATGCCGTCGAACCAGATATTGGTGCCTTCCTTCGGGATCGTATAGGCAAGTTCGATGTCGATGCCGGCTTCGGCGGCGCGGGTGCTGGCGGTCGCATAATCGCCTGACCAGCTCATCGAGATGCAGTTCTCGCCGTTGGGCAGCGAGTTGAGATATTGCTGCGAATCGAACTGGCGGATGAAGGGGCGCACCTTCATGACCATGTCGGCGGCGGCGATGATGTCTTCTTCTTTCTGCGAGGTCGGATCCTTGCCCATATAGGCGAGGGCCAAGGGCAGCACATCCTCGGGCGAATCGAGGAAGGTGATGCCGCAATCCTGGAATTTGGCGGCGATCGCGGGATCGAAGATCATCGCCAGGCTGTCGACTGGCGCATCCGGCATCCGTTCCTGAATCATCTTCACATTATAGGTGAAGCCGTTGGTGCCCCACATATAGGGGATGGCGTATTGATTGCCGGCATCGGCCTCACGGTCCAGAATCCCCATGATCTGGGGATCCATGTTTTTCAGATTGGGCAGCTTGGATTTGTCGAGCTTCTGATAGAGGCCGATCGTGATCTGGCGTGCAAAGAAAGAAGAGGAGGGGAAGACGACGTCGTAGCCGGTTCCGCCGATGACGAGCTTGGCTTCCAGATCTTCATTGCCCGTGTAATTGTCGTACTGAACCTTGATGCCGGTTTCTTTCTCGAAATCTGCGATCGTCGTCTCGCCGATATAATCGGACCAGTTATAGACGTTGAGTTGCTTGGGCTCTTCCTTCTCCTGCAGCAGGAAGAATGCTGCCGCGGCCCCCACGACGACGACAATGCCGCCGCCGATGATCAGATTTCTTTTAGTGTCGGACATCGTGACTCCCTGTATTAGCCAACAACAAATCGCCAAGCGTTGCTCGCCTGGACATTCAAATGTTGAATCCCTGTTCAAAAGCTTTCTTAATGATTAGAGAGATTTGACCCCTTCCCGGTGGGTGCTGTCAACCCTCGCGCATAAATCCTTTCCTGGTCGACGCTTAGGCCTGGATAGCAAAAGGCCCCGTGGTTTTCGCCACGGGGCCCTGCTCTATCGCATCAGATCGCGGCCGGGTTACTGGCCGGTCTTGATCTTTGTCCAGGTGCGCGTGCGCAGGCGTTCGACCTCTGCGCCCGCCACTTTGTCCGGGAACAGCTTCGCCTTCACATCCTCCGGCGGATAGGTGTTCGGATCGTCCAGCAATGCCTTGTCGATCAGCGGCAGGGCCGCGGCGACAGGGCTGCCATAGGCGACATAATTCGCATTGGTCGCCGCGACATTCGCATCGAGGTTGAAATCGATCCAGGCCAGTGCCTGGTCGACATTCGCCGCATCGGCCGGGATCGCCATGGTGTCGACCCAGATGATGGTGCCTTCTTTCGGGATCGAATAGGCGATCTCGATTCCGTTCTTGGCTTCTTCCGCGCGCGCGCCGGCGATGCTGAAATCGCCGGACCAGCCGATGGCAAGGCAGATGCTGCCATTGGCGATGTCATTGATATAGCTGGAGCTGTGGAAGTATTTCACATAGGGGCGAACCGCGAGCAGCAATTTTTCTGCCTCGGCGTAATCCTCGGGGCTGGCGGTATCCGGCTTCTTGCCCAGGTAATTGAGCGCGATCTGCAGGATTTCACTCGGCGCATCCAGCATGCTGATGCCGCAATCGGCGAATTTCTGCGCCAGTTCCGGCTTGAAGACGATGTCGAGGCTGTTGACCGGCGCGTCCGGCATGCGCTTGTTGACCTCGGCGACATTATAGCCGATGCCGGTCGTCCCCCAGAACCATGGCACGGCGAATTTGTGCCCCGGATCGTAGGCCTCCAGAACCTCCATGATTTTCGGATCGAGGTTCTTGTAGTTCTTGAGCTTGCTGGTATCGAGCGGCTGATAGATGCCGGCCATGATCTGCCGACCGAGGAAGGCAGCCGAGGGATGCACTAGGTCATAGCCGGTACCGCCGGCCATCAGCTTGGCTTCCAGCATTTCGTTGGAATCGTAGACGTCATACTGGACGGTAATCCCGGTCGCCGCCTCGAAAGCGGGAATCGTGCTCTCGTCGATATAGTCCGACCAGTTGTAAATGTTGACCTTGCCGCCGGAGCCGGCCGCCGCGGCTGGGGTGCTGGCGGTCTCCGTCGTTGTGGCTGGTGCCGTGGCGGGTTCCGCGGCAGGCACTGCCGGTTCGGCAGCAGCCTGTTCCGTCGTTGCCGGCGCTTGTTCGCTCTCCGCCGCCTTCTGCTCTTCGCCGCAGGCTGCAAGCAGCAACGCGGAAATGAATGCAACGGCAGCAATTTTGGGTGTTGGCACGCTTGCCTCCTTAAAAATTGGGCGATTTGGTTAGAATCGCAAATGCGGCCACCAGTTTTCCCATGCGGCCAACTCGGGTAATTCTCACACCTTGAACGATACTCTTGTCAACCAGCCTCGACAAATTCGCGAACTATTCCGTCCAGTTTTGGCCGTCCAGGGTCATCATCACGGTGTAAAGCTCTGGGCGGCGGTCGCGGAACAGGCCCCAGCCAGCCCGCTGCCGGCGCAAGGCCTGCAGATCGAACTCAGCCGTCACGATGGCCTCGTCGGCGCCGGCACTTGCCATAATCTCGCCCCGCGGTCCCGCGATGAAGGAGCGCCCATAAAAGGTGAGTGTGCAGGACTTTCCTTCTTCGCGCCCGATGCGATTGGAAGCCATTACCGGCACCATGTTGCAGGCGGCATGACCTTGCATGGCCCGCTGCCAGTGATCGGCGCTGCTGTATTCCGGATCATTTGGCTCGCTGCCGATGGCGGTAGGGTAGAGCAGGATTTCAGCCCCCATCAGAGCCATGGCGCGGGCGCATTCGGGAAACCACTGATCCCAGCAGATGCCGCAGCCGATCCGGCCATAGGCTGTGTCCCACACTTTGAAACCGGTATCGCCGGGATTGAAATAGAACTTCTCCTGATAGCCGGCACCGTCCGGGATATGCGATTTGCGATAAAGGCCTAAGACCTCACCATCCGCATCGATCATGGCCAGCGAATTATAATAGGCGTTGTTTGCAGATTCGAAGAACGAGACCGGCAGGACGACTTGCAGTTCGCGCGCCAGTTCCTGCATGTGGGCGATGGTCGGGTGGTCATCGGCCGGTTGCGCAAGATCAAACAATTCAACGGACTGGTCCTTGCAGAAATAGGGCGTTTCGAACAGCTCCTGCAGCAAGATGATCTGTGCGCCGCGCGCCGCTGCCTCCCGCACGATCGATTCCGCTCGGGTGATATTCTCGTTCACGATGGGCGAGCAGGCAAATTGTGTTGCTGCTACTGTTACAATTGCCATGAAGTTGTCCCCGCGAAAATCTGGTCGGTGGCTCGCCATCGGCGATCCTCGCCCCGATTCATAGCCTTTGGCTCGGCATCTTCAAGTCCTTCCTACCCCTCCTTTCGGAGCACTTGCGCCCCGTTCTGGAATCGGCACACTGTCCGGCAGGTGTTGCCTTCCGTGTTCGCCATGATTTCACATGCTTAGCGGCAAGACGGTAGCGCCCCCGACCGTACGAACCGAAACCGATGGGCCATGATTGGCACAGCGTAAACCGGGCCTGAAGACCCATCTCAACAATACCCAATTGGGAGGATTCATTTGATGCTTCGTCGTAAATTTCTGAAAGGTGCGGGAATCGGTGTCGCCGCCAGTGCCATCGCCGCGCCGGCCATTGCGCAGAGCGCTCCCGACATCAATTGGCGCCTCACGTCGAGCTTCCCGAAAAGTCTCGACACGATCTATGGCGCGGCCGAAACGTTCTCCAAATATGTATCGGATGCAACCGACGGCAAGTTCAAGATCCAGGTCTTTCCGGCTGGCGAACTCGCTCCCGGCCTTGAGGCAGCCAACGAAGTTTCCAAGGGAACCGTCGAAGTCTGCCATACCTGCAGCTACTACTACTGGGGCAAGGATCCCGCTTTTGCTTTCGGCACGGCGGTCCCCTTCGGCCTTAACAGCCGGATGCAAAATGCCTGGATGTATCATGGCGGCGGCATCGATCTGATGAACGAGTTCTATGCCGGCCACAATCTCTATGGCCTGCCTTGCGGCAATACCGGTGCCCAGATGGGTGGCTGGTTCCGCAACGAGATCAAATCCGTTGCCGACCTTCAGGGCGTCAAGATGCGCATCGCCGGCTTCGCGGGCAAGGTCATGTCGGGTGTCGGCGTGGTGCCGCAGCAGATCGCCGGTGGCGAGATCTATCCGGCGCTCGAGAAGGGCACGATCGACGCGGCTGAATGGGTCGGCCCCTATGACGACGAGAAGCTCGGCTTCTACAAGGTGGCGCCGTTCTACTACTACCCCGGCTGGTGGGAAGGTGGTGCGTTCCTCCATCTCATGTTCAACACCGAGAAGTGGAACTCGCTGCCCAAGAACTACCAGGCTATCGTCTGGGCGGCTGCGCAGGCGGCGAACAGTGATACGCAGGCGAAATACGACTTCCTCAACCCGACGGCTTTGAAGAAGCTGGCGGCGGCCGGAACGAAATTGCGTCCCTATCCGCAAGACGTCCTGGAGGCCTGCTTCAATTCGGCCAAGGCCGCTTACGAGGAAATCAGCGCAACCAATGCGCCGTTCAAGAAGATGTATGAGGCGATGTCGGCCATCCGCGCCGATCAATATCTGTGGTTCCAGGTGTCGGAACATACCTTTGACACCTTCATGATGAATCAGCAGCGCAAGAAAGCGCTCTGAGGGATCTGCCTCATTTCAATGTAAAAACCCGGAGCCAGCCAGGCTCCGGGTTTTTTCTTTTCGTGCCCTTAGTTGAATTCGGGCGGTTGGGACAGATCGATTTCCGGCGCACCTTCAATCGCGGGTAGATCGCCCAACCCCTCGCTTGGTGGCAAAGTGATCTCGACGTCGTTGGGATCGATTGTCGGCGCGTCGCCTTTGTAATGCGTGACCATCTCGGGATAGAGCATCGCGGCGCCGACCATGATCAGCTGCAGGAAGATAAAGATAACGGCGCCACGATAGATTTCGCCGGTCTTGACCCCGGCCATGACTTTTCCGGTCACTTTATCAACCCACGATCCCGTGGGCGCTACCGAGCGCATGTAGAACAGGGCAAAGCCGAAGGGTGGCGTCAGGAAGCTCGTCTGCATGTTGATGCCCAGGATGACGCCGAACCAGATCAGATCGATACCAAGCTTGTCTGCCACCGGCGCCAGCAGCGGAATCACGATAAAGGCGATCTCGAAGAAATCGATAAAGCAGCCCAGGATGAAGACCAGGATGTTGACGGCAATCAGAAAACCCCAGACGCCGCCTGGCAGGCCCGACATCAATTCTTCGACCCAGACATGGCCGTTGACGCCGTAGAAGGTCAGCGAGAAGACGCGGGCGCCGATCAGGATGAAGATCACGAAACAGGAGAGGCGCGTCGTCGATTCCAGCGCCTGCTTGAGCAGGCCGAATGAGAGGCGGCGCTTGGCCAAGGCCATAATGAGGGCGCCGGCAGCACCCATGGCACCACCCTCGGTCGGCGTCGCAATGCCGAGGAAGATCGTGCCGAGCACCAGGAAGATCAGCGCCAGCGGCGGGATCAGCGTGATGACGACTTGCTGGGCCAGCAGAGAAAGCAGGTTCAGCTTCAAGCCGCGATTGACCAGCGCAATGCCGTAGATCGCAGCGACGGCGATCGTGGCCGCCCAGATATCCGTGCCGGCCCCGCCTGTTTGCGCCATCAGGACATGAGCGCCAAAGCCAATGCCGATGCCAAGCGCGATCATGGCAAGGAGCGAGGTCGTGCCGCTGCCAAGTGTGCGCGCTTCGACCGGTAAAGCCGGCGCCGCTGCGGGCTTGAAGATGGTAACCAGCAAGACATATCCGCAATAGAGTGCTGTGAGCAGAAGGCCCGGGATAATCGCGCCGGCATACATGTCGCCGACCGAGCGGCCCAATTGATCGGCCAGCACGATCAGTACCAGCGATGGCGGAATGATCTGCGCCAGCGTGCCCGAGGCGGTGATGACGCCGGTCGCCAGTGAGCGGTCATAGCCATAGCGCAGCATGATAGGGAGCGAGATGAGACCCATCGCCATGACCGAGGCCGCGACCACACCTGTCGTCGCGGCGAGCACCGCGCCGACCAGAATGGCGGCATAAGCAAGACCGCCTCGGACCGGACCGAACAACTGGCCGACCGTATCGAGCAGATCCTCGGCCATGTTCGATTTCTCGAGGATGATGCCCATGAAGGTGAAGAAAGGAATGGCCAACAATGTCTCGTTGTTCATGACACCGAGAAGGCGACCTGGCGATGCCTGCAATAGCGGCCAGGAGAGCGTGATTTCGCCGCCGGAAAGCGGCGCCAGTTCAACCCCGATAAAGAAGAAGAACAGGCCATTGGCGGCGAGGGCAAAGGCAACCGGATAGCCCAGGATCAGGAACAGGACCAGCGACGCGAACATGATTGGGGCGAGGTTATGGGCGATGAACTCGATCATCGGCGCGACTCCCCGTCATTGTCATGTGGTCTGGCGCCACCCATCGTTTCCTCGATCAAGGGCGATAATTCATGCTGCACGCTGGGCTCATCGATGATTCCGGCAAGAACGGCGATACGCTTGACGATCTCGGAATAGGCTTGTGCCAATAGCAGAATGAAACCGACCAGGATCAGGGCCTTCGCCGGCCAGATGATGAGGCCGCCGGAATTCATCGACATTTCCTGGCTGGTATAGGAATCGACGAAGAACGGGATGCAGAGCCACACCATCATCAGAGTGAAGGGCAGCAGGAAGACGATGTGGCAGATGAGGTCGATCCAGTCGCGGGTGCGCTTCTGAAGGCGGCTGGAGAGCACGTCGATGCGAATATGCTCGTTCATCTGCAGCGTATAGGCGGCGGCCAGCATGAACACGGCGCCAAACAGATACCATTGTAATTCGAGCCAGGCGTTTGAACTGCTGTCGAAGACTTTCCGGATAATGGCATTGCCGGCGCTGACCAACACCGCGACCAGAATGAGCCACTTCACGGAACGACCAATGAAAGCCGTGACGGCATCGATGCCGCGGCTGACCGCCAGCAATGCCAGCATGCAGTGTTCTCCCAGATGTGACGCCTCTTCCGGCGCTGTTTAAAGCCTCGGCCCGACCCTAACTAATGCCTTGAATCGGCGCAATCATTTAGGCCATCGAGCAAACACGACTTTAGTCTCAGCCCGGATTTCCCCGCAGGCTGGCCGTGAGCACGCCGGCGCCGATCAGCAGGCTGCCACCCACCCGGTTGACCGTGCTGACGACCCGCTGGCTCCGGATCGCCGCTCTTGCTCGCGACGCCACGATGGCAAAGCCCAGGGCATTCGCAAAGGCCAAAACCAGGAAAGTCGCTTCGAAAATCGCCATCTGACCCAGGAAGGGACCATGTGGATCAAGGAATTGAGGAAGAAAGGCGACAAAGAATGTGATGCTCTTCGGATTGAGGGCCGTGACGATCCAGGCGTGCCCCAGCATCTTCACCGCCGAAGTGCGGTCAGTCCGAGGCGCCGCGTTGATCGCGCCACCAGCCCGCCACAGTTTGATCCCGAGCCAGATCAGATAGGCTGCGCCTATCCATTTCAGGATGGTGAAAATGGTGGCTGAGGTGGCGAGCAGAGCACCCAGGCCGAGCATCGAAACGGTCATCGCGGTAAAATCGCCCAGCGCCACGCCGATCGCCATGGGGAGTGCACTGCGCCAGCCCTGGCCGAGGGCGTAGGAAATGACGAGCAGAATAGTTGGCCCCGGGATCACCAGCAAAATTGTCGTAGCTGCGGTAAACGCCAGCCATGTCTCCCAGGTCATGATCCCCTCCGAGATGTGATGCTGAAGGGATCAAGCCACAGTGAATAGCTTCGGTCCAGCGCCGCAACCATGCCAGCCCTTAGGACGGGTACCTAATTGATTATACTGAATTTTACGAAGTGGACCCGTCCGGGAAAGCAAAGCCCAGGTCGCGCGCTGCCAGAAACCCGCCATCCGCGACCCGACTCCAAGGCAGAGCTGCCTTGCGGTGCCGGAGGTAGGAGGTGACGATACGCTTGGTCAGGTCGTCGCCATTCTCCAACACTTCGGCTACGACTTCGCTGGAGGCGCGGCCAAACGCCATGAGCATGTCGCGCGGGAATTTCTTGAGCTGGACGCCATATTCGTTGACCAGCGTCGCCAGGGCGCCCGGGCTGCGGCCGCTATATTCCGCCGAAGTAAGGTCGTTTTCCGCGAGGCAGGAGGCGGCCACGATCTGGCGCAAATCATCCGGCAGGGCGGCGAACTTGCCCTTGTTCACCATGCACTCCAGCCCGGTGCCAGGTTCCTGGAAGCCGGGCCAGTAGTAAAGCTTGGTAATCTTGTAGAGGCCGAGCGACAGATCATTATAGGGCCCGATCCATTCGGCGCCGTCGATGCTGCCATCCTGCAGATTGCCGAACAGCTCGCCACTCGACAGCGTCACCGTCTCAACACCGAGTTTCTTGAGTGCTTCGCCACCATAGCCGGGAATACTGAACTTCCGGCCTTTGAGATCGCCGACCGATTTAACTTCTTCCAGGAACCAGCCGCCCATCTGGACGCCGGTATTGCCGGCCAGGAAAGGCTTCACGCCGGCGGTGTCATAAAGTTCGTCCCACAACTCCTGACCGCCGGCGAAGTTCATCCAGCCGTTGAACTCCTGGGGCGTCAGGCCGAATGGCACGGCGCTGAAAAAAGCCGCCGCCGGCATCTGGCCGATGTGATAGAGCGAAAAGTCATGGGCCATCTCCGCCATGCCTTGCGAGACGGCGGCAAAGCCTTGCAGGGGGGAAACCAGTTCCCCGCCGGCAAAGACCTTGACCGTCAGGCGTCCGGCGGAAAGCTGGGTGATCCGCTCGGCCAGCCGCTCGGCGCTGGAGCCCAGGCCCGGCAGCCCCTTGGGCCAAGCCGTGACCATGCGCCATTCGATACGTTCCTGCGCGAGGGCGGGCTTGGGGAAAGTACTTGCCAAGGAAACCGCGCCGGCACCAGCGGCGCCAGCGGTCAGGGCCCCGGTCAAAAATCGGCGACGTCGCATAACCAGATCCTCAAAACTTGAACCGATCGTGCCTGTCTTGCGCGCCGGTGTTCACGTAACTATGGCATTCGGGCCGGAACCTATCAGGTCCTGCGCGGCAAGAAAAGCGACCCGAAGATGGTTCGATGACCTATTCTTCGCCGGTTTCGCCCGCGATCTCGTCCTCGGTCATTCTTCGCCAGCCGTCGGCCCCATAGCGTTCCAGGGGCTGGAACCGCCGTTTGTAATCCATCTTCTGGCTACCTTTGACCCAATAGCCGAGATAGAGGTAGGGAAGCCCCGCCTGCCGCGCCAGTTCCAACAAGCGCAGCACCACGAATGTACCTAGGCTGGCGCTGACGGGTTCTGGTGTGAAAAAGCTGTAAACGGCCGATATGCCATCGCCGCTCCAATCGGTGAGGCAGGCCGCGACCAGCTTCCGGCTGGGGTCGCGGAACTCGATCATGCGCGAATCGATCGGGCTGTCGGCAACCATGCTGGCGTAATCCTGTGGCCCCATGCCGACCATCTCGCCATCGTTGTGGCGGGCCTCCAGATAGCGGCTGAAAAGCTGGTACTGTTCCTGGGTCGGATGCGCGGGCCGGATTTCACTCGACAGATCGGCATTGCGCGCCAGCACCCGGCGCATCGACCGCGAGGTGACGAAGCCGGCGACATCGATCCGCACCGGGACGCAGGCCTGACAAGCGGCGCAGGCGGGCCGGTAGGCAATCGAATGGCTGCGTCGAAAGCCGGCGCGCGACAGCAACTCGAACATGTCGTTCGCCTGGGAGCCGGCCAGCTCGGTGATGATTTTGCGCTCCATCCGATCAGGCAGATAGGGGCAGGGGACCTCGGTGGTCACCATGAAGCTGATCGGAAAGCTGCGGCTCTGGACGCTCATGCTAATATCCTACGCCAGCCCCGGCGCAAGAACCAGAGGGGGCTGTCAATCCGGATTGCTCCGGATGACGACGGTGCCCGAGACGAGGTCGTGCAGCAACCGGCCGCGTTCCATGAAGAGGCCCATCAGCAATACTGGGAAAAAGATCGTCACGCTGGCGAAGTACATCGCCACCATCAGGAATGCCTGCACATGATCCAGCCGCTGGCCATTCAGGGCGGCGACGCGCACACCGAAGGCCCGCATGCCCCAGGTTGCTGCCGATGGGCCGGCGATCATAAAACCGGCCATCAACGCATGAATGACGACCGGTGCCACCAATATGGCCGGGATCGACAACAGGCCCAAAGTGAAGACGGAGGCCGTGCAGGTGGCCAGCGTCAGGATCAGGGAAAGCACGAAGGCGATGGTAAAATCCAGGATGGCGGCGCAGGACCGGCGCAGCAGGACACCCTCATAGAGTTCGGGCGCGGCCAGATTCTGACGCGCCGTGCGGTCACCGTCGCGACGGAATTGTTCTCCGCCCGCGCCGCTGAGCGGGGCTAGGTCGATCGAAGGTGGTTTCCGGTCGGTCACGCTGGGCTACCTTGCGCAATATTCAGGTATCGGCTGGATATGGCGCTGGATGGTGAGCGCTGCAAGAGCTGTCCTTCTTGCCCGATCTCATCCTCACGGATTCGTTAGCCGCCGGACTGACTGGGTGGCACGATCTCGCTGGGCGGCGGGGCCGGTTCCGGGGCCGAGAGTGGTGCGGCCGCCGGTGGGGCGGCCGGCGGCACGTCGGTCAGCAGAACAATCGAGATGCGGCGATTCTGCGGGTCGGCCGGGTTCTCTTTGAGGAAGGGCTCGGTCTCGGCACGGCCGACCACGGTCTGCACCTTGGCAGGATCGACGCCGCCCTGGACCAAAACGCGCCGTGCAGCGTTTGCGCGGTCGCTCGACAATTCCCAATTGCTGCGGCCATCGGTGCCAACATAGGGGGTAGCATCGGTATGTCCCGAAATGGCCAGCTTGTTTGGCATATCTTTCACGGCCTGGGCGACAAGCCCCAGCAATTGCTGGCTCCGCTGCACCATTGTGGCGCTGCCGGACGCAAACATCGATTCCTTGTCCTTGTCGAGGAGCTGGATGCGCAGGCCTTCCGGCGTCTGGTCCACCAGCAGATTATCTTCCAGGCCGGACAGGTCTGGTGTTTGCGCAATCACCTGTTTGATCTGTTCCTTCACTTTCTCGAAGCGCGCTGCTTCTTCGGCGCGCAAAGCCTCTGCCGCCTTCGCGGCATCGATCGCTTGCGAGCCGTCCTCGGTCGTTTCCGGCGCTGTGCCATCAGCTTCGCCACCTGCACCAGCCGCGGCTTCTTCGTCCTCGCCTTCGATTTCGGCCTGCGCCGCCGCGGCGCCACTCATCGTTTCCATCACCTGCGGCTGCCCGTCCATAACAGTGACGGAACTCGATTGTTCGGAAATCGCGATGGTCGGGGTGAAATAGTCGGAGAGGCCTTTCTTCTGCTCTTCCGTGGTCGAACTCAGCAGCCACAGCAGCAGGAAGAAGGCCATCATCGCGGTCACGAAATCGGCATAGGCCACTTTCCAGGCGCCGCCATGATGGCCGCCGCCCGATTTCTTGATCCGCTTGATGATGATCGGTCTTTCATCGGCCGCCATGGCCACGACCCTTCACAATCTTTACGGTGCCGGCAAGGCGCTGACCGCCTGTTCGACTTCGTAGAAGCTTGGACGCTCGGTCGAAAACAGAACCTTGCGCGCGAATTCCACCGAGACTGCCGGCGGATAGCCCTGCATATGGGCAAGCAAACCAGCCTTCATGCACTGGTAGTATTTGGCATCGGCATTGTCGACGCCCGCGATGGCGGTCGCTAGCGGCGCCACGAAACCATAGGCGACCAGCACGCCGAAGAACGTACCGACGAGTGCTGCGCCGATCAGGCCGCCGAGGATGATCGGCGGCTGGTCGATCGATCCCATGGTGTGAATGACGCCGAGCACGGCGGCGACGATGCCGAGGGCGGGCAGGGCGTCGGCCATGCTCTGCACCGAATGGCTGGCGACGTGCAGTTCGGCATGATGCGTTTCCAGTTCGGAATCGATCAGTGTTTCGACTTCGTTCGGGTTTTCCGTGCCGAGCGTCATCATGCGGAGATAATCGCACAGAAATTCGACCGCATGATGGTCGTGCTGGAACTTCGGAAATTGGCCGAACAGGGTACTTTCGTCAGGCTTTTCCACATGCTGTTCCAGGGCCAGCATGCCTTTGGTTTTGGCAAGCCTAAACAACTGATAGAGCACGGAAAGAAGCTCGATATAATTGTCTTTTTTGTAGGTCGGCCCCTTGAGAGCTCGCTTCAGGCCCTTCCCGACGGCCTTGAGGCCGGTCTTGGTGCTGCTGATGACCAGCGAGCCCAGCGCCGCGCCCAGAATGATAACGAATTCAGATGGTTGCCACAGCACACCAAGATGCCCGCCATGCACCGCATAGGGCACCAGCACGCAGACAATGACAATGATGGCGCCGACAATGACCAGCATGGAAAGCTTGAACCCGCCCCTGGAATAACTCCGCCCCAAAATGGCCGGTTTTAGTTAATACTTGGTTTAGGATTCGGGACAAGGGGCTTGAATTACTACCTATTTCGTATTTTTGGCCCCTCAGTTTCAGCTCGGCACGTCATCCGAGCGGCTGGAGAGGCGCCGGGTATCGAATCCCGCTTGCTCAAGGGCGGCAATGATCTCGTGAACGTGCTGGGCATTCCGGGTCTCGATCACGACGTCGATTTCGGCCCGTTTGGCTGGCAGATCGAAGAACATCCGCTGATGGTGGACCTCGATGATGTTGCCCCCTGTGCCGCCGATCAGCTTGGCAACCAATGCCAGGACCCCCGGTTGGTCGGAGATCTCGATCCGCAGCGTCACCACGCGGCCATCCCGGAACAGGCCGCGCATCAGGACCTGGGCCAATAGGCGCGCATCGATATTGCCGCCCGAAACGATGGCGGCGACATGCTTGCCGCGGAATTTCTCCGGATAGGCCAGGATGGCCGCCAGGGATGTGGCGCCGGCCCCTTCCGTTACCAGGCGCTGCACTTCGACCAGCATGTTGATCGCGGCCTCGATTGCTTCTTCCTCGACCAGGACGATTTCTTTGACATGCTTCTCGACGATGGCGCGGGTGAGGGCGCCCGGCGATTTCACGGCGATGCCGTCGGCCAGGGTCTGCCCCCCATTCTGCGCCGGCAGGTTGTTCACGGCATGATGCATCGAGGGGTAAAGGCGGCATTCTGCGCCAACGATCTCGACCTCGGGGCGCTTTGTCTTGAGCGCCGTCGCGATGCCGCCAATGAGGCCACCCCCGCCGATGGGTGCCACCAGCATGTCGATCTCGGGGGCCTGTTCGAGGAGTTCCAGGCCAATGGTGCCTTGCCCGGCAACGATCAAGGCATCGTCATAGGGATGCACGAAGACGAGGTTATGTTCCTTGGCGATTTCGCGCGCATGCAGAGCCGCGGCGTCGATGGTGTCGCCCATCAGCACGACCTTGGCACCCAAGGCTGATGTCCGTTCGGCCTTGGTGAAGGGCGTTCCTTCCGGCATCACGATGGTCGCCGGAATGCCGAGACGCTGCGCGTGATAGGCGACGCCTTGCGCGTGATTGCCGGCGGACATGGCAATGACGCCACGCCTCGCTTCATCGGGCGTCAGGCACTTCAGTTTGTTGAGTGCACCGCGATCCTTGAACGATCCGGTAAATTGCTGGCTTTCCAGCTTCAGCCACAAGCCGGCGAGATCAAGCTGTGCCGCAAGGCGCGGCGCCGCCACGGCGGGGGTGCGGATCACCTCGCCGGCGATGCGCGTGGCGGCGGCCTCGATGTCTGCGAGGGTGGGAAGGGATGTCTGGCTGGTGCTCATGGTGCACTCTGCTGAGGTTTGAGGACGAGTTCTTCGCCGGCTGCGCCGGTGATGGCGCGATAGGCTCCGTCGCGCCAGTCATTAAGCCAATCGGCGTAATGGGGCGAAAGCGGGTGGCCGGATTGGCCGCCGGCGAGGCTGAAATGCGGTCCCGTCGCATCGCCGAAATCATGGACGAAGCGCAGGCCCGGTCCATGGACATGAGAAAGCATCACGCCCTCTCGGGGCGGTGTCGCGGTGCCGCGATTGACGGAAAAGAAATCGCCATCGCTCGGCAGATCCGCGTCCAGCCATTCGGCGACGATAGGTATGTTGCGGAAGACGGGGTGGCGGAAATGCGCGCGGTGACTGGCACCCCATTGCCATGCGGTGGGGTCGGCACCGAAGGCCGCCGTGAGATCTGCGATCGTCTGCTTGAGCGCGGCTGAGACGATTTCGTCACAGGTTTCCGTCGTTTCCGTTGCCACGTCGTCGCAGGCGCGGCCATCGGCCAGCGCCTTTTCAATTCGGTCGACCTGCCAGAACCACCATTCCTCAAAATCTGTCTTCATCTCGTCAGCCAGCAGATTGCGTGCCGTACGATCGAGCCAGATCGTGGCAATGAGGGGAGCTGCGAGGTCGCGCTCCACGCGCCCGTCCCAGGCAGCTAACATCCCGCCAATTTCCGGCGCAATCCGTTTGGCGAGATCCAGCCATTTTTGGGCAAAAGCGAGCATCGGCGCCGTATGATTGTCCATCTGCATGGCCTGGAAGTGTTTCAGGTCCATAGGCTTATTCTGGTCCAGCAGCGCCTTGATCTGCCGTGCCCGCGTATCGTCGGGCCAATCCGCCGTGATGAAGGCACGATACCCGGGGAGCCGAATGTCATTGTTGGCCGTGACGATGCGATCGGTGGGGCCGCCGCGCATCTGCGGCAATTCGGCAAAGGGCAGCAGGCCGTCCCAATCATAGGCACCGCTCCAGCCCGGTGCTGGCACGCGGCTGCTCTCATATATCTGCTTGCGCAAGGGCACGCGGCCCGCGGCGACAAAACCCGATATGCCTTCGCTGTCGGCATAGACGATGTTTTGCTGTGGGGCATGAAAGTCGAGCAAGGCCACTTCCAGTGCGGCTGCATCGCGCGCTTCGTTCATGGCGAGCAGGGCTTCGGGTGTACGATCCTTAGGCAACAGGGCGGTCCAGGTCAGGGCCAGCACGCTGCTCTTGCCGGTATCGTCGACGTCCAGGTCGGAAACAACGGGGCCATGCCGTGTGCTGCGCAGGACCAGGGTAACGTCCTCCTGTCCTTTGATCCTGAAGACCTCCTGCCGCAGTTCGAAAGGCATCGGTCCCGTGGGCGCGTCATAATGATCGGGCCGGTCGGCGACAATGCGTTCTTCGAAAAGATCCTGCGTGTCGCTATGTGTCGTCGTGAAGGTCCATGCAACGTGGCCATTGGTGCCGATGAGGATGAAGGGCAGGCCCGGCGCGGTCGCGCCAGTCCAGATCATCTCCGGCGTTTCCAATCGTGCGAGATACCAGGTGGCCGGCAGACCGAGACCGAGATGCGGGTCGTTGGCGATCACTGGCGAAGCGCTGGCACTGAGTGCGCCGCCAATGACCCAGCTATTGGAGGCTTCGTTGATCGGTTGCCGCCATGCAGCACCGCCACCGTCGTTCTGTGCCGCCTGCACGGCAGGACTGGTCACCAGCAAGTCGAAGAGGAAAGGCGGCAGATTTTCGCGCAACCGCTTGTGGGTCACTTCTGATTGCCAGTTGCCGGATAGATCGAGTGCCATCAGCCGCCCCCAGACCAGCGAATCCGCCGGCTGCCACAGCTCTGGTTCATAGCCGAGGACATAGAATTCCGGCGGCCAAGCACCATCATGGTTTCCGAGAAAGGCATTCACGCCGGCGCTATAGGCCTCAAGCGCCTGCTTCAGGGCGGGGCTCGCCGCGGCCACCTGCGCCTCGGCGGATGCGTAGAGGCCGAGGGTGCGCATCAGCCGGTCGGTCTGCAACACATTGGGCCCAATCACTTCGGCAAGACGTCCGGCACCCAACCGTCGCATGGCATCCATCTGGAACAACCGATCCTGGGCATGCAGGAAACCCAGGGCGAAATAGGCATCGCTGCTGGTTTGTGCCCGTATCGTGGGGACGCCACGATCGTCGCGCTGGATCGTGACGGTTGCCGCGATATCGGGGACGATGATCTCGCCCTCAATCCGTGGCAACCCCGTCCGCAGCCAAAGCCAGCCGCCAAGGCCGGCCAAACCCGCGAGGACGATTAGCCCAATGAGAGCAAAAAGAAAGCGGCGCAGCCATTTCGCCATGCGTGGCCTGTTCCTGTCATGATGCTTAGGCGCCAAACTTATCCGCTTTAGGGAAAATCGGCCAGGATGCGAGCGCGATCTTCATCGAGGTCAGGGGCACGCGGGCGGGTCTCCGGTGTTACGAAACCCGAGAACTTTATCGGCGAGCCCGCAACACATAACGGCGCCACGCTGGGGTCGTCGACCGGCAGAACGACCCGACGGTGCTGAACCTGCGGGTCGTTGATCGCCTGTTCGACATTGTTGATGGGCGCCGAAGGAATACCGGCTTTCCCGAGGAAGTCGAGCCAATGCCTGATGGTCTGGGTGGTGAGAAACGCCTCCATCGCCTCTTTCAGCGCCAGCACATGCTCGGATCTCTTGGCGTTGGTGGCGAAACGAGGATCGTCCGCGAGATGTTCATGACCGACGGCGCGGCAGAACTGGCGGAACAGCGGATCGTTGCCGCAGGCGATGACGATATGGCCGTCTTTGACGCGATAGGCTTCGAAGGGTGCGATGGAGGGATGCCGGGCACCCATCGGCTTGGGCGAGGTGCCGGTCGAGTAATAGCGCGCGATGGCATTTTCCAGCAGTGCCAATTGGCTGTCCAGCATGGCGACGTCGACGGCCATGCCTTCGCCGCTGCGGTTGCGGTGATGCAGGGCCGAGACGATGCCAAGCGCGGTGAAGAGGCCGGCGCCAAGATCGCCGATCGAGGCGCCAACGCGCGTCGGTGGCGAATCCTCATGGCCGGTCAGGCTCATGATGCCACCCATCGCCTGGGCGATGATGTCGTAGGCCGGTCTGTCGGCATAAGGACCTGTCTGTCCGAAGCCCGAGGTCGAGGCGTAGATGAGTTGCGGGTAGAGAGCTTTCAGGGCATCCTGACCAAAGCCGAGCCGGGCCATGGTGCCAGGGCGAAAATTCTCGATAAGAACATCGGCGCGGCGCAGCAGCCGGTGCAAAATAGCCTGGTCCTCGGGATTCTTGAGGTCGAGGGCGATCGATTCCTTGCCGCGATTCTGGGCGATGAAATAGCCCGACTTGCCATTGATGAAGGGGCCATAGGCGCGGGAATCGTCTCCGGATTTGGGATTTTCCACCTTGATCACGCGTGCGCCCAGATCCGCGAGCAGCATGGTGCAGAACGGTCCGGCGAGGACACGCGTCAGGTCGACGACGACAATCCCCGACAGCGGCCCGCTCCCCGACTTGGCGCCTGTTTGCGCTATCATCTATTCCCCCAATTTACTTTCTTGTCATTAATCTGACTTGATAGCGGAATTGACCGGCGGGTGACAACAGCGGGTCGATCCGCTAGAAGCCAACCATGTAACATAAGTGCCACGGGAGCCGGGTATGATGAAGGAATTCGACAGCGTGCGCACGATGATCGACACGCTGAAGCCAAGCTACCCGGTTTATTGCCTGCGGCCGGAACTGATCGACCGGGCCGCCAAAAAATTCCTGGAGCAGTTCCCTGGCCGCGTCCTCTATGCCGTGAAGTGCAACCCGCATCCCGAAGTTGTCCGCGCCCTGCACCGGGCCGGCATCCGCCATTTCGACACCGCCTCCCTGCCGGAGATCGCTCAGGTGCGTGAGAGCTTCCCGGACGCTGCCTGCTATTTCATGCATCCCGTCAAGGGCCGCGCCGTGATCGGCACAGCGGCCAAGGTCTATGAAATCGATACCTATGTCGTCGATCACCCGAGTGAACTGGACAAGATCCTGGCGGAAACGGGGGGTGCCGAGGGCCTCACGATCTATGTGCGCCTGAAGACACCGCCGGTCGACGGCGCCTTCTATCATCTGGCCGCCAAGTTCGGTGCCGACGTTGATGAGGCGGCGAAAATGCTGCGCGATGCATCCTCGCGCGGCTGCCGCGTCGGTCTCGCCTTTCATGTCGGCTCGCAATGCCTGGTTCCCGGCGCCTATTCCCAGGCACTCGGCATCGTCGGCGAGGTCCTGGAGAAAGCCAAGGTCGATATCGTCGGTCTTGATGTGGGTGGTGGCTTTCCGGCGGAATATCTCGGCACCAACATGCCGCCCTTTGAGGATTTCATCGCCGAGATCGAAGCCGGCCTGAAGGCACTGAAGCTGCGCCGCGATTGCGTGATCATGTGCGAACCCGGCCGTGCCCTGGTGGCAACCGCGATCTCGGTCGTGACGCAGGTGCAATTGCGCAAGGATGATCAGCTTTACATCAATGACGGCATCTACGGCTCGCTCTCCGAAACGGTCGATGCCGGGTTGAAGCTGCCGGCGCGCGCGCATCGCCTCAACGGCAGCTTTAGCGGTGCGCCTCATGATTTCATTCTCAACGGACCGACCTGCGATTCTCTCGATGTCTTGCCGTCGACCTTTTCGCTGCCGGCCGATATCGCCGAAGGTGATTGGATCGAGATCGATCGGGTGGGTGCCTATTCGAATGCGCTGGCGACACGCTTCAACGGCTTTACGCCGGAAACTCTGGTCGTGGTGCATGATCAGCCGGTCGGCGGGGTACGCTGAAGGATGCGCGAAGGACATTTCCTCGGCCTCAGTCCTGCCGGATTCCACCGTGTCGCCTACACGGAATGGGGTGATCCCAAGGCGTCGCGCGTCGTCATTTGCTGCCATGGCCTGACGCGCAATAGCCGGGATTTCGATGCCCTGGCCGAAGACCTGTCGCGTGATTGCCGGGTGATTTGTCCGGATATTGTCGGCCGGGGCAAGAGCGATTGGCTGCGTGATCCGCTGCATTACGGTTATCCGCAATACTGCGCCGACATGAACGCGCTCATTGCGCGGCTCGGCGTTGACGAGGTCCTTTGGGTCGGCACCTCGATGGGTGGGCTCATTGGCATGACCTTGGCCGCTTCTGCGGGCTCGCCGATCCGCCGCCTCGTTGTCAACGATGTCGGACCCTTCGTACCCAAGGCCGCTTTGCAGCGGATTGCCGAATATGTCGGCCTCGATAACCGCTTCTCGTCCCTGGCGGCGATCGAGACCCATCTGCGCAAGGTTCTGGCTCCCTTCGGCCCGCTCACGGACGTCGAATGGCAGCACTTGGTTGCTCACGGCCATCGCCGGCATGCAGACGGCACGTTCGGTCTCGCTTACGATCCAGCCATCGTCAACAATGTGAGATTGGCGATCCAGGATTGGGATCTATGGGCGCTCTGGGACCGTATCGCCTGTCCGATCCTTGTCATCCGGGGCGCGCAATCGGATCTTCTGCTACCGGAAACAGCGGCAGAGATGACCCGGCGCGGTCCTCGCGCTGAGTTGGTCACGTGGGACGGGATGGGCCACGCGCCAGCCCTGATGGCGCCAGAGCAGATTGCAGCCGTTCGCGCATGGCTGATACCCGGATAAGCCGCTTCGAGCAGCTAGACCTGCCGCCCTTCCGCCCGCTGCCGCTGTGGCGCGGCGGTGATCTACAGACTTTGCGCAATTGGCTGAAACCGCCTAAGGACACGATCGACGATTGGGCGGCCGAGACGCGGGTGTTTGCCTGTATCGATGGCAGTGGCGACCGGCTGATTGCCAAGCTGCATCGGCCGGACGACGTCGAGCACAAGCCACTCATTCTTCTGATCCATGGCCTCAATGGTTCCGAAGACAGCTTCTACATACGCGTGAGCGCCGGTCATCTCTTGAAAGCTGGTTATCCCGTCATGCGGCTCAATCTGCGCGGTGCTGGACCGGGGCGGTCTTTCTCGCGCAGCAATTACCACGCTGGTCGCAGCGAAGACATTGCTGCCTGCCTCAAGGGTCTGGATCCCGAACTGACGCGCAATGGCATTGTCGCTGTCGGCTATTCGCTCGGCGGCAATGTTCTGCTGAAATATCTTGGCGAAACCGGTGCCAATGCTGACCTGATGGCTGCGGTCAGCGTCTCTGCGCCGATTGACCTTTCCGCCGCACAGCATCGTCTGGCGACTCATCGCAACCGGCTTTATCACGCGCATCTTCTCGCCAATCTGCGTGACGAGACGGGGCCGGCGGCGCGCGGGATCCGGTCGATCCGGGAATACGATGCTCGGATCGTGGCGCCGGCGCATGGGTTCCAATCGGCCGAGCAATATTATGCGGAATGTTCAGCCAACCGGCGCCTGCTGGCGATCCGCCGGCCGACCCTGGTCATTCACGCCGGCGATGATCCCTGGATCCCGGCGATGAGCTATGCCGAAGTGAAATGGGGCGACAATCCCTATCTCCATCTGAAACTGCCCGTCTCCGGCGGTCATGTGGGTTTCCACGGCGTGGGACTCGACCGCCCCTGGTATGATCTGGCGCTGCTGCGATTCCTCGAACTCCT
Source organism: Dongia sp. (assembly GCF_041909655.1). Lineage (GTDB taxonomy): Bacteria > Pseudomonadota > Alphaproteobacteria > Dongiales > Dongiaceae > Dongia. Next base: position 64,565 of record NZ_JAYRDA010000005.1, on the reverse strand, counting down.
CGCCTGATTCAATCCGCGCGTGCGCCACATTTTTGACACCTCCCATCACTAAACGCTGACCCATCCGCCGCGGCGGTGCCTTTCCATTTCAAGGGGACAGTTTCGTGATCAAATCGGTTCTGCCATTTCTTTCGACCATCGCTATCCTGGCAATGGCATCGCCTAGCGAGGCAAAGACGCAATGCTCGCTTCTGACCGATGCGGCCACGGGCGGCGTTCTATCGCGCAGCGGCGATTGCGATACGCCGATGACGCCGGCCTCGACCTTCAAGATACCGCTCGCGGTGATGGGGTTCGATTCCGGCATTCTCATGGATGCCGAGCATCCCGCCTGGGAATTCCAGGAGGGCTTTGCCGATTGGATGGAGAACTGGAAGACAACCGTGACGCCGCGCTACTGGCTCGAGAAATCGGTCGTCTGGTACAGCCAGGAACTGACCAAGAGGCTCGGGAGCGAGAAGTTCCAGGCGTATATCGATGCCTTCGATTACGGCAACAAGGATCTCGGCGGCGATCCCGGCAAGGACAACGGACTCACACATGCCTGGCTGGGTTCATCACTGAAGATCTCGCCGCTCGAACAGGCGCAGTTCCTGGACAGACTGATCAACCGCAAGCTGGGTGTTGCCGACAGCGCTTACGATGCCACCCATGATGCCATGCCAAAGACGGCGCTGGATAATGGATGGGTCGTCTCCGGCAAGACCGGGACCAGCCGGCTGGTCAATGCCGACGGCACGCCTGACCCCGATAAACGCCAGCTCGGCTGGTATGTCGGGTGGGCCGAGAAGGATGCGCGGAAGATCATCTTCGTGCATCTCATCATCGACGAGAAGAAGCAGGAGACCTTCGCCGGTCCGCGCGCCAAGGAAGAAGTGCTGAAGTTCCTACCCGCCGAACTCGACAAGCTCTAGGCTTGGCGGGCTTTCACCAGTCTCTCGGCCACCTCAATGGCGGAATAGGTGAGGATGCCGTCGGCGCCGGCACGTTTGAAGCAGAGCAGGCTCTCCATCACGACCCGGTCGTTGTCGAGCCAGCCATTGCCGGCGGCAGCCTTGATCATCGCGTATTCGCCCGAGACCTGATAGGCAAAGGTCGGCATCTTGAATGCCTCCTTCACCCGCCAGATGATGTCGAGATAGGGCAGGCCGGGTTTTACCATCAGCATGTCGGCACCCTCGGCCACGTCGAGCGCACATTCGCGCAAGGCCTCGTCGCCATTAGCACTGTCCATCTGGTAGGTCCGCTTGTCGCCCTTGCCGAGCGAAGATTTCGAGCCGACCGCGTCACGGAACGGGCCGTAGAATCCGCTGGCATATTTGGCAGCATAGGAGAGCAGCTTCACGCGCTCAAAGCCGTTGGCGTCGAGCGCGTCGCGCAGGCGGCCGATGCGCCCATCCATCATGTCGGAGGGGGCAACCACATCGACGCCGGCCTCGGCCTGGGCCAGGGCCTGCTTGATCAGAATCTCGATCGTCTCGTCATTGAGGATGATCCCATTCTTCATCAGCCCGTCATGGCCGTGATCGGTATAGGGATCGAGTGCCACGTCGCAAATGATGCCGATCTCGGGCACTGCTTTCTTGATCGCCGCCACGGCCCGGTTGCAGAGGTTGTCCTTGCGCCAGGCTTCCTCGGCCAAAGGTGTCTTGCCTTTGGCGGGTACCACCGGGAACAGGGCCATGGCCGGGATGCCGAGCTTGGCGGCCTTCTCGGCGGCCTTGACCAGCGCCGGAATGGTGTGGCGATGGACCCCCGGCATCGATGGGACCGGCTCCCGCGCCGCCCCGCCTTCCTTCACGAAGACGGGCCAGATCAGGTCGTGGACGGTCAGAACCTGTTCGGCGACCAGGCGCCGCGACCAGTCTTCCTGGCGGTTGCGGCGCATGCGAATGCGCGGAAACTGGCCGAAAGGCTGTCGCTTATGGCCGTCTCGGGAATGGTCGGTCATGGCTGTCACTCAGAATAGATAGCTGTGACATCCCGATTACAACGCCGCTTGATCCAGCGCAATGGACGACACGCCGCAGGTCTTATGGCCGCCCCAACCGATCCCGGATTTGCGACAAGCCGGTCTTGGCGATATCGGCCTGTATCTGCGTGATCGGCTTGCCCAGTGAGACGATGAGCCGTTCCGGGGCGCCCCGTTGCTGGAGCTTCCACTTGTCCGCCTTCGGGTCAAAGCCGGCGGGTGGGGTCTGGCTGGGAAATACCAGGTACTCGGCATTTCGCTTATAGATGTCATAAAGCATGTTGGGTCCTTGCCTGGTATCAACGGCGCTGGTTGGTGTTCTTGATCTGATAGGTCGTCATGCCGTTTTGCGTGATTTCCTTGTCGATCTGGGCCACGGGTTTGGACCCGTCCGAGAGCGCCAGCGCGGTGACGCCCATGTGAACGCGCTTCCAGCCACTCAAATTCATGTCATTGGGTGGCCTGCCGGATTCGAACACCAGCATCAGGTTGTCGCGGCGATAGATATCGTAACGCATGATCTCACCTCAAAGGGTTGATCGCGCATATACGCCGCAACGGCGCAAGTAGCGACTCTATTCGCGCATTCAGCTCCGTTGAGCCTGTTGCCCGGACCGGCATGAAAACCGGTCCGGGCTGGCTGATCGGTTACTCCGCCGCCTTTGCCTTGCCGGTCGCTGCGTCAAGGGCCTGGGTGAGGTCGGCGAGGATGTCGTCAATATGCTCAAGCCCGATCGAAAGGCGCACATAGCTGTCGTTGACGCCGGTCGCCAATTGGTCCTCTGGCGACAGTTGCGAATGCGTGGTCGAGGCCGGGTGGATGGCGAGGCTCCGCGCATCGCCGATATTGGCGACGTGATAGAATAGTTTCAGGGCATCAATGAAGCGCCGGCCAGTGTCTAGGCCGCCCTTGATCTCGAAGCCGAGCAGGCCGCCATAGCCGCCCTTCAGATAAGTATCGGCGCGCCGCTTTTCTTCGCCGCTGGCAAGGCTCGGATAGATCACCTTGGTGACGGCCGGGTGCTGATTGAGATAATCAGCAACACATTGTGCGTTGCGGACATGCTCGCGCATGCGCAGCGGCAGGGTCTCAAGGCCCTGGATGAACATGAAGGCATTGAATGGGCTCATAGCCGAGCCGAGATCGCGCAGCAACGTCACTCGTGCCTTGAGGATATAGGCGATCGGGCCCAGCGGCTTTACGGCCTGGGTCCAGACTGCGCCGTGATAGCTGGGGTCCGGCTGGTTAAGCCCTGGGAAGCGCGCGGCGTTGGCCTCCCAATCGAAATTGCCCCCATCGACGATGGCGCCGCCGATCGACGTTCCGTGGCCGCCGATATATTTCGTGGTCGAATAGACCACGATGGCCGCGCCGTGATCGAAGGGCCGGCACAGGATGGGTGCTGCCGTGTTGTCCATAATCAATGGCACGCCGAGCTTGCGGCCAATATCCGCGACTTCCTTGATCGGGAAAACGCGCAGCTTCGGGTTGGGCAGGGTCTCGGCATAATAGGCGCGGGTCTTGTCGTCGGTCGCCTTGGCGAAACTCTCAGGATCCTTTGGGTCGACAAACCGGACCTCGATGCCCTGATCCTTCAGCGTATTGGCAAAGAGGTTCCACGTGCCGCCATAGAGGTCGGTGGAACTGACGATATTGTCGCCTGCTTTGGCGATGTTCTGGATGGCAAGGGCCGAAGCCGCCTGGCCTGACGAAACGGCGAGGGCGGCGACACCGCCTTCGAGTGCCGCAAGGCGCTCTTCCAGCACCGCGTTGGTCGGATTCATGATGCGGGTATAGATGTTGCCAAGGCGCTTCAGTCCGAAAAGATCGGCCGCATGCGCCGTGTCGTCGAACTGATAGGACGTGGTCTGATAGATCGGCACGGCCACCGAATTCGTGGCGCTGTCGCGGCGATGGCCGGCGTGGAGGACGATCGTCTCCGGATGTTTGCTGGCTGACATGGCGTTTCTCCCAAGTATGTTTTTATTCTGCGGCGATGGGGCGAGTGTCCCGTAAGTCGATGGCAATCTCAAGCCGGGTCGGTATGGCCTGCCGCAGCAGCGCGAGGACAGGATCGTGCTGTTCGGCGATGAGGCGCAAGCGCTCCAAAGCGTTAACGCCCGCGCGGCTGCGCAGTCTGACCTCGATCCGCAAATGACCCGGATGGGTTGACGATTTCTCGCCCGCGGCCAGATCAAGCCCAGCTTCGACCCTGACTTCCACATCGTCGAGTGAGATTTTCTCGGCGGCCGCGATTTGCCGATAGGTTGCTGCCAGGCTGTCGGCGAGGGCGGCAAGAACCCGGCGCAGGGGATCGAGTTCAGGCCGGGCAGGGAACCCATCCAGCCGGGTCTGGGCCTTCAGGGTTACGCAGCTCCGCAGCCGATTGACCGCCGGACGGTGGAGAATGGCTGCTTCTGTATCGCTCGACATGATTCTGGCCCCTTCTTGGGTCGCATCACAAAGCCTCGGGGCGCAGGCGGGATAGCGCTTTAGCTTTTGGTGACGCGGTGCAAGCTGCCCCTCAAATCCCGCGGGTCCCGGAAACGGCCGGGACCAGGCCAGAACGACAAAACCCGCCGCGTCCTGGGACGGGCGGGCAGCTAAAACACCGGTTTCATGCCGAAACCACGCTTTAGCTGCATTTATAACGCGCCCGCAAGCTGAGGCTCAAATCGGCGCGAGCGGAGAATGGTCTAGGCTGCAGGTCATTGTCAAGCCAGCCGGACATGGATTTGCCCGGGCTTGACGCCAAGCCGCCCATGCCGGAAGAGTGGCCGCCGGAATCCGCAACCTGCGACCATGTTATGACCGAATTTACCGACGTCCTGTTTTCGATCGCCAATGGCCACGGCCACATCACCCTCAACCGGCCGCAGGCCCTCAATGCCCTGACCCTGCCGATGATCGATGCGATCGCCGCACAATTGTCGGCGTGGGAGCGGCGCGTCGACATCAAGGCCGTGATCGTCACCGGATCTGGCGACAAGGCCTTCTGCGCCGGTGGCGACATCAAGGCGCTCCATGCCGCAAAGGCGCGGGGCGATCTCCAATATCTCGAGGATTTCTATCGCCGAGAATACACGCTGAACTACCGTCTGGCGACCTACCCGAAACCGGTCATCGCGGTGATGGACGGCATCACCATGGGCGGTGGCGCGGGTATCGCCTTTAACTGTTCGCACCCGATCGTCACGCACAAGACCGTGTTCGCTATGCCGGAATGCCGCATCGGCCTCTTTCCCGACGTGGGTGCTGCCTACTTCCTCAATAAATGCTCGCGTGCCGTCGCAATCGCTATCGGCCTGACCGGCCTCAGTCTCCGTGGTCCCGGAATCATCAAGGTTGGGCTGGCCAAGACATTTGTCGGCAGCGGGCGGGTGAAGGAGATCGCCCTCGACAATCTCGATGCTCTCGCTCTTCCGGTTGAGAATGCCGGTATCGAACAGATGCTGCCCCAGATCGAGGCCGTCTTCGGCCTCGCGAGCTTTGACGAAATCATGACGGTGCTGTCGGCGCGCCCTGGCCCCTGGGCCGAGGAGACGCGGAAGATCCTGGCCGGCTTCTCGCCTACCAGTCTCAAGGTGACGTTTGCCCATTTGTCGCAGGCGCGCGGCCGCGGCCTGGCCGAGGTGCTGGCGACCGATTTCCGCCTGTCGCAGCATTTCATGGCCGGACATGACTTCTTTGAGGGTGTCCGGGCCCATCTTGTCGACAAGGACGGGGCACCGAAATGGCAGCCGGCTGACCTTGCCGCTGTCACACCGGCGCGAGTCGCTGCTTGTTTCGAGGCGGTTCCGGGGGTGAAGGACTGGGCCCCGCCGCAGGTTTGAAGGCCCATTTTTATGCCGGAAGGGGGCGCCAACGGCTGGAAATCATTGATTTCCATGTTTACCGGGCTGGCGCAGCCTTAACCATTGCTTTACGATGGGGAACTAGCTTGAGTCCGAATCGCGGCCGTTCCGGGCCGGATTCTGCGCTACTTGGGGATTAGCGGTGAAAAAGGCCTATCTGGAGACAATCGCGCTGGTCGAGCGCTTGCATCGCGAGTGCCTTGAAGTCATCAAGGCTGACCTGGACCGTCAGGGCATTCGGGACCTGAACAACGTCCAGGCGATGATCCTGTTCAATATCGGCAGTGACGTCCTGTCCGTGGGCGAACTGACGAACCGGGGCTATTACCTGGGGTCGAACGTGTCCTATAATGTGAAGAAGATGGTCGAAAACGGCTATCTCATTCAGGAACGCTCCCCCCACGATCGTCGCGCGGTCCATGTAAAACTTTCGGACAAGGCGCTGGCCGTCGTGCAGAAGATGCACGAAATGTACGACCGTCATCTGCAGGCTCTCAACACCGAGACCTTCAAGGATGAAGAGCTAGATAACGTCAATCTGACCTTGCGGCGCCTGGAGCGTTTCTGGGCCGCTTCGATGGATTACACGCCCCGCTAAAGTCTCAACCAAGCTGCAGGCTTACCCGGTAGGAATCGAAATCGTCCGGCTGTGCCGCGACGCTGAAGCCCAGGGCTTCGCAGACGCCCAGCATGTTGGCGTTCTCTTTCATGACATAGCCGAAGACTTCGTGGATGCCGCGTGACTTTGCGTAATCCAGAATCCGGTGCATCAACGCGGTGCCGACACCGCGCCCGGTCAGCCGGTCTTCAACCACAATCGAGTATTCCGCCGTTTCATTGTCCGGATCCGACATCAACCGGACAACGGCATAGACCGGCGTCTTGCCCGCATCGCCGGTCTCGGTGAGGACCAGTGCCATCTCGCGGTCGTAATCGATCTGGGTAAATCTGGCGGCGTCCCGATGCGACAATTCCCGGATGGTCGAAAAGTAGCGGAAGCGGATCGCTTCCGGCGACAGGCGTGTGATGAGGGCCTGAACCTGCGGCTCGTCTTCAGGGACAATGGGCCGCAGCAGATAATTGGTGCCGTCCGTGGTCAGCAGGCTGGTTTCCAACTCGCGCGGATAGGGTGAAATGGCCAGACGGGCCGATCCAGGCAAATCGTTCGGCTTCAATCGGATGCGCGCATCGACGGCGATGGCGCTTTCTGCATCGACCAGCAGGGGATTGATGTCGAGCTCTGCCACCTGCGGAATGTCGACGATCAATTGCGAGACCTTGGTGAGCGTCAGCGCGATGGCGTCGAGATTCGCCGGTGGCTGGTCACGATAGCCGGACAGGCGTTTCCAGACACGCGTGGATGCCATCAGGTCGCGTGCCAGTTTGAGATTGAGCGGCGGCAAGGCGAGCGCGCGATCGCCGATGAGTTCGACCGCCGTGCCACCTTCCCCGAACAGGATGATCGGTCCGAACTGGGCGTCTTCGGTAACGCCGATGATCAGTTCAACCCCACCCGACCGCCGAATCATGGGCTCCACGGTGACGCCGAGGATGCGCGCATCCGGCCGTTTGCTTCTGGCGCGGGCCAGGATTTCCAGCGTTGCCCGCGCGACCTTGCCGGGACCGCGTAGATCCAGGGCCACGCCGCCGACATCGGATTTGTGGCTGATGTCCGGCGACAGAATCTTGACCGCCACCGGACCGCCCAGGCGCTCGGCTATGGCGGCCGCCGCCGCAGCATCCGATGCGATCTCGGTGCCGCTGGTGGGAATGTCATAGGCAGCCAGCACCGCCTGCGCTTCCGGCGAGGTCAGCATCGCGCGGCCCTCGGCCAGGGCCGGCGCGATGATCCGCTCCACCGCCTTTGCATTGAAGGCGAAAGATGTCGGCATCGACGGCGGCGTTTCCATCAGCAGCTCCTGGCTGCGGCGATAGCGCACCACATGCGAGAAACCGCGCACGGCGGCCTCCGGTGTCTCGAAGCTCGGGATATGGAAATGCGAGAACATATTGCGCGCTTCCGCCGCCGTCGCCTGGCCGATCCAGGCGGTAAAAAGCGGCTTGGGCGATTTCGCATAGGCTTCGATCACCGCTGCGGCCGAGGCGCTGGCATCTGCGGTGGCGGTGGGGCAGTTGAGGGCAATGATGCCGTCATTGTCCGGGTCTGCCAGCAGGGCCGTAAGAGCCGCGGCGTAACGCTCAGGCGACGCATCGCCGATGACGTCGATCGGGTTGCCTTTCGACCAGGTGGCCGGCAGCACGGCATCCAGTTTCGCCATCGTTTCGGGGCCAAGCTCCGACAACGTGATGCCGGCATCGATCGCTGCATCGGTTGCCAGAATGCCGATGCCGCCGCCATTGGTCAGGATGGCCGCCCGGTCGCCCTTTGGCATCATTTTGAGCTGGGCCAGTGTCTCGAAGGCGGTGAACAATTGTGGCAGGCCGTAGACGCGCAGCATGCCGGCACGGCGAAAGGCGGCATCGTAGACATCGTCCGAGCCCGCCATGGCTCCGGTATGCGAGGCCACCGCTTTCGCCGCCTGCGGGTGCCGCCCGGCCTTGATGACGATGACGGGTTTCACGCGCGCCGCGCGCCGCGCCGCCGACATGAACTTCCGGGCATTGGTGATGGCTTCGACATACATCAGGATCGCGGTGACATTGGGGTCGATCGCGAGATAATCGAGGAGGTCGCCGAAATCGACATCGGCCATTTCGCCCAGCGAGACGAGATGTGAAAAACCGATGCCGCGTGGGCCTGCCCAATCAATCACCGAGGTCAGAATGGCGCCCGATTGCGACAGGAAAGCGATACCGCCGCTATCCGGCATCAATTGGGCGAAACTGCCGTTGAAGCCAAGCGGCGGCACGATGAGGCCGAGGCAGTTCGGTCCCTGCAGTCGCATCAGATAGGGCTTTGCTGCATCCAGCGCCTGCTGGCGTTGTTCGGCGGTGAAGCCGGCACTGATGATGACTGCGGCGCGCGTTCCGGCAGCGCCTGCCTGTGCGACGAGTTCCGGCACCAGCGGCGGCGGCGTCACGATCACGGCGAGGTCTGGCGCTTCCGGCAGGACCGAGACATCCTTGTAGGCCACGATTCCACCGACCGACTTCCGGCGTGGATTGACCGGGTAGAGCATGCCCTTGAAGCCCGCCCGGGTGAGGTTCCGCCAGACCAGCGAACCCAGCGAACCTTCGCGGTCGCTGGCCCCGACCAGGGCGACCGAGCGCGGATTCATCAGGGCGTCGAGATTGCGAACCGACATGGCGGCGAAGCCTCCAATCGTGGGACTGTGACTGGTAATCTGACATCATGTCGCCCGGATGTCAGTCAAAAGCCCTGTGCGTGACGATCAGCCGCGAATGAAGTGGATCGTCTGAAACCCGCGCCGGAAGGCAATAACGTCTTCTCTTACCTGCGCCGCGGCTTCCTGGCGCACCAGAACGCGGGCGGTGAGTTCGGCGATCGTCGTCATGTCTGCAGGCAAGAGGCCCCAACGGGTGATTTCCTGCGTTCCGATGCGGATGCCATTGGCATCGCCCGCGACTGCCGGCAGCGGCAGGCCGATGCTGGTGAAAAGGATATTGGCGGGCTCAATGCGTGCGCTGGCGGCGTTGCCGCCACCATAAGGCCGGGCATCGAGGGCGACATGTTGCGATTGCGTGAAAGTTTCGCGTGCTTCGGGTCGGAAAACCGCTATGCCGGCGGCATCCATTGCCTGGGCTAGCGCTTGCGCGTTCTTGATGCAGGTTTCCGCATAGGCCGGGCCATGCTCCAGCAGATCGAGCACCGCGATGATCATCGCGGCGGTGCGGCCTAGATCGAAATTCGCGGTGAGACCCGGAAAGGCAATGCGGTCCAGCCGTGCCGCGAGCTCTGGCGAGTTGGTCAGCACCATGCCCGATGGTGGCCCGCCGAAGGATTTGTAGGTCGATCCGGTCATGAGATCGGCGCCTTCGGCGAGCGGCTGCTGGAAGGCACCGCCGGCGATCAGCCCACCCATATGCGCGGCGTCATAAAGAACATAGGCGCCGATTTCGTCGGCGATCTCGCGCACCGCGCGAAGATTGTAGGGGAAGAGGCACATGCTGCCTGCGACGATGATCAGGCGCGGATGGATGCGTTTTGCGGCATCGCGCAACGCATCGGCATCAATGTCCATGCGCGCAATGTCGAACGGCACGTCATGCACCTTGAGGCCATAGAGCCCCGCGGCGCCGATCTCGTGATGCGTGGGGTGGCCGGCAGCAGCGTCCGAAAAGGCCATGATGGCATCGCCCGGACGACAGGTCGCCATATAGGCATAGAGATTGGCGAGCGATCCACTACCCACCCGATGCTCGACGAAACGCGCCTTGAACAATCGTTTCAGGAGCGTCGAGAGCATAACCTCAAGCTGATCGGCATGGGCCATGCCCTTGTTGTACTTGGCGCCGGGATGGCCCAGATTCGGGCGGCTGCCGATACTGGAGGCGAGCAGGGCGCTGCCGCGCGGATTGGGGATGTTGGTGCCCGCATAAAGGTTGATGCAGTCGTGATCCACCAGCCGCTCATGGGCGGCGATCAGGCGGTGCGCTTCAAGATCCAGCGCGTCCAGCGACAATGCGTCGAAGCGCGCTTCCTGCGCCGCGATGAAGGTGGCGGCCTCGGCCGGGATCCAGTCTGCGAATGAATCCGGCATGAAATACCCTCAGTTGTTGGAAGCCAGCATGGTCCAGTCGACGGCGGTGCCGCGCTTGAGGTCGCGTGCGGCGACGCGGCCGATCACCTCGGGCAGATGTTTGGGAGCGAGGCCCTTACCGGGACGGATCGAGCGCACATGCTCGGGGCCGATGCGTTCTCCCGCCTTCACATCCTTGACCACATAAAGTGAGCGGCGTAGCGGGCGGATGCCGGCTTCGGATGCACTTGGTCCGTAATGCACCGAACCGATTGCTTCCCAGGCGACATTGATCGCATCGATCATCTGGGTGAGTTCCGCCGGCTCCAGGCTGAACGCGGAATCAACGCCGCCATCGGCACGGGCAAGGGTGAAGTGCTTCTCGACCAAAGCCGAACCCAGGGCGGTCGCTGCCACCGGCACTGCTGTGCCCATGGTGTGGTCGGAAAGGCCGACCACACAATCGAACATCTGGGCCAGATGGTCGATGGTCTTCAAATTACTTTCGGCGGGCGGCGTCGGATAGCCGCTGGTACATTTGAGGAGGATCAGTTCCTTGCACCCGGCCTTGCGTGCGGCGGCAACGGCGTCGGCGATCTCGCCCAGTTCCGACGCACCCGTCGACATGATCATCGGCTTGCCGGTTCGCGCCACATATTCGATCAGCGGGATGTCGCAGAGTTCGAGCGAGGCGATCTTGTAGGCGGGTGCCCCCAACTGTTCCAGCATGTCGACGGCGCTGTGATCAAAGGGCGAGCTGAACACGGCAATGCCGATCTCGCGACCGAGCTCGAAGAGCGGCTGGTGCCATTCCCAGGGCATCGCCGCTTCCTTGTAGAGGTCATAGAGACGTGCCCCGTCCCAGAGGCCGCCTTTAACGCGAAAGTCGGGGCCGTCATGGTCGATGGTGATGGTGTCCGCGCGGTAGCTCTGCAGCTTCAGGGCATCGGCGCCGGCCTTCTTTGCCTCGCGCAGGATGTCCTTGGCGCGCTCCAGGCTGCCATTGTGATTGGCCGACAATTCGGCGATGACATAGGGCCGGCGGTCGCGACCGATCTCCCGTCCGGCAATGGTAACGCGCTGCATCAGGCCTCCTTGGCACGCGGCGGCAGGGAATGGAAATATCCATCCGCTGCCAAGCTATATCCCGCCTGGGTGAACAATGCCACCGAGGCCGTGTTTTCTGCCAGCACCCTGGCATAAAAATGGGCACCCGGGGCAAGGCTCCGGGCGCCCTTGAGCAGGGCAGCGCCAACGCCCAATTGATACCAACCGGGAGCCGTCGCGATTGAGATCAAATATTGCGGCCGGCCCTTATCCTCGCCCATCCAGTCGAGGCGCACATAGCCGGCAGCGTTCTCCGCGACCGCTCCAAACAATAGCCAGTCCTGGTCCGACGCCAGTTTGGCGGCATACCAGGCATGATGCTCGGTCGCATCCGGAACTTTGGGGTTGAGGGCGAAGCGGCGGGTCTCGGGTGCGGATTGCCAGACCAAAAGCATCCCTTCATCAGAGATCTCGGCGAGGCGAAGGGAGAGGGCGCGACCGTCCTTCAGCTTCTGCGCGGGGAGCAGGGCGGTGACAGTGCGCTGGCAACCGCGCCCGTCACATAATGCACCTGCGGCCAGCGCCATCTGCCGGCAGCGATCAGGCTGCGCGAGCAGCAGATTCAAATCATGGGCTAGGTTTCTCTGCACGTCGTCGCGCGATTGCGTGGTGAGGAAGCCGCTGACCAAACCAGCGCCGGCCTCGCTCACGATGGCGGCGTTGGCGCGCTGGTTTTCGGCGATGCCGACGAGCAGGCTCGGTAAGCCGAGGCAGCCACGTTCCCAGGTCGACATGCCGGGGGCGCCAATCACGAGATCGGCTTGCGCCATTATGCCGGACATGTCCGCGACGTCGGTCAGCAATCGTGCGCGGGGTCCCAATTTGGCGATCAGTGCCACCACTTCGGGTAGATGCGGCGCATTGCTGCCCAGAACCACGTCTATGGCGAGCGCTTTATGGCTGGCCAATACATTGAGCGCCAGCGCCGTCCCGTTTAGCGGATCAACGCCGCCAAATGCGACCAGGATGCGGCTGATGTCGGCCGCTTCACGGGCCGCAGGTAGCCGCTCACGGCGCCGCGCGGCGAATTGCTGCCGCAGGAGGGCGTAAGACGGACCGAGCAACAGCTGGGCGTCTTGCTTGTTGCGGGCTGCATATTTCGCCCTCGAAAACCCCGGTGTCGGGTTGACGACAATATCGGCATCCAACTCGCGATCGGCCAGATCGTCGAAATAGACAATCCTTTCCGCAAAGGCCCGCGCAGCCTGCACAAACGCGATCGGCACGTCGTAATTGTCGATCACCAAAACGTCGCACCGGCCGATCGTGGCGCCGATCTCGGCAGCTTGAGCAGTGGGATCGACGGATGTCAGGGGCAGAAGCGCGCCGGGTGGGATCGTGTTGTCCAGGAACGCGGCGGTCTCGCCGTCAATCGCCCAGTAGCAGCGCCAGCCCAGCGCCTCCAGGCGGGATTGCAGCGTGTTGCAGCGCATGGCGTGCCCGGTGCCGATCCGCGCATTTGCCGCGAAGCGAAAAACCGCGACAGGCGCTTGCAGATCGTTTGCCATGGCGGAGGCGACGCGATGCCGGGTATTGGCCGTTGCCCGCGCCGGTTGATGGCCGATCAGCGACAGAACTTCCTGCCACGATGGAATCCGGTCCGTCGGCAGCATGGCGAAGATCTCCCGAAAAAAGGTAAGATCTTCGGGAAAATCGAGTGTCCACCGCTGCTGGTTGGCGGGCCAGCCAGGCCCAGTCACATTGGCGCGCCGGAGGCCTGGCATGCGCCGCAGCCACGGCGTCACATGCTCGCGGTCATAGGGATCGGTTGCTTCCTGTGCGGCGCGCTCGAGCGCTATCCGCGTGAAGGCCTCGCAATCCAGGCCATGCGGAAACAAGCGCGGCATGTTGTTGGCGGCATAATCCGCGTCGTGCTTGGCCCGCAGCTTCAGCACGGCATCACAGATTTCGGGATCGATCAGCGGACAATCGCTCGTCACGCGCATGATGACATCGGCATCGACGGCGCGTGCCGCACCCAGATAGCGCGCCAGCACGTCCTGCTCGTCGCCGCGGAAAACCGTGGCGCCATAAGAGGTGGCGGCCGCAGCAACGGAATCGTCACTCGCCTTGTCGGTGGTCGCGATAACCACGAGATCGGCCCCGGCAACCTTGCGCAGGCGCGCGACGCAATGTTCGAGGACGGTATGATCGCCCAGCCGCTGCAGAATTTTGCCAGGCAGGCGCGTTGATCCAAGGCGCGCCTGGACGATGATGGCGGTTCTGCCGGACGTCATGATATGGGCAGCGGCATGCCGTGGCGCCCGATCAGGCCGGGACCGATATGCCGAAATAGCGCCGCAGCCTCACGTCCAAAGGCAGACGATGCGGGCTCAGCAGAAGAACCTTGCTGCCGCATTCATGCGCGAAAGGTGTTTGAGCCTGTCCGATCAACTGCGAAATGCCGCGAATACGCTTGCTGACATCCTCGGCATCCAGGCCGGGGAAAAGTGCGCCGCGGACATTTTTGTCCTCGATCCGCCAAACATAACCGCTGCCGGGCGACCACTGGGTGCACCGGCCTGGCGCCGACATCTGATAGCCGTTCTCGGCGATGGTATCGTCCAGCGTGTCGAGAATGCGTTCGGCGCCCATTTGGTTGTCGTCATAGGACATGGCGTCGCGGAATTTTGCCCGCATCTCTGCGGAATAGAAGCCCGCATCGCTATTTGGATGCTCCGCGGCATCGATCAGGGCCAAGGCCTCTTCAACATTCCGGGCGACCGGGTTGACGCGGTTCGACAGATAGCGGTCGTTGATGCTGGTCTCGGTTGGCAGCACGCAGATCGCGGGTGTGTCCAATGCGGCCGCCTCGACCCCGGTCGTGCAATTCGTATGGACCAGCACGTCGGCGGCGAGGATCCACGGAATCGCCGGGCCGTCACGGATCACATCAACAACGGCATGTCCGTCGACGTAGTTGCGCCAGGTATCGAGCCTCTCGCTGGGATGCGGGCGCAGGACGATGCGGCGGTCCGGAAACTTCTTCGGCAACTCATCAATAAGCTGGAGGATGATCGAGCGATTGGCCGATTCCATGGCCAGTACGCTGTTGACGAAGGCGACGTGCTTGGGATCGGACATGGTCAATTTGCCGAGCCGTTCCTGCTCGTTGATTAGTTCCTCCGCCGACCCTTTTTCCGAATTGGTGAAACCGAGATTGGTGTTGATCAGGATGAAGGGGCCATAATGGGCCCGGATCTCGGCGGCTTCGCGTTCATAGAAGTCTCGCATGCCCGGGCGCAGCAGATCCCAGCGCGGATTGATCGCCGTAACGACCCGATCCCGTGCCTGGGGAAAGCGGCGCTTCACCGAATCGCTGTTATGCGAGCCGCTGATGAAGATGCGGTCGGTCGCCTCGACCGCCTCGTCCGACATCCAGCGCAACTCTTCGGGTGCCGTGATGAGGCCGGGCATCTCTTCGTCGATGGCCGCTACCAGATAGCCCCGCTCCTTGGCACGGGAGAGGGCCTTGGCGTCGCGCTGGGTCAGGGTTTTGGAGAGATAGATGCCGGGCGGCATGGCCTCGACATTGCGCTCGATCAGCCATTTCTGGCCAATGACCACCTCAAATCCGCGGGCCAAAGCGAGGGAGGCGATAAGGAGGCGCGAATCGAGCTCGCGCGAGGCGATTTCCATCGGCAGGTAAAGCAGCCGCCGCAATTTTCGGCTCGCCGCTTTTGATCCCATGCGAATGCCATTAAACAACTGAAATTCCTCGATAATCTCCAGAATTTACAAGCCGGCGGCAATGCCGCCGGCCAGTTTCAAACTTCATCCTACACGATCCCTTGCGGCAAACGAGCGATTGATTGTGCGGCTTTACGCCCCGGTGAAGGCCTGCAGCCCGGTCTGGGCGCGGCCCAGGATCAGGGCATGGATGTCGTGTGTTCCTTCGTAGGTGTTCACAGCCTCGAGGTTCATCACGTGGCGAATGACGTGGAATTCGTCGGAAACACCGTTACCGCCGTGCATGTCACGCGCCATGCGGGCGATGTCGAGGGACTTGCCGCAGGAATTGCGCTTGATCAAGGAAATAGCTTCCGGCGGGCAATTGCCGGCATCCTTCATGCGCCCGACTTGCAGGCAGGCTTGCAGGCCCAAGGTGATCTCGGTCTGCATGTCGGCGAGCTTCTTCTGGATGAGCTGGTTCGCGGCCAGGGGCCGGCCGAATTGTTTGCGGTCCAGGGTGTATTGCCGTGCCGCGTGCCAGCAGAATTCCGCCGCACCCAGGGCTCCCCAGGCGATGCCGTAGCGGGCATTGTTGAGACAGCCGAACGGACCGCCCAGGCCCCCGGCATTGGGCAGCAGGTTCTCTTCCGGCACGAAGACATTATCCATGACGATCTCGCCGGTGACCGAGGCGCGCAAGCTGAACTTGCCTTCGATCTTGGGAGTAGAAAAGCCTT
>NZ_JAYRDA010000005.1:0-48551 GCF_041909655.1 Dongia sp. | reverse complement strand
CCGCGTTCCAGGACGAATCCGCGAATGACGTCGTCCTCGGTCTTGGCCCAGACCACGGCGATATCGGCGATCGGGGAATTGGTGATCCACATCTTTGCGCCGGAGACGCTGTAGCCGCCATCGACCTTCTTGGCGCGGGTCTTCATGCCGCCGGGATCCGAACCGTGATCCGGCTCGGTGAGACCGAAGCAGCCGACGATCTCGCCGGCAGCCAGCTTGGGCAGGTATTTCTGGCGCTGTTCTTCCGTGCCATAGGCATGGATCGGGTGCATCACCAGGCTCGATTGTACCGACATGGCCGAGCGATAGCCGGAATCGACCCGCTCGATCTCGCGGGCCACCAAGCCATAACTCACATAATTCGTGCCGGCGCAGCCATACCCGTCGATGGTGGAGCCGAGGAGGCCGAGCTCGCCGAGCTCATTCATGATTTCGCGGTCGAAGCGCTCATGCCGGTTGGCCGATACGATCCGCGGCATCAGCTTGTCCTGGGCATAGCCGCGCGCGGTGTCGCGGACCAGCCGCTCTTCCTCGCTCAATTGCGCGTCGAGCTGCAGCGGGTCTTCCCACTGGAACTCGGGTTTGGCGGCGTTTCGGGCGGAACTCATCGCAAATACTCCAGATTCTCGTGATCGGCGGCGGATGCTATATCATGCACCATATTCGGGTGACAGGCTGCCGCGCACAAGGCCGCCATGTCGGGCGCGACGAGCTATCGCGGCGACGCATGCGAGGCATGTGGGCCTGATCGGAGACCGACGGCTAGGGCAGGGAACATGCGTCAGGAAGGCTACATCATCGAATTTCATCAGGTTGGCGCATTCGTCAGGGTGTCCGCCATGGACCCTGTGACCCTGACTGAGGTAACGACCATGGGGCCGGCCACCGCGCTGCAGGCCGATCTGGCGCGGGCCGCCATTCGCAAGCTGGAATTCGTTCTCGCCCGGCGGAACGCGGATTCATCCGGCGGAACGACTGGCGAACACAAATAACACCTTGTCGCTCCCCAAGTGTCGAGATAGGTTCCGCCCTAATGACGAGCTGCACGGGCGCTGGGCCTTTTTTTGACCAGCGATAAGCGGCCGGAATGGGGGCTTTAGGCATTCTGGGACGATGGTTGTCGGGATTCATTTCCTGCGGCCAATATCTGGAGCATTTCCCTTTCCGATCGCCGATTCCTTGCATGCCGGGGTAAGGGGAGTTTGCGCGCCAGATGGAATGGCTCATTCAGTTATTTCAGCAAGTCCATTACGAACTCCCATACTTCCTGCAGCAGCTCATCAATGGGCTGACTCTGGGCTCCATCTACGGCCTCATCGCCATCGGCTATACGATGGTCTACGGCATCATCGGCATGGTCAATTTCGCCCATGGCGACGTCTACATGATCGGTGCCTTCCAGGCGATGATCGTGCTGCTCATCTGCGGCACGCTCGGCATCTCGTGGGTGCCGCTGCAATTGCTGCTGATGCTGATCGTGGCTGTGGTTCTGACTGCCGCCTATGGCTGGTCGGTCGAACGCATCGCCTACCGGCCCTTGCGCGGGACGCAGCGCCTGGCGCCACTTATCTCCGCTATCGGTATGTCGATCTTCCTGCAGAATTATGTGCAGTTGGTGCAGGGGCCGCGGCCCAAGCCGGTTGAGCCCCTTATTCGCGGCGGCGTCTCTCTGATGACGCGTGAGGGTGGTGGCTTCGTCGTTCAACTCGGCTATCTGCAGATCATCATCGTGTTGCTGACGGTCGCTCTCATGGCCGGTTTTGCGCTGCTCATCTCGCGTACCTCGCTCGGCCGCGCCCAGCGCGCCTGCGAGCAGGACATGAAAATGGCCTCGCTCCTGGGCGTCAATGTGGATCGAACGATTTCGCTCACCTTCGTCATGGGCGCGGGGCTTGCTGCCGTCGCCGGCATGATGGTGACGCTCTATTGGGGCAACAACGATTTCTTCATGGGCTTCAATGCGGGCATCAAGGCGTTCACGGCGGCTGTCCTTGGCGGCATCGGCTCTCTGCCGGGTGCCATGCTGGGCGGAATCCTGATCGGTCTCATTGAAGCTCTGTGGTCGGCTTATTTTTCGGCGGAATACAAAGACGTCGCCGCCTTCGGCGTGCTGGTGCTGGTGCTCATCTTCCGGCCGACCGGCCTTCTTGGCCGGCCCGAAGTAGAGAAGGTCTGACGTCATGGCCGCGACCTCTCAGACCACCGCTCCCACCAACATCTTCTTTCAGGCGGCTAAGGAAGCCGTCCTGACGGCGCTTCTGGTCGGCATGCTCAGCATCCTGATGGTCGGCTATCAGACCGAGGTCCTGCAGGGCCAGACCATGAGCTATGTGACGCGCTTCGACGACGTCATCTGGGCCATGGTCCTGGTTCCGGCCGGGCGTTTCCTCCTGGTCCTCGGCCGTTCCGGCCTGCTGTGGCCGCCCTTCGTCCTTGGCGGGCTGGCCATGATCTATCTTTTCACCGCGGCCATCCTGGGTCTTGCCGGATCGCCGCTTTATCAATCCCTGCCGCTTCCCTATGACCAGCCGATGGTCAATGCGATCTTCGGCGTCGGCGCGATCTTCGTTTTCGCCGCCGCCATCAAGGCGCATCGCACCAAGGTCAAAGGCGGTCACACGCTCGAGGTACGCGAAGCCGCCGAGGCGCGCCAGGCCAACATTGCCAAGAATCTCTCCCGTATTCTGGGACCGATCTTGATCGTGATTGCGCTGATCGTGCCGTGGACACCCTGGGGGGACCGCGCGGTTGTCGACAGCCTCGTCTTGGTCATGACCTATGTCATGCTTGGTTGGGGGCTCAACATCGTCGTAGGCCTCGCTGGCCTGCTCGATCTCGGTTATGTCGCCTTCTATGCCGTCGGCGCCTACACCTATGGCAAGCTCTCGATCGATCTCGGCCTGACCTTCTGGGAAAGCCTGCCGATCGCCGGCGCAATGGCGGCCCTGTTCGGTGTGGCACTCGGTTTCCCGGTGCTGCGTCTGCGCGGTGACTATCTGGCCATTGTGACGCTCGGCTTTGGCGAAATCATCCGCATCGTCCTCATCAATTGGCAGGAATTCACCGGCGGGCCGAACGGCATCGGCAATATCACGCGCATCGATTTCTTCGGATTGCCCTTCGAACGCAATCCGGCGCCTGGAATCGAGACATTCCATACCTTCTTCGGCCTCGACTTCAACACCACGCACCGCGTCATCTTCCTCTATTACGTCATCATCGCTTTGGCGCTGATCACGAACTTCGTCACCATTCGCCTGCGCAAATTGCCGATCGGCCGCGCCTGGGAAGCTCTGCGCGAGGACGAGACGGCCTGCCGGGCCCTGGGTATCAATCCGACCAATACCAAGCTCACCGCCTTTGCCATCGGCGCGATGTTCGCCGGTTTCGCGGGCTCGTTCTTTGCCGCGCGACAGGGTTTCGTCAGTCCTGAGAGCTTCACCTTTATCGAATCCGCTGTGATCCTCTCGATCGTCGTGCTGGGCGGCATGGGCAGTCAGGTGGGCGTGGCGCTCGCGGCCTTGCTGCTGATTGGCCTGCCCGAAGTGCTGCGCGATCTTTCGCTCTACCGCATGCTGGTCTTCGGCGGCGTCATGGTGCTGATCATGCTGTGGCGGCCGAAAGGTTTGCTGGCCTATCGCGAGCCGACTTTGTTGCTGTTCGGCAGGCGCGGCAAGAAGAAGGAGGCCCAGGCATGAGCAGCGCCTTGGGCAAGAAAAACCCGCAGGCGGCGGCGCGGGCAATAGACGATACTCTTCTGGAGGTCGAGCGCCTCACCATGCGCTTTGGCGGCCTCATCGCCATCAACGACGTGAGCTTCAAGGCCAAGCGCCGGCAGATCACCGGAATCATCGGGCCCAATGGCGCCGGCAAGACCACCTTGTTCAATTGCATCACCGGTTTCTATAAACCGACGGTGGGGCGCCTGAGCCTGCAGCGGGAAGATGGCGAGGAATTTCTGCTGGAGCGGATGGATGGTTTTCGCATCGGCCAGAAGGCACGCGTGGCACGCACTTTCCAGAACATCCGCCTCTTTACCGGCATGTCGGTCCTGGAAAATCTGATGGTGGCACAGCACAACAAGCTGATGCTGGCCTCCGGCTACACCATTTTCGGTCTTTTCGGTCTGCCCAATTTCCGCCGCGCGGAAGCGGCAGCCCGCGATCTCGCCGTGCATTGGCTGAAGCGCACCGGTCTGCTCGCGGTGGCGGATCAGCCGGCGGGAAGCCTACCTTATGGCGATCAGCGGCGACTCGAAATCGCCCGCGCCATGTGCACCGAACCTGTTCTTCTTTGCCTTGATGAACCCGCCGCGGGCCTCAACCCGAAAGAATCGGCGGATCTCAATGCGCTGTTGATGTCGATCCGCGACGAGATGGGCATCGGCCTGCTGCTCATCGAACACGATATGAGCGTGGTCATGGGCATTTCCGATCATATCGTCGTGCTGGATTATGGCCGCAAGATCGCGGAAGGGACGCCACATCAGGTTCGCAACGATCCCGCCGTCATTCGCGCCTATCTCGGCGAAGACGAGCAGGAGTAAGCGCCGATGCTGAAAATTTCCGGTGTTCATACCTTCTACGGCCATATCGAGGCGCTGAAGGGTGTTGACCTTGAGGTGCATGAGGGCGAGATCGTGACCTTGATCGGCGCCAATGGTGCCGGCAAATCGACCTTGCTGATGACCATTTGTGGCGCGCCGCGCGCTCGCTCCGGCCGCATCACTTTCGAGGGGCGCGACATCGCCCATATGCCGACCTATGAAATCATGCGTCTCGGCATCGCGCAGTCGCCGGAAGGCCGCCGCATCTTTCCGCGCATGTCGGTGATGGAAAACCTGCGCATGGGGGCGATCACCTCGGCGCCGCAGCATTTCGAGGGCGACCTTGAGCGTGTGTTCAGCATTTTCCCGCGTCTCAAGGAGCGCGCCATGCAGCGCGGTGGCACGCTCTCGGGCGGCGAACAGCAGATGCTGGCGATCGCGCGTGCGCTGATGAGCCGGCCGCGTCTCCTGTTGCTCGACGAGCCGTCATTGGGCCTGGCGCCCTTGATCGTACGTCAGATCTTCGAAATCATCCGCGACATCAACCGGCAGCAGAAGATGACGGTGTTCCTGGTCGAGCAGAACGCCAATCACGCTTTGAAGCTCGCCCATCGCGGCTATGTCATGGTGAACGGTGTGGTAACCATGTCCGGCACCGGTCAGGAATTGCTCAGCAATGCCGAGGTGCGCGCCGCCTATCTGGAAGGCGGACACTGAGATGCGTGCGGGGATATGAGGGTTCGATGAATTTCTGGGTTTTCATCCTGCTGACCATCATCATTTTCGGCGGTGCCGCGTTCCTGATGGGACAGGCGATCGCCGAAACCTGGCGGCCGGCCTGGCAGAACGTCGCCTATGGTCTGCTCCTTGCCGCGGCCAACAGGTTTCTCGACGGCGCACTTTTTGGTGGTGACTGGCTCGACCTGTGGCAATACGTCCTGGATGCGGCGGTGATCGTCGGTATCGCCCTGTTTGCCCACCGGATCACGCTGGTGCGCAAGATGGTCACACAATATCCCTGGCTTTACGAGCCGGCAGGCCTGCTCTCCTGGCGGGACCGGGCTGGTTAACGAATGCGATTCCCCCGGCAAGGGCTGTCAATTCGTTTGACGGTTGCAGGGCAAATGCTAATTTGTGGCGCAGGCGAATAGGCCTAACCCATCAAATGAACGGCGGTCAGTCAGCCGCCGCGTGTGTTTCTGGGTAAACGAGACAGAGGGAGCTCACCATGAGCAAGAAATTCTCGCTAGCGACGCTAGCGATCGCAGCCACGCTGGTCGTGGCCTGCGGTGAGGAGAAAAAAGAAGAAGCTGCCGCCGAATCGACCACGACGACCACGGAAGCTGCTGCGCCGGCTGCTTCGACCACGCAGGAAGCCGCTGCGACACCTGCGCCCGCTCCGGCGGAAGGCGACATCGTCATTGCCGTTGCGGGTCCCATGACCGGCGACCTCGCTGCCTTCGGCGAGCAGCTGAAGCGCGGTGCGGAAAAGGCGATCGCCGACATCAACGCCAAGGGTGGCGTGCTCGGCCGCCAGCTGAAGCTGGAAATCGGCGACGACCAGTGTGATCCGAAGCAGGCCGTCCAGGTTGCCAACGATCTGGTGAAGAAGGGCGTTTCCTTCGTCGCCGGTCACTTCTGCTCCGGTTCCTCGATCCCCGCCTCGGACGTCTATGCCGAGGAAGGCATCGTTCAGATCACCCCGGCCTCGACCAATCCGGACTTCACCGAAGTTCCGGCCTCCAAGGGCGTGAAGACCATCTTCCGCACCTGCGGCCGTGATGACGCGCAGGGTATCTTTGCCGGCCCCTGGCTGGCCAAGACCTATACCGGCAAGAAGGTCGCCATTCTCGACGACAAGTCGGCCTATGGTCAGGGTCTCGCCAATGAAACCGCGAAGAACTTCGAAGCCAGCGGTGGCACCGTCGCGATCCGCGACACCTATACCGCCAAGGAGAAGGACTTCTCGGCCCTCATCAGCAAGCTGAAGGACGGCGCTATCGACGCGGTCTATGTCGGTGGCTACCACAACGACGTCGGCCTGATGATGCGTCAGGCGCGTGAGCAGGGCTTCAATGCCGACTTTATCTCGGCCGATGCCATGAACACGGCGGAACTCTGGTCGATTTCGGGTCCGGCCGGCGAAGGCCTCCGTTACAGCGACGGTGCCTCGGCGGTCAATCTCGACTCCGCCAAGGCAGTGGTCGAAGCGTTCCGCGCCGACAAGTACGAGCCGGAAGGCTATACCCTGAACTCCTATGCTGCCATCCAGGCCTGGGCGGAAGCCGCCACCAAGGCCGGCAGCATCGAAGGTGCCAAGGTGGCCGACGCGCTCCGCGCTGCCCCGATCCCGACGGTGCTCGGTGACCTCTCCTTCAACGAGAAGGGTGACCTGACCAAGGTCAACTACGCTTGGTACGTCTGGAACAAGGAAGGCAAGGCCGTTCAGGAACCCCTGAACTAAGCTTGGCCCACTAAGTTACGAGCGGAAAAGCCCGGGCCTCGGCCCGGGCTTTTTCTTTTGCGCGCGCCGTTCCGGCTGCTATTGTCTTTGCAATTTTTAAGGATATCTGGTTCTGGGAATCATGCAGAAGTCGACGGCTGCCTTCGTAAAATCCGCCTGTGCGACGTCTTTCCTCAGCTTGGCATTCCTCCTCGGTGCCTGTGCGCAATCCGGCAAGACCGCGACCACGGCGCAGAAGGACGAGGCGATCGCGATCGCTGTCGTCGGTCCGATGAGCGGCGACCTCGCGCCCTTCGGCGAACAGATCCGGCGCGGTGCGGAAAAGGCCGTTGCCGACATCAACGCCAAGGGTGGCGTGCTCGGTCGCCAGCTTCGGCTCGAGATCCATGATGATCAATGCAACCCGTCGCGGGCGGAACGCATTGCTAAAGAACTGGTAGCCAACGGTATCGCCTTCGTCGACGGCCATTTCTGCTCCGGCTCGTCCATCCCTGCATCGAAAATTTATGGTGCCGCCGGCGTCCTGCAGATCACGCCAGCCTCCACGAACCCGGCCTTGACCGAAGAAGCCGCTGCTGCCGGCTATGCAACGGTTCTGCGGATAGCCGCGCGTGATGACCGGCAGGGGGTCACAGCAGCGCATTGGCTGAAGCGGAAATATGCGTGGAAGTCAGTTGCGATCCTCGACGACGGCCGTGCCTACGGAACCGAGATCACCGCCGTGATCATGCACAATCTCGCCGGCTCGTCCGTACGCGTGGCGGTGCGGGAGTCCTTTGAACGCGATCGTACGGATTTTTCCGCGCTGGCTGCGGCACTCAAGGCGAAGGGCGTGACAGCCATCTATCTCGGCGCCTACCACAAACAGATCGCCGCCTTTGTAAAGGCGTTACGAGCGTCGGGGTCGAACGCCGAGGTGCTGGCGGCGGACGTCCTGAACACAGACGAATTCTGGCAACTCGCCGGGGCGGCGGCCAATGGCGTACGCTACACCGACGGGTGGCCCGGCTATGCGCGGGCCTCGGAAACGGTCGTTGCCGCTTTCCGCGCAGAGGGCCTCGAGCCGGAAGGCTACACATTGCATGGCTATGCGGCGGTCCAGGCCTTCGCGGCGGCTGCCACGGGGACCAAGGGCACAAGCGGACCCGCTATGGGCGCTTGGCTGCGGGCCAACCGGGTAGCAACTGTATTTGGCGACATCGGTTGGGACGCAAAGGGGGACATAAAGGATTTCGTTTACGCCTGGTATGTTTTGCGGGGCGGCAAGGCGGTCTTTGATAGCGACCAATAGGGGCTATTCCCCGGCATAGTTTGTGGTTGGCGGCGACCCCGCCCCGGCTATATGGTAGGCGCCGTCCTGAACCCGCCGATTTCTGGCGGGTTCCGGCGTTTTTTGGAGACGAATTGATTAACATGGCCGAGAAAATCGCCATCGCCAGCGACCATGCCGGTTTCGAACTGAAAACGCTGTTGAAGCAAGAGCTTGAAAAGCTTGGCTTTGAGCCGTTGGACCTCGGGACCGATGGCCCTGCCTCGGTCGATTACCCGGATTTCGGCAACAAACTTGCCGCCGCTTTGAAAGCCGGCGAGGCCAAGCGTGGCGTTCTGGTCTGCGGTTCCGGGATCGGGATCTCCATCGCTGCCAACCGACATGCCCATATCCGCGCGGCGCTTTGCCATGACGCGCTCTCGGCCCGCCTGTCGCGCCAGCATAATGACGCGAACGTCGTGTGCTTCGGTGCCCGTTTGATCGGCGTCGATGTCGCTCGGGACTGTTTGGCGGTGTTTCTTGGAACAGATTTCGAAGGGGGCCGTCACCAAAATCGCGTCGCCAAGCTCGGCTGCTGAGTTGTGGCGTCCGCGCGGCTGGGCCGCGCCAGGAAGCGGGTCGTGATGGCCAGGAAAGGTTAAGGACATGAACAAGATGATCAACAATTACAAGCCGATGCCGGGCTTCTTCGACAAGCCCCTGGCGGCTCAGGATCCCGAGATCTTCGCGGCGATCGGCCAGGAACTGACGCGCCAGAAGGACCAGATCGAATTGATCGCCTCCGAGAACATCGTCTCCAAGGCGGTGCTGGAAGCGCAAGGCTCGGTTCTCACCAACAAATATGCCGAAGGCTATCCGTCGCGCCGCTATTACGGCGGCTGCGAATATGTCGACATCGCCGAACAGCTCGCCATCGACCGCGCCAAGAAGCTCTTCAATTGCAAATTCGCCAATGTGCAGCCGCATTCGGGCGCGCAGGCCAACCAGGGCGTGTTTATGGCGCTGCTGCAGCCGGGCGATACCTTCATGGGTCTCAATCTGGCGGCCGGCGGTCACCTGACCCACGGTTCGCCCGCCAACCAGTCGGGCAAGTGGTTCAAGGTCGTCTCCTATACCGTCGACCCGGCGACCCTGCGCGTCGACATGGACGAGGTTGAGAAGCTGGCCCTCGAAACCAAGCCGAAGCTGATCCTGGCCGGCGGGTCCGCCTATCCGCGCTTCTGGGATTTCGCGCGCTTCCGCAAAATCGCCGATGCGATCGGCGCGGTATTCATGGTCGACATGGCGCATTTTGCCGGCCTCGTGGCCGCCGGCTTGCACCCCAGCCCGTTCCCGCATGCCCATGTCGTCACCACGACGACGCACAAGACCCTGCGTGGGCCGCGTGGCGGCATGATCCTCGCGGATGACGAGGATCTCGGTAAGAAGATCAATTCGGCGATCTTCCCGGGGCTCCAGGGTGGTCCGCTGATGCATGTCATCGCGGCCAAGGCCGTGGCCTTCGGTGAAGCGTTGAAACCCGAGTTCAAGGTCTATGCCCAGCAGGTCATCGACAATGCCAAGGTGCTGGCCGAAACCGTGATCGAAGGTGGTTTCGCGGTCACCACCGGCGGCACCGATAATCATCTGATGCTGGTCGATCTCCGGCCCAAGAAGCTCACCGGCAAGGCTGCCGAGCTGACCCTCGACCATGCCGGCATCACCTGCAACAAGAACGGCATTCCTTACGACACCGAAAAGCCGATGATTACCTCGGGCATCCGCCTTGGCACGCCCGCCGGTACCTCGCGCGGTTTCGGCACCGGGGAATTCCGCCTGATTGGCCAATTGATCTGCCGCGTGCTGGATGGGCTCGCGGTCAATGCCGACGACAATTCGACGATCGAGAAGGCTGTGCGCAAGGAAGTTGAAACCTTGTGCCGCCAATTCCCGATCTATCCGAACTGACGCGGGTTTAAACGGGAAGAGGGGGACCGATGCGCTGCCCGTTCTGTGGCAATGAAGATACCCAGGTGAAGGATTCGCGGCCGACCGACGACAACGCCGCGATCCGCCGCCGCCGCCAATGCAGCAATTGCGGCGCGCGCTTCACGACCTTCGAGCGCGTGCAGTTGCGCGAGCTCGTGGTGGTGAAGGGCAATGGGCAGCGTGAACCTTTCGAGCGCGAGAAGCTTCTGCGCTCGATGCAGATCTCCTTGCGCAAGCGCCCGGTGGATGCCGAGCGGCTGGAGCGGGTGGTGAACGGCATCGTCCGGCGCCTGGAAAGCTCCGGCGAGCCGGAAATCCAGACCTCGATGATCGGCGAGGCGGTGATGGACGCCCTCGCCAATCTCGACAAGGTCGCCTATGTGCGGTTCGCCTCGGTCTACCGCAACTTCCGCGAAGCGAAGGATTTCGAAACCTTCGTCGGCAAGCTCGGTGGCGAAAACGACTAAGCCGGATCCGGATCTCGATCGCGGCCATATGGCGGCCGCTCTCGGCCTGGCCCGTCGCGGGCTGGGCCGGGTCTGGCCCAATCCCAGCGTCGGCTGCGTCATCGTAGCGTCGGGTGGCCGCGTCGTCGGGCGTGGTTTCACCCAGCCCGGCGGCCGCCCCCATGCCGAAACCGAGGCCCTGCGCGAAGCTGGGAGTGCCGCCAAGGGGGCGACGGCCTATGTCAGCCTCGAACCCTGCGCCCATCACGGCAAGACGCCGCCTTGTGCCGAGGCGCTGGTCGCAGCCGGTATTGCCCGCTGCGTCATCGCCGCGGACGATCCCGACCCCCGTGTCGCTGGCGGCGGCATTGCCATCCTGGAACGCGCCGGCATCGCCATCACCCGCGACGTCCTGCGGGAGGAGGCGGTGGAACTCAATGCCGGCTTCTTCAGCCGCATCGCCCAAGGCCGCCCGCTCGTTACCCTGAAGCTTGCCACCTCGCTCGACGGCAAGATCGCGACGATGACGGGCGAGAGCAAATGGATCACCGGGGCCGATGCCCGCGCCCTCGGCCATCGCTTGCGCGCTGACCATGACGCCATCCTGGTCGGCTCCGGTACCGTGCTCGCGGACGATCCGGAACTGACCTGCCGCCTACCCGGACTGGAAGGCCGCTCGCCCATTCCCGTGGTGCTCGACACCCGCCTCCGCCTGCCGCTCTCGGCTAAGCTGGCGCGGGCCGGCACCTGGCTGGTGACCGGGGCAGGGCAGGCGGATGCTGCCTTGCGCCCCTATCGCGATGCCGGGATTGAAATCCTTGTCGCCCCCCTGGCGGGGAACGGCTCTCTTGACCTAGCCGCGGTGCTCCGCGTCCTGGGCGAACGAGGGCTGACCCGATTGCTGGTCGAGGGGGGCGCCACTGTGGCGACCGGTCTTATCAATCAAGACCTGGTCGATCGCCTCGCCTGGTTTCAGGCGCCGGTGCTGATCGGCAATGACAGCATGGCAGCCATCGGCCCAATGGCGGTGGCGCGGCTTGACCGGGCACGGCGATTTGAGCTTCTGTCCGCTCAGCGAAGTGGCGACGACGGCTTTGCTTTGTATCGCCGAGCAACCTCTGTTGCCGCTTAAGAAAACAAATTTAACATACAGAAATTAAAGCATGTTCACTGGAATTGTGACGGATCTTGGTCGTGTTCGCAGCCTTCAGGACGGGGCCGTTCGCCGGCTGGAGATCGCGACCCTCTATGACACCGACGACATCGCCCTCGGGGCCTCGGTCGCCTGCAACGGCTGCTGCCTCAGCGTGGTCGAGAAAGGGCAGGGCTGGCTTGCCTTTGAGGCGGCCCAGGAAACTCTTGCCGTCACGACCCTCAAGGATTGGCAGATCGGCACCCCGGTCAATCTGGAGCGGCCGATGAAGATCGGCGACGAACTGGGCGGCCATATCGTGGCCGGCCATGTCGACGGAATTGGCCAGATCGTGGTCGCTGCCGAGGATGGCGGGTCTCTCCGCCTCACCGTCGAAGCCCCTGATAATCTGGCAAAATACATTGCCTCGAAGGGGTCGGTGACGATCGACGGGGTGTCCCTCACGGTCAACGAGGTCGTCGGCAACAGGTTTGGAATCTGCCTCATTCCGATCACCCGCGAGGCCACCAATCTGGGGAAAGCCCAGCTTGGCCAGCGGGTCAATCTCGAGATCGACCTCATTGCCCGCTATGTCGCCCGGCTGCTCGGCCAGGACGGGAAATAGGGACGGCACGTAGACCTGCCGCCCGGAACTCGCTAAGAAGGCGCCAACCAGGAAATCGGGGCGCCCATCAGCCCTCACGGACCCTTAGGAATCATGACCGACAAGCCGCATATCATGGTCGTCGAAGCCCGCTTCTATGACGACATCTCCGACGCCCTCTGGGAAGGCGCCGAGCGCGCCCTCAAGGGTGCCGGCGCCACCTATGAACGTTTTGCCGTCCCCGGCGCCCTCGAGATCCCGATCGCGATCCGCCTCGCGCACTTGGCCGCTGGCAAGATGAAGCGCCCCTTCGACGGCTATGTCGGTCTGGGCTGCGTGTTGCGGGGCGAGACCACCCATTACGACACGGTCTGCAACGAGAGCGCCCGCGGCATCATGACTCTCGGGACCGAGTTCGGCCTCTGTATCGGCAACGGTATCCTCACCTGCGAGACCGAGGAACAGGCCTGGGCGCGCGCCCGGGCGAATGAGCTCGACAAGGGCGGCGGCGCCGCCCTCGCGGCACTGGCGCTGATCAAGACCCGCCAGCGTCTGGCCCAGGGCTGATCACGATGGCCGAAGAAAAACCGCTCTCGGGCAAGGAACGCAGTCAGCAATTGGCCCTGGAGCGCAGGGCGGCGCGACTTGCCGCCGTGCAGGCGCTCTATCAATGGGAACAGACCGGTGCCAAGCCGGACGCCATCATCGCCGAATTCGGCGCCCACCGCATGGTGCGCAAGGCCGCGGCGGCGGGTGACGAATCCCAATTGGCGCCCCCCGACCGCAAGCTCTTCGCCGAAATCGTGCGCGGTGTCGCGGCCGATGTGGAACAGCTCGACGACATGCTCTCGGCGGTCCTCTCCGAGGAATGGCGGGTGGAGCGGCTGGAATCGATCCTGCGCGCGGTGATGCGGGCGGGGGCTTTCGAACTGGCCCATCGCCAGGACGTCCCGCCCAAGGTGGTGATCAGCGAATATCTCGCCGTGACCGACGCCTTCTTCGGCGACAAGGAAACGGCGATGACCAACGGTGTCCTCGACAAGCTGGCCCATGAATTGCGGCCGGACGAGATGGGAGCGGCACGCGGTGGCCATTCCGCCCGCTAGCAAGCTGCCGGGCGAATTCGATCTCATCGCCCGCTATTTTGCGCCGTTGAGCGCCGGGATGCCGGGGGCGCTCGGCCTGCAGGACGATGCCTGCACCTATGCCCTGCCGCTGGGTGAGGAACTGGTCCTCACCGTCGATGCGCTGGTGGCCGGCATCCATTTTCTGGCCGATGACCCGGCCGATTTGGTGGCGCGGAAGCTCCTGCGCGTCAATCTCTCCGACCTTGCCGCCAAAGGTGCCAGGCCGGTCGGCTATCTGATGACCACGGCCTTCACGGCGGAAACCGATGAAGCCTGGGTCGCGGCCTTCGCCAAGGGGCTTGCCGCTGACCAGGCGGAATTCGGGGTCGGCCTCCTGGGCGGCGACACGGTCGCGACACCCGGCCCGCTCAGTCTGACCCTTACCGCGATCGGCACGGTCCCGATGGGTTGCGCCTTGCGCCGCAACGGGGCCAAGGCCGGCGATGCCGTCCTGGTATCCGGCACGATCGGCGACGGTGCGCTAGGTCTCAAGGTCCTGCGCCACGAATTTCTCGAACTGCCAAGCCACGAGCGAAAGTTCCTGGCGGATCGCTATCACCTCCCGCAGCCGCGCGTGGCGCTCGGCCAGGCACTCATGGCGAGCGGGCTTGTACATGCGATGATGGACGTCTCCGATGGTCTCGTCGGCGATCTCGCGCATATTGCCGAAGCGTCAGGCCTGGGCGCCACCTTGCGCGCCGCCGAGGTGCCCTTGTCCTCGGCTGCCGCCGAGATCCTGGCCGAGGCGACCGATCTCCTGCCGCTGATCCTCACCGGCGGCGACGATTACGAATTGCTGCTGACGGCGGCACCCAATGACGTTCCCGCCTTGCTGGGCCTCGCCGCCGAGATCGGCACGCCGCTCAGCGTCATTGGCGAGATCACCTCCGGGGCTGGTGTGCATGTGGTTGACCGCGATGGTGGCGACATGGCCATGGTCACGGGCGGCTATCGGCATTTCTAGACGTTCAGGCCCAGCGACCGCGCCTTCTCCAAGGTTGTCCCGTCATTCTGGAAATGGATCGTCTTCAGGCCGATACGTTCCGCCGTCGCGATGTTGGCGGCATTGTCGTCGATGAACAGGCAATGCTGCGGTGGCTGCGCGATCCGCTCCAGCAGGTGGTGAAAGATCTCCGGCTCCGGCTTCACCATGCGAAGATGGCCGGACACTGCAACGTATTCGAGATGTTCCAGGAAGCCGAAATTGGGCACCGTCCGGTCGTAGGTCTCTCCCGACCAGTTGGTGAGGCCATAAGCTGGTATGCTGGCCGCTGCGACGCGGCGCAGCAGGTCATGGCCCTCGGCCACCGGCCCTGAAATCATTTCATCCCACTGATTGTAGAAGGCACGGATGAGCGGCTCATGCCGCGGGTGCTCGGTGACCAGCAGATCGATCGCCTCTGCCCAGGGGCGACCGCGATCCTGTTCCAGGTTCCAGGCCGGGCTGCAAATGTCGCGCAGGAAGGCCCCGCGCTCGGCGGCATCGGGAATGAGGCGGCGATAGAGATTCTCGGGGTCCCAACCGATCAGAACATTGCCGAAATCGAAGATGACGGCGCCTATGGTCATGAAAATCCTCTGCTTTCGGGGAATCAGATGCTTCGTGTAGAGTGGCAACCGAATATGGCATTTTTGGGCGCGACCCACGCAAGGCAAGAAAACTGATCAGGGCATGAAGAAACTCATCATTATTCTGGTCTTGCTGATCTTGCTCGGCGGCGGGGGTGCCGCCGCCTGGTGGTTTTTCTTGCGTCCGCCCGAAGAAGGTGCCGAGGCCGTCGTCGAAGAGGCGCCGCCGCCGGAACTCAGCCAGATTCCGCTGGGGCCGTTCGGCGTCAGCGTGGTCAAGGAATCCGCGGCCAAGCGGACCATCTGGTTCGTGCTCAATCTGACGGTCGACGGAGCCGAAAATCAGGCCTGGGTTGAGGATCACCTGCCGCTCATCCAAGACACGATCGTCACCGAATTGCATGGGCTGCTGCCGCGCAAGCTGGTGGAGCAGGGCGGCTATGACGCCAAGCTGATCCGGGAACGATTGCTCAAGGCACTGACACAGAAATTCGGCGAAAGCCGCCTCTACGACCTCACCATCACCAATATGGAGATCAGGGACCAGGAATAGGCCCTGAGGACATCAACGTGACCGCATTGCGTACCGCCCACAAGGCCGTCTTCTTCCTCGCCATGGCCCAGGCCACGGCGATGACCTGCAACGTGGTCATGATCGCCACCTCGGCCTTGACCGGACGGATGCTGGCGCCGATCGAAGGCATCGACACGCTGCCGCTGGCCTTGCAATTCATCGCCACCATGGCGACGACCTTCCCGGCTTCTTTCCTGATGAAAAAATGGGGGCGTCGCCGCGGCTTCATGCTGGGCGCCTGGATCGGCATCCTCGGCGGGCTCGTCATGGCCGCCGCGACCTACATCGCCAGTTTCTGGCTGTTCGCCTTCGGCAACGCGATCTTCGGCGTCTCGGCGGCCTTCACCCTGTTCTACCGTTTCGCGGCGGCCGAGGCGGCCGATGATGCGTTCCGGCCCAAGGCAATTTCGCTGGTGATGGCGGGCGGCGTCATCGCGGCCATCTTCGGTCCGGAACTTGCCAAATACGGTCAGGATTTTTTGACACCGCATCTCTTCGCCGGCGGCTTCCTCTTCGTAGTCCTCTTGTCGGTGCTGGTCGTGTTGCTCCTGTTGCCGTTGCGCCTGCCGCCGATTGCCGGCGATACGCCGCTAACCATGTCGCAACCGGCGCGACCGCTGCTCGAAATTGCGATGCAACCCTTGGCGCTCTCGGCCATCGCCGCCGCCATGCTTGGTTACGGCGTCATGTCCTTCGTCATGACGGCGACGCCGCTCGCCATGGCCTTCTGCGGCTTCGATCTCAATTCCGGCATCGCCTTCGTGATCCAGTGGCATGTCCTGGCCATGTTCGCGCCCAGTTTCGTCACGGGCCATATCATCAAGCGCCTCGGCGAATTCCGCGTGATGAGCATAGGTGTCGCCTGTTACGCCGTGTGCATCGCGATCGGACTCTATGGCATCGACATCCAGCATTTCTGGCTGGCGCTGGTGTTGCTGGGGCTGGGCTGGAACTTCCTCTACGTGGCCGGCACCAGCCAGCTCACCAAATGCTACCGCCCCAGCGAGCGCGCCAAGATCCAGGCCTTCAACGACTGCGCCATCTTCTCCAGCGTCGCCCTCTGTTCCTTCACCGCGGGAACGGTCGAGCAGATCTTCGGCTGGGATTGGGTCCTGCTGGGTGCCACCGTGCCCGTCATCCTGATCGCCCTGGCGCTCGGCTACGGCTATCGCCAACACCAGCGTCATGTCCCGGCGTGACCCGGAGTGTTCAGTTTAGGCAATTGGCCCCACCTAAACTCACTTGTCATCCTCCGCGAAGGCGGAGGATCCACGAGTTTCTGGCCGAATATAGAATAGCTGCGGGCAAATTCATGGATGGCCCGCCTTCGCGAGCCATGACAAAATTGGTGGGAGAGAAGCCGCGTCCAGATCGCCGTGAGAAATCGGGGGGCAGAGTGAGATTCCAGACAATTGATGGAAGTCTGCAACGATGAGCATGCGAAATAAAGCAGCCAAGTTGATCGCGGCTGCATTTCTTCTCGTGCTATCAGCGCTGTTGTTGGCGAGCGCCTATGCCCAATATACGGACCCCGCTCGGCGCGCCGGTGTATTCTGCGACGAGCTATATACCGCACTCACGTGCAGCGGTGACGAAGTGGCTTGCATGGTGCGCTTCCACAAATCCCTGTCGACCGATTTGAGCGCGCTAAAGAATTCGCGTGGCTCGTTCTGGGAAGCCGTCGAAAACCTTGAGCTCGCTGACAAAGTCTACCAGGAAGCAAAGGAGTCGGCCTCAAAGAGCTGGAAGGCGGGCTCTCCTGTAGCCGCCGACGAAATCGACAGACTTCTCGACTTCTGTGAATATCTATCTGGGTCTGAGTGAGATTTTTAGCAGTGGATGGAGATC
This sequence comes from Dongia sp., assembly GCF_041909655.1. GTDB lineage: Bacteria > Pseudomonadota > Alphaproteobacteria > Dongiales > Dongiaceae > Dongia. Next base: position 31,003 of record NZ_JAYRDA010000005.1, on the reverse strand, counting down.
TGCCATGGCGCGCGTTGGCAGATCGTCTTCGACGCTGACGGTTATCGGCCTTGTCGGCAGAGGCCGGATACAAAAGAGAGGGAGCCGCACATGACCGATTCCGCGACCGAAGAATATGACGGCGGCATGTTGACCCTTCTGCAGATGGTCTGGGGCGAGGGCTTTTTGTCGCCGGGTGGTCCGCAGGCGGTGCGCGATATCATGAGCGGCATCGATCTTGGCTCGAAACACATCCTCGATATCGGCTGCGGCCTTGGCGGCCTCGATCAGGTGCTGCTGACGCTGGGCGCCGGTAGAGTGACCGGTATTGATGTGGCGCCGGCCATCGTCGAGCGTGGTCAGGAACGTATCCGCCGCGCCGGACTCAACAACCGCATCGAGATCAAGCTGGTGGAACCGGGGCCATTGCCTTTTCCCGATGCCAGTTTCGATCTCGTCTTCGGCAAGGATGCCTGGCTGCACATCCCCGACAAGGTGGCGCATTTCTCGGAAGTTCTGCGCGTCCTTAAACCCGGCGGGCGTATCGCTGCCGGCGATTGGATGAAGTCGCCCGGCCCCTATAGCCGCGACATGGACTATTTCTTCGAGATGGAAGGGCTCACCTATCATCTGGTGACGTTGGCCGAATACGACACTTTTCTGCATGAGGCCGGCTTCGTCGACATCCGCCTCGAAGACATCACCGAGCTCTACCGGGTCGAAGCCCATGGCGAGCTGGACCGCATGAAGGGGGAACTTGCCCCCATGATCGCGGACGAACTCGGTGCCGAGGGCTATGCGCATTTCGTCGAGGATTGGCGGTCGCTGACCGTCGTGCTCGACAAGGGGGAATTGCGACCGGCCCGCATCTGGGCCACCAAACCGGCCTGACGCTACCGCGCTCTCGGGCCTTCCCATCGGTTGCATACCAAGGGTAACATTCGGCCAGTTTTACAGCCGCCACCCGATATTCGGCAGCGGCACAAGACGCGTGGTCGCATGCGATGACGGTAACGCACGAGCCCTGGCTGGTTCTGCTCTCGATCCTGATCGCCATTCAGGGCAGCTTCGTCGGGCTGCGGCTTGCCGTGCAGATTCCATTGGCGAGTGGGGTGCGGCGGCGGTCGTTGCTCGCGGGTGCAGCATTGTCCTTGGGGATCGGCATCTGGTCGATGCATTTCATCGGCATGCTGGCGGCGAAACTGCCGGCCGAGATCGACTTCCTGGTCTTTCCGACCTTGCTCTCCTTTCTGGTCTGCGTGCTGGTGGTGGGGCTGGCGCTGGTCGCCGTGGCGCTCGAAGGCCGCGTTGCCTGGCGCCTCGCCGCCTCATCCATCTTCATGGGCGCCGGCATCGCCACCATGCATTACATCGGCATGAGCGCGCTCCACGGTGCCGCACATCTCGAACACGCACCCTGGTCCGTGGTGGCCAGTATCGTCATCGCTATCATCGCCTCGGGCGGGGCCCTGTGGCTCGCCTTCCTGGGCGGGCGCCGCGTGGCTCTGCCGGTCTCGGCATCCGCAGTGGCCCTCGGCCTCGCCATTTCCGGCATGCATTACACCGCCATGGCCGGGCTCACCCTGCACCCGATGGCGGCCATGGGCGCAGTTCTCTCGCCGGTTCTCTCCAGCGATCTCCTCGCCATCCTGGTTGCTGTCGTGGCCTTCCTAGTGACGGGCGTCTTCTTCCTGATCCTGGTGCCGGATCGTTCGGCGCGCATCCTCGTTGAACCCGCGGCGGCATCCCAATCATCCGAGCCAATGCCGGAATTGGTTGAGGCACATCTCCCGCAGCATCTCCCCGGCACCACGGCGCTCGGTCCCTTGGGCGGCGTCGGCAGCGCGCCCTTGCGCTACAGCGACCGCCTGCCGGCCGAGCGCGACGGTGCCACCCTGATGGTGGCGATCGACCAGATTCTCGCCATCCATGCCAACGCGCATTACACCTATATATTCACCGGCACCGACCAACTCTTTTGTTCACTCTCGATCGGCGAGGTGGAAAAGCGTCTCGACCCCAACCAGTTCGCCCGCGTGCACCGCAGCCATATCGTCAGCCTGCGGCATGTCGCCGGCCTGCGGCGGGTGGGCGATCATGGCATGGTCCAATTGAACTCGATGCCGCCGGTCGACGTGCCGGTCAGCCGCGCCAAGATCCCGCTTCTGCGCCGCGTGCTCTCGCTGCCGGCACATCCGCTCACGCAGGCCGCTTCCTGACCCATTGTTTGCCGCGCCGCAACATGCGCGACGGCAATTGGGAGTCTCAAGCGAAGTCGAGCGTTGTTCGTGAAGACTGTCAGAAATATTGACGCAATTCGTGCGCCGATTCCGCATTTGATGCGCGGAAACGCTGTCTGGTGCAGGGCAATTTGATACTGCGCCGCACCATCCAGCACCCTCTCTCCTAACAAGAGCAAGAACGCCAGCCGACGCAGGTCGGCCAGCCAGCCAGGGGAGGATTGCGGCATGATTCCAGGTGCCTTCGATTACCATCGCCCGAAAAACCTTAACGAGGCCATCGGGCTGCTCAACGATCTCGGCGAGGACGCGCGCGCCATCGCCGGCGGTCATTCCCTGATCCCCATGATGAAGATGCGGCTCGCCAGCCCATCGCATCTCATCGACCTGCGCGGGCTCCGCGATCTCAACTTCATCAGGGTGGAAGGCGCCGAGATGGTGATCGGCGCCATGACCACCCAGCACGAGGTGATCGGCTCGGCCGAACTCGCGGCCAAGGTTCCGCTGCTGCGAGAGGCGGCCTTGCAGATCGCCGATCCGCAGATCCGCTATGTGGGGACCATCGGCGGCAATGTCGCCAATGGCGATCCCGGCAACGACATGCCGGCCGTCATGATGTGCCTCAACGCAAGCTACGACATCGCGGGGAAGGGCGGTACGCGCCGGGTGGCCGCGCGGGAATTCTACCAGGGCGCCTATTTCACGGCGCTGGAGCCCGGTGAATTGGTGACCGCGATCCGCATTCCCATGCCGACGGCCGGGCACAAGGCGGCCTATGAGAAATTGAAGCGCAAGATCGGCGATTACGCCATCGCGGCTGCGGCCGTGCTGCTCTCGGTCAGCGGCGGCAAGGTGACCGGCGCCAGCATCGCCCTCACTAATGTGGGCGAGACGCCCTTGCTGGCTGCCGATGCGGCGGCCCTGCTGGTTGGGCAAACGCCCGATAAGATGCTCTGCAGGAAGGCCGGGCAGGCCGCAGCCGCTATCAGCGATCCCGCCAGCGATGCCCGCGGTCCCGTCGTCTATCGCCGCCAGATGGCCGGCATCATGACCGAGCGCGCGCTGATCCGCGCCCTCGGCCTTTCGGCTTGAGGAGAGCGTCATGGCGAAATCCCATGTGAAGATCAAGATCAACGGCAAGGAAGTCGAGGCGCTGGTCGAGCCGCGCACCTTGCTGATCCATTTCCTGCGCGAGCAAATCGGTCTCACCGGCCCCCATATCGGCTGCGAGACCACGCATTGCGGGGCCTGTACCGTCGATCTCGACGGCAAATCGGTGAAGTCCTGCACCATGTTCGCGGTCCAGGCCGATGGCGCGGATCTCGTGACCATCGAAGGAATGGCCAATGCCGATGGCTCGCTCCATGTCCTGCAAGAAGCCTTTCGCGAGCATCACGGTTTGCAATGCGGCTTCTGCACCCCCGGCATGATCACCCGCGCGCATCGCCTGCTGCAGGAAATTCCCGATCCTTCCGAAACCGAGATCCGCTACGGGATCGCCGGCAATCTCTGCCGTTGCACGGGCTATCAGAACATCGTCAAGGCCATCCAGGCCGCCGCCGCCAAATTGAATGGCCGCGAATTCAAGGAGGCCGCGGAATGAACGACATGACCCCGAGCCAAAAGGAACGCAGCGACAAGCTGGAAGGCATGGGCTGCAAGCGGAAGCGCGTCGAGGATGTGCGCTTTGTGCAGGGGAAGGGCAATTACGTCGATGACGTGAAGCTGCCCGGCATGGTGTTCGGCGATTTCGTCCGCTCGCCCTATGCCCATGCCCGCATCAAGAAGATCGATGTCAGCAAGGCCCTTGCCCTGCCTGGCGTGAAGGCGGTCCTGACGGCGGCGGAACTCAAGCCCCTCAAACTCCATTACATGCCGACCCTGGCCGGCGACGTTCAGGCCGTGCTGGCGGAAGAGAAGGTGCTCTTCCAGAACCAGGAAGTAGCCTTCGTGGTCGCCGAGGATCGCTACATCGCGGCCGACGCGATCGAGCTGGTCGAGGTCGAATATGAGGAACTCCCCGTCGTCATCGACCCCTTCAAGGCAATGTTGCCGGATGCCCCGCTCCTGCGCGAAGACATCAAGGACAAGATGGACGGCGCCCATGGCAAGCGCAAGCATCACAACCACATCTTCACCTGGGAAGTCGGCGACAAATCCGCGACGGAAGCCGCTTTTGCCAAGGCCGATGTGACGATCAAGGAAATGATCTCCTACCAGCGCGTGCATCCCTGTCCGCTGGAAACCTGCGCGGCCGTTGCCTCGATGGACAAGATCAAGGGCGAACTGACTCTTTGGGGTACATTCCAGGCCCCGCACGTCATTCGCACGGTGGGCTCGCTCCTCTCCGGTATCCCTGAGCACAAGATTCATGTCATCGCCCCGGATATCGGCGGCGGATTCGGCAACAAGGTCGGCGCCTATCCCGGCTATATCTGCTCGATCGTCGCCTCGATCGTGCTGGGCGTTCCGGTGAAATGGGTCGAGGACCGCATCGAGAACCTCTCGGCCACCGCCTTTGCCCGCGATTATCACATGACCACGGAACTGGCCGCCACCAAGGACGGGAAGATCACCGGCATGCGCGTGCATGTGCTGGCCGATCATGGTGCCTTCGATGCTTGCGCCGATCCCACCAAATACCCCGCCGGCTTCTTCAACATCGTCACCGGGTCCTATGACATCCCCGTGGCGCATCTGGAAGTCGACGGCATCTATACGAACAAGGCGCCAGGTGGTGTTGCCTATCGCTGCTCGTTCCGCGTCACCGAGGCAGCCTATTGCGTCGAACGGGCGATGGATGTGTTGGCGCAGAAACTGGGCATGGATCCGGCTCAATTGCGCATCAAGAATTTCGTCCGCGCCGAGCAATTCCCTTATCAATCGGCCTTGGGCTGGGAATACGATTCCGGCGACTACCACACCGCCATGGACAAGGCGCTGAAGGCGGTCGATTACGATAAGCTGCGCGCCGAGCAGAAGGCGAAGCAGGCGGCCTTCAAGCGCGGCGAGACACGCGAATTGATGGGTATCGGCATCGCCTTCTTCACCGAGATCGTCGGTGCCGGCCCTTCCAAGAATTGCGACATCCTCGGCATCGCCATGTTCGATTCCGCCGAGATCCGCATTCATCCGACCGGCTCGATCATTGCTCGCATGGGCACCAAGAGTCAGGGCCAGGGGCACGAGACGACCTATGCCCAGATCCTCGCGACCGAGCTCGGCATTCCCGCCGCCGACATCATGATCGAGGAGGGGAACACCGATACGGCGCCTTACGGTCTTGGCACCTATGGCTCTCGCTCGACGCCGGTTGCCGGCGCCGCCATCGCCATGGCGGCCCGGAAGATCCGCGCCAAGGCGCAGATGATCGCGGCACATCTTCTCGAGGTTTCGGAATACGATCTCGAATGGGATATCGATGGCTACCGCGTGAAGGGTGCGCCGGACAAGTTCAAGACCATGAAGGAGATCGCCTGGGCCTCCTATAACGCGCCGCCGCCGGGTCTGGAGCCGGGCCTGGAGGCGGTCAATTACTACGACCCGCCCAACATGACCTATCCCTTCGGCGCCTATATCTGTGTCGCCGATGTCGATGTCGATACCGGCAGCACCAAGATCCGGCGCTTCTACGCCCTCGACGATTGCGGCACTCGCATCAACCCGATGATTATCGAAGGCCAGATCCATGGCGGCCTCACCGAGGCCTTCGGCATCGCGATGGGGCAGGAGATCCGCTACGACGATTACGGCAATGTGGTGACCGCCTCGCTCATGGATTACTTCCTGCCGACCGCGGTCGAGACGCCGCATTGGGAGACCGACTTCACCGTGACGCCCTCGCCGCATCATCCTATCGGCGCCAAGGGGGTGGGCGAAAGCCCCAATGTCGGCGGCGTGCCCTGCTTCTCCAATGCCATCAACGACGCCTTTGCGTTCCTGGGCTCGACGCATATCCAGATGCCGCACGACAATTGGCGCACCTGGATGGCGGCCGACAAGCTCGGGCTGCACAAATAGGGTCCGCGCGCATGCTGGACGGTCTTCCAGGCGATCGCGACCGGATCGCGAAAGCTCTGGTCGAGGCGGGCTACGTGCCGGATACCGAATTGCCAACCGCCATCTGGCTGATGGGCCTGCTGGGAAGGCCCCTGCTGCTGGAAGGGGAGGCGGGGGTCGGCAAGACGGAAGTGGCGAAAGCCCTCTCCGTCTTGCTGACGACCCGGCTTATCCGATTGCAATGCTATGAAGGGCTCGACCAGCAATCGGCGCTCTATGAATGGAACTACCAGCGGCAATTGCTGGCGATCAAGGCACGCGAGAATGCGGGCGATGCTGATGCCGTCGAGCGTCATGTCTTCAGCGAGGAATATTTGCTGGAGCGGCCCTTACTGGCAGCCATCCGCCAGGACCGCGCGCCGGTCCTGCTGATCGACGAGATCGACCGCGCCGACCAGGAATTCGAGGCATTGCTGCTGGAGATCCTCTCCGATTTCCAGATCACGATCCCGGAACTAGGCACGGTCACGGCCAAGGCGCGGCCCTTCGTCATCCTCACCTCGAACGGCACCCGCGATCTTTCCGATGCCTTGCGCCGGCGCTGCCTCTATCACCACATCGACTATCCCGATGCCGAGCGCGAGGCGCGCATTATCCGCGCGCGTTTGCCGGGCATCGACAGCGATCTTGCCGCCCAGATCGCGGCGGCGGTGGGCCGCTTCCGCAAGGAGAACCTCGTCAAGGTGCCCGGCGTCGCCGAGACACTCGATTGGGCGGCGGCCTTGATGGGGCTCGGCATCAAGGATCTCGGCGCCAATATCGAGGCCGCTTACGACGTCATCGCGACGCTGGTCAAAACCGACCAGGACCGCGCCGCCTTGCCGCGCGAGGTCTGGACCCGGCTGCTGGAGCGCGTGGCATGAGCGCCGATCTCACCCTTCTCAGCGATGGCGCCGGGCCGCTGGCGCGCCGGCAGATGTCGCACTTCCTGCGGGTGTTGCGTGATCACGGCTTCCGGATCGGCCCGACGGAATTGGGTGATGCGCTGACGGCGCTGGCGCATGGTGCTGGTGAGCGGGTACTGCTCTGGCGCCAGACCTTGCGGGCACTCTGTTGCCGCAACCAGAAGCAATGGGCGGCCTTCGACGAGATCTTCGATGCCTTCTGGCTGCGGCGCTCGGTGAAGACGCTGCTGCGCCAGCGGAACTTGCCCGTTCCATCGAAGGCGCCCACGGTGACGCAGCCGGGAAAGGCCGGATCGCACCGCGCCGGATTGAGCGTTGATTCCTGGCGCAGCCAGACCGGCATCGAGGAATCCGGGTCACCCTCGGAGATGCGGACCGAAGGTGCTTCCGCCGCGGCTGCGACCACCAAGACCGATTTCAAGGACATCGCCGATCCTGCTGCCTTGCGCGCGGCGGAAGACGTGGCGGTCGAGCTCGCCGCCGCCTTGCGGGCGCGGCGCACGCGCCGCTTCCGGTCTTCGCATCACGGTCGCGTGGATATCCGCCGTACCATCCGCCGCAGCATCGCGCGCGGTGGCGTGCCACTCGATCTCGTGCGCCGCCAGCGCCGCGAGGAACCGATGCGCATCGTGGCTCTGCTTGATGCCTCGGGCTCGATGGAACCTTATATGCGCGCCTTCGCCCGATTCCTGCGCGGCCTGGTGCTGAAATCGCGCATCGCCGATGCCTATCTCTTCCACACCCATCTGGTCCATGTCTCGCCCGCCTTGCGCGAACCCGATCCACAGCGCGCGATCGACCGCCTGGTGCTGATGGCCCAGGGCCTCGGCGGCGGCACGCTGATTGGCGAGAGCCTCGCCACCTTCAACCGGCATCATGCCAAATCGGCGCTCTCGGGCCGCGCCTGCGTCATCATCCTCTCGGACGGCTTCGATGCCGGGGCCCCCGATCTCCTGACCGCGGAGCTCGCCACGCTGAAGCGCCGCTGCCGCCGCCTAGTCTGGCTCAACCCGCTTCTGGGTTCGCCGGATTACCGTCCCGAAGCGCGCGGCATGCGGGCGGCACTGCCGTTCATCGATCTCCTGGCCAGCGCCCACAATCTCGACAGCCTTGCCGCCTTGGCGCCGAAGCTGGCCCGTTTATAGGAGGTGGCCATGGTCACCAGCGACAACATCCTCGATCTCGTCAACACGATGAAAAGCGGCGACCGACCCTTTGCGCTGGCGACCGTCGTGCGCACGGTGGCGGCGACGGCGGCGAAGCCCGGCGCCAAGGCTGTGATCCTGGCCGATGGCTCGATCGAGGGCGGCTGGATCGGCGGCGGTTGCGCCCGTGCTGCCGTCTTGAAGGCGGCGCAGGCGGCGCTGGCGGACGGCCATCCGCGCCTTGTCTCGATCCAGCCTATGGATCTCCTGAAGGATCAGGGCCTGAGGCCGGGCGACGAGCGGGCCGGCATCGCCTTTGCCAAGAACATGTGCCCCAGCCAGGGCACCATGGACGTCTTCGTCGAACCCTTCCTGCCGCGACCGCAGCTTATCGTCTGTGGATCAAGCCCGGTTGCCATCGCCCTGGCGCGCCAGGCGGCGGGCTTGGGCTTCGCACTGACGATCTGTGCGCCGGCAGTCGAGCATGATGCCTTTGAGAATTTGGATGGCCGCGAAATAGATGGCTACGATCTTTCCGATCTTCCGCCGGGTGAAAGGTTCATCGTCGTTTCGACCCAGGGCAAGGGAGACGGGGCGGCGCTGAAAACAGCGCTCGGAGCCGCGGCATCCTATGTCGCCTTCGTCGGCAGCCCGAAAAAGGCTGCGGCCTTGCGCGCACAAATGGCAGAAGAGGGTGTGCCGGCGGATCGCCTTGAAACGCTGCGGGCGCCGGCCGGCCTCGACCTTGGCGCCATCTCGCCCGAGGAGATCGCGCTCTCGATCCTGGCCGAGATCATCCAGGTCCGCCGCCGCGGCCAGCGCCAGCGTCTCGCCTAAGTACAGCGGCGACTCGACCACATCTTGGGGCGTTCGCGCCCCCATTCCCGGATAAGCCCCCAGATATTGCCACCACTGGCCGATTCCATTAAGGTCGCGGCACTTTGAATGACCGCTGCAGGCTTAATTGGGGAGGCCTGTCAGAGCCTGAAGGCCGTGGTCCAGGAATTGGTTGGCACGGTCTTTCTCTGGGGTACCCCGAGGGCACCAAGCGTCGGCCCAATAACAAAGCAAGTTCTGATGGAGGGGATGGACTAATGGATTCGTTACTCTGGTTGGTAATTGGATGCGGCGTGCTCGCGCTCGTCTATGGCGCCTGGGCCACCAAATCCGTGCTGGCGGCAAGTGCCGGCACCGCGCGCATGCAGGAAATCGCCGCGGCGATTCAGGAAGGCGCCAAGGCCTATCTGAACAAGCAGTACACCGCGATCGGCGTCGTCGGCATTGTCGTTGCGGTCATTCTGTTTTTCGCGCTCTCGGATCTCTCGGCCTATGGCTTCGTCATTGGTGCGATCCTCTCGGGCGTCGCCGGCTATGTCGGCATGAATGTCTCGGTCCGCGCCAATGTCCGCACGGCGGAAGCCGCGCGCAGCGGCATGGCCCCGGCACTTGCCATCGCGGCGAAGTCCGGTGGCATCACCGGCCTCCTGGTGGTCGGTCTGGGCCTGCTGGGTGTTGCCGGCTATTACATGGTGCTGCGCGGCAGCAACGTTGAGATGCGGGCGATGCTGGAGGCCCTGGTCGGTCTCTCCTTCGGTGCGTCGCTGATCTCGATCTTTGCGCGACTGGGTGGTGGCATCTTCACCAAGGGCGCCGATGTCGGCGCCGATCTGGTGGGCAAGGTCGAAGCCGGTATCCCCGAGGATGATCCCCGCAATCCGGCTGTCATCGCGGACAATGTCGGCGACAATGTCGGCGATTGCGCCGGCATGGCGGCAGATTTGTTCGAAACCTTCGCCGTCACCGTGGTGGCGACGATGTTGCTCGGCTCGATCTTCTTTATCGATCCCCTGCAGCAGGAGCAGATGATGCTCTTCCCGCTGCTTGTCTGCGGTGTCGGGGTTGTCAGCTCCGTGGTCGGAATGTTCTGCATCCGGCTCGGTGCCAGCCAGAACATCATGGGCGCCCTCTACAAGGGCCTGATCGCGGCCGGCGTGATCTCGATCGCGCTGATCGCTGCCATCATCCACTGGACGATGGGTTTCTCAACGATCTTCACCGCGGGCGACCTCGCCATCTCGGGTAGCGGTCTGTTCTGGTGCGCGATCGTTGGTCTGGCCGTGACCGGGCTTCTGGTCTGGATCACGGAATACTACACCTCGACCGCCTACCGCCCCGTCCGCAGCGTGGCACAAGCCTCGACCACCGGTCATGGCACGAACATCATCCAGGGTCTGGCCGTTTCCATGGAAGCGACTGCGCTGCCGGTGATCGTGATCTGTGCGGCGATCATCGCGGCGTTCTCCCTGGCGGGCCTCTATGGCATCGCCGTGGCGGCCACCACGATGCTGTCGCTGGCGGGCATCGTCGTCGCCCTCGACGCTTATGGACCGGTCACCGACAATGCCGGCGGCATCGCCGAAATGTCGGAACTGCCGCCGGAGGTGCGCAAGGTGACCGACGCGCTCGACGCGGTCGGCAACACCACCAAGGCCGTCACCAAAGGTTACGCCATCGGTTCCGCGGCCCTCGCGGCACTGGTCTTGTTCGCGGCGTACACCGAGGATCTGAAGCACTACTTCCCGCAACTCATCGATACCATCAAGTTCGAGCTCAACAATCCTTATGTTGTCATCGGCTTGTTCATCGGCGGCGCCATGCCGTTCCTGTTCGGTGCGATGGGCATGATGGCGGTGGGTCGTGCGGCCGGGTCTGTCGTCGTCGAAGTGCGGCGCCAGTTCAAGGAAATCCCGGGCATCATGGAAGGCACAGCCAAGCCGGAATACGGCAAGGCGGTCGCCATGCTCACCACCGCGGCGATCAAGGAGATGATTATCCCCTCGCTGCTGCCGGTGGTGGCGCCGATCGTGCTCTATTTCGTGGTCTATGCGGTTGCGGGTCAGGCTGAGGGCTTCATCGCCCTGGGCGCCATGCTGCTGGGTACCATCGTCACGGGCCTCTTCGTTGCCATCCAGATGACCTCTGGCGGCGGCGCCTGGGACAATGCCAAGAAGTATATCGAGGACGGCCATCACGGCGGCAAGGGCTCCGACGCCCATAAGGCCGCGGTGACCGGCGACACGGTTGGCGATCCTTATAAGGATACGGCCGGCCCGGCGGTCAACCCGATGATCAAGATCACCAACATCGTGGCGCTTCTGCTGTTGGCCGCCCTGGCGGCCTGAGGCAGCTTGCCCAAACGAATGCCCCGGCCGAGTGATCGGCCGGGGTTTTTTTATGCGATCGAATGAAGCGGTTTGGTTATGGCGCGCCGGCCCCCCCGGTCGGCAGGTTGCCGCCACCGCCGGGGGTGCCCGGCGACGAGGAGCTATCGGGATCGAAGCGCCCGAGATTGCCCAGCAATTGCTGAAGGATGGTCAGTTCGTTGCCATGGGTCGGCGTGACGCGGTCGACCATGGCGACCAGGCGGCCGTCGCGCTGGTCATAGACCTTGAGGTCGTTGACGATGCCTTCCTGGTCGAAGCTGATCGCCAGCACACCCTGATCGACGACATCCGGCTCGAAGAAGGCGGTCTGGGTCGTTTTCTTGGAAACGTAGTACCAGACCTCGTCGCCGAAGGATCCCTGAGTCGAGGGAGAGCCCAGCAATTGCTGGACTCGGGTCTTGTTGTCGAGGCCGGGCTGAATCTGCACGACCTGCTCTTCGTCCGGCACGTTTCCATGCTGAACGATCTTGGGGGCGCAGGCGCCGAGCGAGATCGAGAGAATCACCGTCCCGGCCAGGCACATTTTTGGCAAAGCGTCCCGGATACAGTGAAAATAGGTGGTCATGGTAAGCGACCTGGATCCTGCCAAAGGTGTTGCACCGGCGGCTACCGGTCAGTACCGTCAGCCGAGGTTTGCGGCCGCGCGTCCTTGGACGGGGCGGCGCCGCGGGCAAGTTCGCACCGGGCGCCACAATCGTCAAGTTCCGGCCGAATGGGCGGTTGGGTTATTCCCGGCCGGCCCGGTTAGGGAAAAGGCAAGTGACTCAATCAGCCATGACCGGCTTGCTCTCGCGTTTGCTGCGGGGGCCGAGCGCGGCCAATCAGATCGCCGCGCAATTGTTTAATCGGCTGGTGACGCAGGCCAGGCAACCGGTCTTCTTCCGTGACCTGGGGGTGCCGGACTCGGTCGATGGCCGGTTTGACATGCTGGCTCTTCATGTCTTTCTGGTTTTTCAGCGTTTGAAAGGGCAGGGGCCGCGAGGCGCTGACCTGGCCCAAGCGCTCTATGATACCGCCATTCAGGATATGGAGGCCTCTCTGCGCCAGCTTGGCGCCGGGGACGCCGGGGTCGGCAAGCGGATCCGCGTGATGACCGAGGCCCTTCAGGGCCGTTTCGTGGCCTATGAAACGGCTCTTGCCGGTAACCAGATGGACGTCGAAGGAGCAGTCCGGCGAAATCTCTATGGGACGGTCGAGCCAAACCTAGAGGCCGTTCGGGTTGTTGCGCGCTATCTGCGACAAGCCAAGGAATTGGCCGACCGGCAGCCGGTTGATCGGGTCCTGCGGGGCTATTTTGAATTTCCACCGCCCCCGCTATTCCCGAGTGACACAACCACACAGAATTACTGAGTTAGCTGAGAAAAATGCCTGAATTATCTGATCAAAAAGCATTTTCTAGAATAATCGAGGCGGGCTCGATTTCGTCGCGGGGCAGCGAGCGTCGGATCGAGGCGAACGCCGCCGAATGCAAGGCCCTGGCCGATCTGCTGGATTTGCAGGCAATCGGTTCCTTGGCTGCCGATTTGTCGATGAGGCGTCTCGCTTCGGGCCTTATCGAGATCAAGGGTCGTCTCGAAGCGGATGTCATCCAGACCTGTGTCGTGACCTTGGAGCCGGTGCCGGCGAAGGTCTCTGAATCGTTCAGGGTGACTTTCGGCGAAGGGGTGGAAGAGCCGGACTTGACTGAGATCGATCTCGATTATGAGGATCAGGACCCGCCGGAGCCGATCGTCGATGGAATGATTGACCTCGGGGCCCTGGTAGCGGAGCATTTATCCTTAGGTCTTGATCCCTACCCGCGCAAGGCAGATGCTGCAATTCCGACAGAATATGAGGCTGGCCCGCTAGAGGTGCCGGAAATAGAGCGGCCGGCGACCCGTAAGCCATTTGCCGGATTGGATAAGTTGATCAAATGAGGCCGGTGACCCAAAGCGGGTGGCTATTGGCGAGGCGTGGCAAGAGGCTTGCCATCCCTCAGGAATTTGGTTATTTACGCGCCAATTGGCGGCAGGTCGTGCTGCCTCGTTTTTTTTTGAAGAGAGTGGATCATGGCAGTCCCCAAGAAGAAAGTCAGCAAGTCGCGTCGCAACATGCGCCGCAGCCACCATGCGCTGACCGTGGCCTCGTCGGCCGAATGCCCGAATTGCGGTGAGTTGAAGCGCCCGCATCACGTTTGCGGCTCTTGCGGCCATTATGACGGCCGTGAAGTCGTCGCGCAGGGTTCCGAGGCTGAGGCGGCCTAACTCCAGACCCGCTACACTCATGGCCGGGAAGGAGTAAGGGGTGAACGCCAGCCTGGCTATATCATTGGACGCAATGGGTGGCGACAACGCGCCTGACATGGTGGTCAGGGGTGCTGATATCGCACGCCAGCGTTTTCCCAATGTGCACTTCCTGCTGTTCGGCGATGAAGCACGGCTGAAGCCGATGCTCGATTCCCTTCCCGAACTCGCCAAGGTCAGCACCATCCGCCATACCGAGGTCATGGTCGCCATGGATGACAAGCCCAGTCAGGCGCTGCGCGCCGGCCGCGGCTCCTCCATGCGTCTTGCCATCGATGCCGTTCACACCGGCGAAGCTGCTGCCATCGTCTCGGCCGGCAATACCGGCGCCCTGATGGCCATGGCCAAGTTCGTGCTGAAGACCATGCCGGGCATTGATCGTCCCGCGATCGCCTCGTTCTTTCCGACCATGCGCTCGGAAAGCGTGATGCTGGATCTCGGCGCCAACGTGCAATGCGACGCCAATAATCTGGTCCAGTTCGCCGTCATGGGAAACGTCTTTGCGCGCCTCGTCCTCGGCGTGCAGGAGCCCAGCATGGGCATTCTCAATGTCGGCGCGGAAGAGCTCAAAGGCCATGATGCGGTCAAGGTCGCGGCATCCATTCTGCGCGACGTGCCGCTGCCAGGCCGCTTCGTGGGATTCGTCGAAGGTGACGACATTGCCAAGGGAACGGTCGACGTCATCGTCACCGACGGCTTTACCGGCAACATCGCCTTGAAGACCATCGAAGGTACCGTGAAGCTCTACGGTCATTGGCTGAAGCAGACCTTCAGCATGTCGATCTGGTCCAAGATTGCCTATCTCTTCGCGCGCCCGGCCTTGAACGGCCTGCGTGCCCAGGTCGATCCCCGCCGCTACAATGGGGCGATTTTGATGGGCCTCAACGGCATTTGTGTCAAAAGCCATGGCGGCACCGATTCCTTCGGCTTTGCCAATGCCATTGGGGTCGCCGTGAATATGGTCCAGAATGACGCCATGGAACGGATGCGCCACGACATCGCGCAACTGATGGCGATACCGGGTGGTGAACCGATGGCGGCGGCGCTCTAAAATCATGAATACCCGCAGATCCCTCGTCCTGTCCGCCGGCAGCTATCTGCCGAAGACGATTATCACCAATCAGGAACTCGCCGCGCGAATCGATACTAGCGACGAGTGGATCCAGCAGCGGACCGGCATCCGGCAGCGCCATGTGGCGGCCGAGGGTGAGCTGACCTCCGATCTCGCCTGCCATGCGGCCGAACAGGCGCTGCACCATGCCGGCTTGCGCGGCGCCGATATCGACCTCCTGATCCTGGCCACCACGACCCCGGACCATACCTTTCCGGCGACCGCCACCAAGGTACAGCACCGCCTGGGCATGAAGGGTGGTTTTGCCCTGGATCTCCAGGCCGTTTGCTCCGGTTTCGTTTACGGCTTGGCGGTTGCCGACAATTTCCTGCGCTGTGGCCAGGCCAAACGGGCCCTGGTGATCGGGGCCGAAACCTTCTCGCGCATTCTCGACTGGAACGACCGCAACACCTGCGTCCTTTTCGGGGACGGTGCGGGGGCGGTGGTCCTGGAAGCGGGTGAGGGCGAAGGAACCGCGAAGGATCGCGGCGTGCTTTGCACCCATCTCTTCTCCGATGGCGCCCATTACGACAAGCTCTATGTCGATGGTGGTCCTTCGACGACGCAGACGGCTGGCGTCGTTCATATGGAAGGCAAGGAAGTCTTCCGTCACGCCGTCGTCAATCTTGCAGCAGCCGTCGATGCTGCCATCGCCTCGGCCGGCATCAGCCCCGAAGATGTCGATTGGCTGGTCCCGCATCAGGCCAATCGCCGCATCATCGACAGCATGGGCAACAAGCTCAAACTGCCTCCGGAAAAGGTCGTCGTCACAGTGGACCGGCATGCCAACACCTCCGCGGCCTCGATCCCGCTCGCCTTCGCGGAAGCGGTCAATGACGGTCGCATTCAGCGTGGCCATTTGGTTTTGATGGAAGCGATGGGCGGTGGCTTCACCTGGGGCTCGGCGCTGATTCGCTACTGAATCGGCAGGACTCCGCGCGAATCGGGCGTTCTTCCAGCCCACACATGGGAGCGCAGTTAAACGTCGCTCTCTAATTGACTGATTTCAGAGTAAACGATACGCTTCCTTCCCCATGCGGCGACGGGCTAGAATGCCGCCGATCAACGTGGCCCACCAATCAGGTAGGGGGGGAGATGAAGGGCAATACAATCACCCGCGCGCATCTGGCCGAAGCGGTCTATCAAGAGGTCGGTCTGTCGCGCAACGAATCCGCCGAGTTGGTGGACACCGTCCTTGACGAAGTCTCGAACGCGCTCGTGCGCGGCGAGAGCGTCAAGATTTCCTCCTTTGGCAGCTTCCTCGTGCGCATGAAGGGCGAACGTATCGGTCGCAATCCGAAGACCGGTGAAGAAGTGCCGATCAAGCCGCGCCGCGTCCTCGTGTTCCGCGCGTCGCATGTCCTCAAGGACCGGGTCAACAAGGGCGCCGATAAGCAGCCATGAGTTCTTCCGCCGAACGTGCATCATCCGAGCGCGCCCTGGCAGATACCGGGTCGCAAGCCAAGAACGAAGCCGCCAGGGCCGAGCAGCGTCGTGCGAACGCGCGCCGGGTTGAGAAGGCCGCGGGTGCCTTCCGTACCATCAGCGAGGTCGCGGACGATCTGGAGGTGCCGCAGCATGTCCTGCGGTTCTGGGAGACCAAATTCCCCCAGATCAAGCCGATGAAACGCGGCGGTGGCCGGCGCTATTACCGGCCCGAGGACGTCGACCTGCTGCGCGCCATCCGTGGCCTGCTCTACGACCAGGGATACACCATCAAGGGCGTCCAGAAGCTGATCCGCGAGGGGGCTCTGCGCCTTGGTGCCGAGGCCGACCTTGATGGCAGTTCCAGCACGGCTGAGGCGGCGCTGGTGGCAGCCATGAGCAATGGCCATGCGGAAGATGCCCTGGCAGCGGCCGATTCCGCCGCCGACCCGGCTTTCGCCGCCAAACTGGGCCAGGCGCAATCCATGTTGGACTTGCCCCTGTTCAAGGCCGCCAGCCTGGACGAGCGCCAGGTCCGCGAAGTGAAGG
The DNA here is from genome assembly GCF_041909655.1 of Dongia sp. GTDB lineage: Bacteria > Pseudomonadota > Alphaproteobacteria > Dongiales > Dongiaceae > Dongia. The sequence goes on along the minus strand of NZ_JAYRDA010000005.1, from coordinate 14,084 downwards.
CCATCACCGAGGAACTCGAGGAATTGCGGGACCGCCTGCGAAAGGTCCTCGGCTAAAGCCGGGGGCCTTCAGGCTGCTTGGCAGACGCCCGTTAACTATTCCCCCCGCTAAGTATCCTTTGACACCGGTTTCTTTACGTTGCGCGGGGCCATGTGCCCCGCTATATAGAGCGCGCCGTCGGCACCCCCTAAGGCCCGAGTGAACCTCGCCTTTCGCCGGCCGGTCCAGGCTCCCGTCAGTGGAGCCTCGAGAACAAGCGTCGGAGCGTGGCGCAGCCTGGTAGCGCACTAGACTGGGGGTCTAGGGGTCGCAGGTTCAAATCCTGTCGCTCCGACCATTTTTTCAATAAGTTAGCTGATATGCGAGAGCGGCGATTTGGCCGATTTCGTAGCCTGGGTAACAACCTGGGTAACGTGAGAAAATACACGGCATCGCGAACGCCGTTCGCAGTGGTGGCCGGGGCCGGCATTCAAGCGAACGACATCGCCGGGAACGGCGGGCTAATGGTGGTTGAATGTCACGTAATGCTTGGAGGGCAAGCCTCTGCACCGATATATCCCGGCAGAATCAAAAGGGCCGCCTAGGGGCGGCCCTTTCTCGGTCAGGCTACTAGCCTTTAGATGGCATATCCTTGGGTCATTGTGTGCTCCCTTTCTACTACTTGATGTGGTCAGTGAGGCGTTGATTTCCAAACGTTATAGATCTTCTCAAGGTCGTCCCACATCATGTTGTCGTGATGGACCCGACGCGTCTGGCTAATCCATGGCAGCAGCTTGGGCCATGTAGCGATAACAATGCCGCAAAATTGCGCTTTGACGAGGTCCGTGTCAACCAGCCCGTGTCTAATCGAGACTGAGATTTCCTCAAGGAAATTAACGACATGGATAACATTCGTGCGCCGGGAGGCGTCAGAAACAAAGTTTATTAGCTCGTCGTTGGAGTGTGTCTCAAATTCCATGACGGAGCGCAACGTATTCCTAACGTGAAACATGGCGGGATCGTTCCATCGCTCGCCGTATCGCATGGCAAGCAATTGTGACGCCCTGAGATCGCTGAATTTTTCGCGCTCTTCACGTCGGCGAGCTATCTCGGCGTCTTCGGCATTGCGGCCGATCATCGCATTCAGTGTCTTGCCGGTATAATAGGCCGACACAACGACCCCTACGGCTGCCACGCCGGTTGCGAAGAAGACTAGAGTCTCTTTTGCGCTGCCGGAGAGCCAGTGAAACATAGCCGTCAATACGACCAAAGTGATGCCGGCAAGGACGGTAACGGTTATTGGAAATTTAACCGTAACGATTGTCCCCACCTTTTGCCCTGTCACATCGGCCTCCCCCGTTGGCGTTGGGCTGATTGTAATCCAAAGGACGAAATTGCCATGAGATATTTTTAGCGATGGCTATCGTTTTGATGGCAAGATTGGCCTGATTGGACTTACCTCGCCACCAAACAAGGGATGAAAGGCGCAAAAGCGGCGGCACGCACTGCCCGTCGATAGTCTCTAAGCCCCGCTCCGGCGGGGTTTTCCTTTGCGGTGAGCTTGGGGTCACGGGCAGCCGAATTTGAGGAACCTGGGTTCCCTGAGCATCACGTGATGCTCAGTCCGAGATGGAACGATCTTCAGCTAAAGGATGGGAACAATCGCCGATTATAACCATCCTTTTTGCCGATTACCTATGCACAGCATCCCGAATCCGGAAGACGACAGGTAGGATCTGCGCGGACTGCAAACCGGTGCGTGCGTCGCCCCCGCTCCAGTACTTTCTCTGGCCCGGCCAGCGAAGGCGCAGAATAATCTCATTCGCCGATCAGCTGACCCTTGAGAGCCTTGACGCATCGTGCACGCAAGGCCGCCTCCTGTGCGGTGTCGACGCCCGCGTCGAGATCCTGCAGGAGCTTGCTGCGGTCACTCCCGCCGGCGCCGGGCGTCGCCCTGATGAGTTCTCTGATCTGGAAAAACTCACTCATTGCGACCGGTGTTCCGCCCCGGATGATCAGGGGATTCTGGAAAATCGCTATCAGCATCTCTGGTCTCACTAACCCGCCTTAAAGGCTGCGATCAGCAAATTGCATTCCGCCACAATCCTGTGCTGCTCGGCGATGAGGCTCTCATGGTCCTTGAGGGCTTGCCCATCAGTTTCGCACCTGATCGTCTTAGACAAGTGTCTAGCGCTGATACCTGCCCGTCTGGCCTTGGCGTTGGCCCTTAGGCGCTCCAGGCGTTTCCAGGCCACGTAGTTATCGTCGGTCATTAAGCGAGGCTGTTTCATACAGCACCTCCTACTAATGCACCTCCTGGCAGGTTGGTTGAGTATTCCCCTAGCGAAAACAATAACACGCGAAGAGCGGACAAAATAGGGCCCAACCTGCGCCAGGGTATTGCCAGGGCAGCGACTATTCGCCAGCCTGCGCCGGGGCATGAATCTGGAGAAAGAATGATGGCGAAAAAGCCGGCCGCGAAGACCAAGCAGCGTAAATCCTCGGGCCGCATGGCCAGCAAAGGCTTCCCGAACCCGATCGACGTTCACGTCGGGCAGCGGATGCGCCAGCGCCGGACCCTGCTTGGCATGAGCCAGGAGACGCTCGGCGCGGCGATCGGACTGACCTTCCAGCAAGTGCAGAAATACGAGCGTGGGGCCAACCGGGTATCCGGCAGCCGCTTGTTCGACCTCAGCCGCGTGCTCGACGTGCCGATTTCCTATTTCTTCGAGGACATCCCGGGCGACGTCCAAAACAAGTCGCCGTCGAAGCTGATGGGCGTCAAGACCCTCGAGGCGGTCGAGTATGAGCCCGATCCGATGGCCAAGCGGGAGACGCTCGAGCTCGTGCGAGCCTATTATCGGATCCCAGAAGCTGCAGTGCGGCGCCGGATCGCAGAGATGGTCAAGACGCTGGCAAGGGCCGGGGGCGGGGAGTAGTCGGTCGGCCTAGTCCCCCAGAAACTCCGCGCAGAGTGCCCGGATATTCCGCTGGAAGTAATCGAACTGCCGATCGGCATCGATGACCAGATTCTCCGGCCCCCATGCCTGTCGGTCGACGTCATCGAAGACGTGCAGGGCCAAGAAGTCGACATGGTGCGGCTTCACGAATGGCGCCGCCGCCTCGGGCTGGTTCTCGACATAGCCGGCGAAGTGCCGCCACAGCGGATCCCGCATGCGCTTGTTGATGCCGCGGTCGTGAAGGTGCCGGCCGTATTCGAAAAGCCTGGCATGCCAGCCGTCAATGAAGGTGATCGCCTGGCCCTCGATTTCCATGGTGGTTGGCGCCGCGAGCGGTCGTGCAGCCTTCAGCATCGATACCTCCGTTAAGTTGTATTAACGGGGCAATGCTATCGAGAGTTGCTTTAGCGATGTCTCTGCTGCACTCTGTTATGGATAGCGGCGACAGAGGCCTTGATGAGCGACGCTGGCTTTTCCGCATTGGCCCTGCTGATTCTCACGCTTCCAGTTTGGGCGTTCTTGCTCTGCTGGCTGCTTGCTGGGTTGTCTATAAGAACGAGCATCAAAGTAGGTGCTGCCGGGGCATTGGCTATAGCTGTGGTAGGAAGCCTCCTGCTGGTCCGCTTTTTAGCGCTCGACTCGCAGTCAGCACTCATCGTCGTCATGGAAGAAAAGAGAAACGCGGAATCAGAGCAGAGATTTTCTCGAGATCCGGGACTCATTGTCACCGACATTCCTGCGGTCGCTCGTTTTAGAGAGCCCCTTACCGTTCGAGTTTCCATTGAACGCTTTGGCGCACTCGCCGATCAGCGAGCCGCGATTGCAGCGGCGAACGCTGCCGATCCCAGAGAAATGGCAGAAGCATTACCTACTACCGAGCTAATGTATGTGGATCTGATGTCGGGGGACGGGGCGTTTGAGATTACGCGTATTGCTCCGGATGAGCCCGTTCAATTCATCGCAAAAGGTAGCAGCGGTTCATGGCTCTACCGAGTCATTCCCATCATGGGCGGCAATCATTCACTCGAAGTTTATGCCGAGCAGCGAGGCTCAGGTCCAGAAGGCAAAATCGTAGTTGGGTGGCAGCCATATTCGCGAGAAATCTCAGTCGAGGTGTCCAATTTTCATGGTGTAAGCCAATTTTGGGAAGACAACAAAAAAAAGATACTAGATGTCACGATTTTCTCGGCGGTAGGGGCCATCGCGGCTGCGATTGGAACGGGCGGATACAAAAAACTCCTAGCCTGGCGGAAACTTCGTGCAAAAAAACGTCAGGACATCGCGCAGGCGCCGGGACCGGCGCCAATACTTACTCAAGAGCCTGGCGCACCCGGACTGATCGCCGAGGAGCCATCGGCGAAGCCGAGAGTCGAGCCCCCTGAGGGGGACTTGCAACCTTGACCCCCTTGTGCAGTTGGTGTGGCGCCAAACAAAGGAGGCTTCAATGGCAGACGATCTCAGCAAGCGCGGTCCGGCCGATCGTGCTCGGGTCAATGTAGAGGAGGAATGGGAGGTCAGATATTGGTGTAAGGAATTCGGTTGCACCGAGGGTGAATTGAGAATGGCGGTAGTAGACGTCGGTGTCATGGCGGCGGATGTTAGGCAATATTTCCGCAAGCCCACCGCTGACTAAACAACTGACAAGCCCTGAAATGCGAAAATATCGCCGGGATTACCCCTGCCGCATTCTTCGAAGCTGCGCCTAGATCGTTCGGCAGATCAGCCCTGCGCCGATCGCCAAGACGTAAAGCGCCAGGATCGCGAGCCACCATACCGGGCGTGTCATGCCGCCTCACCAGATATGGTGATCGCATCGGCCGACACGGTGACGCTCTGCAGTTGGCCGCCGATCCCAACGCCGGGCGCCATCTTGCCAGCCTCGAATGCGCGGCAGGATTGGGCGAATACCGCGCGATGCAGTTCGACGACGTGGCGGCCTTGATTGGCCTCGGCCCACAGCGCGTAAATCTCGGCATAGTCAGGATCGTTCACGTCGAGACCGGCCGAAAGCGTCTCGCCGGGCGACAGCTCGACCGGAGCAAAATCATCGTGGAAAGAATAGACGAATCCGATTCCTGAGCCACGCTCGCAGCAATAACCGACATGCACAATAACGGCGTCACCCGCCTCGCCCAACTCGGAGCGCAGGCGGCACAAGGTGGCCGGCGCAACGGCGTTCAATTCATCGATCGTCGTGACGCCCAGGATGGGTATTTCAGACCACCAGCGGGCGATCATGGCAGTGCTGCCCGTGCCGCCTATGACCATGTTGAGGTGCGGCATCGGGAACATCTTAAACGTATGGCCGAGGACATCGATCGTGTGGGCGCCACCTCCACCTTTGAAACACGATGTTGCGGCATCCTGCTGATCTACGGCCAGGCCGCCGTGGTCCCGGCCATGTGCAAAAGCGGCGGCATTGGCGCGATACGCCATTGTATCTTGCGAGATGACTCCACCTTCTTTCGTGATCGTCGCGCAGATGAACGTCATCTCGAGACCCTCTCGAAAATCATCAGTTTTCCAGTAATGGGAGCGACGGCACCGGCTATAGCACCCGCTGCCGCTGCGGCTGTTGCGCTATAGCCGGCGAGCAAAACGGCGTTGCCGACGCCCCACGTCACGAACGCGACCGCGATCATCACGACCACGGACAGAAGGATGCCGATCCCTGACTTGCTGCCGCCGCCCCCGCCGCCCGCAGACGGGCGAATGCGGAGCGTCAGTGACATGCCGGGCTTCGGCCGAACGACCTTCCACAGGTCCTGCGGCACGAATGTCTCGCGGTCCGTCGCGGGCTCCTTGATCCAGCACCGGGCTCGCCGCAGCGTCTTCCGATCGATTCCGGAGACCGCGATCATTTCAGCGATGGTGAGGCCAGTCGGGACCGTCCGCTGCACCACGAAATCGCCGGTATCGATCGGGATGGCCGACGAAATGGCAAGCGCCGTCACCGCGCCCGGATCGCTCATCGATTCAGCCGGGGAGATCATTGCCGACCTCCCCGGCTTCGGCCTACCATCGGAAGTTGCGAGCAACCAATGGAGGTCGAGATGTTGACGGATAAGGAAATCGAAACCTGTCGCGCGCTGGCATTGGACAACGCGGGTGAAACCACCGAAGCGCTGATGCTCGGATTGCTTACGCTCATCGGGCTTCTCCGGCAGAAAGAGGTTCTGGGGCAGCCGGAAATAGATGCCGCCTACAGAAGCACGATGAATTCGTACATGGCGACGCGGCAGCCAAATCACGCGCTCTTTGCGCTTGTTGATCTAGCCGGGCGGTCCTAGCGGCGATCCAGCGCGGGTCAGACCGGACGGGGTCATCTTCCGCGATGACGTGGAGGCAGCCCTGCCGGTCTCGCCAGATTTCGGAGCCTGTTGCCATGGTGTCGGCATCGTCGAAGGCTGTGTTGGGCGTGGGGATCATGCGGCCTCGCTCTCTGCCTGCGGTACAGGCAGCGGCGCTGCCTTCGGATCGGTCCCAAATATCACGGCGGTCTCGCCTGGCTTCGGGCCGGGTGGCCGCTTCCGCTCTTTCATCAGCCTTATCCTTTCAGTGTCCCGGCCGGTAACGAGGGGATCAATACCGGCCGGGAGTCGCGCTCGACCTGCCACGGCTTTGCGCTAGTTGTGAGCCGAGGCGTAGGGAGATCAACAACATCTCGGCTCCGCCCGGCCAACCTGCCCGAGCGTTTAAACTCATCTCGCCACCTTCGCCTTGCCGGCCTGCGCCAGGGCGCGATCCCAGCCGTGATTGCCTGCAGCGGTACCGGCGATGTCGCTGGACGAAAGTTGCCCCATGATCTCGGGGCTTTGGTGATCAGCCAGCCATTCGCAGAACATTTTCCCCGCGACCTCGGGCGATGTCGTACCGCCCGCGATGCCGCGAAGCATTTCGTCGAGAAACTGCTGTGGGATTTCCGGATTGACTGCCCGGGCGGCTTCAAACTGCGTCCTGATCCTGTCTGATACGTCGACAAGGCGATGAACTTCAGCCATCGGCACCCGATCGCGGATGAATTTTGCCGCCATGTCGGGTCGACCATTGGCGGCGCAATACTCGGCCACTTCCGCAGGATCTGGGGAATCAGTGGCGGGCGCCGGATTGCTCGGGGGCTCGACCTGCTGTGGCGCTGGCGACGGGGCGGGTGTGCTGGCTTGCGGTGCGTTTCGCGCCTCGCGCACCGCATTTCGCGCCTTGCGCTCTGCATCAACAGCGGCGTTATACTCCTTGATGGTTACCCACTTGCCGTTGTGTTTGACGAGACTCATTGCGCCGCATCCTGCTGGTCGGCGTCTTCGCCATCATCGATCTCAAGGAACGCCTCGGCGGAAATGTCCGGTCGGGGCGCCAGATCGATGCCAGCTTGCGCCGCTTCGGCTCGGATGGATTCTTCGGCTTCCTCGAGGTCGGCGATCCGGGCGTCGATCTCGTGCAGGCGTTCGGCCCGCTCCTCATCACCGATGGGGGTGATGCCCTGCTTGGTGATCGCCTTGTATTCGCTTTCAACCCTCGTAGCGAGGGCTTTGCGCAGCTGATCGCCGAAGAGTGCCGCTAGCATCGGCTCAAGGTTGTTGCTCTGATGCGCTTCGCCGACGAAAATATCGACTAGGCCGAGCGGTTCGTCGCCGAGATCCGGGCGCCAGAGCCGATCAATGAAGCTTCCATCAACGTCGAACTTCGCGGCTTCGGCGGCGAGCTTGGCATCGAGCCGAGAGAGCGCCAGAGCTTTGGTGACGGGCGCTGCCGCGACCGTCTCGCGTTCGGCCTTGAGGGTGGTGATCTCGGCCCGGATCTCGCCAAGTTTCGTTTCCACCTCGCCAACGGCGGCCTTGATGGCGGCGGTAAGTTCATTGAGTTTTTGCATGGCTCAGCGGCTCCCGAATGTGATGTCGGCCCGGCGGCCAGTGGTGGCGTTTGGCGTCTCGTCGACGAAAGCGGGATCGATACCGCGCGCCCTCAGCGCGTCGAGGCAGCGCTGTAGAAGCTGGCCGCGCTCTTCCTGCTGGGCCGCGAGACGGTCGCGCTCGGCGCCGATCTGCTGCAACTCCCACTCGTCGGCGGCCAACTTATGCTGGAGCGCGTTGAATGAGCGTATCAGGTCATCGCGCGCGTCCTTACGACTCTCAACCCGCATCGTGCCAATCGGATGCCGGCGCATTTCGGTTTCGGTGCGGCCGATGTGATCGCGGTAAAATTCCGCGCTGCTGCCCAGATCGCGGAGGCGGCGCCATCCGGCATCTTGCGCGACCTTGAGCGCCTGGAGTTTCGAGTGATTGAATCTTGCCTGTGCCATGCGCCCTTCTTGGCGCTGCTGAAAAATCGCCGTCTACTGGAAAGTTGGCGAATAAACGGCGATTTCTAGGCCGTTGATTTCGGCGGCCTTCCGCGCATCGGCGGGCGATCCGCGTAGATTTCCTTCCGCGCGCCGCGAATTAGTTGCCGCGAAACACGCGCGCCGAATCGGGCTTTCGCCGCTTTCCAGTCCTCGGATTCGCTCGGCGCCGCTGTATCGGCAGGCGTGCGACCGGCGAGGAATTGCACAAGCGCGCTATAGGGTACGCGCTCCAGCTCGGCCGCTGCGGAAAGCCAGGCCGCGAATTCGACACGGTCGAGATAGATCGCGGGCCGGTGCCAGCATGCGTGCTGGAATTCGGCATCAAGCCAGAACGAGGGCGGCAGCGCGCATTCGCGACCATCGTGCAGAACACGCGCTGTCAGGGCGCCGGCAGCCAGTACCGCCACGAAAGCGGCCGTGGCGTGGCTGTATTGCGCCAGGGCGGCGCGTTGGGCGTAGAGGCGGCGCTCGACGTCGTCTGCACGGCGGAAGGCTCCGAGCGCCTCGGTCGCGGCGCGCAAGGTGTCGGTGGCACCAGCGGCCATCGCAGCGGCTGCGGTAGACTGGATCTCCGCTTCCCACCAGATGAGCGCCTCGGCCTCGGTCGGGCGGATACGGGCCCACCAGGCGGCCATAGCGTCGGACAGGCGCAGGCCGGTGGCGGGGGTCAAGGCCCGGTCAAGATCCACGTTCGCCACCTTCGCCTACGCGGGCGTCATACACGCTAGCCAGCAACTCGACGATCATCATCAACGCCGCCGAAGTTCGCTTGTGATGACGCTCCGCCACAATGCCGGCAACGCGCCGCACTTCGTCCGGCCAGGTTGACCGCGTCTCGATCGGCGGCCACTGGCCATCGCCTAATATCGTCGCGTGCCGGCGCGCGAATTCAGCCGCGACCCACTCCGCCTTGGCAGGTGGATAATCGAAAAGCACCGATAGCAGTCGCGCATAGTCCGGCGGCGTGGCGGCGCTGGCGGGGCCTGGCGCGGGGAATCGCAGGATCTCGGCGGTCATGGTTCTTTGCCCCGCAGCAGCTCAAATCGCCCCAGCACGTGAAGGAAATTGCCGATCATGGCGCGGCGCCTTTTCGCGTTGGACTCGGGGCCGATCGCAGCGAGGAAGTCCCGCAGCTGCAGGATCATGTCATCCAACATTTCTTCGACAAGCGGATCCCAGGGCGGCGGCGCGTAGGGATCGATGGGAAGTCCCTGCTGCCGCCGCAACTTTGCGTATGCCTCCTTGCGCTTTTGGAGCGCTCGGAAGGCAATAATGTAGCCGATGCAAAGCTTCCACTCTTTCCGCCGATCACGATCCGCACGCTCGATGTAGGGCAGGCCCTCGCGTAGCAATCGTTCCAACGTCGACCGGCTGAGGCCGGTGATTTCTGCGGCATCGGCGAGGCTATAGCTCGGCTCTTCGGCCGCCCAATCCTTGGCCCCTTGTTCTTCGCTCATCCTGATTCCTCCGTTGCTGATCCGTCACCACCTAAAAAAAAGTTCTAAGCCAGTCGTTCAACGCGACTGGATGCGCCCCCGCCTGGGTAGGGTAGGGCCTAGGGGCCCCCGGGCATGGCTGCCGCTACTTGTCATTTAGCACCTGCCAGTGCGCGTCATTGAGCGCATCAACCGTGTATCGGCTGCAGCCGCTCACCCGCCGTAGGGCTTCCTCGGCTGGTCCGGGGCCGTTGTGCTCGATGGCATTGGCGATCCAGGACAGCAGGTCGGCCCTGTCGATCTCGAGCGTCAGGAGCTCGTACTTCGCCAAGAGATGCCGGGTGGCTGCCTCGTCCTCTTCCTTCTCATGAGCATCTTGTGGCGCCGCAGCGGCCTGTCGCTGCGTAACATGGGCTGATTCAGGTGGGCTGTTTAAGATGGGCTGTTTAGATGGGCTGTTATATATGGCGACACCCTGGTGTCGTTTCGGATGACGCTGGGTGTCGTTCTGGATGCCATCAGGTGTCGTTTCGCTATCGCCCGTAGCGACACCAGATGTCGTTTCCAATTCGTCATCATCGTCATTAAGAACGACACCAGATGTCGTTTCATCTTCTGGCAAAACGACACCGGGCGTCGCTTCCGGATAGCTGACCTTGAGTGCTGCTGCTCGCCTTCCGTCCTCCATATCGAACGTGCCGGCCTTGGCGACGTACCCATAGCCCTTGAGCGTCTTGATATGGCGCTGCACTGATCGCCGATGAATGCCTAGGTCAGAGGCGAGTCGGTCGGTGCTGACCCAGCAACGGCCTTCCCGGTCGACATAGCAGCACAAGGCGGCCAGGGCGCGGAGATCGTCACCTGATAGCCGGCGATCAGCGACGGCAGCACGGGGAAGGCGCGAGAAACGGCCTGTCATTCTTCACCCCTCTGCATCCGCAAGAGCTTCGATATGACGGCAGGCAGGTGAAGCGGATCGATTGTTATGACGGTGTCGTCTTCGTTGCAGTACCCACGGGGATCCCACTCGCCTTCCGCCCTGAAGGCGACGTGGCCTCGGGTATTCCAGTAGACGGCAATGCGCCGCTGCTCCTGAATCAGAGCATCACGAGACCAGGCGAATTCGCGATCATTGCCTTGATCATCGATGCCGGCGGCGCTATCTTCTCCTGGCGAGATTTCCCGTTTTTTCGACATAGAAGGCGATGCGCTGGCGGGCGTGTCGCCTTCTTCCGTTTTCGGCCCCGGCGGGCGCTGGGCGTTCATCACGCGCCATCACGCGGCTCGCTCGGCCGGCTTTTCGATCGTCATGCCCGCGCGGGCGGCGACCCAGATATCGACGGCATCGGCGTTGAACGCGATGGAGTTCGGGCCGAGTTTAATGCTGTCGGGGAAGCCGAGATCACGCTGCCAGCGGGCGAGGGTCACGCGATTCGTGACGATCTTCTTTGCTACGAGGTCGGGGTATCGATACAAGCGCATGGTGGCCACCTCCTGCTGTTTCAAGGTGGCTAACCATGTATACCGATTAAACTAGGGCAAACAGATGGGAAGTTACTTCGCCCTTTTGCGTGCCGACTTCCCACCCCCTGATGGCTTCCTCTTGCGGCCTCTTGCCTCGCGGAAAACGTCATCCGTCAGACGTGGCGCAGTGCCAATGGTGGATTTCATCTCCCGAATCACCGCGTCCACAAATCGTCTAAACGGAATGCCGCGCGTCTTCCGAAAATAGGACTCCCATATGCCGCCGAGATCGATCGCCAGGCGCTGCCGCGCTAACTTGCGAAGTTGCTGCACTACAGGCTTCTTTACCAGGGGCATGACGCGCTGGGCCGCTGCCTTGCTTTCGTGCTCCAGGAAATCCAGAGTTTGCAGCACCCTCGATGCGTCGTGAGATCCTGCAGCAGAGCGGGCAATCGCCCAAGGCTGCGGCCACCTGGCGGACGCTCGCGCAATAGCATGGTCCCAAGATGTGCCGACGCGAAACGCCGTGACTTCTATTCCGAGGTCTGCCCTTAGCGCCGCAACGCTTGCCGCAATTCGAAGGAAATAATCGCGGGTTGCCGCATAGGACGGCGGTTGGTGCTTGCTATCCTTTGCGAAAAGCTTCACGGCACCGTCGAGGGCGATCGAGAGGAATTCTCGCGCAGAGGCACCGCTCGCGCGGTATTCTTCCTCGAGCTCTGGCGGCTCGGTCCCGACCGCGTCGACGATGCGCTCGATAGCGTCACGATCGAAGTAAATCGGCTTGTAAACCCAGGCCGCCGGTTTCTTCGCCATCATCCCCTCCGCGGGCGAACGGTCACAGCTTACCCGACGCCTCTTGGATCACCTGCCGCTGCCACAGCAGATCCGCAACAACCGGCCGCAGTTTCTTGAGGCCCGGCACAATGACGCGCTCCCAGGCCTGCACGTCGCATTGCGGTTCGGGCAGGGGCTCGAGGTTATCGTCGACAAGCGGCGTGCTTGCGGAAATGCGATCGCGCCCGCGATCGTCAATCCAGATGTGAAGATGAAACCTCGCTCTATCAGCTGCGGCGATGATAGAGGCAGCCTCTTGCGCAGGCGTTAGGCCCGACGTCGTGCCGATCGGCCGGACGCGGCCACCCCAGCTGTAGCGCCAAGCTCCAAGGCCCTGGAGATACTGCATGACCTCGGCGTCGTGTTGGCGCATCCAGTGCCAAAGTTGGCAGTCATCATCATCATAGTCTCGGCCTAAAACCTTGACCTCGACGATGCGCCGGCCCGTGATTCTACCGGTGCCGAAATCGATCAGCATCGGGCGTTGATCCTGCCGGCACATGGCGTAGTACCAGCGGGAGACGGTGAGCCCGTCGAAGTCCGCGCTCATGACGCACCCCCATCATCCGAAGTCGTGATCGTCGCCGTCGATCCCATGCCGTCGCGAGCTTCGGGCAGCTTTGTCCTGGCATCTGCCGCGATCAACTCCGCGGCAAGATGCTCCAGGTCTGCGAGCTGCGGCATTTCCGCTGCCGGCAACGGTGTGGTAGTGGTCATTGTAGCCATGATTGGGGCCCTCCGTTGGCCCTTTCGTGGTCAGGCCCCGCCGGGTGGTTCCAACACTAGGCGGGGCCGTCTCTATGCCGGCGACCGGCCGGCGCGGTCAGTTAATAAAGCCCTTAATCGTTTTCATCGTTTGTTGGCAGTAATCGTTCTCGCTGTACGGCTCAAAATCGCCATTTGCGACACGGTCGATCGCGTGCTCGAACTCAGCAGTCAGGAGCATTGGATCGAACAAGGGAGCGCTATTTCCTGCTCGCGCTGCAATGTCACGCTCTACTTTAATTTCAATGCAGAAGAGCATATCCGATATCTGCCACTCCGACATTTTGTCGAGAAATGGATGTTCTCTGTGCAAGCGCTCCATATCGAGTTCGATGGTGACCTCTTCTGGCAAAGTTGTAGTGGTGTCGCCAAGGTCGAGCTCCTGCGCCACGCTCCCGCCGGCAGCAATCAGTGGCGCGAGTAAAGTGAGGACAGAAAAGGTAGTCCGAAACAAGCTCATGGGCCTCTCGCGCATTATCAAGGGATGTACTGTTTCAGCTGTTCAATTGTCTCAGGGCAGTAGAGTTCGAAATCCGCGAACTCCCGTGCTCCGAGTTTATCAATGGCGGCCAAGTGAGTGTCCAGGTATCGCGGAAGTGGCGGCGGATTCGGATTGTCTTTGTACTTCAGCCACGCCTCGTGAAGCCCCTTGTCGAAAATGCAGCGACCCATTTCCTTTTTGAGCTGCGCAGGCAATTCATCCAGCCACGGGTTTCGTTCCATTGCCGCCTCAGCCTGAGCTTTCGCCGCGGCTTTCTCTTCCGGGGTTGGTTCGGGGAAAGTCGATTGCGCGTTGCAGTCTGTCGCCGCTCCGACGAACGACAGGGCCAAGGCGAGAGCAAACGGTATATGCCAACTCATTTCGAACCTCTGAGCATTCGGACGTTGGATTGCACCGGCTCGATCAGCCGCGCCACATAGTTCGCCCATGCCTCAAAGGCCTGGCGCTTTTCATCTTCGTATTCGTGCACGTCATAGACCCGGGCAATCCCGCCGGGGATATGCGCGATGCAGCGTTCGGCGATATGCGGCGGTATCCGCAGCTTGGATAAGCCGCTGCGGAATGTCCGGCGAAGATCGTGCAATCGCCAATCCGGCATCGGTTTCGCCTCGGGGTCATCTTTCTGCCGAGCCTCGAGAATGTGCTTGTCGAGTTGCAGCTTCGCCTTGTTGAAACCGGAGACTGGGGCGTCCCCGCGGCGCCCGGTCGTGAAGACGAACGACTTGGCACCCTCGATCACGGGTGCATCCTCGATCAATGCCTTGACCTGAGGGGCGAGGGGGACCGCATGCGCCACGCCG